>CAYPTY010000040.1:0-3109 GCA_964413935.1 uncultured Balneolaceae bacterium | reverse complement strand
GGCGGCGGCATAGGCTGCTGGCTGGGCAAGTTACTTGCAAGGGCTGTTTACGCGATCAGTATTAACTGCCCTGGTTCGGTAGGGCAGTGCTATGAAACCATGAAAGCCTATCAGGAGGTCAAAGATGCAGAATAATTATGCTGTACTAAGTATCGAAGAGATGATGGCTATTCATGGTGGACGTAGACTGCCAATACCCTGGGGTAAGTTAGGTTCTTGGTTGTGGAATAGGATCAAGGAAGCTGGGAGTCAAATCCTAGAGTCTGAAATGGTTGAAGCGTGGGATTGCTTCTCTGAGTCATTTGAATAATAACACTATGTGGCGGGGTATTCCCCGTCACACAATTTAATATGAAAGCTTTAAACAGATATCTAAAGCAGAAAAGCTTTGGCGAAAGTATTCTCGCAATTGCTCTTTTTGCAATTTTCATTGACCTGCTTTTGCTAATACTTATGGGAGTAGTCTATAATTCAGCTTGGGATTTTTTTGAACAAACAGATTCACCATTATTTAGGGTCTTGTTAGGTGATGAAATGGAGAAATCTGGTTTTATACCAGATCTTATAAGTGGTGGGCTCATTGCTCCAATTGTAGAGACTGTATTTTTTCATATTCCATTTATTGCAGTTCTTAGAAAGTTTCCTGTTGATAACGAATTCATCTTAGTTTTAACAACTGTTACATTTTCAGCATTACACGTACTGAATGGTCTGATTGCATTATTTTTAACACTTCCGGGCTCGTTTTTTATAGCATTCGCATATCTCAGATACATAGATAGAAGTTTTAAAAAAGCTGTCTTGGGTGCGATGATTGTACATGGTTTAGCAAATATTGGATTGATATGTCTTGGCTATACATATGACTATATGATCCAATGAAATTCAATCCCCGCATAAAACAGCACGATATCACCGACTGCGGGCCAGCTTGTTTGTCTTCAGTTTTTGCCTGGCATGGATTGAGAGTTCCGTTGAGCCAGGTTAGAATGAAGGCCAGCACCGACAAAAAGGGAACCAATCTGCTGGGTTTGTGTCAGGCCGCTGAAGCATACGGTATGGAATGCAAAGGCCTGAAGGTAGATTTTGATTTTTTGAGGTCGCTTGAGGTTCCTGCAATCGCGCATATACTGAAAGATAATTTGCAGCACTTTGTGGTAGTCTTTGGAGTCTGTGAAAACAAAGTCTATCTCATGGATCCTGCGGTGGGTAAAATGGAATTCAGAAAAGAAATGGATTTCAGGGAATCATGGACAGGAATCCTGCTTTTCCTGGAACCCGGAAAAGATTTCGAGACCGGCGATTACAGTGTTTCCAGATTTCAGCGTTTCCTCAAAATGCTCAGGCCACACCGAAAGGAATTAATTCCTGCTTTACTGCTGGCCGTATTCCAGACACTGCTCGGAATTTCGTTCGCCCTCTTTCTTCAGATATTGATCGATCAGGCCTTAATGATGGGTAGTCTGACAGCGCTCTACCTGCTTGGATTGGTGATGGGTATCATCATTATATTGCAGATGGGAGCAGGATTTCTTAGGTCCATGCTGATGCTGAATACCGGTCTCAAAATGGACTTTCAGCTGATGAAGAACTTCCTGCAGAAAGTGATGGCTCTGCCACAGGTTTTCTTTGATCGCATGCAGAAAGGTGAAATCATATCCCGCTTCGGGGATGCCGTTAAAATCCGTTCTTTTATAAGCGATATAGCTTTGAACCTGTTTCTGAATCTGATGATTCTGATATGTGCTTTCACGGTCATGCTAAGCACCGAGTGGAGACTTGGCCTGGGCATGGTGGCTGTGATTCCGCTCTATGCGATGCTGCTCCATCTGGTGAACCGGAAAAACCGCTCATTACAGCGGAAAGTGATGGAAAAAGCCGCGAAACTGGAATCATCACTCATTGAGAATATAGGTGGAATCAGGACGATCAGGCACTTCGGTACCGAATCTGACAGTCTGAAAAAGATTGAAGCATTGCTTGAAGATGTACTGGTTACCGCCAAAGGTTCCGGGAGAATGGGGATTTATGCCCAGATTTCTACAAGTCTGGTAAATAAGGTCTTCACTGTACTCGTACTCTGCTTTGGGGGCGGAATGGTGATTGCAGGGCAGCTAAGCCTGGGTGAACTCATGGCCTTTTATGCACTCATAGCTTATTTCACACATCCGGTTAGTGAATTGATCAACGCGAATCAAAGCTATCAGGACGCAATGATAGCAACCGACCGCCTTTTCGAGATTCAGGACCTGCAAAGCGAGCAAGTTGAAAACTCTGCTGATATACCGGATCAGATCATGCCCATCAAGGTGGAAGAAGTATATTTCAGCTATGGTGCAGGAGATGATATTTTGAAGAATATCTCAATGCAGCTGGAGGCAGGGAGGATTTATGTTATTGCTGGTGAAAGTGGTTCAGGTAAATCCACCCTTGCCCGACTTTTGGAGGGGATTTATACCGTTGATCACGGCAGACTCTTAATCAATGGTTTGGATTTAAGCGGACTGAACCTGGTTGAATTACGCCGAAGAATCGGAACGGTACCCCAGCAAATCGAACTGTTCAGTGGCAGTATTAAAGACAATATTGCCCTGGGCTATGAAGAGCCGGATACAGCAAAGATTGAAGCAATTTGCAGCATGCTGGAAATGGACGATTTAATTTCCGGACTTCCTTTCGGCTTTGATACCCTCATAGGTGAATTCGGACTTCAACTTTCAGGAGGGCAATCACAACTGCTTGCTGTAGCACGGGCACTGTACCGAGATCCGGATTTACTTATCCTGGATGAGGCAACTTCTGCAGTAGATGCAATTACCGAAGAAAAAATATTAAAGGTTTTCAAAAAGCTTCGGAATGAGGGCAAAACCATTTTACTGATCACGCACAGGATGAAAAACTGCCTCACAGCCGATGAAATTGTCGTAATGCGGGAAGGCAGGATTATTGAACAGGGGTCACATCAGGATTTATTCATAACCGGTACGGCCTATTTTGATCTTTGGCGCAAGCAAAGTCCCTTCGTGGAAGAGTTTCTGAAGATGAGCGCCTGATAAAATCACCAGGTCACGGTAGTGCCCACGGCTTCTTCAGCGGCCACTACCTTTGA
>CAYPTY010000039.1:1228-3331 GCA_964413935.1 uncultured Balneolaceae bacterium | reverse complement strand
AACCACCCGTTCCGGCTTCAGGAAGTCCATTACAGCGGCTCCCTCACGCAGGAATTCCGGATTTGAAACCACGTCAAAATCTACTTTCGCATGTCTTGCAACACGTTCAGCTACTTTATCTGCCGTACCAACCGGTACAGTGCTTTTGTTTACGATTACTTTGTAGTCTGTAATCATCTGCCCCAGTTGCTCGGCCACGTAGAGTACCGCTGAGAGGTCAGCCTGACCATCCGCACCCGGAGGGGTTGGAAGACTCAGAAAAATTACCTGAGCGTCTCTGACAGCACTTTCCAGATCGGTTGTGAAGTGGAGGCGGCCTTCTTTGAGGTTACGATCAAAAATCGGTTTGAGTCCGGGTTCGTAAATAGGTACTTCACCGTTTCTCATTCGGTTAACTTTCTCTTCGACGATGTCGACGCAAGTCACGTTATTGCCGGTTTCAGCGAAACACGTTCCGCCAACCAGGCCTACATATCCTGTTCCAATTACTGTAATGTTCATTTTATTGGTGTTTTTTTGATTGTTTGTTTTTTAAAAAAGGTAAGGGCACTATTGGGTGATTATGGCTGCATTTCGACAAAGGATGCTTTCCCTTCGATGAATGCCAAATACCCCCGTTTAACTGTTTATCAGTGTCCGGGCTTCTGTTCGGTGCCAGTCGATCAGGCTTTTGTACAGTGCCTTTTTAGATTCATTTCGATGTGCCATCAGGTAGTGCAGACGGGATAAAACCCCAACACGCTGATGGTATTTGCGCAGCACTGCTGGCTTGAAGTTCTTTTTCAGGAAGAGATACATGCCCTTGTAATTCATCAGGAACATCCGGGCACTGGACTGTACCGTGCTTTTACCTTCCAGATGCACGATTCGGCAATCATGCAGATATACTTTTTTCCAGCCGGCTGCACCTATTCTGAAGCAGAGGTCCATTTCTTCCCCATAAATGAAGTAATCAGGGTCAAATAATCCGAGCTGATCAATCACTTCCCTCCGGATCAGCAATGCAGCACCTTTGGCCCAGTCCACTTCCTGTGTTTCGAAGTGATTAAGCAGGCCCGGAAGCAGGCGGGTCAGGCCGGGATATTTTGAGATTACCGGATTCATAAAGCGGTTATCCATCAGGCTGCCGCCAAAGGAATAGAATTTGCGGATGGACCGCTGCAGGCTCCCGTCTTCATAAAGAAGCATGGGTGATACCAGGCCCACTTCCGGTTTCTGCTTCAGATATGCGGCCATTCGATCGACGGAATCATCAAGCAGAATGGTATCCGGATTCAGCAAAAAGATGAACTCCCCTTTTGCGTAATCGAATGCCAGGTTATTCCCCACTCCAAAGCCGTGATTCACTTCCGAAGAAATGATCCGGGTGTTTGGATAGGTATCCTGCAGACTTTCCACAGATCCATCTACAGAGGCATTATCCAGTACAATGATTTCATAGCTGGAACTCACATGCGACTGTATACTCTGTATGGACTGATGGACCAGATCGGCCACTTTGTAGTTTACGATCAGGAATGAAATTAAAGGCGTATCCACTGCTTGGTCCCCTTATCGAATTTCTTTACCAGTCGGGCCGGATTTCCCACGGCCATATGATTATTGGGTACATCCCGTGTAACTACTGAACCGGCCCCGATGATGGCATTATCTCCGATGAATACACCGGGAAGAATGGAGACATTGGCACCGATGAAGGATCCGCTTCCGATGTGGGTTGGATTAACACTTACACCCTGGTCTTTGATGGGCAGGTCGTGCTTTTCATAGTTGTGATCCAGTCCGGTGATGAGGCAGTTCTGCCCGGTAATGGTTGAATCACCGATGCTAACCGGTCCCATAACCACGCTGCCGATTCCCAGTCTGCTACCGGAGCCGATCTCAACCGCTCCAACCCCGTTATTGATCACAGTATAATCTTCAATGGTGCTCCCTTTGCCCACCTTAAAGTGATTGAATGGAAAAACATCCAATCTGCTGCTACTTTTAATTCTGGCGGAAGAAGCCACCTCATGAAAGAAGGGATTAATCAGACTACGGACGAACCAGCGGGGTTCAGCCTGACCTTTGGGGACCAGCACGCGGTGGACCCATTTCTTAAGT
>CAYPTY010000039.1:0-1218 GCA_964413935.1 uncultured Balneolaceae bacterium | reverse complement strand
ATAGGTTTCGTTTAACTCGGGAGAGCAGATTTGTCTCCTGCGTATATGAAATATCAATTGTTGAGCGCATAGGTTTTTTTTTGTTTGATTTTGAACAAACTTAGCGCTGTTTTGCAGGTAGGTGGTTTGTATTTCGATCAGCATGGGAAACTGACCGATGAATTCAGGCAGTTCTCGATAAACATTCACCTTCGAGGTGAGACAGTACCAACCTCCAGTCTGACATGCGGTGATTCCAGGTATTCATCGAAGATAATTTTACCCTTTCTAAAGGCTGGACCTGGTCTTTCTCGGTGATTGCTGCCTGAATGGCTTTTTCTATACCATTGACCTCATCATAGAGGTACATGCCGGCTTCAAAGTCTCCGAAGTCCGCGAATTTGGAACTGACTACCGGCTTACCGGTGGCAAAGTACTCATTGAGTTTGAGCGGATAAATATGATGAGTCAGGTCATTACACTCAAATGGGATGATCAGGACGTCTGCATGGTGCAGATATGCGGGCAGTTCATGATACTTTCGGGCTCCCAGAAAATGCACATTATTCATTTCTGTCAGGCTTTGTCCCTTGAAATACCGGTCATCCTTTGGACCGATCAGAATCAGGTCATATTCCGGAAAAGATGTTGCAACTCTTTTAAGAGCGGGGTAATCAATACGCAGTCCGATATTTCCGGTATACACTATTTTTTTGCGATGCAGTGAGCGGTATTCTCTGGGCTCGTCCCGCATGGCGGCAAAATGCCGGAAATCGGCTGCATTTGGGATACAAGTGGTTCTGGAATTGTAGGGTAACAAACGGTTTTTCAGGGCTTCTGAGGTGGTTATGACAAAATCAGCGTCTGTTGCCGCCTTTTTCTCCGCATTCACACCATGCCTGGCAATGTAAGGCTCGCCTTCAATCAGATCCACGCAGTGATACACCTTGTAGGCGCAGGTTTTACTGCTCTGAATATCGAAGTAGACCGGGTCAAAACTGTTGATGTAACCGAACTTCTCAACTCCAAAGGTATTCAGCACCTTATCAATGTGATTCCATAAGATCCGGTTATAGGAGTTAAGCAGTTTGCGGTACATCATTCCCTCCGGGAGTGCATTCAACGGAAAGGTCAATGGAGGGTGAATCACCACAAAATTGGGATGGTCTTTAAAAGGTTGCTCCCTAGAGTGGCTTCTCCTTCTTTTGATCTGTTCTTTATTCCTGTTTTTAAGTGAAT
>CAYPTY010000038.1:0-3732 GCA_964413935.1 uncultured Balneolaceae bacterium | reverse complement strand
CTGATTACGATTTTGCATTTTTCCAGGCCGAGCGATCCTTCTGGACCTTGAACCCGATCCCATGCCGGTTTTCAGGCTTGGGGTTTTCAGAGTGTTTTAGATATTCTTTACACTATGGAGTAGAAATTCCCGGTTAAAAAGAATCAATAATACTATTCAGTGTGCTGCTGGGGCGCATCGCCGCTGTTGCCAGTCGCTCATCAGGCAAGTAATAACCGCTGATATCCATGGACTGACGCTGAACCTCCAGCAACTCTTTGGTGATCTTTTCCTCATTGGCCTTCAGGCTTTCATAAAGTGCCGTAAACTGGGTTTTCAGTCTTGGCGCTTCACTCTGTTTGGAAAGGGCTTCCGCCCAGTACAGGGCCAGATAAAAATGTGATCCCCGATTGTCAATCTTGCCCACTTCCCGGGCAGGAGCTTTATTTTTTTCCAGATGCTGGGCATTGGCCTCATCCAGCGCCCTGGCCAGTGCAGCAGCCTGTTTATTATCATGCGTTTTTGCATAGTGATCCAGAGACTCGGACAAAGCCAGGAATTCACCCATGGAGTCCCAGCGCAGGTAATTCACCTTCTGAAATTGCTGAACATGCTTGGGAGCCGAACCGCCGGCACCGGTCTCAAATAGACCGCCGCCTTTCATCAGTGGAACAATGGACAGCATTTTGGCACTGGTTCCCAGTTCCAGGATAGGGAAGAGATCGGTGAGGTAATCCCGCAGCACGTTTCCGGTCACGGAGATGGTGTCTTTGCCCAGAGCAATGCGTTCCAGTGAAAACCGGGTTGCCACCGTTGGTGCCATGATGTAAATATCGATGTCAGAGGTATCATGATCGTCCAGGTAGAGGTTCACCTTCCTGATCAGTTCGGCATCGTGTGCCCGGCTTTCATCCAGCCAGAACACAATGGGAGTGTCCGAAGCTTTGGCTCTATTCACAGCCAGTTTCACCCAGTCGCGGATGGGCTCGTCTTTAACCTGACACATTCTCCAGATATCACCTTCTTCCACGGCATGCTCTGTGAGTACATTACCCTCGGCATCCACCACTTTAACCACACCGGCAGAGGGGATTTCAAAGGTTTTGTCGTGTGAGCCGTATTCCTCTGCCTTCTGGGCCATCAATCCCACATTGGGTACTGAACCCATTGTTTTGGGATCCAGAGCGCCATTTTCCCGGCAAAAGTCGATGACTTCCTGGTAAATACCTGCACAACTGCTGTCAGGTATGACCGCTTTACAATCCTGTTTGACTCCGTTTTTATCCCACATTTTCCCTGAATTTCGAATCATGGCGGGCATGGAGGCATCAATGATGATGTCGCTGGGTACGTGCAGGTTGGTGATACCCTGATCAGAATCCACCATTGCAAGATCGGGACCCTGATCCATGGTTTTTTCCAGATCCGATTTAATGGCTTGCTGTTTGTCAGCGGGCAGATCATCCAGTCTGCTGTACAAATCACCGATGCCGTTATTCGGGTTTACATGCAGTTCGGATAGTTCTGCTTCATACTTCTCGAAGATTTCACTGAAGTAGCTCTTCACGGCATGCCCGAAAATAATGGGGTCGGAAACCTTCATCATGGTGGCTTTCATGTGGAGGGAGAAGAGCACGTCCTTAGCTTTGGCATCCTCAACCTGATGATTCAGGAAATCAACCAGCTGATTTTTACTCATGAAGCTGGCATCAATCACCTCGCCTTCCTGCAGCTCAAGATTTTCCCGTAGGTTTATCTTTTTACCGGCTGCATCCTCAAATACAATATTCACTGATGTGGCTTTTTCTACCGTGTGGGATTGTTCGGTGTGGTGGAAATCACCCTGTTTCATATGGGAAACATGGGTTTTGGAATCGGAAGACCACTCACCCATGTAATGCGGGTGTTTTTTCGCAAAGTCTTTGACGGCTTTGGCTGCTCTTCGATCCGAATTTCCCTCCCTCAGAACCGGATTCACCGCAGAGCCTTTGATGCGATCATATCTTTCCTTAATGCTGATTTCGTCATCTGTTTTAGCCTGAGCCGGGTAATCTGGCAGATCATAACCTTTTTGTTGCAGTTCTTTAATGGCAGCGCTGAGTTGCGGAACGGAAGCTGAGATATTGGGCAGTTTGATGATGTTGGTTTCGGGGTGCTGGGTCAGCCGGCCCAGTTCGGCCAGGTCATCGTCCTGTTTCTGTCCGGGATTCAGATATTCCGGAAAAGCCGCAATAATCCTCCCGGCCAGAGAAATGTCTTTTAGTTCAACCTCAATGCCTGCTTTGGCGGTAAAAGTCCGGATGATAGGCAGAAGTGAATAGGTAGCAAGTGCCGGAGCTTCGTCCGTTTTGGTGTAAATAATGCCTTTTTTTGGCGCCATCAATATTCCCGATCGTTAGTTTAGAATAGAAGCTGAAAAATAGAAGAGTTGCACTCAAATGTAAAAAGAAAAGGAGCTGTAAAAGCCCCTTTTGAATCAGCTGATTTCGGGAAATGGAGCTTCGCCTGAATATTCAGGACCCTGAAGGGTTGATTGCTGTCCGCTTTCCGAGGCCGGGACACTGAAACGGGTATCCCTGAGCACCTTTGCTCCGGCTTTGCCGCGATCCTGAAGAGGTTCTTCAATAGTGACAAAGCGGGTATCTACTTTCTCATCGGTAACTTTAACCACGGCAATGCCATTGGCGGAAGCATCCACATACTTCAGATGAGGATTCTGCTTTGGATTGGCCATGGCTTTGGCTTTGTTCAGATCGCCGGTCTGAGCCAATGTTGCACTTGCACGCGAACCGTAGCGGAAGGTCATGTTGATAGCGGGTAAGGCTGCATCTGAGCCTCCAAATGGGGTGGAATCATAGGCAACCAGAGCTCGGAAAGGATCATCTTTGGGGACAAAGCTTTCCAGTGCTTTGAAAACCGAAGTGGAGGAGATTCCGCAGACGCAGAATTCAGCCCCAATGGGATACAGCTCATCATTTTCATAGTTCACATCCAGGATACCGGCAAAGCTGTTGTGGTTGTCGCCGGCAAGTGAAATGAAATTGCTTACCCCATTTTCCTTGATGAAGGTCATAAGCTCACGCCGCTCGGTATGGTAGCCATCCCAGGTATCGATGGTAAATACCGTATTGGTGGCCTGTGGATTCACCTGATCCAGATCCAGACGCATGGGCATTACCGGTACGGAATGCCCCCAGATTTTCCATTTGGCATCACTGCCTGCCATAACTTCTTTCCACCATTGCTTTTGTTCGCTGCCCAGCATGGAACCGGCCGGGAAGTCTTTTCGGGTGTTGGGTATGGTTGCATCGCCCAGTGGAATGGCTGCCGGTGGATTCCCACCATTAAAGGTTTTTCCGGCATCAAATACCTGAACCAGGGGCAGGGGGGATAGGTATCTCGCAGTTCCGGCGATCTGGTTATTGATCTCGCCGGGTACCGGATGAGGCGTTCGGTAGCTGCGGGAATCGGTGAGTACCAGCTCCATCAGCTTTCCCCAGCGGGTGTTGCGGTAAATTTTGAGCGACCCAATAGCGGCCAGATTATTTTCTTCCTGATTGATGCCTTGCTCATCAAATTCACCAAAAGGGGCATTATTTATTTCGATGCCGGCTTTCTTAAAGTCATGAGCCGGTGAGGAGCCCGGATGTCCGCTGAGATGGGCAGGAATAAACTCAAACCAGGCCTGATTGGCTGCATATTTTCGTTTCTGAGCCGGTTCGCCGCCAATTTCATACGTTGACATTCCCTGCC
>CAYPTY010000037.1:0-5937 GCA_964413935.1 uncultured Balneolaceae bacterium | reverse complement strand
CTTATGAAACCGTTGTAAGCTCAAACCTGGTGTTTACCAATGAATTTAATTCCAGAGTGGATGAAATCTTTGATATGGGCAATCTGGTTCGCAGAGTGAGCACAAGCAGTAACCGGGACATCGACTTTGATTTTGCAGCTGATGATTCAAAATGGGTTACCGGACTGGAGCACTATCGGACCACCCCGAAAATGGATGTTGTAAGGCGACTATCGGTAGAATTTCAG
Organism: uncultured Balneolaceae bacterium; assembly: GCA_964413935.1. Lineage (GTDB taxonomy): Bacteria > Bacteroidota > Rhodothermia > Balneolales > Balneolaceae > CAYPTY01. The sequence goes on along the minus strand of CAYPTY010000037.1, from coordinate 5,710 downwards.
AATGCCGGTGGGGATGAAGATTTAAGGGTGGAACAAAATGACCGGGTCATAGATGAAGACCTGCTGAACGATAATACGGTGATACAGCAGAGTAATCTGGCAAATATAGGGGTAGGCCGGAGTAACCTGGGAGCAGTCACCCTAAGATACAGCGAATTCCGGTCTTTCAGCCTGAATCAGGAAGGAAATGAAAACCTTTTCTACCAGCTGGATACCTTTTACGGCAGTGGCGAGGATGATATTGAGCTGTTTACTCGTATAAATTCGGGCTCAACCCCAACGGAACCGGTCGTCCGGAATACCGACGACAGAGAAAGACAGTTTTTCCTTCAAACCCGGGGCGGATATGCACTAAGGCGTTCATTTCGTTCACTCAGCTACATGACCGGCATCCAGTTGGGTTATGCTTATGCTGAACGGCAAACCGAAGGATTTGATGTGATCACAACCGCCATTTTCCAGGAAAGAGCTGAACAATCACAGCACCAGCTTACGGCAGATTTGCCGCTTTTTGCACGGTTTGAAATAAGTGAGTACTTCGCGATCTGGGGTGGGAGCTCTCTTGGCTATTCTTATGATCTGATCACTGAGAAAAGAACAGAAGAGCGTAATTCCCTGAATGGTAGCACAATCCGTTTATTTGTTGAGGAACAAGACCAATCCTTCGTAACCCTTCGAAATAATTATCTGGGGCTTGCATACACTCACAGCAGCGGTTTCAGGGCATTGCTGAGCTTTCGGGATAATTTCAATAACACCGAGGTTTGGCGGATCAGTGTGATCTATCCCTTTTAAAAGGCAGGTCGGGATTGCGGAGTACATTTACTTCCACGGTATCCGCTGCAATGGCACCGAAAATGCCGATGCCTCCCTCTACATTATAAATCACATTCTGGATTTCTCCGGGAGAGAGGGTAGAACCGCCCAGTTGCACATCCTGTGAGGATATAAAATCGAAAATATTATCATCGATGGTATTGGCAATGATTCGATTCTGTCCATAAAAAACCAGCGCAATCCAGGGATATCGCAGGGTCAGGGTGCCATCGGGATTCACATCGTAGTTACTCTCATTAAAGGGAGGGGAAGAGGTATTTACCAGCTCGTTAAGATCAGCATCTTCATCCCCTTCGAAAAAATCCAGATAAACCGGGGTCAGGTTGACGGTATCCGGCTCCAGGCTGATGGTATTGAATACAAAAATGGTTTGCCGGCCAGGAAAAGTGCTGGTGGTGATATCAATTTCCAGCTGATCGGATGACTGATAAACAATTTCAGCAGGAACCGTACTGGCCACCCGGAAGGTATCGGGAACAACCGTTGTGGAACGGATTACCCTGGCCTCATCATCAAATGAAACATAGAGCTCATAATACCTCAGAGGCAAGACTTCATGCACAACGTCGGCTGTATAAATACCCGGTTCAGAAAGGGAGTAGGGGAAGGTGGCTTCGATTGAAGAGCCTTCCGCACCGCTGAGTAGACGCACTTCAACATTGGCATCACTAACCGCCTGACTGCTGAAGTCGTAGAATGTATTGATGGGTGAGGAGAGTGACAGGCGCACCTGTGGCAGCTCCCTCTGTGCAATCAGATAGGATTCAATGATATATTGCTGATCCAGTTCATCCTGGTTATAGATATCGCAGGCTGAAATTACAGCAAGCAGGAGGATGATATAAAAGGGAATTCTGTTCATGTTTAAAATTTCAGCGTGTAGGAAACAGTGGGCAGGATGGGAAGTAGGTTTACTTCGTTTACATCCACAGGATTTTCGTCAAAATCATAATTCAGGAACCACACATTGCGGCGTGAATACACATTGATGACCTGCAGCTGCCATTGCGATTGTCCAAACCCAAAGAAAGTAGCTTCTTTCTGAAAAGCGATGTCAAGGCGGTGATAATCCGGCAGTCGGGAAGCATTCACCCTGCCCACCACCAGCACATCCTGCGTGTCGTCAGTAAAAGGGGAGTCAAAGGTCTGATATCGTCCCTGGGGCAAGGTGAAGGCCTGCCCGGTAGCATAATTGAAACTGGCGGTGAACTTCCAGGTGGAACTCAGCCGGTAGGTTCCCACAAGGTTGATGTCGTTCCGTCGATCATATTTGGGTGGATAAAATCGCGCGGTTGGTGTGGGATCTTCCAGATCCAGGTTAAAGCCAGGATATTTTCTCCAGGTGTATCCAAGCGTGTAACCGATGAAGCCGGTAAGCCGGCCACGGCGTTTTTCGAAAAAGAATTCGGCTCCGTAGGCCATGCCTTCTCCAAAGCGGAATACCTCTTCATAGGCCAGACCGGCCGCATCCTGAATAAAAGGATTCAGGTCGAAAAGATCGCGCATGGAGCGGTAATACACTTCCACATCAAAACCGTAGCCTTCAAAAGGAATGGTTTTGGTTCCCAGCACAAACTGGTCACCAAAAGAAGGTGGTACACCTTCATTGGTGGTTAGCCAGATATCGAATCCTGAAAAAGCTTCGTTGGTAACCAAGGTAAGGAACTGATTATAGCGGCCATAAGCGGCCTGGAATCGTAAACGGGGACTTGGTTTGTATTCCGCAGAAATGCGGGGCTCAACCCGGAGGAAATCTCCCTCTGAAAAATAGTTCAGGCGGGTTCCGACAATCAGCTCCCATTTTTCGGCTGGTGTCCAGGTATCCTGCAGGTAATAGGAGGCATATTGAGACTGAATCCGGGAGGTGAAGGTTTGCTCATCATCAAAGAAATCCACCAGCTTAAGGGTCAGATTGCCGGCCCAGAACCCGGTGCTGATCAGGTGCTGGTCATTCAGTAGGTATTCGATGTCGCCCTTCAGGGAGAAATCCCAAACATTGTTATCCCTTTCGATGGGGGTGGAGGCGATTTCGAGCAGTGGCAAACTAAAATAGCGTGAGGCCGTTGCGGTAAAATTAGAGAATACCTTATCGGAGAAAATGTGGGTCCAGGTACCACTGAGAGTTTGATTTCCGTAATTCAGGTCAAAGCTGGCATCATCAGCAAAGGGAATGCCTACATTATCCACTCCCGTATAAAAAGCCAAGGAGAGTTTGTCGTTCGGGCCGGCATCATAATTGATTTTACCGTTTACATCCAGAAAGTAAAACCGCTCGGGTACGCCATCAGTGGTATTCTGAAGCACGGCCAGTAGGGGTTCAAGTGTGGATCTTCGAACCGCAAGGGCATAAGAACCGTTATTGAAAGGACCTTCGATACTTGCTCTGGATGTCAGAAGTCCGACCGTTACGGAACCACTGCGCTGTTTTCGGTTACCGTCTTTGTTGTAAATATCCAGCACAGAACCCAGCCTGCCACCGAAGGTTGCCGGATAACCCCCTTTATAGAGGCGTACATCTTTCACGGCATCCGGATTAAAGGTGGAGAAAAAACCGAAAAAGTGGGAGGGGTTATACACCGTTGTGCGATCGAGAAGGATCAGGGTCTGATCCGGGGAGCCTCCTCTGATGTATAAGCCACTGGAAAAGTCGGATGCGGCTTTAACGCCCGGCAAAAGCTGAATTGAGCGGAATACATCCGCTTCGAACACCGAGGGCAATTCCTTTATAAGAGTAGTGGAAATTTGTGCCACGCCAATATCCTTGGCTTCCTCCTGTTCAGCGCTAGCTTCCACAACAATTTCCTCGCTCATCAGGCTGGTGGGTTGCATTTCTATATCCATACGCAGGTTTTCACCAGCCTTAATCTCGATTTTCTTTTCATAAAGCTGGTAGCCGATGTAGGAACAGACCAGGGTGTAGGTGCCCGGGGCAAGATCCCCGATCACATAAAAACCGGCATTGTTCGATGAAGCTCCTTTCAGGTTTTCGCGCAGGGCAACATTGGCAGAAATTAGGGTTTCACCGGTTTGGGAATCTCGTATGAAGCCGCTCACGGACTGGCCATTCTGTGAAAAAGCTGGCAAAGAAAGAAACAGGAGTACGATGATAGTGCTGAAGCAGCTTTTGAGGGGCATCAGAGTAGATAAATGATTTTAAGCCAATAAGTTACGGAATCCTGATATGGAAGGCTTAAAGAAATTATTATACTGTTTGTATCGTTATATTTGGCACACAACAAAGCATTGCATCGAAAAGTTGTATATTTGTAGTTGTTCTTTGATTTAATGGGGGTGTACTGGATTCGACGGGATGAGTAGAATCACAGGTTGCATGCCGAGTTCTTCCAATCGTTCTCGTAATCAACGGTTATGGACTAAAAGTAATTAACAACGATTACTCTTACCGCTTAGCTGCGTAAGCAGGCTGAGCCGTTCCCTGGCAGGTTTTCCTGTTAGCAGCCAGTTGGAGCGCCGATTATAGCAGGATAGCCGGTCACGATGTTTGTGCGTGCCTGGTAAACTTTAAACAAACTAGTTCGAGGCGGTTTGTTGCCGGACAAGGCTTCGGGCGAATGTTAAACGGTAACTAAGCATGTAGAGGCTTGTAGATATGCCATTTCGGACCGGGGTTCGATTCCCCGCACCTCCACTATTTTTATTATAAATTCTTCCAAAGCCATTAATTCCTATGTTTAGACGTCTACATGGCTTTTTTGTTTTCAGATTATTACAGATCCCTCCAGATTTTTGGTGAACCATTTGGTGACCACTCTCAAATTATTAGAAATAGGACACCAGATGCAGAAAATTATAACTCATTTCACCCTCTTTATAATCCTTAATATTATTACTATGAATAAAGTAAAAACACAGTTCATCATCAGGATGAACAAAATCAAGAAAGACGGTACTGCTCCTATTTACCTACGTTTAGATGTTGATGGTAAGCGTGCTGAGATTGCTACAGGAAAGTCCATTGACCCTTCCAAATGGTGCAAAATTAAGCGCAGAGCTAAGGGCAACAGTCCCACCATTCATGCTCTTAATATACAACTCGATCAGTATGAACGAAGAGCCTTAGAAGCAGAATCTCAGCTTCTGAAAGCATGCATTTCTATTACTGCGCAGTCCCTTAAGAAAGAGTTTCATGGAGACAAAAAAGCCATTCCAACAGTGCTTGATTATTTTCAGCAGTACATAAATATGATTGAAAAGCTGGTTGGCATAGATTATTCAGAAAGTACCTTAAAAAGGTATAAAGTATGCTGTAAACACTTGGCCGCATTTTTAGACGAAAATAATACCTCGGGTAGCACTCTTAAAGAATTAGATCTTTCTTTCATTCAGGGATTTGAAATGTTTCTCAAGACGAAGAAAAATCCTTGCAGTCACAATTCAGCACTTAAATACATAGATCATTTCCGATATTGTAACCCACTGAATGTTAATGCTTTATGAGCAAGAGTTTGTGTGTTGGAACATATAAAATTATATTATACATGTACAGGGAGAGTTAGTAAGGGAAGCAAGAAAATATGTCCTCAGTAAAATCAATTGAGAAACGTTGGGTGAAGAACTTTAAAAAAAGTCCCCTTGCTCATGGAGGTGTGTTCAATTCAGAGTTAGCTAGAGTTCTCTTTTATGGTGGGACAGTAACGATAAAAGGCAAAGAGAGACTTGTTGGTGTAAAAGAGTTCATAGATGGGTATGATGAGCAGAATTATAAAGATCAGTTACCACGTCTTCTTTGGTATTTGAAGTTTTTTGGTGCCACAATAAAACGAGAAAGAATTGAAGCCCTAGTTGATGATGAGACAATTCCATTTTATAGAATCCTCAAGAAGGTATTTTTCATATTTAAGCAATTCTCAGA
>CAYPTY010000036.1:2340-6519 GCA_964413935.1 uncultured Balneolaceae bacterium | reverse complement strand
TGAGGAATTGCTTCCAGTACTGCAAGCCTTTTTTAAAACCCATATTGTAAATTGCCCCTTCCGCCCAAATGATATCGAATTCCCCTTTTTCAAAGGGCAGGTCGTCCATGGAAGCCTTCAGGCTGTGAATCCGATCCGCAAAACCCTCTTCTTTAGCCTTCTCATCCAGTTTTTCAAGGAATTCACTGAAGAGATCGGCCGCCGTAATATCAGCTTTGCTGTTGCGGGCCAGAGCCATCGTCTGGGCTCCTATACCGCATCCGATGTCCAGGATTTTCAGGCCGGGTTTATCGTATCCGGGAATAAACTGCAGTGCTCTGTGGTCTCAGCATCACTGCCGGGACCCTGTCGCATTGCGTTCAGGTGGAAGTCAACAAGAAGTTCGAATTCGGTCATACCATGTATTTCATTCTGAGTGATTCCATAGACTAAACGCAGCCTGCTCTGCATCAAATCAGAACAAGCCGCGAATGCCGGTCAGAATAAATAATTCCGGGGAGAATAGTTACTTTTTGTAGGCTACAACAAGGAGTTCGGCGTCATTCTCGCCGATATTTTCCATGCTGTGCATGCAAGCCTCATGCCAGTGCACATCCCCGGCACTAAAACTCTTCTCTATTTCTCCTTCCTTATCCGATTCGTACTCAACCATGTAATCGGAAAGCGAGTAGATTACCCGGTTTATTCCGGAGTGCATGGGCAGTTTTTCGCCGGCAGGCAGAACCACTTTAGTTGCTTTGAAAAGTTCATTTTCAAAAAGGACTTCCGTCCGTTCTTCTGCAACCGAGGTTACATCATTCTCAAGTGTATTATCCCCGCATTCAGGCAATGCAGAATCTTTGCGAACAAATACCAGCCATTCAGCATTGGTATCTCCATTGTTTTTTGCAGCATGCATACCAGCCACATGATAGTGAATCATTCCTTCTTTCCACTCCTTAACGCCTAAATCTTCCCCTTTCTCCATCCATTCGATGGAATAGTCGTTTAGTGAGTAAATAAGGCGATCTTTACCTTCATGAGCTTCCTGAGCGTCTCCTGGCTGCAGTACCACTTTAACTACTTCCGCATAATCGTTATCCAGTATGCTGGTTCTTGTGTTGTCTGAAGCCGCTGTTTCCTGCTGATCTTTCTTTTCGGTTGCACAACCGAAGACCAGTACAACTAACAGTGCTAGTCCCGATATTTTATATATGTTTCCCATTTTCTCGTGTTTTGTATTAACATTAATAGCTTAAACATATCAATATAAACAACCTTAAAATGTATTATTCAATGGTATTCTTAAGGCTACGATGATATTACTGCCGATTGCATTCAGCCCAAGTTGTTTGGTAACCGACAGGTGATCTATATAGCTGCTGTTTGTCAGATTCTGTGCGATTATACTAAGCTCAGCAGTCTGCCCCATCAGTTTGATATCACCACCGGCCCTCAGGTTCAGTAATGAATAAGCATCCGTAACCGCCTCATTCTGCCCCACCTCATCCTGTTCAAAAAAGTGATTCAACTGAACAGCAAACAGTGCATTGTCAAGATTCCATAAACGGTTTTTATGCAGTCTGATCTCAGCTGAAAACCTATCCTGTGGAATAAATGTGGGGTTGGAGACATTATCATCATCTTGAATATCTGCTCTTACAAAACTGTAGGTGGCGTGAAAACCAAGCCAGTTCAGTGGATGCGCATCTATGCTGAAGTCGGTTCCAAAAAATTCTGTGTCGTTCTGTGTGTGCTGAAACACATTCCCCATACCAATAGGAGCTACTTCATTCGTAAGTACCAGATAGATGTAATTATCAATAAAGTTATAGTAGGGTGCGATATCCAGGGCAATCCAGCTGTTGTGGATATGATAATTCAGATCAACCTGATAATTACGCTGTGATTCCAGTTTCGGATCTCCCCGCTCATATCTTCCCGCATGGATACCATTCTGTGTAAGTTCAGGTACCGAAGGACTGCGAAAACCCGATGAAACATTTGCTTTCAGGAACTGAGCAGAACTGAGAGAATAGGTTATACCTGCTGAGCCGGAAATATTACTGAAGGTGTTATCGATTTTAAATCGGTCCGTGGTTTGTGTGGCAACAGGAAAGGATTCCATCTGCCGGTAATCAAAACGAAGACCGACCGTTGAATTAAAGCGTTCCGAAAGTTCAAAATCACCGATGGTGTACAGTGAGGCGTCCATAATTTCTGAATCCAGCACCGGGTTCCCCGGTTTAGTCTCATCGGCCTGATTGTTAACGAAAGCTCCGTTTGTTCCAACCAGAATTTTCGAGGATTTCAATGGGTAGATATACTTCAGGTTATAGGTTACCGTATTCATAAGCATGGACGCGACGATGGGAGCCGAAAAGGACTGATTCTGTGCATCATATGAACCTCCCAGCGCCTTCCTCAGATTACTTTGAAAACCTAGATCAATATCCATGACCGCGCTGCCCAGATAGATCGTACTGTTCGAAGTGAATAAATGATTGGTCAGGTCCTGATACCAGACCTGATTATCTCTCCCCTCCTCCAGCTGATCGGGGAAGTTCGAAATCAGATTCTGCGAGCCCATATTCTGAATACCATAATCCGGCTCGGTATACTGGTACGAGAGCGTAAAAACCCCGATATCTGTACGGATACCTGTATTTGCACTTAGATTCAGTTCCCGAAAGCGGGTATTGTAAACCAGATCCCCATTTCCGTCAGTAAAGTCCTCGTGCGACTTAAGACCCGCACGAAAACCCCAGAAAGTCCGATTTCCACTTCCTTTCAGCCCAATGCTGGTCATGGTACCATTGGTATTGGTATTGAACTGAGAAATCACTTCTCCCTGAATACTGTTGATGGGAGCCGGCCGTTCTTTTACCGCATTTACCACTCCGCCTACTGCATCCGAGCCATACTGCAGTGATGCCGGCCCTTTGATGATTTCAACCCTGCTTGTTGCAAACTCGTCCAGCAAAAAAGGATGACTGGTTGAGAAATTAAAGTTCTCCAGTTTAATACCATTATTCAGCATCACAATGTTGGTATTGCTAAGTCCCCGCAGCACCGGTTTGCCAACTCCATTGCCGAAACTGCTAAAGTAAACACCCGGATTTCTGCTCAGAGTCTGAGCTAGATTTGGAGCGCCTGACTCAAACAGCTCATCCCTTGAAACGGAGGATATTGCATAAGGCAGCTTTTGCTTTTCTTTTGTGATACCGGATGTAACCACCACTTCTGAAAGCTCTGTTGCGCTTTCCGTCATCATAACATCAAAGTTGCGGTATTGAGGAGCATCAAGTGAATCCACGTTCAGGTAAAAAACCCGTGACTTATAACCAAGCCGGCTGAATTCCACTGTAATCGTTGTTCTGGATCCTGAGATCAACAGTGAATAATATCCCTCATTATTGGTGGATGTACCCGATTTGCTTTCATGTAGATACACATTCACATTGTTAAGCGGATTTCCCTGAGAATCCTTAACTGTACCATTGAGTTTCTGCTGCCCGTGAACGGTGCTGCACAGGAGCAGGAAAAATAAAAGAGTGAAAATTCCGGAGTATTTCATAATGCTTGATTTATGTTAGAAATGGAGCTTTGTCTGCGGCTCAGGATCAGAATAATAATGGCTGTTCTTAGGTTGATGAGAAGCTCATCAGGCAAACAGCTGGAACAGGTAATTCGGAAAGGCAGGTGGTTAAGGTATTCAGGCATACACATCATCCCTATTGCAATTAAGTTGCAATATAAAGAATTCTGTTGTTATTGCAACCCTGTTGCTTTAAATTATGCCATGGCGGTAGTCCGAAAAACAAAACCTGTAAAGACCCTGATCTCCCTTTTCGATGAAACGGAGGAAGCTATTTCTGTGGTGGATCTGATCAGCAGGGTAAAATCGCAAATGAATAAAACCACCGTGTACCGGGTGCTTGACCGGCTTGAAAATGAAGGCATGGTGCATTCCTTCATCGGAAAAGACGGTTTAACCTGGTATGCCCCCTGCGATGATTGCGGACTGGAGCGTCATATAGATATGCATCCCCACTTTCAGTGTACGATATGCTCGAAAATGTTATGCCTGCCCGTGGATGTTAGGATACCTAAGGTAGATAATCACTACATCGAAAGTGCGGAAATACTACTGGTTGGGGTTTGTGAAGATTGCCGCTCTGATGAGGATTAAACAGCTGG
>CAYPTY010000036.1:0-2240 GCA_964413935.1 uncultured Balneolaceae bacterium | reverse complement strand
TGAGGATTAAACAGCTGGATTCTGGAATCGGCAACAAATCTTGCCCCATTACCGATGCTTATTCTTCTCTTCAATCCACTTTGCCATAAAGCGGGTGGCATTCATCGACTGATGCCTCAGCATGGATGCAATGTAATTCTTTTTCCCATTCTCTTTATAACGGGCACTGACCTCATCCAAGCGCTCAAGAAGTGCTGATGCATGCTTATCCCTGCTAAAGCCTTCAGAGATCAAATTATGCCCTTTTTGAGCCGCTTCTTCCCATAAAAGCGGATCATCATACAGTCGAACCGCAGCCCGGGCAAATGGGCGTGGCGAATCCGCAATGGTTCCCGGCCAGACTTCGCCCTCCCCAATTCCTTCTGCTCCGATCCGGGTGCACACACTTGGCTGACCATACTGTATGGCCTCCAGCAGTTTGCCTTTGAGTCCGGCGCCAAAACGCAGCGGCGCCAGCATAACCCGGTGGGTTTTCATTATTTCTTCTGCTGAATCAGCCCGGCCGTGTATGAGGAATCCCTCTTTTTCATCCTGAAGCTGCTGCAGTGCTTCCGGCATATAGGCGCCATACACATGCATCACCGCATCCGGCTTTTCTTTGCGGATCAGCGGCCAGATTTCCTTCTTAAGGTACTCCACCGAATCCCGGTTTGGTTTGTGTTTCATATTGCCGATGGTGCAGAAACCCTCCCGTTCATCATAATCCGGTAAGTCTGCTGGATTAACTTGATCCCCTTCAAAAAGCAGAGGCAGATAGTGAAGCCGGGCTGCATCGAAATGAAACTCACGGGTCAGCAGATCCATCTCTGCAAGAGAAATGATCAGGTTGAGGTCACAGCGATAAAGCGCCGCAAGTTCCCTCCAGGTTTCATCCCGGTGAAAATCCGGGTTTTGGGGATCTGCTTCCCTTGCAGCACGGAGAAAGTGCAGGTCTTCGGTGTTCAGGATGGTGATGGCATCGGGCAGGACTTCATGCACCCGCCAGCCAAACTGTTCTTCGGTCATGAAACGATCATAAATGACCACCTCCGGTTTCAGATCGGCGATGAACGTATCAAAAGAGGCATCATTCAGTTTAAGCGGATGCGTTTTTATGCCGAGCTCGGCCGGATCAAGGGAGAATCTGCTGAATTCAGCTGTTGTGCCAAAATGCAGGGTGTGTCCGCCCTCCCGCAATACTTCCATCAGCTGTACCATGCGGCTTCCGGCCGCAGAAGAAGCCGGTTCCGGCCATACTTTACCGATGATGAGGATCTTCATAACCTTTATTCAGAATAGTTTGAAGCAGAAAGCTTCACAGTCTCAGATAGGTTCAGTCTGCTGACAAAGGATTAAAAAACTCCCCTGCAGTTTTCCCTCAGGGTTACCTGAATACGATCTATCTCGGTTGCACCTTCAGGCAGCTCATCTTCCTCCAGACCGGGATATTCAAGTGCTGCTTTCCAATCTTCTATGGTTTGGGTAAAGAAAGCAGAGGCATCCGCATCAGCCTCAAAGGCAATGATATCAAAAGATTCGGCCTGATCTCCGCCAAAACGGGTGATAACCTGCCACTCTCCGTTTCTTTTATAGGAGGTATTGGTATGATCGGATTGAGGATAGTATTTATCATCAGAAGGTTTCAGAAGCACCCAGATATCTTTTTCATGCCCCTCGGGATACACACCCATGGTGAGTACGCGACATTCAACCACATCTCCCTGAATGGGTGAAATAATCTGAACGCTGCTTACCGGGTAGCTAACTTCCAGTACATTTCCCCTTGCCGCCTGCTCGATCTGTGCCTGGGTTCCCATGTTTACCGCTCCGAAGGAATAGCCTGCATAGATGACCAGCAGAACTCCGAGCAGACCGGCCGGAATCCGAATCTTAGCCCCGATCAACGCCTTGTCTGAGTCTTTGCTTTGAATGGACCCTACGATTGCAATTAGTACTAATACAATTCCGATTACGATAAGAGCAATATCAACTGACATAATCCCGATGGTTTATTTTTAGCCTGTTCCGAATATGCCGAAATTGTGTGAAGAATGCATTAAGCGATATGTGGAGGTATTCTGCAGGTGGAATCACTGAAAAACCACATCATCCAGATAGATTTCATGGGAATATCCGATGCTGCTTGAAAAAATGACTAGCCCTGTTCGAATACAAGTCAGGTCCATTCCGGAAACCGGAATTTCAAATTTTTCCATTCGCGGGTCAGTTCAACATCCAGCAACTTCTGGCCTGTATCATAA
>CAYPTY010000035.1:2633-7562 GCA_964413935.1 uncultured Balneolaceae bacterium | reverse complement strand
CGGGGCAGGCAGGATGACCTGAAAAACGAAGTCATCCTGAGGTCACGAAGGATCTTACTATGAACAGAAGAGCTCCTATTATGTCATTCTACTTCAGTGGAATCTGAAACGATTCAACAACCCACCAAACCAAGACTCCACAGGTGTGTGGAGTGACAGTTGGGTGGGGATTCAACAACCCGGAAACGCGAATAAATGATAAGATTCCTCGGTCGCTGCGCTCCTTCAGGATGACCTGTAAAACGAAGTCATCCTGAGGTCACGAAGGATCTTGCCATGAACAGAAGAGCTCCTATTTTGTCATTCCACTTCAGTGGAATCTGAAACGATTCAAAAACCCACCAAACCAAGACTCCACAAGTATGTGGAGTGACAGTTGGGGGAGCGATTCAACAACCTACCAAACCAAGACTCCACAAGTATATGGAGTGACAGTTGGGTGGGGATTCAACAACCCAGAAGCGCGAATATATGATAAGATCCCTCGGTCGCTGCGCTCCTTCAGGATGACCTGAAAAACGAAGTCATCCTGAGGTCACGAAGGATCTTGCCATGAACAGAAGAGCACCTATTATGTCATTCCACTTCAGTGGAATCTGAAACGATTCAACAACCTACCAAACCAAGACTCCACAAGTATGTGGAGTGACAGTTGGGGTTGCGATAAAACGTTTGATATCTCTCCACTCCCCTCGCCTTCGGCGAGACTCGGTCGAGATGACAGCCTGCCCATTCGGAAATTCTGCCGCAGGCACGCCTTTGGCGGAATATTCGAGTTTAGAACATTAGGTAATTATGCCGAAGGCATGTCCAAGGCAGAATTTAGGTAATTCAGAAATTTGCTCATTCGTAAATTCGGACATTCGAAAATTCCAATCACCCTACAACCTGCACCAGGTGCAATCCGGATTCTCACAACCAGTAGTAAACTCCCGATTCTGAATCTTTTTATAGGTCTCCCTAATCTGCTGTCCCACAATTTGAAGTGCTTCCTCACTGCCTTCAATGGGATGAATATGAATCTCACCCTTATCATCCGGATCCACATACTCGAAGCGGATATCGATCAGGGAACCGGTAAAGCGCTCATCATCCGTATGCTCCGTCAGGATCTTGTAAAACATCGCCTGACGCCAGTAATTGCCACCATAAATTTTCTGATGATCAATCTCACCTGCCTTCAGTTTCTCCGGCTCATAAGGCTCTCGGAAATAGCCGCTGCTTTTTGAACTCTTATACTTCCCGGTTTTATAATCCACCCCGCGAATTCCTGCCGGAGTAATCTCCAGTTTATCGGTTATCCCCGTTAGCGGCACCCCATCAAAGAGTGCATTGATCCGTGTTTCGGTCATCACCTCCTTGATGGAATCCCTGAGTACCTGTTCATAATAAACAGGCAGATTCTGCCGGCCCGCCGCCAGTTTGAGTTCGAATTCCTTATCCGTCATCAGATATTTGTGCCGACCCAGATATTCCTCAAACCAAGCTAACAGGCTCTCAACACCCGGTAATTCTGAATGCGCTTCAGGTTGATCAAATAAATCAGGTTCCGCCTCCAGACCATCCGAGTCAGCCTCTTCTGAATGGGATGTATAAAACATTTCCAGTGCATAATGAACCGCTGACCCATAAACCGCAGCCGTACTCTGGGAGCCGGGTACTTTAAGAATACGGGTGTAATAAAACTCAACCGGACATTTCAGATAGGTGTTCAGGGCGGTTACACTGAGATGATAATCCTTTAGGACGCGATTAACATACTGCTCTTCATAATCCAGCTGCAGCTGCTTGGGCACATGCAGGATGGAACTGAGATATTGTTCCAGCGCTTTATTTTCCGGCTGGGGCTTTTCGAAAATTACCGCATCGGACTCTTTCAGTTCCGAGGCAAAACGGCTGGGTTCCAGGGCATTTTCATCCTCATCCATCGAAACATAAGAAACCGTGAGATGGGTTTTGGCGCGGGTCAGGGCCACATAAAAAATGCGTCTTTCTTCCTCCTCATCTTTGCCATAACGACTGCTGAAAAGATTATCAGGCAGGCTGTATCCCCGGCTATTACCCCGCTTTTTTTCCCATTTTGTTTTATTTGCCCCAATAATGAACACATGTTCGAATTCCAGTCCCTTGGCCGATTGAATGGTGCTCAGCTTTACGCCTTTTCCGTCGGCAATACTGCGCTGTACTTCCTGCCTGAGATTGTATTCGTCCATCTGCCGGAGGATATCCTGCAAATCCTGAATGCCGAATGCCGGTTTTGAGCGGCACTGCTCTTCCATGAAGGTGTGAAAAGAATGCAGTTCCTGAAGTTCGCCCAGCCGGTCGTCGGAACGGGCCAGGTGGTCCATGATCCCGCAGTTTTTATAGAGTAACATCAGAAACTGTATGAGCGGCTGATTCTGCAGCTCCTGCATCAGTTTTTCAAGTACCTGAACCACTTCAAACACCTCCCGCACCTGCTCCTGATAGCGGACAGGACGTTCCTCATAGTGCACCAACTCAGGATTCATGCACAGGTGTCGGAGGGAGGAGAGTTTTTTGTCTTCCCTGCGGAATCGGGACTGAAAATAGAGATCGGCAATCACATTCGGAGACAGATTGAAGAAATCGAAGTGAAGGATTTCAAAGAGGATGCCGTCGTTGGCATAGGGTTCTTCCACCTCGGCCTGCAGATATTGCAGGATGCGGTTGATTTTCCCGAACAAGGGGGTGGTGAAGAGGTTGTACCGCCGGAGTAGCTGCAGGGGAATTTCCATTTCATTCAGATAGCTCACCAAGGCATCCGACTGCTTGTGATTGCGGTAGAGTACGGCGATTTCATCCGGTTCGACGCCCGCCTCAATCAGTTTGCGGATTTCATTTCCTGCAAAAACCACTTCCTGATGAGGATTGGGCAGTTCGGTTAGGCGGATGGCTGTTTCGGCATCCTGACGGGCGGGCAGGGCCGCGCTCAGTTTCTTTTCTTCCCCTTCTACAATGCGGCTTTCATTGTATCCGATCACCTGCATGGCTGCATCCAGCACGGGCTGGGTAGAACGATAGTTTTTGGTGAGCATGATCTGGGTGAGCTTATCCCCGAAGCGCTCCTTGAATTTCAGGATGTTCTCCATGCTGGCACCCTGGAAGCGGTAGATGGACTGGTCATCATCACCCACGGCAAAGAGATTGGGCTTTTCCAGATGGCTGGTGAGCAGATTCATGATGTGCAGCTGTGAGCCGTTGGTGTCCTGGAACTCATCCACAAGCAGGTATTCAAACTGCTCCTGATACTGGCTGAGTATACCCGGATTACCCTCAAACAGCTCAATGCACCAGTTGATCATATCATCAAAGGTGTAGAGCTGGGCCTGCTTCATGTGCTTATTGAATTCGTCGAAGAGCCCGGCGGCAGCTCCCAGTAATTCCATCTTGTCTTCCTCAGCCCGAACCGCAATGATTTTTACATCACCGGCCTGAAAATCCCCGGTTTTTCGTTTGTAGATGTATTCATCCCGGTTGGGCAGGTCGGCCAGGTAGTCTTGGATTTTTGTGAGGATGTGGGCGCTGCTCCAGTTCTCCGATTTCATGGTACTGAAGAGGTCTTTCATGCGACCCGCCTCGTAATAAATTCGGCCGCTCAGCCTGCGCAAAGGATGTTCCGGATTCAGGTCATCGATGATGGATTCCAGAATATTAATCTGGTCCAGTTCGCTGGCCGCATTCAGGTTCAGCATGCCGAAGTATTCCTGATGTTCGGCAATCACCTCGCTGCAGAAAGAGTGAAAGGTATGGATGTTCACCCGGTGGGCACCGGCTCCGATCTTGCTCTCCAGTCGCTCCCGCATGGCCTGCACGCCGGCGTTGGTATAGGTGAGGCATAGGATGTTCTCGGGCTCGGCTTCTGTGACCCGCAGGATGTTCACCACCCGCTCAGAAAGCAGCTCCGTCTTACCGGTTCCCGGACCGGAGATCACCAGTACCGGACCTTCAATGGTCTCGACCGCTTTTCGCTGTTGCTCGTTAAGAAGGGGGTTTATGGGAGGAAGTTGTGACACTTAGTGTTTGTTCAATTTGTGGTTGTTCAATTTGGAATTTGGAATTTGGAATGTGAAATGTGGAATTAATTTCAAATTTCACATTTCACAACTTCAAATTTAGAGTAATAGGTGACATACTGTGACACCCTATATTTCTCTTTTACTAAAGAATTTGCTCGCAGATTTCACGGGCGGTTTCTACGGGCCAGGAGGAGCGAACCAGCCAGGATTCGGTGATGGCTGCTTCAAACAGGAGATAGACTTTGCGGGTGAGTTCTACCACATCCTCTTCGGTAGGATCTACCAGATTTTCTGAAATCACCAGCTTGATCAGGGTAAACAGATTGCTTTTCTGCTGTTGAATCTCCTGTATGATGAGGCTATTATCCGGGAGGATCTGCGCGTTGGTATTCACGCACCAGTCGCCGTGAAAATCTTCGCTTTCGGTGAATTCTTGCAGGAAATCAAAAAAGGCCAGCACCTGTTTTTTGCCCCGTTTGTGCTGGTACACATACGTTTCCAGATCGGTGAGAAAGCGCTCGTTCATGAAGCGCAGGTATTCCACACAGAGGGCATCTTTGGATTTATAGTAATTGTACAAGGTGGCCTTGGCGATGTTGGCCGTTTTAATGACCTCATTGATGCCGGTAAGACTGTAGCCCTGCTTGTAGAACAGCTCAGAAGCTGTTTCGATCAGATGTTCCTCAATGGTCTTCATGACGCCTTGCTCCTTTTGTTCTCCTTAGACCGACTTGTTCGAAATTTTGAGTAAGGTATCTTTTGGGTGTGATAAATACAAGTTGGGGGAAATTGGGAATGTGGAATTTGGAATGTGGAATGGGATAAGGCTCATTCGGTAATTCTGCCACAGGCACGCCTTTGGGGGAACATTCGATCATTCAAGTTTAGAACA
>CAYPTY010000035.1:1326-2533 GCA_964413935.1 uncultured Balneolaceae bacterium | reverse complement strand
AATTCTGCCACAGGCACGCCTTTGGGGGAACATTCGATCATTCAAGTTTAGAACATTGCAATCATTTAACTCCCCTTCCAGTCACCTCGAGTCCCGCTTAAGCGGGAAGAGGTATCAAAGGCGAAACGAATTAACCTCGTTTGATCCCTCTCGATTCGTCCTGCTACGCATGCCTCACTCGAGGTGACATCGTTGGTAGTATCGGACATTCGAACATTCTGCCGCAGGCACGCCTTTGGCGGAACATTCGGAAATTAGGATTTCAATCATTCCCCCATTGGAACGCATTCACCCCGAATTCAATTTACTTCAACATTAAACTAAATAAAATTCCATTCATTCATGCTTCGCACAGTTAAACACGTACACGATTCAGAATTTTCCATGATCGGGGATCTTAAAACCTGGTCACCCATGGACAATCCCGGTGAGAATAAACTGGATCCGTTCATCCTGCTCAATCATCATGGGCCGCAGGTGTATCCGCGGAATAACAACGGCATGCCTTTTGGCCCGCATCCCCATCGCGGCATGGAAACCATCACCTTTATCATGCAGGGTGATGTACTTCATCTGGATTCCAATGGACACAAAAGCGTGATTGGGTCCGGTGGTGTGCAGTACATGACAGCCGGGAAAGGATTGCTGCACGCGGAAGTAAATTCGGATGCCTACAAAGAGAAAGGTGGGGACATCGAGGTGCTGCAGTTGTGGCTGAATCTGCCTGCCCGGCTCAAAATGACGGAGCCTTTTTATGTGGGGAAACAGGAGGATGAAATCCCGGTTGCGGAACAAGAGGGTACCCGCATTCAGATACACTCGGGCGAGTGGAATGGAACCAAAGGAGCTTTTGACACCATCACCGATATTCACATCGCCACTTTGCATTTGCACCAAGGTGCGGAGGTTTCGACTTCCATTCCCAAAGAGCGGAATATCTTTTTCTATGTGCTGAATGGAGAAGTGGAAGTGAACGGCTCAACCGCTTCAGGCCGGCAGCTGGTGGAATTTGACTTCGAAGGAGAAGAACTCCGCATCAAGGCTATCGAAGACAGCCGCGTAATTGTGGGACATGGTAAGCCATTCGGGGAGCCTGTGGTAGCTCACGGACCTTTTGTGATGAATACCACACAGGAGATTTATCAGGCATTTGAAGACTATCAGGCGGGTAAGTTCGGGCTCTGGCCGGAGTAGTTTGGGATTTGAG
>CAYPTY010000035.1:0-1226 GCA_964413935.1 uncultured Balneolaceae bacterium | reverse complement strand
TCCCACGTCCAATCCTAAAAATCCCGGAATACCCTTAATGCGGGAACGGCTTGAAAGTTGAAGTCGAACAGGGATTGATTCTCCCAGTAGGATCCACTGGTTGAGGTGGGGCCGTCAAAGGCTACCTGTTCAGCTCCGTAATAGGCCAGGCCAACGGCGCCGCTGCTGTCCGCAATGCTGAACATGTGCTCCAGAAAAGCTTTTTGGCCATCCAATGTGGCATCATATTCCTCCAGGATCTGATCCTGTGAACCGATGGTGTTATTGGTGAAATCGGCCCAGCCAAGTGTGAAAGGGTAGGAGGTTTCCGCTATCAGAACATCTTTCTGATGAGTGGTTCTGAGATTCTCCAGCGTGGTTCTTAGAATGCGCAGGTCTCTGCCATGCCAGAAGGGATAGTAGGAAATTCCAATCATATCGTAATCAAGCTGATCGGGTATGCGATTAAAAAACCATTCTGATCCCTGATGGCCTGCATAGTGAAGCATGATTTTGCTATCCGGATCATGATCTCTGACCGCCCGGATTCCGCTGCTTAACAAGCTGTCCATGGCTTCGGCATTTGAGTTGATTTCCCCATAGGGATGCAAAAATCCGGAGTTAATTTCATTTCCTATCTGAATGATATTCGGGTCGATCTGATCCATAATCTTGCTGGTATAGTTGTAGACACTATCGCGCAGGCTCTGGAAATCGGAAAGTCCCAGCCAGGCGGCAGGCATCACCTGCTGACCGGGATCGGCCCAGCTGTCAGAATAGTGAACCGTGAGCCAGAGGTCCATATCCAACTGGCGGATGCGCTCAGCAAAGGCTTTGACTTCCTGAAAAGAGGAATACTCATTTGCCGGGCTGTGCCACAAACGTAGCCGGATGGTATTAATTCCGTTTTCCCTGAGGATTTCCAGCGGATCACGGGCCAGTCCGGCCGAATCCAGATATTGAATTCCATGCGACTCGATTTCCGGGAGGCCGGAGAAGTCGACCGAACGGATGGGCACCCTGATTTCCTGAACAGGTTCTTCGGGCGTATCATCTTCATTACTGTTCGTAACCGAACAGGCGGAAAAGAGGATGAGTAGGATAAGAGATGTGAAGCGCATCTGACTAATTTAGCAATACCAATTACAAAATGTCCGAATGTTCCGCCAATGGGGTGCCTGTGGCAGAATGCCCGAATGACCGAAACAACCAACAATGTCACCTCGAGTGAGGCATGCGTAGCAGGA
>CAYPTY010000034.1:0-10483 GCA_964413935.1 uncultured Balneolaceae bacterium | reverse complement strand
CGGTTTCGCGGGCTACAGCGTAAGTGCGCTCCAGTGTGGTTCCCTCCGGCATATCGATGATCAGCTGCACCTCGTTTTTGTTGTCGAAAGGCAGCATTTTCACTTCAACCATGCGGAACACAAAGAGCAGAGTAGATGCCAGCAGCAGGCCGGTAATTCCGAGAATAAAGACCCAGCGGGTGCGGGCACTTTCAAGCAGGGGTTTCATGGTTTTGCTGTAGATGCGATAGATCCTGGTGTCTTCGAGTCGGTACTCTTTCTCTTCTTTGTGATTGCCTTCGTGAGGCAGCAGGCGAAAAGCCAGCCAGGGCGTGATAACCAGGGCAACTATGAGAGAGAAAATCATGGCCAGCGCGGCACCAATTGGCATCGGACTCATATAAGGTCCCATCAAACCGGATACAAAAGCCATCGGAAGTACCGCAGCAATCACCGTAAAAGTAGCCAGAATGGTTGGGTTACCCACTTCAGAAATGGAGGCGATGGCCGCCTGTCGAAAGGGGAGTTTCCGCATCTTGAAGTGACGGTGCATATTTTCGGCAATGATGATGGAATCGTCCACCACAATCCCGGTCACAAAAACCAGGGCAAAAAGCGTGATCCGGTTCAGGGTGTAACCGAACATGTAATAGAGAAAAAGAGTAAGTGCAAAGGTGATGGGTACCGAAAGGAATACCACCAGTCCGCCTCTCCACCCCATGGAAAGGGCCACCACAAAGGTTACCGCCAGGATGGCTCCAAAGAGGTGCTCCAGCAGGCTGGCTACTTTATGTGCGGCAGTTTCACCATAGTTACGGGTAACGGTCACATTCACTTCTGAAGGAATAAGCCGGCCTTCAAGCAGTTCCACTTTCTTTTCGATTTGCTCAGCGATGGCCATAGCATCAGTTCCGGATCGCTTGGCGATGGAGATGGTTACAGCCGGAAAGGTTGTAGCCGTTTCAAAACCCAGCTCGTCGGCCAGTTTACCGCCGAATCCATATTCCACATAATTCTGTGGTTCAGACGGTCCGTCCATAACCTCGGCTACATCCCTCAGGTAAATTAGTGTGCCGTTGCGAACATCTATCACCAGGCTTTCCACATCGGTTGCATCCCGAAGGAAGTCGCCGGTGTCGATCAGGTATTCGGTATCCGATTCATTGAAGGTACCGGAGCTGAGTTCCTGATTGGCATTGGCAATCATACCGTAAATCTGCCGCAGGCCAACTTCATAATAGGCCATTTTTTCCTTGTCGGGCTGTACACGGACCTGACGAACGCGTCCTCCATGCATTTGTACCTGAGCCACATCGGTAATTTTCTTGATTTCCAGGCCCAATTCATCGGCCACCGAACGGATCTCATAATCTGAATAGGTCTCAGACCAGAGGGTGAGGGTCATCATGGGCACATCATCAATGGATCGGGTTTTGATGAGCGGCGGGGTGATGCCGGCCGGCATAGTGTCCATGTATTTGAAGAGCTCGGCATATAGCTTTACAAGGCTTCGCTCCACATCCTCACCCACATAAAAACGGGCAGAAACCATAGCCTGATCCGGCATGGAGGTGGAATACACATATTCCACACCCTGAATGTTGGAGAGGATTTTTTCCAGGGGCTGGGAAACCCGCTGTTCCACTTCTGCTGCGGATGCCCCGGGATAGCCGATAAAAATATTGGCCATAGGTACATCAATCTGAGGCTCCTCCTCACGGGGTGTGAGCATGGTTCCATACACACCGATGGCGAGAAAGCCGATCATGAGCAAGGGAGTCAGTTTTGAATCGATAAAGGCCTGTGCGACCTTTCCTGCAATTCCTGTATTCATAGTTTGGTCTCTTCTGCTTTAAATTTTTGCAATGGTGATGCCGTCTTTCAGGCTTCCGTCGGGGCTTGCAACCACGGTTTCTCCTTCGCTTAGGCCAGACAGTACTTCAATCATGCCTTCATCGGTTTTGCCTGTTCGGATCCAGCGCAGCAGGATAGTGTTGTCGCTGTTCACCACATAAACGCCTTTAAGCTGTCCACGCTCTGCCACGGACTGCTCCGGAATAAAGAGTCCGCTGTCTCCGGATTTCCGGATGAGTACATCGGCAAACATGCCGGACTTGATTGTAGCTGTGTCTGCGTTCAGCAGTTCAGCTTCCACCTGAAACTGCCGATCTCCCCGGTTGCCGGATTGATTCATTTTGGTAATAACAGCCTCGGATTTAAGTTCCGGTGCTATGGCGACCCGATATCCCACAGTATCGCCAATGGAAAGGCTGTAGACCGCTGATTCCGGAACCGTGAACTGCAGTTTGTAATCTCCGGCCGGTTCTATGTCCAGAATAGGTCGACCCGGAGCACTCAGATCACCCACTTCCATATAGCGGGCTGCAACAATACCATTAAACGGTGCTTTGATGCGGGTGTATCGGATGAGATCATCCACTTCATTTACTGCGGCGCGGGCTCTTTCCACCTGTGATTTCATTTGTTTCAGGGCATTCTGTGCATTTTCCCACTCGCGAAGGCTTGCGCTATCATTTTCGTACAGGTTTTTATAGCGCTCGTAGTCGCGCTCAGCCTGAGCAAAGCCCACTTCAGCTTCCTGAAGTGCTGCATCAGCCTGGTTCTTTCTGGCCATGATATGGTCCTGATTGATATTCAGGATGACCTGCCCTTTGCGGAATTCCTCACCAATATCATAAGGCATGGATTCAATTTCGCCCATCACTTTGGTGGCGATTTGCACTCGTGATACACTTTCAATGGATCCGCTGTAGGTTATGGTAGTACCGGAGCGGATGCGCTGTACGGTCTCCGTTTGTACCCGAACTGCGGTCTCGTTATTGCTTTCCACAGTTTCCTCTTCGGAAGAACAGGCCGTCATCATAAAAGTGAGGGTCAGTACAGCGGCAGTTAGTTTGATAGATCTTGTTTTCATGTTCATCTCAAATTCGGTGGATGCTTAAAGTTCAGTTTCTTTTAAAAATTCTAAGGTGGCGATGTGTACGATGTATTCGTAGCGCGCCTGAAGCAGCATCAGCTGCTGTTCAACCATTTGTGTTTCGGATCTCAGCAGGTCGGATGTTTTTTCCAGTCCCTGCTCGTAGCGGTTGGATCGGATTTTAAAATCTTCTTCCGCCTGTTCCGCACTCAGTCTGTTCAGGTCGATACGCTTGGCGGCTTCGTCAACCGATCTTTCGGTTTTGCGGATGCGGTTGGCCAGCTTTTCGGATTCCTGATCATAACGGAACTGCATGGATCTTAGCTGAGCCTGTTTCTGCTTCACCTCATAGATCTGCCGGCCTCCTTTGAAAATATCCCAGCGCAGGCTGGCACCTATGGTGTAGTTATCGTTGTTCAATCCCAGCAGCTGGTCATCGTTAAATTCATAGGCTCCAAACAGATTCAGGCGGGGCACGAATTTAAAGCGAGAGGATTTCAGCGAAGCTTCAGTGGCTCCCATTTGCAGGGCCAGCGCTTCCAGGGCTGAGTTGTTCAGTTCATCATCTATACCCTCGGTGCTTATGCTTCCATCAGCATTCAATGCGGTAGTGAGTCGCAAGTCATACGACAGATCCTGCCCAATCAGGGTTGCAAACTCATCGATGGTATTCCGGATTTCATTTTCGGTTCGAAGCAGCTCCTCTTCGGTACGTCGTGACAGTACCTGGGCTTCCAGCAATTCTGCTTTGTTGATGATGCCCTCATCGAAATAATCCTGAGATTGTTTTTCGATGGCCTTTGCCAGTTTCAGTCCGTTCTGGATTACATTCCTCTTTTCCTTCAGCAGGATAATGCGGTAGTAATGCTCCTTCACCATAAACTGCTGATAGTATTTCACCGATTCTGCTTTTTTAGCGGCTGACTCAAACATAGAAGAAGCGGCACTGCGCTCGAAAAAGCGATCCAGGTTAAACAGCGGCTGATTCACAAAAAGTCGGGTATTGAAGTTGGATATGGCATCGGGATTGTTCAGCAGATCCGGATTAAAATCGGCCGCCGTAATGCTTTGCTGTCTCAGTTTTATGCCAAAGGCCGAAATGGGATCGGTGGTTTGAACCGCAGTACCTTCCACCCCAATCTCAGGCAGGAATACGGCATTGCTTTGAGAGAATTGAGCTTTGGCGGCATCCACTTCAGCTTCCGCAATGCGGATATCGTAGTTTTGTGTTTCAGCATACTGAAGAGCTTCCTCCAGGCTCAGGCTTTCCGCCTGCTGCGCAGCCAGCTTCGGACTCATCAACATAATGATGACCCAGAACAACCAGCTTTGTTTCATGATCTTCATACTCATAGAGCTTCAATAACTTCTTTCAGCAGGCTTTGTACATTGCCGGCTACGTTCATAAGTTCATCGTTGGTAATGGCCTGCATGGATGCAGCCGGATCAATCGCGGAAACCTCATACTTACCCTCACCCGCTTCTGTGATGATTACATTACAAGGCAGCATCAGCCCAATCTTATCCTCTGCCTGAAGCGCTTTATGCGCATAACCAGGATTACAAGCTCCGAGGATGTGGTATTTCTTAAAGTCCACGTCCAGTTTCTTCTTCAGGGTTTCATCAATGCTGATTTCGGTTAACACGCCGAAGCCTTTTTCTTTCAGCTCAGCAGTGACCTTTTCTTTGATGTCTTCAAATTGGCCTTCTAATATCTTTGAGAAATAATAGCTCATAATTTCAGGGGTTTGTTTTGTGTTTGCGGAGCAAATATATAAACTTGTATTACGAAATACAATACAAGTTATTACCTGTATTGATTGTTGTGTAACAATTGCCTATCATTGTGCATCCCAAAAAAGAGTTAAGATTATGGCAGACAAAAGCGCAGGTTCGCCCCTGCATGAACAGATCAGCAGCTGGATTAAGGAGCAAATCGAAAAAGGCCGATTCGGGCTGGATGAGAAACTCCCATCCGAAAGCGAACTCACAGAGAAATTCAATGTGAGCCGGGTAACGGTACGC
The DNA here is from genome assembly GCA_964413935.1 of uncultured Balneolaceae bacterium. Lineage (GTDB taxonomy): Bacteria > Bacteroidota > Rhodothermia > Balneolales > Balneolaceae > CAYPTY01. Next base: position 5,541 of record CAYPTY010000034.1, on the reverse strand, counting down.
CGCGCTTTAAAAACCCTGGAGCAGGAGCAGTTTATTTATCGATGCCAGGGACTGGGCAGTTTTGTCAAAGATAATCGCTCCCGGCAGTCTTTTGTGGACCTGACCGATTTTAATGAAGACATGAATAAAGCAGGACTTGAAGCAAGCTCCGTTGTAGTTAACAAACAGATCATTGATGTACCGGAGCACATTGCGTCCATCTTAAAAGTTGAAGGACAAAAACAGGTGATGCAACTCGACCGTCTCCGTCTCGGAAACGGCGAGGCCATCGCCTTTGATATCACCTGGATTCCCCTTTTTTATGCTCAGCTCATTGACGGCCATGACCTTTCGGAGCGCACCATTTATGATATCCTGGAAAACGATTACAGCATTCCTGTTGAAAGGGGCTGTTATCGCATTGAAGCCGATAATGCATCTGAATATCTGGCTAAGCATCTGGATGTGGAAGAAGGAGAAGCTTTACTTTTGATCGACCGACTTACCTTTACCGTTGGTTCCAAACCCGTCTATTATCAGCAGAGATACAATCGCACCGATAAACTGGTATATGAACTGACGGTTGAGCGGCATACCGGCCTCAATACCCGCTCCGGTAATGTGCCTGTGCATGAATTTATGCAGATGCAGCCAAGAGAAGCCGACCGCAGCATATCCTGATTCCGAAAGAGCTAAGCTTTTCTGCTTAAAACTCTTCTTCCGGAATATCTTTTGGGAAACGGAGGATTACAGTGGTCCCCTTTCCTTCCTCGCTCTCCACTTCTACTCGGCCATGGTGCAATTCCATCAGTTCCAGGCAAAGATTGAAGCCGATTCCACTTCCTTTTTCATCCGCGGTACCCGTTGATGTATTGAAATCCTTGTTATCCAGCATCTGAGCTACTTTCTTTGCTGACATCCCCACTCCTTCGTCTCTGATCTGAATATCAAAAGAATCCTCGCTTTCACTCACCTCTATGTGCAGCGGGTCACCCTCATTTGAAAATTTAACGGTATTAGTAATCAGGTTGCGCAGCATTACATCCAGAGAATTGGGATCTGCAACCATTTCATCCACCTCTACCTTGCGATGCACCTTTATTTTTTTCTGTTTGATGCCCGGATTACATAGCTCAAGGGCTTTATCAATTTCGTCATTCAATTTCAGTTTGCGCGGACGCATCACAAAAGATCCGGTCTGGGTACGGCTCCACTCCAGCAGGTTATTGATAAGTATGGAAGTGGATTCGGTAGTCCGCTCCAGCATTGCCGAATATTCTTTCAGGGTATCATTCTCTGACTTAACGGCTTCATCATCAATGAAAAATGCCAGATTGGTGAGTGCCATGAGCGGAGTACGAAGATCATGACCGATGATGGACAGCAATTTACTTTTGGTTGCATTACTCTTGTCCAACTTATCTGCCTGCTTCTCCAGTTGCTGTATCAGATTAGCCTGATTACTCATAAAATCACTCATACTGACCAGCAGGGTGTAGGTAATGAAGGTGTACAGCGCCAGCACAATCAGAATGGTAACCAGGCTGTTCAGCAGAAATTCGTCCTGTGACAGGTTCGAAATAATGATGAGTTGAATTGCCAGGATTCCGGCACTTGTAATCATACTCCGTAAGCCCCAGATTAATCCTATCACCGGAATGATTACCGAATAGAAATAAGTGTTCCGCATAATGAACTCTGAAAAACCGTTCAGAGTATAATCGAAAAAGGGTGCTATCAGCAGATTCGCGGCAAACACCATGGTATAGACCGTTATGGCTTTCCAGTTGTCGACGCGGTTTAAAGCATACAGAATCAGCCCCATTACGGTAAGGATGGATGAGATATAATTGATGATGTGAATGGCCTGAGGTCTGTCAGCCATGATGTAATCATCAATCAGGTAGGCAACTGCCGCCAGTATACCTACACCCCATACGAACAGGGGTTTTTTGGTAATCTCGTGATAGGTACCAAGATGCTTCATCCCTGAGGAAATGCTGTGAATTTATGTTAACCTAAAGCTCTTATCGGTTTAGAGTTACGCATTCTGAAGCTTAGTCGCAAGCATTACAGGATTCTAACACCTGTGCACGTCAACGCGTCAGTTTTTTATACTTTATGCGATGCGGCTGATCATCGGTTATTCCCAGTCTCTGCTTACGGTTTTCCTCATATTCCTGATAATTCCCTTCGAACCAGTACACTTGTGAATCGCCCTCAAAGGCCAGTATATGAGTGGCCACGCGATCCAGGAACCAGCGATCGTGAGAGATTACCACCGCACAGCCGGCAAATTCCAGCAGGGCTTCTTCCAGCGCACGGAGAGTGTTCACATCCAGGTCGTTGGTGGGCTCATCCAGCAGCATCACATTAGCCCCCTCTTTCAGCATTTTTGCAAGGTGTACGCGGTTACGCTCCCCACCCGACAGCTGAGCTGTCTTTTTTTGCTGATCCTGTCCGCTGAAATTAAAGCGACCCACATAGGCCCTGGAGTTAATTTCCCGGTTTCCAAGCTTGATAATATCGTGTCCGCCCGAGATTTCTTCCCAGATGCTTTTATCCGGATCCAGCGGACGTTTCTGGTCCACGTAGCCCAGTTTCACGGTATCACCAAGCGTCAGCGATCCGGAATCTGGTTGTTCTTCGCCAACAATCATCTTAAACAAAGTGGTTTTACCGGCACCGTTTGGACCGATGATCCCTACAATTCCGCCGGGGGGCAAGCTGAAGTTCATATCCTCAACCAGAAGCCGGTCTTCAAAGCCTTTGGTTACGTGGTCGGCAATAATCACATTATCACCCAGTCGCGGCCCGGCCGGAATGATGATCTGCATGTCTTCATTGCGTTTCTCTTCGCTTTTTGCCAGCAAATCCTCATAGGCATTGATACGCGCTTTGCTTTTTGCCCGGCGCCCTTTGGGATTCTGCCGGATCCACTCCAGCTCTTGCTGAAGTGTTTTTTGACGGGCACTTTCCTGTTTCTCTTCCTGTCTGAGACGTTCCGACTTCTGTTCCAGCCAGCTGCTGTAATTTCCTTTGAATGGAATCCCTTCTCCACGATCCAGTTCCAGAATCCATCCGGCTACATTGTCCAGAAAATAACGATCGTGGGTTACCGCAATAACAGTACCTTCATAGCGGTCCAGATGCTGCTCCAGCCAGGCTACTGACTCGGCATCCAGGTGGTTGGTGGGCTCATCCAGCAATAAGACATCCGGCTTTTTGAGAAGCAGGCGACAGAGTGCCACTCGTCTGGCCTCACCACCCGAAAGCACGCTGACGGAGGTATCTGCCGGCGGACAGCGCAGGGCATCCATGGCCAGCTCCAGTTTGCTGTCGAGGTCCCAAGCATCCAGCCGGTCAATTTTTTCCTGCAGTTTGGCTTGCTTTGCGATGAGTGCGTCAAAATCCGCATCCGGATCGGCAAACTCAGCATTGACCGCCTCATATTTTTTGAGCAGGTCTACCGTTTCCTGCATGCCCTCTTCTACAATTTCCTTTACCGTTTTATCCGGATCCAGCTGAGGTTCCTGAGGCAGGTAACCAAAAGTAATGCCCTTTTGTATGCTGATGTCGCCCAGATAATCTTTATCCTCCCCTGCAATGATACGGAGCAAGGTCGATTTACCGGCACCATTCAGGCCAAGCACACCGATTTTAGCTCCGTAGAAAAAGGAAAGGTAGATATCCTTCAGAACGGTTTTATTGGGTTTGTGGACTTTGGAAACGCCCACCATGGAGAAAATTATCTTTTGATCACTCAAGGTTTCGGAATTAGTTATGCGTTATTCGGATTTTGAAAAGTTAAGGAGAATAATATAATTCCCTCAGTTTATGGATTAAAAGAAAAGGATCATGCCATCATTTGACATCGTTAATGAAATTAATGTACAGGAAGCGGATAATGCCGTTAATAACACTCTCAAAGAAGTTCAAACCCGCTATGACTTCAAAGGACTGCATACGGAGGTAAGCTATCTTAAAAAAGAAAACAAAATTCACTTAGTGGCTGCCGAGAGTATGAAGATGCAGGCAGTTAAAGAAATGCTCATCCGCAATTTTGTAAAGAGAGGAATCAACGCCAAAGTACTGGAATTCGGAGTTGAAGAGGGAACCTCTCAGGGACATGTCAAAATGGATGTAAGTATGAAGGAAGGCATTGACCGCGAAACGGCCAAGAAAATTGTCAAGATCATAAAAGACACTAAATCAAAGGTACAGCCCCAGATTCAGGATAATCAGGTTCGGGTTACCGGCAAGAAAATTGACGATCTGCAGGCCATCATTCAGTTACTGAAGGGAAAAGATCTTGGAATTCCTCTTCAGTTCGTAAACTTTAAATAGAATATTGAAAGGAGAAGTCGGTCAACCCCCTTCTCCCTTCTCCCTTCTCCCTTCTCCCTTCTTGCTTCTAACTATTGATCAGTCGTTACAATCTCAACATACATTGGAAGGTGGTCGGCGATCATGCGCATGGAATCCGGGCTGAATGGATAGAGTACCTGCACGGTATCTCCTTCGATTTCCGGCAACATACTGCTGCTTGGGATGATGTGGTCAATTCTCCAGAACACGGAATCGGCTGGATGAGAGAATACGCCGGTTCCGGCCAGCGGATCCACGAATTCAAGATCGGTACCTGTTCCAAGCAGGGCCGCGAATTCATCACTATCCGGTGTGGAATTAAAATCACCCGCAATCAGGAAATTGCGGTCCGGATCAACAGCCTGCAGTCGTTTAAGCTGGGAGCGCAACAGGTTGATCTGACCCAGTCTCCAGTTTTCATTGCGTTCACCCCGACCTGCCTTGAGGTGTACACCGGTTAGTGAGAATTCATAGTCCGGTTTAGCCAGTACATCCACCGTCCACATGCGGTTGTTAATAAAGGTCTGAGATGCCTGGGATCCGTCATCGTTGGTTTGTCCGATGATGGGTGTGTTTGTGGTCGCGTAGCTATAGAACATTCCCAGCGGAACCCGGCTCATCACCACCACATTCATGTACCAGTCGTTGCTCTCGTGCGCCGCGAATACCTGATAACCCAGTTCAGGAAAGTATTCCTCCGCCAGTTTCATGGCATAGCTGTCGCTTTCAAATTCCTGCAGAACCACGATGTCTGCATTTACTTTCTTGATGACTTCCGCGAACATGCTTCGTCGCTCATCCATGTTATCAGGAGGATTATCCTCACGACGGTTATCGATGTAGGGATTGTCGATCTCATCCACAAAATGTTCCACATTCCAGCTGAGCAGCTTGAGAGTATCCATTTCAGATGGATTGTACCAGTCTGGATAGATGGTATTGTCGGTATAGGTGTCGTTAAATGTTTCCGGGTTTGGATTAGTGCATGAGAGAGTCAGAGATGATATAATAAAAAGCAGAAAGAGCTTGGTTTTCATGGATGATGGGAGTTAGAAATTTGAAATTATGGACATGAGACTTGAGTCTTGAGACGTGGCGCTAAAGATAGGAGAATTTACTCTGTAGCGGAAGTTTGGTTTTGGGACTTGGGACTTGGGACTTGGGACTTGGGACTTGGGACTTGGGACTTGGGAC
>CAYPTY010000033.1:11471-14838 GCA_964413935.1 uncultured Balneolaceae bacterium | reverse complement strand
AAGTCCCAAGTCCCAAGTCCCAAGTCCCAAGTCCCAAGTCCCAAGTCCCAAGTCCTCAAGATATTTTCCATCTTTTTCCCCCGGGCCAGTTCGGCCACCAGTTTATCCAGGTAACGGACTTGCTGAGTCAGGGGAGTCTCGATCTCCTCAACCCTGTAGCCACAGATCAGCCCTTTGATGAGTGATGCCTTGGGATTCAGGTCGGCATCCCCGAAAAACTCCTGAATGGTGGATTTCTTTTCGATGTGTTGATTCATGGTCTTCTCATCAAAGCCGGTCAGCCATTCAATGACGGTGTGCAGCTCTGCCTTCGTGCGGCCCTTCTTCTCTACTTTGGTTACATAATGCGGATAGACGGAGGCAAAGCTCATATTGGCGATGCGTTCATCCTGTTTTGCAGTCGAATTACCCATATTGCTCACCAAAATGCTTAGTTAAGTGAAGGTGTTTCAGTACAAGAAGCTTTTTTCAGATTTCACCCATTTACCTTGAATGTTTGCGCGTTTTAAAGGATAATCCTGTTGCCCGGTAATTCCGGCCATCTTTCCAGTCATAAAACAAATAGGATTATGAAAACACGCGTCCTCAGTATTCCTGTATTTATACTGTTTGTACTTGCAGTACTGAACAGTCAGATTCACGCCCAAAACAATGCTTTAAACATCGATGATTATTCCCGCTGGTCCTACATCGTAGGAACGGAATTATCGGATAACGGAAACTGGATGGCCTATGCGCTGAGGCCCAATGGGGGAGATGATACCCTGCATGTTCAGGCTCTGAACGGGGATCAGAAATATACCATCCCCAATGCCAATGGCGCCGTATTCAGCAGCGATAATCAGTGGGTGGCCTATGTGATAACACCGGATTCGGAAACCGAGAAAAAGCTTAAGAAATCAAAAAAGCCCGTTCATAAAACCGCTGAGCTGATGAACCTAGCTACCGGCGAAAAAGTACAGGTGGAGCGTGCCAATACCATGGCCTTCACCAACGACGGCACTTTCTGGATGGTGCATCGAAAGAAACCGGATGAGGATGACAGCAAACACAAAGGCAGTGATTTGATTGTCCGAAACCTGAAAACCGGAAGCGTGACAAGCATCGGTAACGTATCCGAATTTGGGGCCAATCAGAAATCCACCAAAATGGCTTATCTGGTTGATGCCAGCGAAAAAAGCGGAAACGGTGTTTACCTATTTGATCTGAAAACGGCTTCCATTCAGCCCCTGCATACCGATACTTTGCTTTATTCCGGTCTCAGCTGGGATGACCAGGGCGCGAAGAAAGAAGATTGGAGCCGAAAAGGCAATCAACTGGCTGTACTGGCAGGAATCACTCCGGATAAGAAAGAGCTGAGAGCAAATAAGCTGATTGTGCTGCGCAGTCTTGATTCCAAAGCGGAAACTGTGGTATTGGACCCCAACGATAATCCGGGTTTTCCTGAAGGTATGATCATCAGTGAAGACGGTAACCTGTCCTGGACCGCAGATGGAAATACGGTGATGCTGGGTATAAAAATGCAGGAAGACAAACTGGAACTCAGCAAAGACACCGTTGCCAATGTGGATGTGTGGCACTGGAAAGATGATCGCATTCAGACCGTGCAGATGCAGCAGTATAACCGCGACATTCGCTTCACCTATGCATCTGCCTTTGACCTGAAATCGAAAAAATTTGTGCAGCTCGCCGATGACGACATGCGTATCATTGAGGCTTCAGACCACCGTCGTTACCTGGTCGGAAGAGATGCAGAGAAACACCGCAATGATGTGAACTGGGGTGTAACTCCATCTGATTTTTACAAGGTGGATCTCACAAATGGAGAACGAAGGCTCATCGCTGAAAACATCAAACGCTGGATGGGATATTCTCCGGATGGCCGCTATTTCCTGTATCAGATGATGAGCGGGGAGGATGCTTTTTTAATCCTTTATGATTTGCAGGAAGGCAGAAAAGTTGACCTGACTGCAAATTCACCGGTGCAGTTTGCCAATACAGAACACATCTATCCGCACGAAAATCCGCCCTACGGGCTGGCCGGGTGGACCAAAGACGGCAAAAATGTGATCGTAAATCATAAATATGACCTGTGGATGCTGGCACTGGATGGATCGAAAGCCACAAATATCACAAAAGGAGTAGGCGAGGAGGAGCAAATTATTTTCAGATATGTAAATATCGAGGACGAAGATTACATCGATACTTCTGAAAACCTGCTCTTGTCTGCCTTCGGTGAACGCACGAAAAAAGATGGCTTTTATTCCCTGAAGATGGGTGACAGTCCGCGCAAACTGATATTTGAGGATGCCAGCTTCGGCTCACCCATGAAAGCTGAAGATACCAATACGGTAATTCTGCCCCGTCAAACTTTTGTGGATTTCCCGGATTATTACCAGACCGATACCAAATTCAAGCGGCTGAAAAAAGTAACGGATGCCAATCCCCAGCAGGCGGAATATGCCTGGGGAAGCCGAGTGCTGATCGACTTTGAGAACGGAAGGGGTGATCAACTGCAGGGCACACTTACCCTGCCGGCCAATTATGAGGAGGGAAAACAATATCCGACCATCATCTATTTCTATGAAAAGATGTCAGACCGGCATCACCAGTATTCTTTTCCGCGGTATGATGACCGTCCGCATATGTCGACCTATGCTAGTAATGGTTATGCCGTATTTATGCCTGATATTCTGTTTGAATTCGGCCGGCCCGGCACATCCTCACTCGACGGTATCCTGGCTGCACGACAAGCCATCATAGATGCCGGTGTGGCCGATCCTGAGAATATCGGACTGCAGGGACACAGCTGGGCAGGGTATCAGACTTCTTTCATTCTCACCCAAACCGATGTCTTCAAAACCATTGTGACGGGTGCGCCTCCCACTAATCTGGAGAGCTTTTACAACAACATTTATGGAAATACCGGAACCAACCATCACGGAATTATGGAAATCGGACAGGTACGGATGGGCCGGGATGTTACACCATGGTCGGACCGGGAAGCCTATCAGCGGGAGAACCCCATGTTCCACGCTCCTGATATCAGTACTCCCTTTATGATTCTGCATGGCACGGAAGATGGTGCAGTGGACTGGTCGCAGGGACTGGAATTCTACAATGCGGCCAGAAGGCTTGGCAAAGAAGTAATCTTTTTATCCTATCCCGGAGAGGGCCATCATCTTCAGGTGGAGGCCAATGCCATTGATTTCCAGATTCGGATGAAGCAGTATTTTGATCATCATCTGATGGGTGCCGATGCGCCGGAGTGGATGGAAAAGGGTATTCCGCAGACGAAGAAGTTATACAGGAAAGCGGATTAACTAGCTTTAGGTCCAAGCGAATGCTTGGACCATACTATGCCATA
>CAYPTY010000033.1:0-11371 GCA_964413935.1 uncultured Balneolaceae bacterium | reverse complement strand
TATGCCATACCAACAGCGAATGCATGGACCATATTATGGACCATACTAAACATGCCCGGACCCTGATAAGGCTTATCTTATCACTTAGCTGAGTCAGGCATCAAGGAAATTCCTAAACTTGATTCACCAGATCTTTTCCATCTATGAATGATTGAATATTCTCAAGGGTGGTAATGGTGATTTCCTCCATTGCTTCCTTTGTGAAATAAGCTTGATGGGAGGTTATGAGTACATTAGGAAATGACATGAGTCTGAGTATTAACTCATCCTGAATGATTCTCTCCGACAGATCTTCAAAAAACAGATTCTCTTCTTGCTCATATACGTCAATACCAAGATATCCTATTTTTGAACTGCTTAATCCGTCGATGACGTCAGCAGTATTTATTAAGGCTCCACGACTTGTATTTATGATCATGACGCCATCTTTCATGATTGAAATGGAGTCCCTGTTGATCATGTGCCTGGTATGCTGATTGAGCGGACAGTGTAGAGAAATAACGTCTGCTTGCCGAAACAGATCATCCAATGACCTGTACTCTACTCCGGCTTTCTTCAACTCAGCATTCTCAGCGATATCAAAGGCAATAATTTTGCATCCAAAACCTTGCAGAACCTTGCAGAATGTAGCGCCTATTTGTCCGGTTCCGATAACGCCAACTGTTTTCTTGTTAAGATTAAATCCCATGAGGTTTTTTAGGGAGAAATTCCCTTCACGGACACGATTATAGGCTTTATGGGTTTTTCGATTGAGGGTAAGAATCAACGCCAGTGCATGTTCAGCAACGGCTTCAGGTGAATAGGCTGGAACCCTGACTACCCTTATTCCATGTTTATTTGCAGCTTCGATGTCCACGTTATTAAAACCTGCACAACGGAGAGCAATTAACTTCACCCCATTATCTGCAAGAATCTTGATGCATTCTGCATCAACAATATCATTCACGAAGATGCAGACGATCTCATAGTCCTTGGTTAGATTGGCCGTTGATGCATCCAGTGAGGTCTCGAAAAATGTGAAGTCGAAATTATAATCCGAATTATACCTCTCTATATATCTTTGATCGTAAGGTTTTGTATTAAAGACGGCTACTTTCATTGGTTTTATGTTGATCTATAGTGGGAGGTCAGCTATATCAACTTGGAATTGAGTCCCTGCGTTGCAATCTGCTCAACAACTGTGCCTATAATAAACTAAAAAGCTGAGCGTATTCATCTAATCAGCATAAAAAAAGCCCTGATGTTTCCACCGGGGCTTTGAAGAACATGAATGCATTCTTCCGTCAGGATTACATATCATTGCGGAATGCTTCGGCCAGCTTGAAATACCGGTCAAGAGCTTCTCTGGTTTCTTCGGCACGTTTGTTTTCTGAATTGAGATGCACTTCTTCAACCACAAGCGCGATTTCATCCGCTGATTTCTGCTGTTCGCCGGTCGTATGTTCTGAAAAATAGGCAACAGCTTTTTCGAGTGAGTAGGTAATCATGTGGATCTCATTTAATTCAACTGCATCCAGCGTTTCCTTGGTTTTTAAGCGGGCCGTGGTTGAGTCCATGACTTCAATCGCGTTTTCCCAGGAGCCTACATCAGGCACAATTAAATGCTGAACTGGTTTCTCTTTTTCCGTCGTTTCTGTGGATGTTATTTCCGCTGATGTTGCTTCTGTTTGGGTGTTGTTTTTGCTTCCATCACAGGCAAGAGAAACAGACAGCAGGATGGAAGGCAATGACAGAAAGGTGAGTACTTTCATGGGATAAAATGTTTTGATGAATGAATTATTTCCTGAAGCGAAACTGTAGTTGAAAACTATGTTGGAAAATAAAAAAAAGCCCCGATTCATTCACCAAGGCTTTGATTTTTTGGAGATTTAAAGCTTAGTCCTGATCCTCAGGAATATTGAAATCCACATTGGTACGATAGTCGCCCAGCAGGTGCTCGGCAAAGTAGTACCAGGTCATCCGGTTGAAGTAATCCTGATAGGGGCCGAAGCCGTGGCGACGGCCGGGCAGGATCATCATATCAAAACGCTTACCAGCTTTGATGAGGGCATCTGCCAGTCGGATGGTGTTGGCCGGATGCACGTTATTGTCCATGTCGCCATGTACCAGCAGCAGGTGACCCTGCAGATTGCCGGCCAGTTCGGCATTGGTTTCGATGGGAGCATCAAAGGTGATGACTTCCTTTTCCACCTCAACCGAATCTTCGCCCATCTCTTTCACGGTTTTGCGCTTTTCCTTTACGCCATTATGCACTTCCGACCACCAGATGTTATACACATTGTTATCGTGGTTACCGGCAGAGGACACGGCCACATCGTAAAACTCAGGATAGCTCAGCAAAGCAGCTGTGGACATAAAGCCGCCACCGGAGTGCCCGTAAATACCCACACGGGAAATGTCGATGAAGTTGTGGCGTGCTGCCAGCTGCTCAAGTCCGTATTTATTATCAGCAAGGGGATAATCGCGCAGATCACCGTAGCCATAATTATGGTAAAATTTGTTGCGAAGGGGAGAGCCGCCTCGCTGTCCCATGGCTACCACCACAAAACCCAGCTGGGCAAGTGCTGCCGGCCGACCTCTGGATCCACTGATGGTATAGTCAATCGGGAAGGGCTCGGTCTGCGGACCCGGATACACATAGGTTATGATGGGGTATTTTCTGGTGCTGTCGAAGTCGAAAGGCTTCCACATCACGCCGTGGATATCGGTTACTCCGTCCGCGGCTTTCACCTTGAAGTTCTCCGGGAACTGATACTCGGTTTGCATCAGCAGACTCACATCCACCTGTTCCAGATCGGAGATTTTCTTGCCGTTGCCATCCATCAGATAAGAACCCCCCGGCATGTCGGCACGGGAAGCATTCACCACAAAGTAGTTTCCTTTTTCGGAAGGATACACGCGGTGATTGGCATTATCATTAGTGAGCTTTCGGAAACCGGAACCATCGAAGTTCACCTTGTGCAGGTTGGAATAATAGGGATTGGATCCCTTATCGTTACCGTAGGAATTGAAATAGAGGGTGCGGGCAGTGGTGTCAATCTTGACCACATCCCCCGCTACAAAATTACCCTGCGTAATGCGGTTCTTCAGATTACCTTCGGAGTCGTACAGATAGAATTGTCCCCATCCGGTACGTTCGCTCCACCAGATGTATTCCTCACCTTCGTTGATCACGGCCAGTTCAGCAAAACGGGTGTTAAAGTAGGGCTTGGATTCTTCTGTGAAGAGCACTTCCACCTCGCCGGTGCTGGTATTGGCCTTCAGTACATCGATCTTGGACCAGGTACGATCCCGGCGCATGATCCACAGGTAATCGGAACCTTCGGTCTCCACGATACCGCCCCCGTTGAAATAGGCACCACCGAGAGCCTGATCTTCCCACTTGTCGGTGTCCATGCGAACCCGTTCTTTGGATTCCATGTCAAAGACTTCAATGTGCTCCACATAAATATCTTCTTCGCCCGGCAGGGAGTATTTATAGGTTTCCAGCTCCGGACGTTTTTTGAGGGAGTTGATCACCCAAAGCTCCGGCACTTTTCTCCAGTCGGTGCGTTTTACCCAAAGCTTGGTTTCGTCTTCGAACCAGTTGGCGATGGAGCGCAGTCGTTTGTCGGAGGTGGTGTCGTCGTCTGCAGCCTGATAGCTGAACCAGAGTTCCCCATCGTCAGTGAGCTGAATTTCGGTGCTGTCCGGGTCGTCGGCGCGCATCACATACAGCTGATGGTTTTTGGCGAAGGCGATCCAGGTGGAATCGGGGCTGTAAGTGGCCCAGCGTTCGTTTTCTTCTTTCTCGAGGGAGTCACCCTTTACCAGGTTACCGCTCAGAGAGTAGGTAAAGTTGACACTGTCTACATGAAAGGTGAAAAGATCTTTGTCTTCATCGAAATCAAAAGAGCGCAGGGGCAGGTCTTTGGCGTCAAAAGGTTTGCTGAAGATCTCGGATAATTGGGCAGCCAGATCATCTTTGTCGAAGAGTTCCCGTTTGCGACCGGCGGCTGCATCCACATAAATCCAGTCTTTGCCTTCCGAGTTTTCAAATTCATACCAGAACTGGTCTTTGTATTCCAGCCAGCGCGGATAGGTAACGGTGGAGCCCACCATTTTATCCAGTTTCTTGGTGGTAAAGCGCTCAGCCAGCTCAAAATTGGCTTGCTGTGCCGATGTGTTAAAGCTGATGAATAACACCAGAACCAGCGCGGATCCCAGTGATTTTAACAATAATGACTTCATAAATGTCTGTTTCTGATTAATAGCGAAAGCTTAATAAACACATTTTGGGTGTAAAGATTTGCAAAGAATTCAGATTCAGGTGCCCGCCGGATAACCTGAACGCATTGTGAATTTGAAATGGGGAATGTGAGATGCGGAAATAGAAGCGTGGTTTAGGGAAAGTACAGACTTACCTGTCAGCCCTTAATTTGCACACCTCTGATCAACAGATACAGACAAAAGCCCACTTCGCCAATGCCTGCGGTTACCCCGACTACGGTGGCCAGTGCGCTTTTGGCTTCCGGGAAGAAAAGGTATCCGAAACTTTCAATCAGATAGCCGCCTGCGGCTAAAATGAGCAGAATACCCAGTATTTTTGGGAAGTCGGTTGATTTAAAAAGCAGATAACCCAGCAGAAAACGATGGGCTCCGAAAAGCACTCCTGCGATGAGATATCCTACATGATGAGCCTGCAAATATGAATAGGATAGATCGGCCATAATTTCGAAAGAAGAATGACTGATCATTTCATCACTAGAGATCACATTCAGTGCATTATAATGGTTGATGAGATTCCAACTTGCGATGGCCGGATGGGCAATCAGGCGGAAGGCGGATGAAATCATCGCTACGGTATGATTCACCTCTTTCAGCAGCAAGAACAACAGAACCGATATGCCCACATCCGTGGAAAAAGCGATGAGATCGGTTACCATGCCCCAGGTGAACAGAAAACGGGCGTTCAACAGGTTCTGTACGGTGGCATAAGCATCTCCTGTAACGATCAGGCTTTCCCGAACCACACCCTGACTGAAGCCAGCGCAAACAATGACGATCAGATAAAGCATCCCGGTAATGCGTGCCAGTTTTTTCTTTTGCTCTGCCTTCATTTCCCCCGAATTTGATTTTTAAGTAAGCAGTCAATAAAGAATTGATATTGATCATTAAAAATTGAATCACTCAGACTCTTGCAATCAATTCCAAATCAACCACACAACCAATTCATAATCCAAAATTCATAATTCAAGATTGAGCCTCATCTCTCAAAATGCTTTCGCTCTTTGTGGTATTCCTCATCATCAATGAGGCCCTGCTGCCAGAGTCCGGTAAGGTAGTCCATGCGGTCGAGTGAACAGGGATCGAAGTCGTCCTGAACGCTGGTCTTGCGGCTTTTGGGTTTCAGGGCTTCCAGACGGGCGGCAATACGGTCCTGAATTTCTTTCAGGGCTTTTTCGGGTTCGGGAATCCAGTCGATTTCCAGTTCGGCAGCCGGAGTGCGGATCAGAATACTGCCCGCATCGAACAAATGGCTTTGTTTACCGGTCATCAGGTTAGCGGATTCAATATTCTCGAGGTCAATTTTTCGGGTGAGGCGGTCGCCATAATCGATGATCTGCTTATCATTAAGTTCATAACAGTGGGTCATCTGTTTACGGTAGGTTCGCCAGATCATCCATACCCCGATGCCCAGCAAGGGGATAAGCAGGATGCCAAATATGTAGTGGAAGAGTTGTGCGCTGAAGTGTTGAGTGTAGGTTGATGAATTCACAGAATCCGGAATTTTGATGCTTACATTTTGGTATATTCTGCACTCAATGTAACATAAATCAGACAGATTTTTGAAAGCCTGGAAGTATTTGGTAGCCCTCTGGCTTACCGCCGTTATTGTAGCCGGTTTTCTGATCAGCGTACCGGACATCCCCATTCTTGAGCAGACCTCGCGGAATCTCTTTTTCCATGTGTCGATGTGGTTTACCATGTTCGCCATGTTTGCCACCGGATTTGTGTACAGCCTCCGCTATCTGAATGCGTCCGATCAGCTGCTGGACATCAAAGCAGAATCAGCCACGCTGGTTGGGGTGATTTTCGGTATCTGCGGATTGCTTACCGGATCGCTGTGGGCGCGCTTCACCTGGGGCACCTGGTGGACCTTCGCCGAACCGAAAATGAATCTGGCCGCTCTTGCTATGATGATTTTTATGGCCTATTTCGTGTTGCGCTCCGCTTTTGATGATCCGGAGAAAAGGGCCAAGATTGCGGCGGTGTATAATATTTTCGGCGTGACCACCATCCCCTTTCTGCTGTATATCATTCCGAGGCAGCTGGAAAGCCTGCATCCGGGGGCGGATGGAAATCCTGCTTTCAGTGAAATTACCGCGCCCGAACTGCGTTATGTGTTCTACCCGGCAGTGGTAGGGTTTATCGGGCTGGCATTCTGGATTTATAATGTGCTCTATCGCTTTAAAGCACTGAAATTTCGCCGGGAATATTCGTAAATTGTAAGCTATTCATTTTTCAAATGCAGGCAGACACTCTCACACAATCATATTCGGACAAATGGGACGGAGCCGCCGATCCTGAAACGGCCGGTGTCTTTGTTCAGTTTATGTCATCGAACGACCTGATCTTCGTGGTGCTTGGGGTCACGCTGATCATCTGGTTTGTACTGTTGTTTTTCCTGGTCCGCCTGGACAATAAAGTGACCCGAATAGAGAAAGAGATTAAATAGATTAGCATTATGAAACCCAAACTCATCATAGGCGTGCTGGCCATCATCGGATTCACCTCTTTGCTGATGTACAACTTCGGCGAAAGTATCTCCACCTACGTGGATTTCGAGAAAGCGGCCGATATGAATACCGCCCACGTAGCCGGAACCTGGGATTCCTCCCGCGACTATGGCTTCTCCAAAGAAACCAAACGCTTCAGTTTTTACATGACGGATGAATCCGGCAATGTGCGCAAGGTGATTTATCCCAAGCCCAAGCCCAACAATTTTGAGCAGGCCGACCGTCTGGTGGTAATCGGCGAAATGCGCGATAACGTATTCTATGCCAATGAGATGCTGATGAAATGTCCGTCTAAGTACAACGACGCCGATCCTGAGATTCTCACCGAAAGCGCCCAAAGCTGATGTTAGGTATCCTCGGCTCTGCACTGATCAGTGCATCTTTTCTTACCGGTTTAGCCGCACTTGTGCTCTATTATTTCGCGGCACAGAAAGAGGACGAGAAATGGCTGCGATGGTCCAACCTGGCCTTCATCACCAAAGGATTTTTTATGCTGATGGCCTCCGTGATCCTGGTGAAGCTCATCTTCGATCATGATTTCAGCTACTACTACGTTTATAATTATACCAGTCTGGATCTGGAAGCCAAATACCTCTGGTCGGCCTTTTATGGCGGGCAGGAGGGGAGTTTCATGCTCTGGATTCTATTCTCATGGTTCGCCGGCATTGGATTGATCCGCTGGACCCGCGAGCCCTATCGTGCACCGGTGATGTTCTTCCTCACCTTCACTCAGCTCTTTCTCATTTTCATGATTGTGGGATGGCAGGTGGGCGATGTGAACCTGGGGGCATCCCCCTTCCGCACCTTTGCACAGGAATTTCCGGATATCCCGGTGGTAAAAGCCAATCCAGATTTTGCACCGGAAAACGGACGCGGACTGAACGACCTGCTGAAGTCACCCTGGATGATGATCCATCCGCCCATCCTCTTTGTGGGCTTTGCCATGATGACCATCCCGTTTTGTTTTGCGATGGCCGCTCTCTGGAAGCGAAAATACAACGAATGGGTGGGTCCTGCGCTTCCCTGGACACTGGGCGCCAACCTTTCCCTGCTTACCGCCATTTTTCTGGGTGGTTACTGGGCCTATGTAACGCTCTCCTTCGGAGGATTCTGGGCCTGGGATCCGGTCGAAAATGCTTCTCTGGTGCCCTGGCTCATTGGTACAGCCGGCATCCATACCATGATTATTCAGCGCAAAAGCTCGGTGGCTCAGAAGTCGTCCATACTCTTTGCCATTCTGGCGTATATGGCCATCGTGTATGAGACCTTCCTGACCCGTTCCGGAATCCTTTCCGATGCTTCGGTACACTCTTTTGTGGATCTTGGACTTTACAATCAGCTGCTGGTGTTCATGCTGGCTATTTCCGGAGTGGGACTGGGAATGTTCTTCTGGAGATACAAAGAGCTGCCCAAACCCAAATCGGAATCCAAAATCCTGAGCCGGGAGTTCATGACCTTCACCGGAGCCATCATGCTGCTGGTACTTGGTATTGTGATTATTCTGGGTACATCCTCACCGATAATCGGTAAACTGTTCACTGATCGGCCCACTCCGCCCGAAATCTCCTTTTATAACGACTGGAGCATGCCTATCGCCATCATCATGGCGGTACTCACGGTAATCGGGCAGTATCTGTTCTGGAGCAAACATGATGCAGAAAGCCTGGCCTCCGCCATGATTAATCCATTGCTGGTTACCTCCGTACTTACGATTATCGCTGTGATTGTGGGCAATGTGCGCGATCTGTACAACATCCTCTACTTCTTCACCGGATTCTTCGCAGTGGTGGGAAATACTTTTGTGATGGTGGAGCTGGCCCGAAAGCAACCTAAACTCATTGGCGGGGCTTTGACGCATGTTGGTTTCGGGGCATTACTTCTTGGCGTTTTGGCTTCCGGCGCCTACAATGAACCCATGCTGGATCAGCGAACCGAAGATTACAATGCGGCCGTAGAGCGGGGAGAGGTGAAGGATGAGGAAGGCTTTACCATCCGGCAGAAAGTTGACATCCTTGAGCTGAAACTGGATCAGCCCAAGATCATCAATGACAAGTACATCGTAACCTATGAAGGCTACACCATCGACAATCAGAACCGGCCGGGTCAGCAAACCTATAAGGTCAAGTTTGAGCCGGTATCCGGCGGCAGGCCGTTTTATCTGTTTCCGGAAGTATATCCCATGCTGAGTACCTCCAGCTCGGAAGGCGTAAACTGGTCGGTAGATCCCGATGTGCGATCCGGCATCTTCAGTGATATTTACCTGTACGTGTCCGGCTCCTCCTATGTGGAAATGAGAAACAACTTTATTGAGCAGAAGAATAATATGCGCCCCGTTTCGGATACGGGTCAGCCTGAGGAAAATGAGAATAAGGAGCGCAAGATCACTATGGGTCGGGGTGAAAGCCTGAATGTGGGTTCCTATAAATTCCGCTTTGTAAATTATGTGCAAACCGACTCCACCGAATTGCCGGAGGGCACGGTTCTGGGTGTTCGGGCCGAGATTGAAGTGAGCAATCCTGCATCCGGCAAACTGCTCACCGTTCAGCCGCTGTTCGCGGTACTGGCGAATGGCAATATGGTTTATGCTCCGCCGGTTCAGCTGCCTGAATTCGGCATCAGCGTAGCCTTTTCCCGCATCTCCACGCAGGAAGACCGAATCGAACTAACCCTGCAGGGCGTAAGCGAAGAGGAAGACTATGTCCTGATATCCGCCGAGCAGAAACCTTATATCTCTGTAGTGTGGCTGGGAACCTTCCTGCTGATGGGTGGATTTTCCGTCTCGATTTTCCGACACTGGGGACGTGAAAAGAAAAAAGAACTTCTGTGATATGACCCGCCTCCGCCTTGTCTTTTTTTGTATGCTGATGTTGCCTCTGATCCCGGTTCAGGCTCAGGAATCGGCCGACTTCAGCATGGACACTTCGCAGCGTCAGATCAAGCCCGGTGGCGCTCTGCTGCGTTCCCTGGCTGTACCCGGCTGGGGACATTACTATGTAGACAAAAATGATTGGCGGACCGGTCAGTATCATCTGGCTGCGGATGTGATCCTGATTGCCTCCTGGTTCGGCCTGAATAACCGCGTAAACAGCCTGGATGCCGATCTGAGAACACTGGCCTCAGCCCGTGCAGGAACCTCGCTGGACGGCAAAAGCCGGCGTTTTGAGGTAGCACTGGCCAATTTTAATTCACAGGCCGAGTATAACGACTTCCAGCGGCGCAACCGCACCATCAACAATCTGCTGGAAGGGGATGAGTTTTTCTGGGAGTGGCAAAATCCGGAAGACCGGGCACGATTTGAAGATGCCCGTGAGCGGAGAGAATCCACAGATAGCCAGCTTGGTGCCATCGTGGGGGTGATGGTGGTGAACCGGGTGATCAGCGGACTTACTTCCTTTTCCCGTGCCCGCAAGCTGATGAACAACACCCCGGATGTGAGCCTTTCTTACCTTCGCCCGGATGGGCAGCACGGCCTGACGGCCAATGTGCGCTTCAGCTTCTAACAATCCTCATACACACAATCCTCATCCTTCAGCTCGAACTCCAGCGTAGTGTGTTCGATGCCCAGATCATGTAATCCCGCACGGATTTTCTTTTTCAGTGTCTGAAGCTCAGCCACCGGCAGGTTCTGTTCCAGTACGAGGTGGGTGGTGAGTACGTTGTACTCCCCGTCCATGGACCAGATATGCAGGTCGTGGGCCTCATTGACCTCCTCCAGACTGTTCAGGTAATCAAGAACCGCATCCTGATCCACATCCAGCGGAATGGCCTGCAGTACGATTTTCAGGGACTGCCGGAGGTTACGGTACACATTGAAGAGGATAAAGAGAGAGATGCCTACCGAAAGGATGGGATCGATAATCGGCAGGTCGAAAAAGTACATGACGACAGATCCGATCAGGATAGCTACCCATCCGAAGACATCCTCCAGCAGGTGCAGCATGGCCACCCGCTCATTCATGGATTCACCCTTTGTAAGTCGAAGTACAGCCGCTCCGTTGAAGATCACGCCCAGTACCGCCAGTAAGATCATCCCGGTTACATCCGGCTGAACAGGATCAAAAAGGCGGGGAATGGCCTCCATCAGAATAAAAACGGAGCCAACCACCAATACCAGGGAGTTGATGATGGCCGCCAGCAGGGAAAATCGTTTATATCCGTATGAAAATTGCTGGTCCCGGCTCTTTTTGGACAGTTTCTGAAAGTACCAGGCCAGTCCAAGGGAGAGGGAATCGCCCAGATCATGCAGGGCATCCGAGAGGATAGCGATGGAGTTGGTATAAAAACCCCCGACGATCTCAATCACAGTAAAAAGCAGATTCAGAAAAAAAGCCGTCTTGATGTTCTTCACGTCGCCATGGTGGTGATGATGACCGTGTCCGTGATGGTGGGTATGACTATGGGAATGGGGCATACATAAATGTAAGAAACTGAAAGATTATGAATTATGGATTATGGATTTTGAATTACAATGACTGATTTTTATGCTTGAAAGCTTATTCATAATTCAAAATTCAGAATTCATAAATTAAAAGTGCGCTATAAGCTTACAATCGAATACGACGGTACTCATTTCAGCGGGTGGCAGATACAGC
>CAYPTY010000032.1:0-16997 GCA_964413935.1 uncultured Balneolaceae bacterium | reverse complement strand
GCGGAGCCAGGATTTAACTCTCGTTACGGTGCTCTGCTCCGTAACACCCGCCCGGTGCTCTGTCTCGCAGATGGGTTCCGCAGCAGAGCAGCGGAGCCAGGATTTAACTCTCGTTACGGTGCTCTGCTCCGTAACACCCGCCCGGTGCTCTGTCTCGCAGATAGGTTCCGCAGCAGAGCAGCGGAACCAGTAAAAACCTTTGTTCTGCGGCTTTTTTTATTGCTGACTGATCAATCCCAGCTCAGGATTACCTTTCCGCAGTTTTTGGCTTCCATCACATCAAGGCCCTTCTGGAAGTCATCGATGGAAAAGCGATGGGTAATGATGGGGGATACATCCAGGCCTGAAATCAGCATTTGCTCCATCAGATACCAGGTTTCGTACATCTCCCGGCCATAAATGCCTTTTAGGGTGAGTCCCTTGAATATGATTTTGTTCCAGTCAACATCCGTTTTCAGCGGCAGGATACCCAGCAGGGCGATTTTTCCTGAATTGTACATATGGGTGACCATCTGATTGAAGGCCATCGGAGAGCCGGAACATTCCAGGCCGATATCAAATCCGCGCATGCCCAGATCATGCATCACATCTTCCAGGTTTTCATGCACCGGATCAACCACATGAGTGGCTCCGAATTTACCGGCCAGCTCAGCACGATAGGCACTGGTTTCGGTAGCAATCACATTGCGTGCGCCTGCAAATCGGGCGATGGCAATGCACATACTGCCAATCAATCCCGATCCGGTAATCAGCACATCCTCCCCGATCACCGGAAAGGAAAGGGTGGTGTGGGTGGCATTGCCCAACGGATCCATGATGGATACGATTTCATCGGGGATCTGCTCATTAATTTTCATCACATTGGAAGCCGGGATCTTTACATATTCGGCAAAAGCTCCATTGATGTTCACACCAATACCCAGCGTTTCCTCACAAATATGCTGACGGCCCCGGCGACAGTTCCGGCAACGTCCGCAGGCAAGATGGCCTTCGCCGGTTACCCGGTCACCTTCTTTGAATTCAGTGACTTCACTGCCCAGTCTGGCGATGTGCCCCACGTATTCATGTCCGATGGTGAGTCCCTGAGGAATGGTTTGCTGTGCCCAGTCGTCCCAGAGGTAAATATGGAGATCCGTTCCGCAGATGGCGGTTTTTGAGATTTTGATGAGAACATCGTTGGGCCCGATTTCAGGAACGGGAATATCCTCCATCCAGATTCCTTTCTCGGGTTTGGCCTTAACCAGTGCTTTCATTTGGGGTACTTTGGGGTTCGAAAATTATCGCATCAGAAAGTATTTCCGGAAGGTATTAAATGCAAGATGTGTTGCAATTAGACGATGATCTCATCATTTTCATCCACCCCATCCAAGAACCAAAGAAAACAACCATTTTATGTACACTGAGTTCCGGAAACACCTGCAAAAAGAGCTTGCTGAAATCAATGATGCCGGCTTATATAAAGATGAACGCATAATCGTATCCCCACAGGATGCGGAAGTAACCCTGGATAACGGGCAACAGGTGATTAACTTCTGCGCCAACAATTACCTGGGACTCTCCAACGATGCCAAACTGGTGGAATCAGCCAAAGAATCACTGGATTCCCACGGCTATGGAATGTCGTCGGTACGCTTCATCTGCGGAACCACTGACATCCACAAAGATCTGGAACAGAAGATTGCGGACTTTTTCGGAACCGAAGACACCATTCTCTACGCCGCCTGTTTCGATGCCAATGGTGGCTTGTTTGAGCCCTTGTTAACGGCAGAGGATGCCATCATCTCCGATGCCCTGAACCACGCGTCCATCATCGACGGGGTTCGCCTGTGTAAAGCGGCTCGTTATCGCTATAAAACGGCCGATATGGAAGATCTGGAAGAGCAGCTGAAAAAGGCTCAGGAACAGCGTTTCCGGATTATTGTTACCGATGGTGTCTTTTCTATGGACGGGAATGTGGCCCCTATGGATAAAATCGTAGAGCTGGCCAATAAATACGATGCCATGGTGATGGTGGATGAATGCCATTCACACGGTGTAGTGGGTAAGACAGGTCGCGGGGTAACTGAACTCTTTGATATCATGGGAGAGGTGGAAATCATCACCGGTACCCTGGGCAAAGCCTTTGGCGGGGCCATCGGCGGATTCACCACCGGTAAGAAAGAAATCATTGATATGCTGCGCCAGCGCAGCCGCCCCTATCTCTTTTCCAACTCCATCCCGCCGCTGATTGCTGCAGCCGGAGTGAAGATGTTCGATATGATGACCGAAACAAACGACCTGCAGGAAAAGCTGCAGTCTAACATTGAGTATTTCAATTCGGAGATCAAAAAAGCCGGTTTCGACATCAAACCAACCCAATCGGCTATTGTGGCTGTGATGCTCTACGATGCCAAGCTTTCCAAAGAGTTTGCGGCAAGACTACTGGACGAAGGCATCTATGCGATTGGCTTCAGTTATCCGGTTGTACCTAAAGAGCAGGCCCGAATCCGGGTTCAGCTATCGGCAGCTCACGAAAAAGAGCACATTGATAAAGCGGTAGCGGCATTTACAAAGGTTGGTAAAGAGCTGAATGTGATTTGATGGAATTTAGAGGTCATTAATTCAGTAATGATCCTGGATTATCGTGACTGGTCAAATGGTCTTCAGCGTTAAATCTGTTCTTACATTATTCATTCCATAGTATGCCATCAGGGAAACAGATCTATTCGAGTCACACTCTTTTCCATCTGTTTATCCTTTAGACACTTCATACGGAACGCTCCATTTTAATTGTTTTATGATCTTACAGAATTATAATTTCTGTAGTTGATATGCAAAGTAGTTGAAATGCAAAAAAGTACATCGCGAAAACAAAAAAATTGCTATGAGAGTATCACTGATTTTGAGTTTGACCTTACTATTAGCCTGCGCGCAGGAAGCCCAGGACCCCTCATTTGATAAAGAATATCCGGTTACCGAAACCGTGGAGGTGATTGATGAATATTTTGGAACGCAAGTTCCGGACCCATACCGCTGGCTGGAAGACGATATGTCGGAAGAAACAGCAGCGTGGGTTCAAGCCCAGAATGAAGTCACCTTCGATTATCTGGATCGCATCCCTTTCCGAAACAAAATTAAAAAACGCTTAACCGAATTACTGGATTTCGAGCGAGTATCGGCTCCTTTCAAAGAGGGTGACTGGGAATATTTCTATAAGAATGATGGCCTGCAGAATCAAAGCGTAGTGTATCGCAGGGCTTCCGCTGAAGATGAAGCTGAAGTTTTCCTGGATCCGAATACCTTTTCAGAGGATGGTACCGTCTCACTGGCCGGACTCTCCTTTTCAAAAGATGGCAGTATGGCCGCCTACAGCATTTCCATTGGTGGTTCTGACTGGCGCAAAGTACTGATCATGGATACCGAATCCCTCGAAATTGTTGAGGATACTCTTCACAATATCAAATTCAGCGGAATTTCCTGGAGAGGGAATGAGGGCATTTATTACAGTTCATATGATAAACCTGAAGAGGGCAGCGAGCTTTCAGCAAAGACACAATATCATAAGTTATACTTCCATAAGCTGGGCACCGAACAGGAGCAGGATCAACTTCTTTTCGGCGGGGAAAAAGAACCTTTCAGGTATATTTTTGGAGGTGTAAGTGAGGATGAACGATATCTGGTAATAAGTGCCTCAAACACCACTTCAGGTAATGTTACCTTTGTGGATGATCTGACTGATGACAAGGGTATTATCACTGTTGACAATGATCCGGCTACAGAGGAGAGTGTGTTACACACCGAAGGGGATCAGATATTTGTGATCACTAATTATGAGGCGCCAAACCGCAGACTGGTCAGCACTACGATTTCAAATCCGGTTACATCGACATGGAAAGATGTGATTCCGGAGACCGAACATGTGCTATCCGCTTCGACGGGGGGTGGATACATTTTTGCAAGCTATTTAAAAGATGCCAAAACCGATATTCAGCAATTCAACCTGGAAGGCGAACTGATCAGAGATATTGAACTTCCGGGAATCGGTACCGCGGGTGGATTTGGGGGTAAATGGGATGAAAAAGAACTCTACTATGTTTTTACTTCATTTACCTACCCATCCAGTACGTTTAAATTCGATGTAGAGAGTGGAGAATCAGAACTTTATGAGTCTCCAGAGGTTGATTTCAATCCTGAAGATTATGAGACCAAACAAGTATTTTATGAGTCAAAGGACGGGACGAGGGTGCCCATGTTTATCGTCCACAAAAAGGGAATTGAACTGGATGGCAATAACCCAACCTACCTCTATGCTTATGGCGGTTTCAATGTAAGTCTGACCCCAAGTTTCAGCCCTGCACGTATCCTCTGGCTGGAAAATGGGGGTATTTATGCTCAACCGAACATTAGAGGCGGCGGTGAATATGGCAGAGAATGGCACATCGCAGGAACAAAAATGCAAAAGCAGAATGTATTCGATGATTTTATTGCTGCAGGAGAATATCTGATCAGTGAAGGATACACTACAAATGATAAACTGGCTATTGCCGGTGGTTCGAATGGAGGTCTGCTGGTTGGTGCTGTGATGACGCAGCGACCTGACCTTGCCGGTGTTGCTTTTCCCGCTGTTGGTGTACTGGATATGCTAAGATATCATACATTCACCGCCGGCGCTGGATGGTCATTTGATTATGGAACATCTGAAGATTCGAAAGAGATGTTCGAATACCTCTACAATTATTCACCTGTTCACAATCTGGATGAAGCAGAATATCCGGCAACCATGGTAACTACGGCCGACCACGATGACCGGGTGGTACCGGCTCATTCATTCAAGTTTGCTGCCGGACTCCAGAAAGCACACACCGGTACTGCACCTGTACTGATTCGCATCGAAACCGATGCTGGACATGGCGCAGGCACTTCAACAACCAAGCAGATCCAGCAGGCAGCTGATCTTTATTCATTTGCCTGGTATAACATGAAGGTGGTACCACCACTTAGAAACTAAACTGAACGAAGCCGCTCAAACGAGCGGCTTTTTTTTACAGGATTAAAATGCTCGGGTTGTTCCCGGGAAACAATCCCGAATCCGGGTACAGCTATCCGCAGCTCACGAAAAAGAGCACATTGACAAAGCGGTATCGGCTTTCACCAAGATCGGCAAAGAGCTGAATGTGATTTGATTCCGGTTTTATTCACTTCACTTTAGGGGCTGCTTCGATAAGCGCACTGCTTATGCAATCTCCAATGTAATCATTGTATTAAGTCTGCTGCAGACTGGGGAGAACACTCTCTTTTTCATAATCCCTTCACAATTCTGCCCTAAACTCCGATACTAATTGGGGATGTACCATTTTTTTAGTACTAATACTGGATGTCAACCAACAAAAGGGGATGCGGATCAAGGAAAGAATGGAAGAATGAAGAAGCATTCAGAACAATCACAGTCTTCCAATCTTTTCGGATCGACATAAAAATACAGCAGCTTCCGGAAAGCGGAAATTGCACTTAACAAAGATCAACCACTATGAGAGCTACCGATCAAAAAACCAACAAGTTTCCATTCTTAACCGACGACAGCCCTGAGTGCTACCGTTCATTCCGAAGCGGTAACTGGGCCAGCGAAATTGATGTACGGGATTTTATCCAGAAAAACTACACTCCGTATGAGGGAGATGCCTCCTTCCTGAGCGGACCAACCGACAATACCCGGCTGCTCTGGCAACAGGTCCTGAACCTGATGAAAAAAGAGCAGAAAAACGGGGTCATAGATGCGGATACCGAAGTGGTTTCCAGTATCACTTCTCATAAAGCGGGCTACATCGACAAAGACCTGGAGCGAATCGTGGGTCTGCAGACCGACGCTCCCCTGAAACGATCCATGATGCCTTTTGGAGGCGTTCGAATGGCGGAAAAAGCCCTGGAAAGTAATGGGTTTACCTTTTCTGAAAAGACCAAAGAAGCCTTTGCTTCAATTAGAAAAACCCACAACGATGGCGTATTCGATGGATATACTTCTGAAATTAGAAAAGCCCGGTCTTCCGGTATCGTGACCGGTTTACCCGATGCGTATGCACGAGGCAGAATTATCGGCGATTATCGCCGGGTTGCGCTATACGGTATGGATCGCCTGATTGAGGACAAGCAGGAGCAGCTGGATTCCCTCGAAATCCACAATCTGGACGAGGACACTATCCGTCTGCGTGAGGAACTGAATGAGCAACTACGCTCCCTGCATGAACTGAAGGAAATGGCCGGCAGCTACGGTTTTGATATTTCGATGCCGGCAACCAATGCCACCGAAGCGGTTCAGTGGCTCTACTTCGGCTACCTGGCCGCGGTAAAAGAGCAGAACGGTGCAGCCATGTCATTCGGCCGCGTTTCCACTTTCCTCGACATTTACATTCAGCGCGACATGGAAGAGGGTAAACTCACCGAAGCTGAAGCCCAGGAAATCATCGACCATCTGGTTATGAAACTCCGCATGGTTCGCTTCATGCGTACCCCGGATTATGATGCTCTTTTCTCCGGCGATCCCACCTGGGTTACCGAGGTAATCGGCGGAATGGGCATTGATGGCCGTACCATGGTAAGCAGAAGCAGTTTCCGCTTCCTGCAGACCCTGCATAACCTGGGTCCGGCACCGGAGCCCAACCTGACCATACTCTGGTCGGATGCCCTTCCCGAAGGATTCAAGCAATTCTGTACTGAAACCTCCATCAAGACTTCTTCCCTGCAGTATGAGAACGACGACCTGATGCGCGGATATTTCGGCGACGATTATGGCATCGCCTGCTGTGTGTCGGCCATGCAGATTGGCAAGCAGATGCAGTTCTTTGGTGCCCGGGCTAACCTGGCCAAGACCATGCTTTATGCCATCAATGGCGGTAAAGATGAGATCACCGGCGAACAAGTGGCTCCGGAATTTGCGCCGATCATGGGCGACATCCTCACCTACGAAGAGCTGATGTCCAAAATGGATCCTATGATGGACTGGCTGGCAGCCACTTATATGAATGCACTGAATGTGATCCATTTCATGCACGACAAATATTACTACGAAAGAGTTGAAATGGCTCTGCATGACCGGGATGTTTTCCGCACCATGGCCTGCGGTATCGCGGGACTGTCGGTAGTGGCAGATTCACTGAGTGCCGCCAGATATGCCGATGTGCGCATCATTCGGGATGAGCGTGGCCTGGCCACCGACTTCGAAACCACCGGTGAATTTCCGGTATTCGGTAACGATGACGACCGGGTGGACAGCATCGCAAAAGATCTGGTGAAAACCTTCATGATGAAGCTGAAAAAACAGCCGACCTATCGTAATGCGGTTCCAACGCAGTCTATCCTTACCATCACCTCCAATGTGGTATACGGTAATAAAACCGGTAACACGCCCGACGGACGTAAAAAAGGTGAGCCTTTTGCGCCGGGTGCCAATCCGATGCACGGCCGCGATCAGAAAGGAGCTGTTGCCAGTATGCGCTCGGTAGCCAAGCTGCCTTATGAGTATGCACAGGATGGTATTTCCTACACCTTCTCCATCGTACCCGGAGCGCTGGGACGTACGGATGAAGATCGTAATGAAAACCTGATTAACCTGCTGGATGGTTACTTCCGCGACGGCGGACACCACATCAACGTGAATGTCTTTGATCGTGAGATGCTGGTGGATGCGATGGATCATCCTGAAAAATACCCACAGCTTACCGTTCGGGTATCGGGTTATGCGGTTAACTTCAATAAGCTGACGCGCGAGCAGCAGCTGGATGTGGTAAACCGTACCTTCCACAAAAACAATTAACATAGCGATTCATGTGTATGAACGGCTCGGGATTGCTTCCGCAAAGGAGGCAATCCTGACGGGCCGTTTTTAATTGGATGTCATCATGGAAAATGTGACCGGATATATTCACTCTGTAGAGTCGGCAGGAACCCTGGACGGTCCGGGTGTGCGCCATGTGCTTTTTCTGAATGGGTGCCCCTTAAACTGCCTGTACTGCCACAATCCGGATACGCGCCGCTATAAAGGCGGAACACAAACCGATTCCTTTACAGAACTGAAGGCCATTGCGAGGCAGAAGGATATGCTTCTGTCGATGAAAGGCGGGGTTACCTTGTCGGGCGGGGAGCCGCTGTGGCAGCCTGAATTTGTGAAAAGTATTTTTGAGGGATGTAAAATGATGGGTCTGCATACCGCACTGGATACCTCTGGATTTCTGGGTGCCAAGGCGGATGATGAACTGCTATCCTACACCGATCTGGTACTGCTGGATATCAAACATTTTGATCCTGAAGGCTATAAACGATTAACCGGTGTAAAACTGCAGCCCACCCTGGATTTTGCCGAACGTCTTGCGGAAATGAATAAACCGGTTTGGCTGCGTTTTGTGCTGGTTCCCGGCTATTCCGATGATTACGGAGCCCTGGAAAAAATGGCCGCTTTTGCCCGCAACCTGGGCAACATCGAAAGGGTGGAAATCCTGCCATTCCACAAGATGGGCGAGTACAAATGGAAGGAACTGGACATGGATTACAAGCTTCAGGATACTCCCGAGCCCGCTATGGAAGAAGTAGCCCGGGCTAAAGCTCCCTTCGAGAAAGAAGGTTTACTGGTGTATTAGCCTCCCCATTTTTTCTTAGCATTCTTTCAGCTAAAATTCTTAATTTAGATTCTGTCTAAACAATAAGAATCAACACTGCAAAACTGCATGAAAGAAGTAAGTCTCTTCGCTCGCTGGGCGGCCCTAAAAAAAGAACAGCCCAAAATCAGAATCAAAGCCGCAGCCGAGGAATTAGGTGTAAGTGAAGCCGAGCTGCTGGCCACCACCTGCAATGGAAAAGAGGTGGTGCGACTCAAAGACGATTTTCAGGGCTTATTCCATGCCATCGAACGGCTGGGATATGTGATGGCCCTCACCCGGAATGAGTCGGTGGTGCACGAGCGAAAAGGCGAATACCACAATATCAGCTTTGAAGGGCATGCCGGACTGGTTCTGGACCCGGATATTGACCTTCGCATCTTCATCCATACCTTCAAATTTGCATTTGCAGCAGAGGTTAAAAATCCGCGGGGCATACTTCGAAGCATTCAGTTCTTTGATGGCCGGGGTAAAGCCATCCACAAAGTGTATCTCATGAATGAGGAACACATCGACGATTATTATGCTATTGTGGATGAATTCCGGGCGGAAGAACAAAACACCGAAATTGAAGTCGACAACGGTCCGAAGAAGGCAAAAGAGTATGATCCTGATTTTGGCACCGAAGCTTTTCTGAACGACTGGGCCGAACTCAAAGACACCCACGACTTCTTCCCCCTCCTCATGAAATACAAAGCGGAACGCACCAAAGCCCTGGAAGTGGCTGAGGGTCGGTTTACCACCCGCGTCCCCAATGAGATCACCCGCCGCATGCTGGAGATGGTGGCCGAACGACAGGTACCCATCATGGTTTTTGTTTCCAGCGGAGGGGTCATTCAGATCCATACTGGTGAAGTAAGCAAAATCAAGCCGATGAATGAATGGCTGAACGTGATGGATCCTGAATTCAACCTGCATCTCCGGGAAGACCATATCGCCCATTCCTGGATTGTAGAGAAACCAACTGAAGATGGTGTGGTCACCTCCCTCGAAATATTCGATGCCGAAAACAACAACATCGCCACTTTCTTCGGCAAGCGTAAACCAGGCATCCCCGAATTGCAGGAGTGGAGAGATGTGGTGCGCGATCTGCTGGAAAGCGGAGTTGAAGCATGAAATCCCTCAGCCTGAGTGTAGTACTGCTTGGCTTATTCTCTCTTACTGCCTCCGCACAAACCGTGATGCAAAGCGCTGACGGTGTTCAGGTAGAAGTGGATGACTGGTCCCGTATCGTGACGGTTGGCGGTTCCATCACCGAAACGGTATTCGCACTGGGCATGGGTAATCAGGTTATTGCAGTTGATGCTTCCAGCACCTTCCCTGAGCAAATCAATAAACTTCCACACGTGCCCTACAAGCGCAATCTTACAGCCGAAGGCATTCTTTCACTGAATCCCAGCCTGATTCTGGCCGCGGATGATGTTGAACCGGTGGTGGTGATTGAACAGATCCGTGAAGCCGGGGTAGATGTCGTGCTGGTTAAAGACGGCATGGATCTGGAATCCGTGAGTCAAAAACTGGCCTTCATGGGCAAAGCACTTGGCAGGGAGGAAGCCGCCGCACAGCTGATCGAAGAAAACCGACTGCGTTATACAGAAGCAGCTTCTGAGCTTGGAAAAGTGGACCAGAAGCCGAAAGTGATGTTCATTCTCTCCCAGCAGGGACCTACTACCTTTATGATTGCGGGCATGAATACGGAAGCTGAAGCCATGATCCGCCATGCCGGCGGCATCAATGCCTTTCAGGAGTTCAGCGGTTATAAACCCATTACAACCGAAGCCCTGGCGCTGGCTAATCCGGATTTGATTTTATTTATGGACAGCCGGAGGGAATCACTGCCCGACGATCTCAGCCAGGTGCCCGGACTCAACCTGACCAAAGCTGTGAAAAACAACCGCATCGTATCCATGGAAGGCAACCTGCTGCTGGGCTTTGGCCCGCGTTTCGGTGAAGCCGTTCGGGAACTGATGCGTCATCTACATCCCAACCTCAAGATCGACAATTAGTTTTGTCACAAAGTATCCCCGTTCCGGCACTGTTTTCCAACCGGAAGTCCCGGATTTATGTGGTTTTCGCTTTACTGCTGATTGGCCTGATCAGCATGATCATTATCTCTGTGGCTCGCGGCGCCGTAACCATCCCGGCCTCTGTGGTACTCGAGGTACTCTTCAGTCGATTCGGAGAAGGACTCAAAGAAGATGAGTTTGTGCAGTCTTCGGCGATTGTAATGTCTATACGCATGCCGCGCATACTCATGGCCCTCTGTGTGGGGGCTACACTGGCGGTTTGCGGAGCAACCTTACAGGGTTTATTCCGGAATCCGCTGGCCGATCCCCAGCTTATCGGGGTTTCTTCCGGGGCTGCTCTTGGAGCTGCAATAACCATCATTCTGGGTGGAGCAATCACCGCGGCCCTGCCTATTCTGGAGGATATCAATCTCATTCCTCTGGCCGCTTTTGCGGGTGGACTAGCCGCCACCATCCTGGTCTATAAAATATCGGCTGTGAACGGTAAAACCTCCGTTTCCACCATGCTACTGGCCGGCATAGCTGTGAATGCCCTGGTTGCAGCCGGCATCGGTTATCTGGTATTTTCCGCCGATGACAATCAGATCCGTGATCTCACCTTCTGGACGCTGGGTACCCTCAACGGATCCACATGGAGCTCTTTTTACTCCGTGCTGCCCTTCATGCTGGTTTCCATTCTGATACTGCCCTTTTTATCGAAACAGATTAATATCATACTCATCGGCGAGCATGAAGCCCGTTACCTGGGCGTGAATGTGGAACGCCTGAAAAAGCTGGTGATCCTGCTGGCGGCACTTGGGGTGGGAGCATCAGTTGCGGTTACCGGAATCATTGGCTTTGTAGGTCTGGTGGTGCCTCATCTTCTGAGGCTGATTATCGGCCCGGATCTGCGCACACTGATGCCAGCTTCCGTAATTTTCGGGGCTTTGCTGCTGCTTTCTTCCGATTTGCTGGCCCGAACCATTGTGGCTCCTGCTGAACTGCCCATCGGCGTGGTTACTTCCACCATCGGAGCGCCCTTTTTCATATGGCTGCTGCTCCGAAATCGGAAACTGGCCAATTACCTGTGATCCGGGCAGAACATATATCGGTAACCGTAAAAAGTGGTAAGCAGCTGCTGAATGATGTTTCCCTGCAGGTTAAGATGGGAGAGGTGGTCACCATCCTCGGTAAAAACGGCGCCGGTAAATCCACCCTGCTTAAAACCATTACCGGAGATCTGATCCCAACAACCGGAGAGGTACTCTACGATGATATGCCCCTGGGCATAACCGACATCCGGAAACTGGCCAAAAAACGGGCGGTGATCAGCCAGAATATCCGGCTGGATTTCTCATTCTCTGTTGCGGAAGTGGTGGCTTTGGGTCGTTCTCCGCATAATACCTATTTCGATACCACACAGGATGTCAAAATTGTGGATGAATGCCTTTCTAAAGTGGATGCCTATCATCTGAGAAAACAGGACTACACCACTTTATCCGGAGGGGAGCAGCAGCGGGTTCAGTTTGCCCGGGCGCTGGCCCAGATATGGGAGCAGGTGGAATCGGGGGAAGGCTGTTATCTGTTTCTGGACGAACCACTGTCCAATCTGGATGTGTCGCATCAGCATGAAATGATGCATATTGTCAGGCAGCTGGCAGAGGCCAATGTGGCGGTCTTTTTTATTCTGCACGATCTGAATCTGGCTGCCCAGTATGCCGACCGGGTGTACATCCTCAGAGAGGGAGAAATCTTTAGTGAAGGTGTTCCGGCTGAAGTATTTACTGAGGAAATTATCTCAGAAGCCTTCGATTATCCGGTGAATGTGATACCGCACCCGAAAATCGAATGTCCGCTGATCGTATCAGCCTATTGATTACTCTTCCTGCAGAGGCATTTCCACCACCCAGATACCACGCAGCTGATCTACGCTATAGTCGGTAGCCTGATCATTCGGATATTTGGCCCGGAGTACTTTCAGGGTTTCATAAGCAATTTCAGAACCCTTCTGCCCATGACACTGCAGGCACATGGCATTGGTGATGATGGGATAGTAACCTATGGCCAGACTATCGTTTTTTACCAGTTTTGGCTTGATTTCCCTGCCCTGCAGCAGGTCCAGTTTGGCTTTGGTGATGTAAGCCATTTCCTGTTCATCAGCCATATTATCCGGATTACGTGGCTGGTCTGTAGCCCTTTTAATTTTGACTCCAAGATGATTGGATAGGCTGTCGGTGATTGGAATCGCTTGGATGTTGCAAAAATCAACGGCACCGGCGGTACCTTTCCGGGCGATGGCAGTCATGAGGTTTTTGCCCAGTTCTGCCTTTACCTGTAAAGCATAGTCTTTACCTTTTTGCACCAGTGGGTCGGGCTGAATTTCAGGCAGCAGGGGTGAGCTTGCAAGAAATAGTAGGGCTGAAAGCAGTGAGAGAAGCTTAACTTTTTTCATCTTTGAATATGTTTCCTTTCAAAATACACCCAGTTAGCCTAAATCTCCAACTCATCTTCTCTTCCAACCCTAAATAAGCCGGCACATTCCGCAAAGCGATCGGCTTCTCCGATCATGACCAGACGATCGCCCGGTTCAAGCACAAAATCACTCTTGGGATTTCCATAGCTTCGTTCACCACGCTTCACGGTCAACACGGTGAGTGAATATCTGTTTCTCAAATCAAGTTCCATCAGAGATTTGTGGGCTACTTCAGAATTTTCCCGAACCACAACCGCCCGGGTATGCATGCCTTCCTCATCCAGTCCCTGTAAAACCATCAGGTGAGCTTCCTGAATGCTGCCACGAATCAATTGATAGTCGTTGGCACGCAGATTGGAAATATGTTTTTCGATTTCTTTGGTGGGCAGCATATACGAACCTAGCACCTGCTCAAAAATGCGAACCGTGGTTTCCAGTTCTTCCGGTATTACGATGTCCGCTCCTCGTTTGGTTAAGGGCTCAACATCCCTCATAAAGCGGGTGCGTACCACAATCTGGGTAATGGGATTCAGATATCTGGCCAGATGAATTACTTTGGGTGTGGAGTAGGGATCATTGGTGGCAAGCACGAGCATCTTGGCCTTCATGATTCCAGCCAGTTCCAGGATATGCCGCCGGCAGCCATCCCCGTAAATGGCGGGTATTTCTTCTTCCCGCATTTCGGATACCGATCCCGGATTCATCTCAATCACAATGAAGGGAATACTTGACTGTGAGAGAACATTCACCAGATTCCTGCCGGCGGGCCCATAACCCACTATGATCACGTGGTCTTCCAGTTTGAGTTTTTTGGTTTTGACGGCTTCTTCAGGCTCTGTTCCCAGATGGCGAAGAGGGGTCATCATCATGAGTCCGCCAAGACGCTCAGAAAAATTCAGCATGAAAGGGGTAAGGATCATCAGCAATACAGAAACCGCGATAAACACCTGTGAACCATCATCGCCAAGGCCGGCAGGGGTAAGGCCGGCAGGTCGACCCGCCCGTTCCAGAACAAAGGAGAATTCACCGATCTGAGCCAGTGCCAGTCCGGCTGCGGACGCAATGCGGATAGGATAACCCAGAGCAAGCAGGGATGTAGAGGTGATGATCAGCTTCAGCAATATCACCCCGGCTGCAACAGCGAGCAAAAGCAGGGGATTCTGAATCACGAAGCGAACATCCAGCAACATCCCCACAGACACAAAAAAGACCGCATTGAAAACGGTACGAAGCGGTAATATCTCGCTCAGGGCCTGATCGCTGAAATTGGATTCACTGACTACCAGTCCGGCCAGAAATGCACCCAGTGCCAGGCTGACATCCGCCATGGAAGTAAGGGCGGCAATACCGAAACAGATGGTAATCACCGTAAGCAGGAATAATTCCTGTTTGCGGGATCTGGCCACATATTCTAAAATCCAGGGCACTACTTTGCGGGCTAAAAGAATAACCACAATCACAAGGCCTATTGCTTTTCCGAGTACCAGGGCAACATCGAGCGCAGATTTGGACTCACCGGAGAGAATGGGAATGGCCAGTACCATGAAGATGATAGCCAGATCCTGAAAGATGAGGACCGCCAGTGAAAGTTTACCGGAAGAGGAATCGGTTTCTCCCCGCTGACTCAGCAATCCAAGCACTATGGCCGTTGAACTCAGGGTTACGAGAAAACCGGTGTAAATACCCACCTTGATTCCAATGCCAAAGGCGGCCAGAATCCCCACAACGATGGCAGTGGTCAGGCCAACCTGCAGTCCGCCCCCGAAGACAATGGCTTTCTTGATGCGGTTCAGTTTTTCGAAGCTGAATTCAATACCAATGGTGAAGAGCAACAGTATGACGCCGATTTCAGCAAGGATGTCGACCAGTTCCTGATCCGGTACCAGTGATAGGGCATTTGGCCCTATGACCACACCGGCAATCAGAAATCCCACGATGGGTACCAGTTTCAGGCGATGGCAGATATATGCAATGGCCACTGCAATGAGGAAAAGCAGCACAATCTCATTCAGAAAGGGGATGCCAAGGGCAAGCAGCATGGTCGGTCTAATCAAGTTTCCTGTTGGAAGAAAGATAGAAAAAACGCTGACTTAGGGGATATTAATTATCAGTATAATTCAAATTCCAGCAGCCGGCATTCGATGGTTGAGTTGTACATTTCGATGCGTTGACTGCTGCGCAGGCCAACCTGTTTGGCCAGTTTGAAATTACCAGTGAACACGTAGCCCCATTTTCCTGAACAGCTCTGCTTGAAGAAATCTCCGATTGAGCGGTAAAGAGGTTTGAGTTTTTCTTCTTCACCTAAGCGCTGACCGTAAGGTGGATTAAAAACCACCACTCCATCCCCATCGGGAATTTCGGTTTCCTCGAAAGGACAGCACTTGAATTCGATGTACTGATCCACGCCGGCTGTTTTGGCATTTTTCTCGGCAGCCTGAATGGCTTTGGGGTCGTTATCGGTGGCGATGATTCGGCCTTCGAAGCTTTTCCGGGCGGCCTGCTTAAGCTCAGATCGTAAATCATTCAGAGCCTGTTCATCAAAGCCCTGAATGTGCTTGATCCCGAAGTTAGGCCGAAGCATGCCGGGTGCCCGATTCAAGGCAAACAGGGCGGCTTCGATGGCCAGGGTTCCGCTTCCACACATTGGATTAATAAAATGTTGTCCCGCCTCCCATTTGGATGCCATGATAATGGATGCGGCCAAGGTTTCCTGCATGCTGGCCGTATGCTGGTCGCTTTTGTAATTCCGTCTGGAGATGGATTCCCCGGATGTGTCCAGGTAAACATCTGCCCGATCTCCTTTCCAGAAGAGAAAAATTACGGTTTGATCAAGCCGGGATCCGGAGTCGGGTCGACTGGCATATTCTTCACGGAAATGATCCACGATGGTATCCTTCACCACCAGATTTGCATATTGCGAATTTGTGATGGTGGGATTCTTAATGAAAGAAGTGATGCTGAAATAGCCATCCGCCGGGATATACTCCTCCCAGGCAATGTTTGAGAGGGCTTTCTTCAGCTGATTGGCATTCGATGCTTTGAAGCCGCCAATGTGATAATGTATTCGATGGGCACACCTCAGCATCAGGTTCAGTTTCATGCAGTCATTAAGACTACCGGTGATTTCCACGCCTGCAGGGCGTTTTTTGTCCACCGTAAAACCCAGTTCCTGCAGTTCTGAGCTGAGATAGGGCACCATCCCTTTCGGACAGGTGATGGAAATGGTGCCCTTCAGGTTAAAATCAGGCAATATCGACCACTTCGATTTCGAAGGTTAGGTCTTTGCCGGCAAGTGGGTGATTGGCATCGATGGTTACTTCTTCGCCTTCCACTTTAGATACCACACATGGAATAGGCTGACCATTTGGCTGATTCAGCTGAAGCTGAAGTCCTTCGGCAGGTTCCATGTCATCCGGAAGCTGGTCTTTGGTTACTGTAATAACCATTTCCGGGTTATGTTCTCCATAAGCTTCGTTGCTGGGAATATTGGCAGTGGTTTCTTCACCTACAGCCAGGCCCAGAATGGCATTTTCAAAACCGGGAATCAGCTGTCCCTGTCCCATGGTAAATTCCAGTGGCTCTCTCTGGCGAGAAGTATCAAATACCTCGCCTGTTTCCAGTTTACCTGTATAGTGTACTTTTACTGTGGATCCTTTTTCAATCTTAGACAAATCGGTCCTTTATTTCTTATTCATATTACAAATTAAACTGAAAGATAAGGAACTGAAGGGAGATATGGGATGAGAGATGTGGGATGTGGGATTTGAGATATGAGATATGGGACAAGAGATATGAGACATGAGATTTGGAATTTGGAATGTGAAATGTGGAATTTGAAATTTTTAAAAGTCCCAAGTCCCAAGTCCCAAGTCCCAAGTCCCAAGTCCCAAGTCC
>CAYPTY010000031.1:0-17230 GCA_964413935.1 uncultured Balneolaceae bacterium | reverse complement strand
GTAACGCTCTATTCAGATTCTGACTCAAACCGAGGTTCAGGTTCCGCAGCAGAGCGGTGGAACCAGAAAAACCGGGATAAACAGAGTATTTATTCCATTTCAGCATCCCGCATTTTCGTTGTATACTTAGGCGGCTTTAAAAAGGGTACAGGGTAAACATGCCAGATTACATCAAAACCATTTCTACAGAGCAGTGGAACCTGCTGATCGACCTGGTCAAGAAGATCAACAGTCAGCTGGGGCTGGATCATGTGCTCAGCGAAATCATGAACTCTGCCAAAGTGATCATGCATTCGGAAGCCAGCTCCCTTTTCCTCTTATCCGATGACGGCAAAAAACTTACCCTCACTATTCCCACCGGACCGGCAACTGCCGAGATTTCCGGCAAATCCATTGATTCAGACAAAGGCATCAGCGGCTGGTCGGTGCAGAACCAGAGTTCTGTGATTGTCAATGATGTACAGGCAGATCCCCGGTTTGACGGTGAAATGAGTGTGCAGAGCACCTTTCGTACCCGTAACCTGATCTGTGTACCGCTGATAACCAATGAAGGCGAATGTATTGGCGCCCTGCAAGCCATTAACCGGCTAGGCGACAAAGATTTTGATGCCGATGATATTCCTCTGTTTCAGTCGCTGGCCAATCATGCTGCCATTGCACTGGAAAACGCCAAACTGCAGCAGGAGCGCATCGAAAAAGAAATCCTGGAAAAAGAACTGGATCTGGCCCGTGATATACAATCCGGTTTCTGGCCGGAAGAAATCCCCGAGATCCGGAATTACGAGGTTGCCGGATTCAGCCGGGCGGCCAAAAGCGTGGGGGGCGATTACTACGACTTTATCGAGATTCCGGGTACCGACAAATGGGGATTCACCGTTGCGGATGTGAGCGGTAAAGGAGTGCCGGCATCGTTATTGATGGCCACTATGCGGGCCTCTCTGCGATCCCATATCGCGGACAACTGTTCGGTTGAGGAATGCATCGACAAGGTGAACAAACTTATTTTTGAAGATTCCCCCATTGACAAATTCATTACCGCTTTTTACGGAGAGCTCAACACCCGGGAACACAGCTTTAAATATGTAAATGCCGGCCATAACGATCCCTATATCATCAGCAGGGAAAGTGGCGAACTCAAAGAGCTGAAGGCGGGGGGCATAATGCTTGGGATTCTGTATCCGAACAGTTTTGAGTGGGAAGTGAAGCAGATCGAGGTGGGGCAGAAGATTGTCATCTATTCAGATGGGATCCCCGAAGCCTGCAATGCAAACGGGGATTTCTATTCGGATGAGCGTTTTCAGCAGTGGCTCATCGATAACCGGGATCTGAAACCCGCTGAAATGATGGAGAAGCTCATTAATACCATCGATACCTTTTGCGAGGGAGAAACCCAGAGTGATGATATCACCTGCATCATACTGGAGCGGGTGAAATAAAAAGCAGGTCATTAAATCAGTATTGCGATATTTCCATTGGTTTTTCTATGCGCACCCCGTCTTTGTCTATTCTCCATGCCATATAAATCCGTTTTGAGCCGGAAGGGAAATCCCATTAACCCGTTGATTCAGGATTAGAAATCCTGGAGATCTCTGCGATGTGAACAACAGAATGATCGCCGTTTGCAAAGATATTAATCCATACTGCATTCGATGCTTTACCTATCGTTCGGCATTCTGTATCTGATTTTACATCATAGGGACAGGTAAGGTTTCTGAAATTGATGTAGCTGGAACTGAAATCATACCCGCAACCACCAAGCTCGGAAGGTTTATCATAGAAGCCATTATCTCACTGTCAATGTTCAGTGCATGGTGCATATCCTGATTGAAGTGATGCTCCGTATTTGCTGATTTCATGAATTGAATGGCAATCACCACAGAAAAACCGACGATGATCACCACAAGAATGGTGAGCAGTAATTGTTGTTAACCCGTTGAATTCTATACTCTTTTGTTTTGCCTAATAAAATGGAACCTTTTGGTAAGATGCAATTAATTAGAAGCCCAGAAGTAACCCAGCTCAAAACCCAGATACTGCACGGGAGGGTCCAGACTGAGGGTGGTTTCAATATTGAATTTACCGAGACGCAGTCCAACATTCGGGACCACGGTGAATTCATCAAAATCACCAATATAAACCCCTGCATCGGCACCGGCATATACAGGCCCGAGAAGAAAGTATTTGGCACCCCCACCGATAAAGAAAGTATTTTGTTCATCAGGTGTGCTTCCGTCCGGGAGCTCTGAAGGTGACCAGCTCTGATACCCAGTTTGAATAGTAAATCGCAATTTATCTGATGAAGGGATTTCAAGATCGCCGTTAAAACTTATGCCCACATCATACACATCGGCCAGTTCATTGGCCGGGGCGATAACCTGCAATGAATTACCCCCAATAATCTGAGCAGTAGTTTTTCCGGATAATGTGAGGGTCAGGAAAAGTGCCGAAAGCAATAAGAGGGATTTTTTCATCTTTCCGTAGTCTGTTTAACTTTATGATCATTTTAAAAACAGAGGATATTAGCGATCAGGAATTACAAATCATTATTAAGAAATGGTTGTCTGATTCTGCTGGCTTTACAGCTTGCAGCTAACGACGCCACTGCTCAGAGCCGCAGCATTGAGGGTATTATTGTAGAAAAAGGGACAAATACCACGCTGCCGGGTGCCCATGTGTTTCTGAGCCAGACCACCATCG
The DNA here is from genome assembly GCA_964413935.1 of uncultured Balneolaceae bacterium. GTDB lineage: Bacteria > Bacteroidota > Rhodothermia > Balneolales > Balneolaceae > CAYPTY01. The sequence continues at coordinate 14,533 of CAYPTY010000031.1, read as the reverse complement.
GAACATACAGTGACGGACTGGGCTATTTTAAGCTAGATAACATCCCATCCGGTCAGCATACCCTGGTTGTATCCATGATCGGGTATAAGGAATTCAACTATGATCTCGATCGTCTAAAGGAAATTGGTGACTTTGTTCAGCTGGAGCTGGAAGTGGACGAACAGGAGATGCAGGAAATTGTAGTCCGGGAAAAAAGGCCCAAAAAATGGCTGCAGAACCTGGAAGTATTCAAAGAGCAGTTTATTGGCATTACCAGAAATGCTGCAAAAACCACCATCGAAAATCCGGAAGTCCTCGACTTCGAAAACGACGGGGATAAACTCATCGCCACCACCCGCGCACCTTTGATTATCGAAAACGGGGCGTTGGGTTACCGGATTACTTTTTACCTCCGAAACTTCGCCTATCTGAAACAGGGATTGAGTGAAAGTGTAGCCACCAACGGTTATTCGGTTTATGAAGCCATGGAAGCGGAAAATGAAGCGCAGGCTGCAGATTGGGAAGCTGAAAGAAGGCGGGCCTACCTCGGTTCGTTTACTCATTTTATTCATGCCCTGATTTCAGATAACCTGCAGGAAGAAGGCTTCGGACTTTTCTATGCCGATGAGTTCAGAATTCCGGCAGGAGGAAGCAACAGTGGCCGACGAGTGGATCAGCCCCGGGGTTCGGTCTATAATTTCACTTCCAGCCTTACCGAAATCTCCCTGTTCAGCAGCCGATCCCGATATCTCAGAGTGGTTTATGACCGCGAACCTACAGAAGCCAACGTGCTTCAGTCCTATAAACTCAGCGGCAGCCGATCCATAGCTACCGGATCAGGGGAACAGTTTTCTTGGATTTCCTTTCCAAATGAGCGCGCCATCATTAACATCAAAAACGGGAAGGAATCGGGAGAGTATCGGGCCATGCTGCACGGCTACTGGGGCTACACGCATCGTATAGCAGATCTTTTACCCAATAACTACCGGGTGAATCTGTAGTGCAATTTTAAGTTTTTTTTATTAGCCTGCTCAGCAATAAAAACAAGCACACATAACAACCGGGCAACGGGGCATTGCCCGAATATTCATCAACATCATTAACATCATCAAGACTGTTAAGCTATGAAACGCTATTCCACCAGCATCGCTTTGCTGATTTTTTTACTGAGCTCAATCGTTATGCCTGCGAAGGCGCAGTCGGTTTACCGGTTCAATGAGATTACCGGAATTGCTCCGGATGTTAAATCCAAAAGCAGCACCGTTTATACCACGCGCATCAACACCGCACTTTTTGAGGAAGACCGCATAACTGAGGGAAATGCCATTGAGCTACATACCTCACCCGAAGATAGCCGCATACTCAGGGTTACCCGGAAAAGTCGATATCTGCCGGGTACCATTTCATACATTACCCGTGAGGAAGGAGATAATGGGGCTATTTTCAGTTTTACCTATGCCTCCGGTCGTTTGTCCGGCATCCTGTTTGATCCAGGGCAACCCGATCAGGAACTGACCATGGAGGATGGCCGGCAAATCCTTTTTAAACGTAATCCGGCAGAACGGAATGAGTTATCATGCGGACTGGATCATGACCATGCAGATGAGTGGTTTACTTCCCTGATCTCTGAAGATCAGCAAATGAAAAAGGGGTTTGGACTGCAGGAAGAACCAGTACTTCAATCTCTGGATGATCAGATCAACATTGATCTGTTACTGGTTTATACCAATGCCGCTGAGCGCTGGGCTTTGTTTTCATCGGGTTTAGGCCTCATTCAGAATGTACTGGCACAGGCTGTGAATCTTTCACAAACCGCACTGGATAATAGCAATACCGGGGTGACGCTCCGCGTGGTCCATAGTGCGAAGATGGATTATGACGAAACCACGGATGATTTGACTTCAGAGGATCGGCTCCGGTTGTTCACCGCATCCCCCACCTTTTTCCCCGGAACAGGAAGGGATGATGAAAGGCAGATGGATGAAGTTCACGAGCTAAGGGATACCTATGGTGCTGATGTCGTGGCTGGTTTCATGGACCTGGATGATGTGGGTGGTATTGGCTGGGTGGTAACCGATCCCTCCGGTGATCCCCGTTATGCCTTTAACCTGAACCGCATTCAGCAGGTAGCAACCGGACTAACGCTCATGCATGAAATCGGTCATAATCTGGGTTCTTTTCACTCCAGAACCCAGCAGGTGGGTGCCGCACCCGCCCGAGGTGGAGTTTTTTCCTATTCGGTAGGCTATCAGCAGCGTCTGGCTTCGTATGTGACCGTAATGGCTTACACCGAAACAGGCCTGGAAGAGGCTCCTGTTTTTTCCAGTCCTGACCTGATTTGGGAAGGTCAACCGGCCGGAACAGCAAGCCGCTTTTCTCCTACAAATACCGCTCGTTCCATCCGGGAGGTGAAAAGAACCGTTGCCAGTTACCGTCAGACAAAAGTGGATCCGCCGGTTGCCGGTAGCAAAACGGATCTCATCGAGGTGGAACTGAATAGTGGGGAATCGGTAACCGTACCCCTTGAAATTCAGAACAGCGGCCTTTCCGAACTGCATTGGGAGGCAGATTTTCGCTTTGTGAATGCGGTGATCAGCAAGCAAAAAAATGAAGAGCGCCGCCGCATCGAACCGGTTGCAGAAATCATAAACCGGGATTTTAATTTCGGATATGAATCCATCCGTGGAATAGCAGCACGCCCCAAAAATAAAAATTCCGCTGGCTCAACTATCATTTACGAAACTTCTTTTGAAAATGCTGCCATCGATAATTTTGCCTTTTTCTCCTCAGTGAATGAATGGAGAGGATTAACCGGAAACGATGAGGTTCCGCTGAATACGTTTAATCCTTCCGACGGCAGCAATCATCTCAGACTGGGTGGTAACGGGGATATTGAGGGGCAGTACATTCAAAGCCCCTATCTGGGCCGGCTTCCCTTTGGAAATTATACCATCGAACTGGACTTCATGATCTCAGGTACTGATGTGGATGATGAAAACTTTGATATCTATTTCTTCGACAGTAAAAACGGGACAACCTCTGGTGGTATAGTGATCGGTGAAAACCGCACCCTCTTTGCCTATACGCAGGATGAGCAAGGAAATGGGGGATTCTTTTCTACTCCGGCTGTGGTAAGTCCCGAGGTATATCACCAACTGCGCATAGAATTTGCACCACAGGATGAGGCCGTTCACTATTATCTTGATGAACAACTGCTTACTTCCAATCCTTATGTAAACGGTTATACCCCTGATGAGATGTGGATACTGCACCGTCAGAATTTCCAGTCTACCTATTTCGATGTGGATAATATCCGGATATCACAGGGCAGTACACCATTCAGCTGGCTTAAGATGCCAAAGATGGCCGGCGTTACCCCCGCATCCGCTTCTGAAATCATTAATCTGGATTTTGAATCGATGGATACGGAACCCGGTGAGTACACAGGAAATCTGATCATCCGTACCAATGATCCGGAAAACCCTTCCATCGAAGTGCCCCTTCGTTTTACAGTAAATGGAACCGTTTCTTCTGAGGATACTGAAATTCCGGCAACCCTGAGCCTGTCCCAGAATTACCCGAATCCCTTTAATCCATCCACCACCATCGAGTATCAGCTGAATGAAGCTACCGAGGTGCAGCTTTCAGTCTTCAACATTCAGGGACAGAAAGTGGCAACCCTGGTAGATGAGCAGCAGTCGGCTGGTACGCACACCGTGCGCTTCAATGCCCGTAATTTTGCAAGCGGAGTGTATATTTACACCCTGAAGACAGCCGGCGCGTTGCTCACCCGCCGGATGGTACTGATTAAATAGGAGAACATGCAGGAAAAGGTGCCCATCCATGTTCTGCCGGTCATTGTACTGGCCCAATTTGCGGGTACCTCGCTCTGGTTTGCAGGCAACGCGGTGGTTGGTGATCTCATTAGGGAACTGAATCTGTCGCTGAGCCTGGTAGGCTATATCACTATTTCGGTTCAGCTGGGTTTCATACTGGGCACTCTCTTATTTGCTTATCTGAGTCTTGCTGATCGTTTTTCGCCGGTTAAGGTATTTCTGCTGTGTGCAATTGCCGGTTCCGCTGTAAACCTGCTGCTTATGTTTGCGGATGGTTTTCAATTGGTGATGGCAGGGAGGACGCTAACCGGTTTCTTTCTGGCGGGCATATATCCGGTAGGGATGAAAATAGCCTCCGACTGGTATCAGAAAGGACTGGGGAAAGCATTGGGTTATCTGGTTGGAGCCCTTGTGCTGGGAACGGCATTTCCACATTTACTTCGCTGGCTGGGCGGGGATTTACCTTGGCGTAGTGTGATCAGCGGAACTTCAGTTCTGGCAGTTGCCGGTGGGTTACTCTTATACTTTACGGTAATAGATGGCCCTCATCACCAAAAGAGTGAAGCCTTTCGTCCATCTATGATGATTAAGCTTTTTCAAAAGAAAAACTTCCGCTATGCGGCAATGGGTTATTTCGGGCACATGTGGGAATTGTACACCTTCTGGGCTTTTGTACCTGTGATGCTGTCCGCAAGCGGCGCTTTGCCCGGCAGCGATGTGGATTCACCAAATGTTTCTTTTTTCACATTTCTGGTGATCGGTACCGGAGGAATCAGCTGTGCTTTACTGGGAAAATGGTCGTTGAAAGTGGGCAGCAAAAAAGTAGCACAGCTTTCACTTATGCTTTCAGGTTCGGCGGCTCTTCTTTTGCCTTTTCTGTTTTCCGGTCCTGCCTGGTTAATTCTGGCTGTACTCTTTGTGTGGGGCTTTTTTGTGATACCTGATTCCCCTCAGTTCTCTACCCTCGTCGCCAAATCCTGCGATCCCACTTTTAAAGCAACGGGGCTGACCATTGTAAACAGTATGGGTTTTGCTATAACCATTGTGAGCATTCAGCTGGTGAACTATTTTTGGGCGCAGATGCAAAATCCTTACCTCTTTCTGCTGATGCTTCCCGGGCCTGTACTTGGGCTGATTTCTATTCACTTTTTTAATTCCGAAGAGGGTTTGTTATAATAGTTAGTCAATTGTTTTTAATAAATTTGAGAGAGTAAATGCTTTTAATCGACCGTCATAATTTCAAAGTGAGTCATAAACTGGAGGATGAACTCCTTCGCATAACTGTTGAGGTTGACTGGAATCCAGAAACGGCAAATAAAACCCAGGATGTGGCCGCTGCTTATCAAAAAAAAACACAATCTGAAAAAGCTGCTAATCGATATAAGAGAGGCGGAGGTTAACTTCACCTTATCGCAAATCATGGAAATTAATACGCGGGTTCCACAAGTATTTCCACGTGATTCCTGGCATGCTATTGTATTTTCAGAAAGAAGTATGGACTTTAACACCGCTTCGTTTTCCGAAACCGTGTCGTTAAACAGCGGTATTAACATCAGAATGTTTTTGGAAGAGGAAAAAGCACTGGAATGGCTGGATAATCCTTATTGACGAAAACTTATGGCAAAAATTCCGGATTGGGCAAAAAAACATCGGGATGGGTGGAAAAACCGTGGTGATTCCCGCCCAGATTTCGCAATTGAACCTGCTGAGGGGCAGGAATCGGTCTGGGATTATCCCCGCCCTCCTGCAATCCTGCCTGATACACGCCATGTCGTTATCCGGCACGGGGATATCACAATTGCAGACACTACAAACAGTATTCGTATCCTGGAAACAGCCAGCGCCCCCACTTTTTATATCCCGCCAGAAGACATAAACACCGATTTACTGGTTCCTTATGACGGCTCTTCATTTTGTGAGTGGAAGGGGGAAAGCACTTACTGGTCTGTACACATTAGTGAAACATTGATTCAGGCAGCAGGCTGGTCTTATCCGGATCCATTTGAAGATTTTTCGGCCATTAAAAACTACATTTCTTTTTATCCGGCTAAAGTGGGTTGCTATGTGGATGGGGAAAAAGCCCGACCACAACCGGGCGGATTTTACGGGGGCTGGATCACCGATGAAATAGTGGGCCCGGTGAAAGGGGAACCCGGAGTAAGCGATTTCTGAGCTATGAATAAGAACAAAATGGCCTTTCTGCTGAGCAGCGGTATCCTGCTTTTTGTCTTCCTGCTGCAGAGTGCGAATATCCTGACTCAGTTCGAAGAATCGGTTCTGGATCTCAAATTTGTGGAATTCGAAAGAGAAGTCCCCCTCGATAAGGTTTCCATCGCCTATATCGATGAGAACAGCCTGAATAGTTTTCAGGAAAATCATGGCATACTCTGGCCCTGGCCGCGGGATGTGTACAGCATAGTGCACAACTATGTGATGGCCAAGGGAGCAAAAATGGTGGTTTATGATATTCTTTTCGATCAGCCGGGATTTGATCAGGGTCAAATACTGGGAGCCGACAGTGACAGTATTTTTGCTCTGGTGCTATCCACCTTTGGAAATGGAATCATGTCGACCCAGACCACGGAAGGTTCCACCCTCAGAACCTACAGAAAAGATATTCTTATCCCGGCCGACATCAACATAGACAGTACTTACCGGTATTCCATTGCCAACCTGCCTACTCCGAAGCTTCTGAACGCTTCAGCAGGGGTAGGATCTGTAGCAGTGCCCTCAAGCGGTGAATCCACCATTCGGGAAATCCCGCTTTTCTTCAATATTGGAAATGAAGGATTGCTGCCCGGCCTGGGGGTTTCGGCTTATATGGTGCTGAATCAGATTGACAACTCAGAGATTGAATTTTTCCCGGAGGGTGAACCCGTTGTGAAGCTGAGGGATAATACCATACCGGTTCAGGAAAATTTCGGTTATCTGATTAATTGGTATGAAACCATACAGCCTGCCGATACCTCGTTTGAAAACGCTTCTTTCTATGGCTTATTCAAAGCTGCGCTTGAGTACTCTCAACTGGGATCTGCAAGGGCCGATACCTTACTGGATTTTCAGAATAAGGTTGTTTTTGTGGGATCCAATGCAGCCGGTCTTTCTGATATAAAGTCCACACCCATGAGCGCAGCCAAAGCAATGCCGGGTGTGGAGATTCATGCTACGGTACTGAACAATCTGCTGGAGCGTGATTACATAAGACAGCTGCCTTTTCTTGCCAAAGAGGCGTTGATTGTGCTCATCGTTCTGAGTCTGGTGTTCATCATCCTGAATTTTCAGTCACGGATTAATATTCCGGTTACCTTCCTATTGCTGGCCTGTACAGCAGGTGCGGGTTTCTATCTTTTCGCAGCCCACCGTTTCTGGATTCCAACTTTTGAACTGGTCTTCAGTGGATTTCTTACGGCCTTCGCTACCTATTCCACCAAGTATGTGAATGAATCGTATCAGCGACGGAAAATTAGAGGTGCTTTTGATTTGTATGTGCAAAAGGAACTGGTGGATGAGGTGCTGGAAAAACCGGAAATGCTGAAACTGGGCGGGCAAAGAAAAGAACTGACGGTGATGTTCAGCGATCTGGCCGGTTTCACCAGCCTCTCAGAAAAACTGGAACCCGAAGAACTGGTCTCCTTCCTGAATGTATACCTCAGTGAGATGACCGAAATCATCTTATCCAATAAAGGCACCCTCGACAAATACATCGGTGATGCTATTATGGCCTTCTGGGGCGCTCCCATCGATATAGATGAACATGCCTACCTTTGCTGCAAAAGTGTGCTTCAAATGGAACAGAAACTGAAAGCCATGTCGGATGAGCTGAGTCTGGATGGAATGCCTTACCCGGTAGTGCGATACGGCCTCAATACCGGGCCCATGGTGGTTGGGAATATGGGTTCTGCAAAAAGATTCAGCTATACGGTGATGGGTGACAATGTAAACTTGGCAGCCCGGCTCGAACCCGCAAATAAAATATTCGAAACCAAAATCCTCATTTCAGAGACAACCAAAGAGAAAGTGGAAAGCGAGTTTCTGACCCGGGAGGTGGCCCTGCTTCAGGTAAAAGGAAAGCAGAAGCCAATGAGAATTTATGAACTTCAGGATTTCTCTGAGGATGGGGATGCCAATCTGATTCAGTTTAATAATCTTTACCATGAAGCCTTGCAGAATTTTTATGAAAGGCAATGGGATGAGGCTTCAGAGGGCTTCATAAAAGCAAAACAGATTCTTAATGGCGATTCGGTATGTAATTTATATCTTGATCAGGTTGAAAAATTCAGGATTCAACCACCACCGGCCGACTGGTCCGGCGTTCTCGAGCAAAAAACAAAGTAACTAACTGCGGGCATTATGAAAGGCAAACACATTCTGTTCACGGCAATTTTTCTGTTCCTTTCGGCTGATCTGACTGCTCAGGTCAAATACACGAATCAGACCACAGATGTGAAAAAGGGGCCTGCCGCTTATCATGAGCTGATAATGCGTCTGCTCAAGAACTCGCAGGTTGAAGTGGATTCCATGTCAGGTTACTGGGAGAAAATCATTTATGAGGATACAACGGGATGGGTTCCTTCCTATGTGCTCAGCCTGAATGCTGCATCAGAAAATTCTCGCGCAAAAAGCCTGCTGAATCAGAGAATGCAATTACTCTATAAAGAACTGGATAATAAATCCGATGTTAAGGATGATCTTGCCGTATCGGCTACACAGGTGACCGCGGCAATCAAAGGGTTTTCTAAAAAGTATCGTGAGCGTTTCAAGAACGGATATACGGTTGAGATCGATGAATTCCTGATAGATACCGCACCAAGCTGGATTTATGAGGCTTTTTCGGATAAACGGGATCGCCGCGTGCGCCGTCGTACCAAAAGAGGATTGCTCTATCCATCGGGAGAGGGGGTATCCATACCGTCTTCCAATCCGGAACTGGATCAGATGGGCTATGCTATCGCTTCTCGCATCGCCCAGAATGGGTTGTTTTCAAATTATCAGGTTCAGCTTTACCTGGAATTGCTAACGGCTCATATCATCGAGGAAACGCACCGGGAAGACCTTTTTGTAAAAGTGCTGATTCTGGATACGGATGAAATTCAGGGATATACCATTCCGGGAAATTATATTTTTGTCTCCAGAGGTGCCCTGATGCAGATGCAGACCGAGGCTGAGCTGGTCCATTTCCTGGCCCATGAATTGGCGCATCTGGTATTCAAGCATGGCACTGAAGAGTATGCGGTACGTGAACCGAAGATTCGTACGGCAGACGCTTTCGCTGAACTGGATGCTGAGATGGGTGAGCCTCAGACTGATCGGGAGAAAGAACTGGCCGCGATCGATGATGAGCTTACTGCCATGGCTGATGAAATCTACGACTATGTAAATAAGGGTCGCCTGGAAGAATATGAATATGAGGCCGATCGCTGGGGACTGGTTTATACCTACCTGGCCGGTTTCGACCCTACCGAGAGTATCAACTTTCTGGATCGAATTGACTCCAATCTCATCGAAAAGAAAGGAGAATGGGATGGTTTGAAACTGGAAGAACGCAAAAAAAGGCTCAGGGATCAGCTTAAAAAGCTTGGCCTTAAGGGCGGCACCATTTCAACTCCGCAGGAATTCGATAATTTTAAGCGTGACCTGGAGATAAACTAAAGCTCCGGAAGTTTCACTGTGTAAAATTACTCATGTCACTTTCCCGAACAGCAATGATGCTGTAAACGAAATCCTGAGAAACATAGCGCTGAACAACAATTACATCCTGAAAAATAATGGCTGTTTTCATGTAGGCAAAGGAAGCGGTTTGGCCATTCAGATCCAGTAATTCCTGTCGGACAGAAGTACTGTAGGTTTGTGCCAGTTTCTTTAATGCTTCATTCTTGGATTTCATAAAGTTCCTGACCGGAACGGATAAGCGGTTTTTCTGTGCGCCGGCGCTAAACCAGTATTCACCCACTTTAATCGGCCGTTCGGCAAGGTCGGGAAGTGCAGGCGGCGTTAATGACTGATTTTGCTCGTTCAAAGCCGTTGTAAAACAATAGAAGTCCTGATCGATCTGCAGGGAATCCCGGATGATGAGGGAATCCTGAAATACACTGGAATCCTGGCGGATGGCAAACTCAGGAAACTCAAAGAACTTGCGTCCTCCTTCATTGAATATTTCCACAAAGACGGAAATGAATTGATTGGAATCCAGACTCTGAATGGAAGTTTCCAGACATCGTTCGTTTTTCTCATCAGCATAGGCCTTTACAGCGCCAATGCCGTGCACATAATCTCTGGATGTAAACAGGCGGGCCGTTTCAAGGTCATCTAAAGAAAAAGCGCTTTGTGAAAACGAAGTCTCACAAAGCGCTGTAATAAATAGGGTTATCAGAAAAAATAACCTGATCACGAATTAGTTTTCTTTAGTAGGAAACTGTTTCTCAAACTCTTCGAAGGCTTTGGAAGCTTTGAACTTCACATAAAGCTCTTCATCGCGGGATAGTGCATTGTCAAAGGCAGAACGGGCATCGCCGATTGGCAGCTGAGCAACAGCAAAGCAAATCTGGCTTACATTACCGGACTCACTGCGCTCTTCCAGTGGGATGTCATTGCAGTGAGTTGCACGAATCTGAGTCAGGTTCAGTGTATTGTCGGTCACTTCCTTGGACACGCTGGAGAAAGTCGCATCAAAGTTCTGACGATCGGCACTGGTTACGGTCTCGTTCCAAGCTTTCTGAATGGCCTGAACTTTGGTTTCCAGCTTCAGTGACATCTGCAGACGTGCCTGACGACGTGCTTCCTGCTTACCAATAGTGGTGTTCATGCCTCTCCACTCAGAAACTTCATACAGGTAGTTCTCATCATCAACTGGGAAGTTGGTAACCCAGAGTGGTACGCCGGTTGAGCGATTCAACCCATTAATTTTTTCCTCGTTGCTGTAGTTTTTCATGATGACGATATCGTCCTCATCTGCAACAGTTCCTTTGCTTCCTGAACAGGAGATTGCACCGAAAGCCACAGTAGTTAGTAGTACAAATAGAATTGACTTCTTCATTATATCTATCAATGTGTGAAAGTTTTTAGGTGCCGCTATAATATTTCAAAGCTGAATTCTTATCAAATAACTTTTTACAAAATTTCATTTTCGAAAAAAAAACCTATCTTAGCCAGCACTAAAGGGTACTAAAAGCTCAACTAACACGCTGTCTGGTTTTGAAGGTAAATTCAACTGTTCTGTTACTATGTATAGGGATCAGTGTGCTTATTAGCACAACTGTTTACGCCCAGGTTGAGGATTTTGAAAAATTCAAAAAACAGCAGATGGAGGAGTATCAAGCTTACAAAGATAAGTTTGATAAAGAATTCATCGATATGCTGAATAAAACCTGGGAAGAAGTGGGGGTAAACCTGGGCTCCAAGCTGTATGAAACCCCAAAACCCGTTGAATTGCCGGTTGCCCCGCCTCCGCCTGCTCCTCCTAAACCCAAGGTGGATAATGAGCGTCCGGGCGACAAAACCATAGAAGAGAATATCAAGGTAGAAGACGATGTGATCATCGACATCCCGCCCATACAGCTGCCTCCTCCCAAAAAAGTACAAAAGATTCAGGAAGATGCGCTGTATAAAGAAATTCCGGTTAACCAGCTGAATGTAAAATATTTCGCTTCCGATATTGCCATTAGCTTTCCAAAGAAGCTGAGAGATGATCTGAATCCCGCTGATTACCGAAATGGCAAGATTGACAATAAGCGCATCGCAAAGTTCTGGGATGAGGTCAGTAATTATGATCACAGAGAACTGGTGGCCTATACACTAAAGGTAAAAGATGAGCTTGGCCTGAACGACTGGGGTTATGTTCTGCTGATCAATGATATGTCCAAAGCTATTTACGGTTCAAAGGGAACCAATATGGTTCGGCTGATGAACTGGTTTCTGCTAACCAAAGCAGGCTATGAGGTAAAAGTTGGATACGACCAGAATGGAGTTTACAATTTGTTTACGGTCCGGAATAACATCTTCAATGCAAAGTATTATACCTTAGATGGTGACAAGTATTTCCCCATAAACTTTGGTTCCGAACAGCAAACCCCAAGTTCTATTTTTACCTATTCCGGCAAACACGGCGCTCAAGTTCGAAAACTGGATTTAAGCATAGATACCTTTCCCGAGTTCATTGACCCCGACAGCAATGTGAATAAAACCCTGTCATTCGATTTCAATGGAACCAACTACAAAATTCCGGTTACCATTAACCGGCAGCTGGTCAGTTATTTTGAATACTATCCGCTCACCGATCTTCCGGTTTTCTTTTCGGCATCATTTTCACCTGCAACAGGATCAGCTTTGATTCAGGGCCTGAAAAAAACTACAAATAACATGGACGAGCTGACCGCAGTTAACTTTCTGCTCAGAATGGTTCAGAAGTCCTTCCAGTATAAAACGGATCAGGATAATTTTGACCGGGAAAAATATATGCTTCCGGAAGAGACGCTTTTTTATACCTATTCCGATTGTGATGACCGCTCCATCCTTTTTGCAACCCTGGTGAGAGAGGTACTGGGGATGGATGTGGTTGGCCTTCGCTATTCCCGCCATCTGGCAACCGCAGTACGATTCAGCAGTGCGGTGGATGGTGATTATCACATGGTGGGCAACCAGAGATTTACGGTTGCTGATCCCACGTATATCAATGCGCCCGTTGGTTTAACCATGACCAATTACCGAAACGAAACCCCGAAAATCGTTCGATTTTAGAAGCGAAATACAAAAAGCGATAAAAAAGAGATGTACACCTTCAGATTTACCTTCTTATTCATCATCCTACTGGCCTGTTCATTCAGTGCAAATGCTCAGGACGTAGAAATGATCAAAGCGGACAGAGATTTTTTCTGGGGAGAATCCTGCTCTGAAAACCAGAAAGAAGCCTCTGATCAGGCCATCAGCCAGATTCTGACTCAGATCTCCGTAAAGGTTTCCAGTGATTTCCGATCATTCAGTAAAATCGATACGGAAAATGAAACTCAAAATTACGAGTCAAAGGTTGAGGGTGTGGTCAAAACCTACGCCAGCGGAGCTTTGAATAACCTTCAGAACTACAAAGAGCCCCGCGACTGTGGGATTTACGCCTTTTATTACGTGAAGCGGGATGAAATCGATAAGATTTTTGATTATCGCAAACAGCTTGTAAAAGACATTTTTGATAAAGCTGAACGCTATGCGGATGACCAGAACTATGCGGCAGCGCTAAAATACTACTACTTCTCCAGTATTCTGCTGAATTCCATTCCGGTATCCCGGGTGGAACATAAAGGAATGGCTTTGGAGATTGAGATAGGATCCAGGATTTCGGACATCATTTCAAACACCCGTTTCGAGGTTATTAATGATGAGATGGTTTCGGATAAACGCCGGGAAATAACCGTCAGCATTACCGTAAATGGTAAGCCGGCTAAATCGCTCGACTTTAATTTCTGGGATGGCAGCAACCAGATTTTTGCCAAATCCATCGATGGTACTGCATTGATTACCCTATTCGGTTCCAGTACCAAGTTCAACGAGTTGCAGCTTCGGGTGAAGTATAAATACTTCGAAAACAAAGATGAGATTAAAGAGGTGGGCGAATTATGGGCTCTGGTTAATGCCATTAATATCTCGAATCGGCAAAAACTGAAGCTCGAAGTTCAGCCCAAGCCCAAACCTGAAGCGCTGGAAGAATTTGGCCTGGCTTCGGTAACCGACAACATTGAATTGCATTTTACGGCCGATGACGGAGAAGAAGTTGAGGATCTGAATACAGTAGAAAAGGCATTGAATGCCGAAGAACTGAAAGAAGTGATTCCGGAGCATCTGGTATCGCTGGAAGATTACTTCAATAAGGATGTAGCCAATGCGGAGTGGGAGCAGGATGAATTTCTGGCCAATAAGCTGCAGAAAATGAAGAAGTTCAATAAACTGGATATATCCAAGATCTCAAGCCGGCAGAATATTAACAACACCTATGAAGGCTGGGAATTCAGGCAGATGTCGGCCAATGCTACTTACCAGAGCATGAACATGCAGAGTAAGGAGTATGTGGTTCCGGATTTTGACACCACCGGACAGATGATGGATGTCAATTTTGGAATACTGGACGGACTGTATGATAGCTTCAGAAGAGCTTCTACTTTCGGAGACGACTGGGATAAGCGTCAGGTGATCATCAAATTTGTGGAGAAGTACCGAACGGCCTATCTGACCCGTGATATGGAGCAACTGGAGGTTATGTTTGCGGATGAAGCGGTGATCATAGTTGGCCGGGTTCTCAAACCGGACTATGAAGACACCAATAAATATGAACTCGACACAAAAGACGAACAGAAGGTTGAATACCTTAGATTCACAAAACAGGAGTTTCTGAACCGTCAGTCTAGGATATTTGATGTACAGCCTGATATCCATCTTGGTTTTACAACCTTTGAGATCAAGAAAAAGAATAATCAGGACGGGGTGTATGGGGTATCCATGCGGCAGAGTTATACCTCAACCGGCTATGCAGATGAGGGTTACCTCTTCCTGCTGATCGATTTCAACGGTAAAGAACCCAAAATTTATGTGAGAGCCTGGCAACCCCAGGAGTGGGATGACAGTGCATTAATTGAACTGGCTAATTTCAGAGTTAACTTTTAAAAGCGAAGCTTTTTTCGGTGGTACGTTTTATGAAATTGAATAGAAAATCAAGCGTGGCTCTGTTCACGCTTTTC
>CAYPTY010000030.1:0-17515 GCA_964413935.1 uncultured Balneolaceae bacterium | reverse complement strand
AACAAAGCCTCTGATTTGAGAATATTTACGCTTCTTATCACTACACTGGCTCTGGTTGGATTCTCCTGCGTTGACTCACCCCGTTCAGAACCGGTTATTCTTGCCGAAGTGAATGGTAAAGTGCTTACCCGATCTGAGGCAGTGGAGCGCATACCTACCGCTGCCTTCAGTAGAGACAGTGTGTTAGTGATCAAAGAATTCAGAGACCAGTGGATCAGGGAACAGCTGCTTATTCAGGAAGCCATCCGGATGCGTATCGCACAGAAAGAAGCAGTGCGCCGAAGGTTGGATGAAAGCCGGAACGATATCCTGATTCAATCACTGCGTGATTTTATCATCAGTGAAGAGCAGGATGACCTGATGGTGAGTGATGAAGAGGTACAGCGTTATTATCTGGCTAATAAAAATCAGTTTCTGTTAAGAGAACGCCATGTAAGGTACCGGCATCTGACTACTTCTTCTGAGCAGAATGCGGAGAATGCTAAAAATGATCTGTTGAGGGGAATACCTTGGGAGGAAGTGGTCGAAAAATACAGTACACAGCCGGAGAGTAATCTGGACGAATCCCGTCGGTTCTGGGCTTTGTCAGAAGCAGGTGGCGGAGTTCGGCAACTGAATGTGTACCTGGGCCTTATCGGAAATCTGGAAATTTCCCCTATTACCAGATATGGCAATCAATATCACTTTGTACAGCTGACAGAGGATCGTGCAGCGGGTGAGCATCCTGATCTGGAATGGCTTATGGAACAAATCAGAGACTGGTTAATCGTTGAAAAAAGCCGTCGTTATTACAATTCCTACGTGCAGAATCTCTATCTTCAGGCCACTGCAAACAATGAAATTGAAATTACAGACGTTCTGGAGCAATAAGTATCGGAAGTTCAACCATGATCAAACGCTTTACCCCCCTTTTCATCCTTGCCCTCTTAGTTAGTGTATCCGTATCTGCGCAGCAAAAACCCCAGGTTGCTGATCGGATTGTGGCGCTTGTGAGTGGTAAGCCTATACTCAAGTCAGAGATAGACGCACAGGTCATACAGTACATTCAGCAGGCCCGCTACAATAACGATAATGTTGAGTTCACGGAAGATCTGTGGTATAACGTATTGCAGGCAACCATCGACAATAAAGTGATGCTGGAGAAAGCTGAAATAGATTCCATCATCGTTGAAGACGATCAGGTAAACCGACGTATGAATGCCCGCATAGAGCAGCTGATTCAGCAGGCCGGCAGTGAGCGGGCACTGGAACAGGCTTTCGGCAAGAGCCTGATACAGCTTCGGGCTGACTATCGGGAGCAATTCAGGGAAGATATCAAGGTTGAAGAGGTACGGCGTAATAAAATGCAGTCTGTATCTGTGACAAGGCCTGAGGTGCAGGCTTTCTTTAATGATATTCCGGTTGATTCACTGCCCATCATACCGGAACAAATTGCAATTTCGCAGATTGTTTCATTACCGCCACCTAAAGCCGATGCCAAAGCAGCTGCATACGAATTTGCAAACCTGCTCAGGGATTCCCTGGTTAGTCAGGGCGTGCCTTTTGAGGAATTAGCGCGTCGCCACAGTGACGGCCCCTCTGCACCAAGAGGTGGTTTGTTACCTCTAATGGACCTGAATCAACTGGTTTCTGAATACTCAGCCGCAGCCGCTGCACTGCAGCCCGGTGAAATATCAGAAGTTGTGGAAACTCAGTTTGGATTACACCTGATCCGCCTGAACCGACGAGTCGGGGATCAGATAGAAACCAATAATCTTTTAATCACTATCGACGAAGATGAACTGGATGAACAAGTCTCCATCGATAAATTAAACACCATCCGGGATAGTCTGCTGACTATTGACAGCCTCCGTTTCGATGATATGGCACGCAGACACTCTGAGGACCCACTTACCGCTTCATCCGGCGGAAAAGTAGTTAATCCACGAACCGGAGAAAGACTTATTCCTTTACAATCCCTCGACCCTGCCCTCTACCGTGTTGTTTTGCTGATGGATGAGGTTGGGCAGATATCTGAACCTCGTTCCTTCAATCCAGGTGGTGCAAACTCAGGAAAAGCCTATCGTATCGTTCGCCTGGACAATCGTATTGAGGAGCACACCGCAAATCTGGAACAGGATTATGAACGCATCGAAAGTTTTGCCCTGCAGCAGAAACAAATGCGCATTTTTGAGCAATGGCTTAAAGACCTCCGAAACGATATCTACATCGAATACACTATTCCCGTACCGGAATACATGAAATTATAGTATGAGCCAAGAAACCCCTACTCTGGATTTAGCAAAAGAATTTGAAAACGCTTACGGTAAGATCAAAGATCAGATCAGCCGGGTGGTTATTGGACAGGAGGAAATTGTTGACCAGTTGCTGATCAGCCTTTTCTCTCAGGGCCACTGTGTACTGGTCGGTGTTCCAGGTCTTGCTAAAACATTGCTGATCAAAACATTAGCTGACTCACTTAATTTAACCTATAATCGAATTCAGTTTACGCCAGACCTGATGCCTGGCGACATTACCGGTACTGAAATCATCGAAGAGGATAAGGAATCAGGAAAAAAAGCCTTCGTATTTGTAAAAGGCCCTATCTTTGCCAATATCATTCTAGCAGATGAAATCAACCGTACTCCACCAAAAACACAAGCTGCCCTGCTTGAAGGTATGCAGGAATACCATGTAACGGCTGCCGGTAAAACCTATCAGCTTGATCGCCCGTTTTTTGTGCTCGCAACCCAGAATCCCATTGAGCAGGAAGGCACCTACCCTCTTCCGGAAGCTCAGCTGGATCGCTTTATGTTTAATCTGTGGGTGGATTACCCCTCTTTTGAGGATGAAATCAGCATCGTAAGCGCAACCACTTCTACTCTTGAGCAACATGCAGAACCGGTGATTGATGCAGACAAACTGCAGCAGCTTCAAAAACTGGTTCGTGAAGTCCCGGTTCCGGATAGTGTGCTGGAAACGGCCGTCAAACTCGTTCATATGACTCGGCCAGATTCCGATATGGCTCCTGAACTGATAAAAAAGTATATGAGCTGGGGTGCTGGACCGAGGGCGTCTCAGTATCTGATCCTGGGTGGGAAAGCGCGGGCTTTATCACTTGGACGTTACAACGTTACCGAGGATGACATAAAAGCCCTGGCTATACCGGTTCTCAGGCATCGCATTGTTAATAACTATGCCGCTGAAGCGGATGGTTATACTTCGGTTCGGCTTATCGAAGAGCTTATAAAGCAGATTTAAGTTGGAATTTCAGGGCTTCCAAAGCGTACTTCCTGCCTGGATGGCGGTTATTCTTGCCGCTCTTCTCATTTCACTGACCATCCTGAGCTACAGGAAGAAAGAGAACCTTTCAACGACCGTCAAAACCGGCCTCATCGCCTTACGCAGTCTGGCTTTCCTGATCCTTATTTTTATGCTTCTGAATCCCTATTTCAGAGGTTTTGAACAAATAAGGGAAAAATCACGCGTTCTTTTACTGATCGATAACAGCAACAGTATGGATATCCGAAAAGGTGACTACCGGGGAGCAGAGAGCGTAATTGAAATACTGGATCAGATTAACATCAAAGCCTCAGAGCAGGCTCAGTTCGAAACCTACCTGATTGGTCTTGATGTAATAAAAGGCAACCTGGATTCGCTGAGTTACACGGAATCGGAAACAAACCTCTATGACGCCTTTCAGCTGATTCAGGATTCAGAATTCGACGCAACCTCTGCTATTTTAATATCCGATGGCATTTATACCATTGGAAGAGATCCCCTTTTCACCGTTTCTGATATCCGCATACCTGTTTACACGATTGCAGCCGGTGACAGCAGTCGGGTCAGCGATTTGATTATCACCTCCCTTGAAACACCCGCAGTTGGTTTTCTGGACACCCGACAGCCGGTTGAAGTGAGCATCCGGAATAATGGCTTCATTGGTGAGCAAACAACACTGGGATTATACCTTGGAAATACCTTGATCCAAGAAAGAAACATTGAATTCGCTCAATCTGAGGCAGTACGGAATATACTTTTCGAAATCACACCGGAAAAAGAAGGCCTGAATACGCTTGAACTCCGCTTGCGGGAACTGGATGGAGAGTGGACCGGCGAGAACAACCGGAAACTGGTTAATGTGGATGTACAGAACAACAAACTTAGAATTCTAGACCTGGCTTATGAAGTTCATCCCGATGTGGGTGCCATTCGAAACCTGCTCAGATCTGATCAGAATATTAATCTGCATACCCGGACCTGGATTTCCGGCAATCGCTATGTGGAAGACAATCAGCTGCCCTCACCCGATTCGCTGGAATTGATCATAATTCATGGTCTCCCGGAAGATCCAGTTAACCGCAGAATTATGGAAGAGTATATATCCGCTTTACCCTTCATCCTCTTTCAGAAACCCTTGAGTAATGAGCTTCAGGGAAGCCAGGTATACAGAAATTTCACCTTAATTCAGGGATTTGGCGGATCTTCGGAGGTTGGACTTTATCCTGCTGTGGAGTCAGATGAACACCCAATTATGGAGCTTCCAAATGTAGATTACGATGAACTAACTCCGGTTTTGAGTCAATATCGTGGCCTGGAAACAGTACCGGGCACAAAAACTCTTTTTAACCTTCGTTATCAAAACCTGGATACCGGTCAGCCGGCGATTACAATTCGCGAAAGCACTGGATTGCGTCAGGTGCATGTTAATTCCTTCGGTTGGTTCAGAATGGCTCAGAGTAGCAGAAACGCTGAAAGAGCATGGTTTAAGTCACTGGTTAATAACATGGTGAGCTGGACCTCAGACAAACCGGATAACCGAAGGCTGAAAATTGAAACTCAGAATTTATCATTTAATGCAGGTCAAAGTGTTGAGATCAAAGCCTTCCTGAACAATGAAAGTGGTGAGGTGGAGAATGAAGGACGCATTGATGTTGAAATTGAAGGTTCCAATGGTAGGCGTCGCTCATACAGTATGGAAAACGAAGGAAACGGAGTTTATAGCCTTGAGATTCCTTCCGGTGAAGAAGGTTTGTATGCCTTTACCGCAACGGCACGCAAGGGTAACCGTGTGATTGAGAGCCGTGATGGTGAATTTCTGATTTCGCCTTCCAATACAGAATTGATAAATACCATTCAGAATGAAAGTCTGCTCAGGCAAACAGCCAATCTAACTGGTGGTAAATTTTACTCCTTCGATGAAGCTGCCAATGTACTCAGGGATATGAATGAGGCCGGTCTTTTCCGAACTGAGCAAAGCCAGAGGGAAGTATATGCTTTTTGGGTGCAGCATCCCCTCTGGTTTATCTTTGTTATAGCTCTACTGGCTGCAGAGTGGCTGACGCGTAAATTCTATTCATTACCCTGACCACTAATAAAGTTTATAAACGGTGAAGGCCAGAGCCAGAATAAGCGTAGCCCCAAAACCCAGAATCAGAAACAGGTTCATGGACCAGGGCCTGCTTTCCTGCTCCCAGATTTCCATTGATTCATTGACTTCACTGTAATCTGCAAAAGTCAGCAAACCGGCCTCGATGGCGTCACCACCCCACTCATTCATCACATAGGATGACCAGAATTTATCTACCATCTGGTACTCATCATATCCTTCAGTCGAAAAAGGATTGGTAGACATCTGACCACGTTTATGTTCAAAATATTGAGTAAAAGCTTGTATGAAACTGGTCTTATCACTGAAATCAGAAACAGATATCTCTTTAGCCTTCATGAATGAAGCAACTGATTCCCATAAGTTAGCTTCAATGCGCTTTTTCCACTGTTGAGTATTCTCCCGCGTTTTATCCAGGTATTCAGTACTTCCATCGTTATACAAAGCAGCAATATTTTTGCCATGCTGATGCATAAATTGATCCACTTCATCCGCTAATAAATACATTCTGAAATAGTCGGATGCGGTTAAACTATATTCCGGCCATTCTTCTGTAGCCCTATGAGCCATTATGTTGCTGATGGCAACAAGTACATTATTCTGATGAATGAGTTTTCCGGATGCGCTTTCATCCGAGTCCAGCATGCCATAATTCAGCACCTCTTCATATTCTCTCATCAGGGTATCCACTATTGAAAACAGGATACGATCCCTCAATTCAATCTGTCTGCGATAGTTCTGAACCCGTTCAGATAACTTAATTTCACTTGCTTCAGAAGCTGTGAGTGCTTCACTCAATTCCGCACTGCGGGCTCTGAGTATGCGTAATTCATCTGCATATGCGATCAGCTGATTACTCAAACTGTTGATTTGCTCCGTCTGGTTTTCAATCAGCAGCAACCGGTGTTCAGCTGACATCATAAGTGTATTTAGTTCATCTAAATCTGATTGCAGGCTGCCAGGATATCGGTAAAATTCGATGATGTTGGCATACTCAGTGTAGTCCAATTCAAGCTTCGCAGCTTTTTTATTCAGACTATCCAATTTACTGACAGTCAATGCATTACGGATTTCAAACTTTATTTTATCAAAGTCCTGCTTATAGCTCTGCAGTATTTCATGATCCGATTGTTGTGCATTCAAAATGCCGGTTCCCAGTATCATGATAAAAAGTGTGAAGATGGTATTTCTGTATTTCATGATGTCTCTCCTTCCGCGAGGCCCTTATGGTTAATGTGATATACTTTTTCAGAAGTCAGGTCAACAAGCTGAATCAGAGGAAACCGGGCATTAAACGCAGGTTCAGTCAGCCTGGATTCCGGGATCTCGACTTTGTTTACCATAATGAGTTTTTCACTACCACTTTTAAAAATATATACGTGGCTGTAACCGGCGGATGTCAGATAGTAATAACCGGCTTTATCTCTGATGAGTCTGAATTCAGTGTCCGAGATGGATTCTTCAGGCTTTTCAAGGGCATGTAATGCACTGACGTTGAATGAAATGCCCATTCTGATATCATGAATATTCCCTTGCACATCTGCTTGTAATACGGATTCTACAGGCTGGGAATAGTCCACATCTTGTATAACCAGTTCTTTACGGCAGGCCGGCATCAGAAGGATGCCTAAAAGTGAGATAATAATTAACCTTTTCATAGCTTTGTTTTTTTCTGATTGCTTAATCAGATATAGAGCCAAAGCAGAAAAAGGTTCCGGCTAAACCGAGATCAGGGCATCATAAATCGTTTCTTCATGCATTGGAAGCTTGGTTATTCCGTTTAGGTCGGTCAGTTCAATTATGAACGAATAGCCTATAACCAGCCCTCCAAGCTGTTCAACAAGTTCAGCGGCAGCGGCAGCGGTGCCCCCTGTTGCAATGAGGTCGTCATGAATAATGATCCTGCTACCTTTTTGAAAAGCATCCGAATGCATTTCTATGCTGTCTTTACCGTATTCCAGTGCATAAGTTGCTGAAATGGTGTCAGAAGGTAATTTCCCGGGTTTACGCACAGGAATAAAACCCGCATTCAGATCCTGGGCTAAATTGGTTCCAAAGAGAAACCCCCTGGATTCCAAACCTATAACATAATCCACCTCGATATCCATAAATGGTTTATGAAGCATATATGAGGTGAGTTCCAGCGCATCTTTGTCAGCCAAAAGGGTTGTTATATCCTTAAAAAGAATACCTTCTTTAGGAAAATCCTGAATACTGCGGATGGTTTCCCCTATAAATTGCCTGATACTTTTTTCAACTTGTTCCATAGATTTCAATCATGCATTTTAGCCCGAAATTAAATAATTATTTTAGATCCTCTTGGACGATTTTTCTCTTCCGATTATACAATTACACCAGAAGTTCATGGCTCAGGCATTACTGCTGGCTGAGGAGGCTTCCAGACAAGGTGAAGTCCCTGTTGGAGCGGTGATCACCTACCAGAACAGGGTGATTGCAAAAGCCTACAATCAGGTTGAGATGCTCAATGACCCCACAGCTCACGCTGAAATACTCGCTATTACATCTGCCTGCAGTTTTCTTAATGAAAAATATCTCAGGGATTGCACATTGTATGTAACCCTTGAACCATGCCCCATGTGTGCAGGAGCATTGGTCTGGTCTAAAATAGATCGCGTGGTATTTGGCGCATCAGACCCCAAAGCCGGAGCATGTGGTACATTGTTCAACCTGAACAACAATGATGCTTTAAATCATGAATTTGAGGTGATCCAGGGAATCCTGGAGCATGATTGCGAACACCTCCTCAGAGAATTCTTTCGAAAGAAGCGCTGAAATCAGGAAAAAACCCGATTCATAAGATGCGGAAAGGTAGATGGGCGAACTCCTTTGTCCATGTTTCTTTTCCCAATTTCAAAAGCAAGCTCCCACTGTCTGAATAATACTTTCCAGGCGTTTTTTAGTGAATAACCTGGATTATAGATGTGTGTGGCCTCAGATGTGACCCCATTCAGCTCCAGTACTTTGAACTCTTCCCCTTTCATAAAAGAATCCACATCAGCTGTTTTGATATCAAATCGCCCAAACATGAAACCCTCAAATGAATCGGCAATCTCATCCATTTTGCTGCGGAGTTCTTCCGTCTTATAGCGCTTGCCATCATAAAATAGTGCTCCGCGGGCATGCGTACCCAATTCCACCAGTTCAATAACTTCCCCATCCTCAGGCCGGTCAAAAATATGATCAGCATGCTTGTCAATGTGCTGTTCTGCCAGGCAGACCGCACGCTCATCGCTCAAAATCAGATGTTCCAGATTATGTTTTCCATCCCCAATAAGCTGCTGCAGACTTTTTTCCGTTATTGAATAAATATCCCCTTTCTTTTTACCGGGCATGCGATAATAAAATACACCGAATTCCTTACCCTCTATAAACTCCTGTACAATCACATCACCCTGGGTTCGTCGAAGAGCCTTTTCCATCATCAGTTCATCTTTCACAATGTGAACTCCCTTCCCTCTTTCTCCTACATCCGGTTTGATTACCACCGGGAAATCTAAGGCATACTGATCCATAAATGTATGGACAACATGACATTTATCTTCTACACTTAATGTGCTTTCAATAAGCCTGAACCAGGCAATATCGGTTTTGTTCAGCTGTGCAAGTATCTTTGACTTTGATTCCCCTTTAAAACCTCCATCCTCGATTCCCGGGTTGGCTGCAGTAAAGGCGGTAAGTGAACGGTACCGTACTGCCAGATAAAGGACATAGAAGAAAACAGGCAGATAGAGCAGCCATACCGGCCAGTACTCCCAGTTGATAATCCGCTTGTACCTGCTGTACATCAACCTGCGGCCACGATAGGTAAAGGAGGGAATAATCAGCTTAAAGATCACCATAAAAATGAACAGTACGGCCAGCAAAACCCATAGTGCATATTCCTGATATATTTCGAAGTAGCTGATCATTTCATTCCCCACAAGTACAGCCAGCTCAACCAGAATTGGAGTCCATATCAGAGATGAAATGCCAAAGTATATCAGGAACATGAAGAAACTGGCACCAATGGCTCCTGCTGTGAAATAGGTGGGAAATCTGCTACCGGGTACAAATCGGGAAGCAATGATGATGACCGGGCCTTTTAGTTCAAACCATTGATAGGAGCGTTCAAGGTCCTGCTCGTCGATAAACCACTTAAAAGGCCTTCTTCTGATAGCCGATCTGCCCAGCCATCTTCCCAGGAAATAAATCAGTACATCGCCAACATAAATCCCTATAAGGCATGCAGCAATGGCGGGAATATGTCCGATTATACCTCGTGCAACCATAAGTCCGGCGCCGATGCAGGTGAGATCCTCACTCACTAAGGTTGCGAGAATTAATAGAATCATTACTACAATCAGGCTGTTACCGCTTAAAAGCAGATCATCTCCGGGTATGTAGGGTTCAGCTGCCTGCTGTTTTCGGGAGGAATCTGCCTGTGCCCGTATGAACTGATCTGGGTTCTTATCCAATTCCTCCAGGTAGGTCAATATCTCACCGGCATACTCGGATACATCGGCAGACCTAAGGATAAGCTTTGACTGGGGTATAATCCGGGCATGTTCTTCGGCTATGCGGGATTTAATTCCGGATTCAGGATCAAGCAGTATAAGTACCGGGTGTTCTAAAGCCTGAATTTCTTCTCGGACAAGCGATAAATCCAGCGCGAAATAACTTTCTGCTTTCTCCATTTTCATGATCAGATCATTCAGAAGCCCGAAATGCGGTACTAAATTTCGTACAGCCCAGACTCCGCCCAGCTGTGCCCCGTATATCGCGTGATTCAGATGATATCCGCCCAGCAACTCCAGTTCCTGAACCCCTCTCCCATTGAAGCTAATCAAACTACCAATCTCCAAGTCCTCTTCTGAAGCTAAAAGTACAGACGAAGCGAATCCAAAACCCTGCCCGATTACATGTACATTACTGAGGTTTTCTGACTCAATAAAAGTTTTGATCAGATTGGCTTGAGTATGTAAACTGAATTCGGGGACTGGTCGAAACCCATCAACTTGCCCGTTATAAGGCAAGAGGTAAACACTCCTGTTTTCTGAAAGATGTTGAGCAAGTTGTTTTGCATCATCGAAATCCTGATCAAATCCAGCCTGAATAATGATAGGATTCTCTGAGGAATCTGGGCTGTTATAGAAAAGATAAGGCACCTTATATACCCCGTCATCCGATGAGTAGCTGAAAACGGAATAGTCCCCAGGAAGAATCTGATCTGTGGCAAAGCGGTTAAACAGCCATGATGCCCCGATCAGCATCAGGTAAATAAATAAGAATAGCTTCCAGCCCTTAAACTTGGACTGAGTATCTTTTGTCATCCTGTAAAATCTGATTAAGCCGTTGTATTCAACTTATTTCCTGCTGGTACTTTAGCGTGGAAGGAGCCACTCCAAAGTAATCCGGTAAGACAAACCCACAGGAATCAAGAATCATTGCAATGATTGCAAAATGATGAACGGTATGGCTAATCAGAAATTGAAGTTCACGGTTAACACTGGATATAGAAAAAGATGACTTATGATCAGTATTGCTAAGCACTTTTATGGTTTCATCTTTGAATATGGAGCAAGGTTCCAGCTTTCTTAATTCCTCAATCAGCTTGGATATTACGGCAATTGCGCGAACAGGATCGTTTTCCAGTGATGGGTCACGTTCGCGCTGGTCGTAATCCACATACCCATCATTCATTTTCAGTAAACACTGATAATGATCCAGAATATGCCGGATATGCTGCCCGACTGAGCTATTGTAAATACCATTAGATTTTTTTTGATATAAATCCGCACCCATCGACTCAATGAGTTCGGCAGTTTGTTCTAGGTAAGCGATATTATCTTCCGTCAGGTGTTTACGGGATCCCATGATTCTTTCTTTACTAAGTACTGTTTCTCAACTCTTTTATGCAGCTCATCTGCCAGTTTTTTGCGATTGCTTTCTGTAATCGCAGACTCCCCGAATGTAACGTTTGCATAGAACTTTTGTATAGTCAGGAGGTCTAACAAATGTCTAAAGAATGTCATATCTCCCCACCAGTGCACATACTCCCGGGCCGGTTTATCCTCAATACCAGTGTTATAATTAATACTGACATAGTAAACAGGTAAATTCTTTTCCGCCGGATAGGATAATAAACCTGTTCTGAACCTAAGTACCCCATCTCCATTCGAGGTGGTTGCCTCTGGAAAGAAAATAATCCCCTGATGAGGTCTCAAATTCTTATCTATTTGTTCATTCACTCTAAGGATATCCGATCGATTGCTACGGTCAATGAAGATGATCCCCATCACATCCATCATCCATCCAAGGAAAGGCCAGCTCCTGACATCACTTTTTGAAATGAGCACCCCATTTGTAAGTCTTAACAGGATGAAGGTATCGGTGTAACTGAGGTGATTACTAACCAGAATGAATGGGGTTTGTGGCGCTTTTCCCTCTACTGTCAATTCAATTCCAAATATCTTACAGCACAGATGTCCCCAGATATTCCAGGCTTTATGTCGCCACTTATCATTGTCATACCCGAAAGGTTTTAGCAAAAGGCTGGGAAGAAATATGGTAAATCCAAAAAGAGTTACGCTCACCAGCGCGATTGCTCTTAGGTAGCTTTTAATTTTTTGCATGAGCAAAAAATACAAAAACTACTTAAAAAAGAGTGCCCTGGATTGTTCGGGTAAATCATTGACATCCAGCAGGATGAGAAAATCAATGGTCTTGAATTTTCGATCAATGGCCGGAAGGCTGCACACTTTAGAATTCTGCTCCAGATATAATCTGAAAAGTTGGGGTATACTGATCTCAGCTGACTGATAATCGTGATCAGCCATCACTTCACAAACGTATTCGGGTTGTACCATAATGCTGTAATCAGGATGCAGATAACCCCCATCAATCAGCATACGATAAGCCTGCATGCCCTCAACAGGATCCTGACTGGTAAGTGAGCAGCAACCAAACAGATATCGCTTCCCGGTAAGGAGTATGTATTCTGCCAGGCCCCTCCATAACAGAAATAATACCCGCCCATTACGATGGTCCCTGTGAATACAGGCACGCCCTAATTCGACTGCATTTGAGATTATTTTATCAGGAAAAGCAGAGATGTCAAATTCCGATTGGGTATAAAAACCATGACCTGACTCAGCCATCTCACTGGTCTGCATTCTATAGGTACCAATTACCAATCCGCTGTCATTATCAATAACCATTAAATGATGACATTGTTCATCAAATTCATCCTCATCCATCTGTGAGTGGAAAGAATGATCCAGCCCCTCGCCTAATTCAATGTTAAAAACATCAAAACGAAGACGAAGTGCCTCCTCTACCTGCTCACGGTTTGAGGCCAGTTTTACCGTGTATTTTCGGCTTGAAATATTCAACTGATGGGTCACATCGTTAATATCAGACTCAAAAAATGCCAAGTTTGAATTTCCTGCGTAAAGTGAATGTTAAATTATAGTTGGTATAATATCAGTTCTGTGTTAATACATCATTAAAACAACTAAAACATAATATTTTTAAAAAATCACTAACTCGAATAAAATACTCTGAATCAGTAACTTGTAGCATTGTTATACTATAAAGAATACATATCAGGAGAAGACCGGGACTGGGTTGTTTTTGTACATGGTGCCGGAGGCAGCTCATCTATTTGGTTTCAGCAATTAAAAGCCTTCAGAAGCCTGTATAATGTTTTGCTCGTAGATCTGAGAGGGCATGGTAAATCCAAAGACCTGTTTAAAAAGTATTACGAGGATGAATACTCCTTTGAGATGATTGCCAATGACATCATACAGGTGCTAGATCATGCTAAAATTCAGCAAGCTCATTTTGTGGGGGTATCACTGGGTACCATTATCATACGCACCTTAGCTGAGATCCAGCCTGAGCGTGTAAAATCAGCCATTTTATGTGGCGCCATAACCCGATTAAATGTCCGAAGCCGATTACTTGTTTTTCTGGGGCATACTTTCAAGAAGGTCATTCCCTATATGTGGCTTTACAGTTTTTTTGCCTGGATCATCATGCCCAGAAAACGACATGCATTCAGCCGTAATTTATTTATCCGGGAAGCAAAGAAACTTTACCAAAAAGAGTTTATCAAATGGTTTAAGCTCACGAATGAAGTGAATCCCCTGCTAAGGTATTTTAAAGAGAAAGAGATTAGTACTCCAATGCTCTACGTAATGGGTAGCGAAGATTACATGTTCCTTCCACCAGCAGAGCAGATTACCAACAAGCATGAGAACAGCTATCTTGAAGTAGTTGAAAACTGTGGACATGTTGTAAATGTAGAACAACCACAGACCTTCAACAAAGTGTCACTTGCTTTTTTGGAGCGATTCAAACTTACTGAGCAGAGCCATTAATTTTTTCGGTCTCATCCCCTTCAAAGATGAATAACCAGGCATCCTGATTTTCACTGTTTCTCAGTTTCTTCAATTCACTTACCGCAGCTTCGAAGTTTCTGTACCCCTGATAGGCCACGAAATGAAATCTGGATTGAGTGTTAAACAGAATTCTTGAATTGTACCCCATTTCCTCAAGCCTGTCCTGAAAAGCATAGGCATTATTCCGAACGATAAATGAGCCCCCGATTACATAATATTTTTCACCATTGGTATCATCAGGAATTTCTACGCCATTCTCTTTGTACTCGAGGAATTTTTCCAGGTCAAAAGCCCGGGGCACAACCACCATCAGTTCAGGGTTTTCAACCGGCAGGCTGAGTTCCTCTGCCAGTTCTCTTTGTTCAGGACTAAGGTCTTCAGGATCTGTAACATTACCGTCAGTGATCGGAGTATTTTCTGTGTTATCAGTAACTAATGTTGTATCAGGCTCATCTGTCGGCATTAATGCCATTGTAGAATCAATATTCGTTTCAATTCCTTCTGTTATTGGTGGCAACAGAGTCTCAACTGAAGGGGGAATGTAATCCATATCATTTCGATTCCGCTCCTGAGCTGCCTGCAGAATATCACGTTTTGACTTTCTATTCTTGTCAGCAAATCGTTCTGGTAAAGACTTAACAATTTCAGCCTGAATCAGAATAACCAACTCATTCTCAATTATATCTTTGGAATTGTATCCGAATAAATAACCAAGCAACGGGATGTCTTTCAGAAGAGGCACACCACGTCGCACCCGGGATTCTTCAGTACGATATAAGCCCGCCATCACAGTGGTTTCACCATCCAGGAGTAGTGTTTTCGTAGCTGCAGTTTGTTTGTTAATGATGGTACTTACCGGATCAGGCTGTGCGGATGATCGTTCGACTGACACATCCAGATAGACGAATTCAATGCTGTCTTCAATTATGATATTAGGCGTTACATTCAAGATGGTACCCGTATTAAAGAAGGCATCGGTAACGTTTCCGGCGAAATCCCGTTGTTTAATGGAAAAATCCTGACCAACTTGAAGTTGCGCTTGTTCTCCATCCACTACAATCGAATAAGGGGTTGCCAGAACCTCTCCAAGGTTATCCGCTTCAAAGGCACTGAATAAAGCCTGAACACTAATGCTGGAGGTACCGATTTCCCCAAAATTGACAATAGAATTGAACACATTTTGAGATACATTTTGAGCTCCAAAGGAGTTTACGTTCACAAACTGATCACTACCCAATATCGGTGCTGGTAATTGATCCTGCCCCTGTTCAGTTACGTAATTCGGAATTTCAATGGGTACATCAGAGGTCAAAGTTGACCAGTCGACCCCTATTTCCTGAAGTGCGCGTTTATTGCCTTCAAAAAAGGTTGCATTAATTCTAATTTCTCGTGTTTTTAAGCTTGCTAAGGCTTGTGCCGCACCTTGACCCGGCTGTCCTGGTGTACCTGATGCGGGACCTGCTGTAGCTTTTTCCGGTAGTCTTATTTCATAATACTCTTCTGTAGTATTTAACTCGAATTCCAGGTAATCTAGTACAAAGTTAAAGGCATCTCGGTAATTCATTGCTGGAAGATCAAGCCCAATGGCTCCCGCATATCCCGTTCTGTCTATAATGAATCGCTTGTCGTATTCCTGAGTTAATTCATTGATTACCGATATTACCTCAGGGTAGGAACTGTTCTTATCAAATTTTACAATCTGATCCTCTGGAGTGAATTCTGTTGGAGGACCATCACCTATCTGCGCATTCAGATACTCGGAATGAACTACTCCGAATACCAGCAGTACTAGCATGCAGATGTAACTGCGAAAGTAGTATTTGGGGTTTGTTGATTTCATTTATTTACCTCCAAGGTAACATATTCGATAATTCCTGCTTTATCGAGTTTAAATTTAGCCGTCTTTGATGTGGTGTTTATTTCCTCAAGAAAACCTAAATACACCTGGTCTCCTTCTCTTAGAGTTTTCATTGCTCCGGTCTGATCGATGATAAAAATTCTATTGCCTGTCATTCCAATTATTCTACTCGCTTCCACATTCACCTGATTTTTATCATTAACCGGAAAGCGTGTCCTGATCAATGGGTAAAATGGATTATAATCTGATATTTCAGGGTTGATGCGGATTTCTCTGCTGGCTTGCATTGAATCCAGCACAGCCAGTCTTTCATAGTAGCTTTCCACATTAAAAGAAAAGCTGATTTCATTATAATCCTCGGCACGTTCATCATAACTGATGCTGAGTTCATTAACCTTATTGATTAACTGACTGTTTTCGAGCTTGTTAATATAGTTGATGAGTGCTGAGTGCTTTCCAGTACCATTTATTTCACTTAAAATAGTGCCATACTCATTATTGATAACGGAATCTGTGAAAACGTATTCAAATATGATCTGTGAATTTCCATCATTCAGTTTATTTAAATAATCAAAAACTTTATCTGGATTTGAAGATGGAAAAAGTGATTTATTGTAATTCTCAATACGTTCCCTGCTCTCCTGATAATTGCTTAATACCTCTGCATAGTCATCAACTATGGCTTTTTTTTGATTGAAGTCGGCCTGTTTTTGTTGTTTACTATCTTCAAGCTGATTCACCTTCGAGTTCAGGTAAAACTCTATATAAGCAAATGCGCCCCCCGCCATAAGAATGAGGGTTACGAGCAGTGCAATGGTATTTCGTATCGCGTATGACAAATTATTCTATAATTTCTGTCGGGTTTTCTTCAGTTGGTGAATAAATGCCTGGGTCACCAACAATCTTTCGAACGGCGTAGGTAAAATAATACACCTCCTGCTCTCTGATCTGATTGATAGTTACATCCAGCAACGTAGCTTCATCAAAAATATCTGCCACCATTGGTATTTTATCCCTGCTCACAGCTATTCCTGTAATCTCAATCTCAGTGGATCTCGAATCATTTGAATTCCCTGTTGAATTCATACTTGTTAACCAAACACCCCCAATATCTCTTATACCCTCGTTCAGGATATTCAGGTTAGTAGACCATGTGAGGGTTCCTTTATTCAGCGTATCCAATAATATGATTTGATCAGAAATTGAGGCAAGCTGTGCGTTTATACTATTGTAATTGTTTACGGTGGGTTGTAATTGCGCAACTTGTGAGGAGAGGTTCGTTACCTCATTTTCCAGATCATTAATACTTTTAAAAGCCTGCTGAATGTAGATGTTGGCCACAGCGGGTGTTAATAAGATCATAAAAAGTAGCACAAATCCATGCCATTGCAGCTTGAAGAACTTTTGTCTGTCCTTGATATAATCCGGTACCAGATCAATATCAGGAAATTCATCTGACTTGAACTTTGAAGCAATCCAAGCCAGACCAATACTGGTCGTAAATGCGCTTAGCGAGCTGGCCTGAATCCCCTCTGTTTCTATCAGATCACTCTTAAACTTGAATTCTGAAACATCAATATCCGGAAATCGGTCTTTAAAGAATTTGATACTCTCTTCACCCAGCGTATTATCAGCGATAATCAGCCTATCCAGATTAGGGACTTCTCCTGTATCTAGCTGGAATAGTATTTTGGAAAACACGGTGTTGAGAAAGCGCCGGGAATCCGTCCCTTCAGGAATAACTGCAGGCACCAGAAATAGATTTCTCCCTTTAAAAAATACAACCCGGCATATATTCTTAGAAAATTTAACGACGGCTGTGATTGAGTTCGGCTCAAGCTCATAGTTTGCTCTGAGCATACTCATCAGTACCACTTCATCAGGCAG
>CAYPTY010000029.1:0-19661 GCA_964413935.1 uncultured Balneolaceae bacterium | reverse complement strand
GAAGCAACATAGCCAAACGGGGAAATGTTATCAAGAAGGGTTGGGGAATCGTTATTCGTTATTCGTTATTCGTTATTCGCCTGCCCGGGCTAACATGATGTGGATGGGCATGGTGGAGGGGGTGGCGTGTTAATTCAGGCCGAGCGCTTTGTCGATTTCACCGATGGCATAGTAGATATACTGCCGAACCTTTTGTTCTTCGATGAGTTTGCGGCGGATGAGACGGAAGAAGCTTAGCATTAGTTTGCTGTAAGTTGAATGATCCTTTCCGCCTTAATTACCGTCTGTTCGTAATCCTTTAAGACCAAGTCTGCCAGGAAATAAAAATTCTCTACCCTATTTTCAAAAACGGGATTTTTAAGCATATCCAGACTATTTTTTGTGATGGTTGATTTCCTGAGTGAAGGAATACTACCAGTAATAACATCAAGATTTCTAACGGAACCATTCTTAGTCAGAAATTCTATATACTGGGAACCATATTGTGAAAAACCTTCCTCTCTGACCTTTAATCTTGCTTTTTGCCTTTCCCAGTCGAAAAGGAGCGATTCTAACCGTTCATTATTTATTCGGGTCAAGCCGCCTGAGTTTTTAAGCTCTTCTAAAACAAAAGAACTTTGAGTGTAGGTTGGTGTAAAAAAGGTCTTCTCAAGCAATATTTCAAAATCATCAGTGGATAGTGTATCGGGTTGATCATGCATCACTGCTAATAATTCAGCCAGTCCTGTTTTCAGGGTGTCCATTCTGTTCATACTGGTTTTTAGCTCTATTAGATTCTCACTGAATTCAATGTTCAAATTCTCAAGAATGGTTGCCCTCTCATTCGCTAAGTGTCTCTCCTCATTCCAGTTATTCACCTGCAGAGCGATCAGAATTCCAATTACAACAAGCAGGATTTCACCAATGGCATAGTAGATATACTGCCGAACCTTTTGTTCTTCGATCAGTTTGCGGCGTATGAGACGGAAGAAGCGTAGCATTTTAGGATCCTTCCAATACGGTTAATTCTTCCTTGATTAAGCTTAAAATCGCCGAAATTTGATTCTGGAGTTCTAAACGACGTTCGATATTATTCATCGTCATGGTAAGCTTTATACCAAGTAAATTTCTCACCTCCTGATCCTCCATCAATGCCTTATAATTGTTGGTAGGACCAACGGTAATATTACTTAAATCATCATTTACCGAAGTAAGAAGCCTTAAAAAATTTACCTTGAACGTTCCAATGTTATCGATCCTGATTTGCTGAACAGCCAATCGGTCACCAATGAGTGTAGTTAGATTATTTATTCTAAGATCAAGTGTGGATAGCTGTTCTCTGATCTTCTGATTGCGAATTAACCCTGTTTTTCCAGCATTTTTAAGATCGTTGTAAGCTGAAATCACTGGAATCCGATAATTGGCTGCCCAGATGGCGTTAAAAAACAGGCTGTCTTTTTGTTCTGATTTCAGAATGACTTCTAGTGAATCTGCGAATAAGATATTATTTAATGTTTGTCGGTTAAGCTCTTCAGCTCTGATGTATTGTTCCGACTGTACCTTCGCCGTTTCCAAATCTTCCAGTAATATGTTCAGAATCTCTATCTCCTCAATAACCATTTTACGATCCTCATTCCAGTTGTTAACCTGCAATGCGATTAGGATCCCAATCACCACCAAAAATATCTCACCAATAGCATAGAGGAGGTAGGTACGAATTTTATTCTGTTCCATGAGGGCTTTTCGAATGTGGCGAAAGAAGCGAAGCATGCTAATTCATCACCCTTTTGATTTCTGAAATGAGTTCATCCCGGCTGTTCATCACAAATCCATAAAAGTTTTTGGTGTTACGGGTCCTAATAGCCGCCTCATTCAGGGTTTGCTGTATCTCATTATTGTTCAGGGTAGCGACCAGTTTTTCATCATCAATGAGATAACTACTGCTCTCTGATTCGATGCTATACCCGTAGTTCATAAAGTTATTCTCAGTCATAAACGGCCTCAGTACATTCTCTATGAAGTCGTTATAATTATCAACTACAAATACCCAGCGATTCAGGTTTTCGTAATAGTCGAGTACGCGCAACTTCAGATCAGCATCGAGTATCTGTGATGCCAGGTCCGGGTAGTGCACCACGCTGACCGGGCGTATGGGAACAGATCTTCGCATCAGATAGGTGTTTTTTAAACTATCAGGATTCAGCTCCCCTTTTGATATCCGAAATAATTGTACATACACATCATGCGTAAGGTCCATATGATCTTCGGTTTGCTCGATTACAAGGGAGTCGGCACTGAGCGCTTCAAAGACATTTGCAAGTAATACTCTTTGCTGTTCAATGGCAAGCCTCTCCTGATTCCAGTTATTCACCTGCAGAGCGATGAGTATCCCAATTACAACAAGCAGGATTTCACCGATGGCATAGTAGATATACTGCCGGACTTTTTGTTCTTCGATCAGTTTGTGACGTATGAAACGGAAGAAGCGAAGCATAAACCTTAGTTCAATTCGTTTGAATATTCGTGGCTGATATGAGTTAGAGTCTCATTTATACTGAGCAAAAGACTATCAGCTCTGGGCAGCACGCTTAAATAAGAAGCCTTCTTTGTGAACATTACGCCATTGAAAGCCATCATCCATTCCTCCTTATTTAAGCTATTCCATAAAGACTCTGAAGTAGATAAAGAATAAATTGAGTTTCCCTCAGGCATTGGATATCTGGATGTGTAGTCAGTTACGCTATTTCTGTAAAATTCGGAAACAAGGGCTTGAGCTCTGATTAGATCATTCATTTGAAAATTGATAGCTATCATTTTTGAAGAAAGCTCATCCGGCATAATTCTAAGCTCATTATTTGATACCAAAGAACTGTATGTGTCATTTTTTAGCTCTGCAAATGAGTAATAATTAGGGTAAAACTCAATCAGACCTATTTTCATCAAGGTATCAGGATGGATAGGATCATTTTTAAGTCGAACTGTAATATCATCAATAATTTTAAGGTCACCTGCCATCTCACTCATTCGACTTTCCAGGTATTCTTTATTGCTACTTAAATCCTTAGCATATCTAGCGATGAGATCATCTCTTAGATTCCGTTCAATTCTTTTCTCATTCCAGTTATTCACTTGCAGAGCGATCAGAATCCCAATTACAACCAGCAGTATTTCACCGATGGCATAGTAGATATACTGCCGAACCTTTTGTTCTTCGATGAGTTTGCGGCGTATGAGACGGAAAAAGCGTAGCATGGGTTATTGCTCCGTGTGCAAAAGCAGTTCTCTAATGATCATTTGTGACTTCTGATACTGATCCCTCAGCCCTAATACCACAGCTAGTTTATCATCTATTATATTTTCAAATTCAAGCTCATTCAGCAACTTAGAGTTCTTGAATCCCAATGTTGATCTTTCCCAATCACCTTTACCTGGGATAGGTGCGGTATGATCTATATTTCTGAGAGATGCATGTTTCCGGAGATATTCTATAAACACCTTAGACGCCTGATAATCATCATCGGTGAACTCCAGCAGATTTTCATAGTGCCGTTCCCACTTGAATAGCAGAGATTGCAATTCCGGATTCGACAGATTGGATATCTGCCCCGAGTTTTTAAGATCGTTCAGCATATATGAACTGGGATTCCATGTGATATGACCGAAAGATCTAAGGATCAAACCATCAATTTTTTCTTCCGCAGGCAGATCAGTCTCTCCAAATAAATCAAAGAGCGTTCTCAGACTGACAAGCTGGGTATCTATGCGGGTCAGGTCGTACTTCAATTCCTCAAGATTCGCCTCGAACTCTTTATGCAGCGTGTTTATTTTCTGTTCTTCCTGTGCCTGCAATTTCCGCTCCTCATTCCAGTTATTCACCTGAAGCGCAAGCAAGATCCCAACCATCACCAGCAGGATTTCACCGATGGCATAGTAGATATACTGCCGAACCTTTTGTTCTTCGATGAGTTTGCGGCGAATGAGTCGGAAGAATCGGAGCATGTTTATCTGTTTTCCAGTGTTTCAATTAGTTTCTCTAAAACTGCTTTCCCCTCATCATAAGCCACTAACTGCCGCTCCAGCTGAAAATTTCGGGCGAAAACCATGGCCTCCAGTCGCTTATCATCTAAGATGAATTTGGGATTAATTTGTTCCCTTGGTCGTTGGTCATTGTTGTAGATAGAAAGAGCAGGATGAGTGTTTTGACCAGCCCAAAAAGAAGGATATTCATTGAGCATAACGATCTCATACTGATTTTTTATAAAGGTATTTGCTATTTCATCTCTCTCCTCAATGTATTCCACGCTGTTATAATACTGACTGATTTCTTCCCTTATCCGATCCGGAAGTACACCTAATTCACCTGAATTAACCAGAATATTCAGCGCACTTTTATCTGCCCTGAAGTTAAACTCGAAAATAAGTTGAGTTAATTCGAACATTATGGAATCAATATCAGCCTCATAATTCATCTTATACCTTTCCAGCAGATTTGCTGAGCTCACCAGAGAGCTTTTGATCTCCTCTCTTAAGTCTGATAATTTATGGTGGTCGCCCAGCAAGTTAGTTTCCAGTAATGCCAGATGTTCGTCAGCTGATTGAAAGAGGACCCGATTCTGATTCCAGTTATTAACCTGCAGAGCGATCAGAATCCCAATTACAACAAGCAGGATTTCACCGATGGCATAGTAGATATACTGCCGAACCTTTTGTTCTTCGATGAGTTTGCGGCGTATGAGGCGGAAGAATCGGAGCATATCAAGTCCTGCTACGGATGATTCTTAGACTCATTCCATTTCCTGTAAATCAGCAATGAGGTTTACCAGCTCTACTCCCAGGTCTTCCTGTGCCTGAAGAATCTCAATCCCAACAAAAATGTTGGACATCCAGAAGCGGAGATCATAAATGTAATTCTCATCCTCAATTGCGCCAACAGTGTCCCGGATTATTCCTGAATCCAGGTTTTTAGGAGGTGCACAGTCCAGCAAAACCTGATTGATATCGTCCGTCTGATGACAGTTTGCCCAGATATATTCCTGAATCGGGAAAGGAACAGCCCCGCGTATTCGCTCGCGATACACCGGAATCACCCCCACTGTATTTTTATACTGCTGATACTGCTCTCCGTAGTACACCGCCAGTAATCGCCTGAGCTCCACACTTCGGATCAGATCCAGCTCACCGGCACTTTTAAGTTCCTCATAGGTTACATCCCTGAGTACCAATGGCCAGATCTGGCTGGCCTGAAAGTAAGCCAGCATCAGTTCCCAGTCGCCCAGATCCTGTGCACGCCCTTCCTGATGGGCTATGGCCAGCTTTCCGTAATCCTGAATCTGCCCGTAAAACTCCAGCCGCAACTCAATGAGCTCGAGATCTTCATTTATATTCACCTGGAGACGCTGAAGATAATCCGCCTCCCTTTTCAATTCTTTCTGCCCCTCGTACCACCGGTCAATTTGAAAGGCCAGCAATAAACCCATCATTACGATGAGTAACTCCAGAACAACTGCGAACCAGTTCTGCTCCTCAATTCCCTTTTTAATCCTGCTGTATATGGGCATCCCCTGTTTTGTTCGTTATACGTTCAATAAACGTATCAGACTAATAAACTAAAAAGTGTCTGAGTAACAAAGTTAGAGAGTAATATTCGGGTATGGGATATTCGGATGCTCTTAAGAGCTAAGCCTTTTTGAATTATGGATTATGAATTTGAATTATGAATTAGACCGAACTAGAATCAAAAGCCATCATTCGGCTCAGACTCTTTAGCTCTCCCGCTTCCATAAAAAAAGCCGGAAGCGATTGCTCACCCCCGGCCCAAATTTTGAACATTCGTTCATTTGTTCATTCGAACATTCGAATTTCTATTATTAGTTCTTAATCGGCACGGCCTCCAGATCCAGTTCCATGTCAGGGCGAACTTTCTCTCCTTTCAGATACTGATTGAACCAGCGCATCATTCTCAGATTGTAATCAAACTGTGCAGTGGCTCTTCGGTTGCCATGGCCTTCACCCGGATAAAGCACCAGTCGAACCGGAGTATCGGTACGGGTCTTGATATGGCGATAGAGTTCATAGGACTGACCCGGATCAACACGGGTATCATTTTTACCGTGCATGATAAGCAGCGGAGTTTTGGCATTGTCTACATAGTAAATGGGACTGCGCTCCAGATAATCCTGATAGTCTTCCCAGATACGTTTTCTGGAATGCACCTGATACAGTTCCTCCGGAATATCAGAGGTGCCCCACTTCGAAATGTTATTGGCAATACCCACAAACATCACTCCGGCAGCGAAACGATCAGAGTAGCGAGTGGCCATCCATGCCGTGGCATATCCGCCGTAGGATCCGCCGGTAACACCCACACGATCACCATCGGCAATGCCTTCACTGATCAGGTAATCCACGCCTTCCACGATGTCATCGAATTCCTTACCGGCCAGATCCCGCTGGGAGCTCATCGCAAATTCCAGTCCGCGCCCGGTTGAACCCCGATAGTTCGGATAGAATACCGCGATTCCTTCGCCCGCAGCCAGTTGCCCGGATTGGGAGTAGGAAGTCAGCCAGCCATTATCAAAATGAGCTTCCGGTCCGCCGTGAATTACATTTATCACCGGATAGCGTTTCCCTTTTTCATATCCCACGGGATAGATGAGGATGCCTTCAATGTCGAATCCGTCTTTGGTGGTGAAGGTCACCACTTCCTGCTTACCCAGAGCCACATCATCCAGCCAGGGATTGGAATTGGTTACTCTCACCGGTTCCTTGTCGCTGCTGCCCATTTTGTATACTTCATCGGGATGCATAGGCGATTCAGCATCAAACAGGAAGGAGCCGTCATCAGCACGGGCAAAAGCATTCAGGATAACTCCGCCGGCAGGAACCTGCACCTGCATATCTTCCCCATTGGCCAGAACCGTACCCAGCTCTGAATACACGCCTTTGCTTGCCAGAAACTGAATGGTATTTTCGTCAATCCATTTCAGCTGCTCAAATTTTCCGGGATAGTCGGCCAGGATCATATCTGCCGCACCGCTTTCCACATCAGCGATTTTAATTCTTCCGTCGATGGGATCGTTTAATGTTGCCGCGGCAATCATGGCCAGATGCTTGCTTTCAGGGCACCAGCTGAAGGATCCCAGCTTACCCTCGTGATCGATGGTTGCCGTAATCTCACGGGTCTGATGATCCACGATGTAGATCTTCTGCGCCATGTAGAAATCATCCACCAGAGAAGTGGGCGCGGCAGCCACGGCGATTTTACTCAGATCGGGCGACCAGTGCGCGGCAACCACATCCCCCTCAACCGGGATGCGATGAGGCATATGTCCTTCTTTGGAGGCGTTCTGCATATAAGCCCAGGTGTTACTCAGGCCTTCTTCATAAATTTCAGGCTGATAGGGCAGCGGAGATTCTGTTTCCTCTTTGGGTTCTTCGGATAAAAACACAAAGTGATCTCCATCCGCGGCCCATTCATAGCTGTTTATATTTCGCTCAAACTCAAACAGCTTGGTTTTTTCACCGCTTTCGGGGTCATATTCATACAGGCTTCGGGTTTCATCCCCCTCATACTTAGCCAGGAAAGTCAGGCTGCTCTTCCCCGGCCGGAAAGCCACTGAACCCACACTAACTTCGGTTTCGATGGTGGTTGATTCCCCGCTTCCCACATCCAGCAGATATAGGTGGCTGGAAGGCAGCGCGTTTTCTTTCATCGGGTCAGCAGGCACCGATAAGGTATAGGCACCGGTTTTCCCGTCTTCATGCAGGTAAATGGAACCCACGGTTTGCATTTGTGACAGCTGCACCGGATTCAGCGGTTGCTGCGCCCATAGGTTTCCAGTAAAAAGCAGGAGCAAAATTCCTGCACACATCCATCTATACATCATTTTTATGTTCATGATCTGCTTTATTTTATTCGAATTAAATCCCAGACCGGAATCTATTCAGTCATTATGAACTTTGCTTGAAGTTTATGTTGGTGAGTTATTTGGGTGTTTGGGATTTGAGGCTTGGGATATGGGATTCGGGAATAAAGGTTGAGTCTAATGTCTCACATCTCACGTCCCAAATCCCACATCAAATCGGCCCATAAGCCAGCATGGCATCTGCCAGCTTCAGGAAGCCGGCTACGTTGGCCCCTTTGGAATAATCGATACTGCCATCCCCGTTTTTGCCATACTGCACGCACTTCTCGTGGATGTCGTTCATGATTTTATGCAGGCGCTGGTCTACTTCATCGGCCGACCAGTTCATGCGCAGCTGGTTTTGTGACATTTCCAGACCGGAAACCGCCACTCCACCGGCATTGGAAGCTTTACCGGGGCCGTAAAGTACATTGGATTGCTGGAAGAGATGAGCAGCTTCGCTGGTACACGGCATGTTGGCGCCTTCCGCTACCAGCTTAACGCCATTGTCGATCAGTGTTCTGGCATCATCTGCATCCAGTTCATTTTCAGTGGCGCAGGGCAGGGCCAGGTCGGCAGGAATATGCCAGGGTGTTTTGCCTTCAAAATATTCACAGCCGTATTTCTCGGCATATTCTTTGATGCGGCCTCTGCGTACTTCCTTCAGGTCTTTAACATAGGCCAGTTTCTCCGCATCGATGCCATCCTTGTCATAAATGGTACCGGATGAATCCGACAGGCTTACCACTTTGGAACCGGATTGAATGGCTTTTTCAGTCGCATAAATAGCTACGTTACCGGATCCTGAAACCAGCACGGTTTTGTCCTCAAGGCTGTCGCCATGCTGCTTCAGCATATGCTCGGCAAAATAGACCAGGCCATAACCCGTGGCCTCGGTCCGGATCAGGGAGCCGCCGAAACTGATTCCCTTTCCGGTAATGGTGCCCACGAATCGGTTATACATCTTTTTGTAGTTCCCGAAGAGGTAGCTGATCTCCCGGGCACCCACTCCGATATCACCGGCCGGCACATCCCGGTCGTCCCCTATATGGCGATGCAGCTCCGACATAAAACTCTGGCAGAAGCGGAATACTTCTTCTTCGCTTTTGCCTTTGGGATCAAAGTTGGAACCCCCTTTGGCACCGCCCATGGGCAGGGTGGTTAGGGCATTTTTGAAGCACTGCTCAAAACCCAGGAATTTCAGGATTCCCTGGTTTACCGTTGGGTGGAATCGTAGTCCACCTTTATAGGGACCGATGGCATTATTAAACTGAACTCTCCAGGCGCGGTTCACATGCACTTTTTTGTTGTCGTCCATCCAGGTTACCCGGAAACTGATCACTCGATCGGGTTCACAAATACGCTCCAGTATAGCCGCTTCCTGGTATTTCGGATTATCATTCACAAAAGGAATGATGTGATGCATCACCTCTTCAACCGCCTGGTGAAATTCGTCCTGTCCCGGATTATTCTCTTTAATCCGGTCCATAAAAGTGTCCAGTTTATACATGATCCTATCCCGAAGTGTGGTTAAATAAATTCCACGAATTTAAGAAGATTGGCAGTGAATACAAGCTAAAAAAGCGCTTTTTCAGAAGTATGAATCTATCTCTGATATCATAAAATCTGCACCTCAGTTCAAACTCTTGACAGGAGTTTGCAGAAGTTCAATTGAACTCTCCTTCATCTTGCTGTAGCCTTCCACATAACGACCGAATACCACCGTCTGTAAAGCAAGTACTCCCAGAAACCCATGGACGAAATCGCGTTCATTGTCTATCCTAAGAACCTGACGAAAGGTGTAATTGTTTCTTGCGCGGTCTTCATCCGATAGTGAAAGCGGGTACTTTGCCCCAAAACCCAACGCCTGATCAAAATATCCCTCAGCATTTAAATCCAGCGCTTACGTGCTTAAGGAATTGTAATGGGATACAATGTGGGTTTTCAGACTATCCTCAAATAAGTCAATCTGTCCCGTTGACTGCAGTACCGTAAAGGTGACCGTGTTAAAATTTTCGATTCTGCCTATAACCGAGGGATTGAATCTGGAAAGTGCCCGTTCTTTGAAACTATCAAAGGTGATATCATCACCGTTTAAATCTTCAAGAAGCTCTTCATTTGATGCCAGCCTTTGTGCATAATTAGCAATGCCGGAATTCAATAAAACGGTATCCTGTGCCAGTTCACTAATCATGGATTTTGTAAGCGCGATCCTTTCCAGATTATCCTTTCTGCCTTGATTCCATTCATTGATTTGCAGGGCTAGTAAAATCCCGATTACCACCAGTAAAATTCCCCCTATGGCTTAGTAGATATATTGACGCACTCTATGTTCTTCGATGGGCTTTTTACGAATAATTCGGAAGAATCGTAGCATTATCTTAACTCTATTGTTATTAGACTATCCGCTTTATTCAGCTGGCGATTAGCTTCTTCAAGTCTGCTTCCAACCCGCCTCATTCTCCATCTCAGATTATTTAACTGGTTGGTATGTTCAAATTCCTGGAGCATTTTTTTAGGATCATAATCAAATGGAGATCCAGTATATGTTGAATCTCCAAAACCCATAAGGAGATCGATATCATCCCATGAAATCCAGGCGTATGTATATTCGAGATATTGATCTGCGAATTGATCCTCCCAGGCTTCCTCTTCTTCTTTTAATTCCAAATATGCTCGTGAACGTTTACTCAGCGCCTGTCTAAGCTCTTGATTCTGAATGAGCTTTAAATTTCCGGAAGATCGAAGTTCATCAATGACATCAGTCTCAATCTGACACCTGAACGTTGTTCCAATTGCTCCTAATATATAATTGAGTGTGTCTACCGATATAGACGAATACTCTGGACCTAAATGGCGTTGAAGATAATCTGCTTGCTGTATATCATTGTTCAGTTCATCTAAACATGACTCGATAACAGTCATGTTTTCTGCATTTTCGAGTTTCAGGCTGGTAAGTATATTCATTTCCTGATCTCTCAACTTAGCATTTTCATTCCAGTTGTTAATCTGAAGGGCAATGAGAATTCCAATCACCACAAGAAAGATCTCACCAATAGCATAATAGATATACTGCCGAACACGAGACTCCTCTATAAGCTTTTTTCGGATAAGGCGGAAGAATCTTAGCATAGTGGTCTGAATCGCGGATTAGTGGGATTGCTGGATTGAGTGGATGATTCTCTGTTCGCCAATCGATTGAATGTCATGCTTTTCGATCCAAAATTGATAAGTAAGCCAACCTCAAATTGATAGGCTTTCAGGTAGTTTAAGACCTGTGAAACATGCACATCAGTTAGCTCAATTACTGCTTTAATTTCGACAAGAACTTTTTCCTCTACAATAAAATCTGCTCTTCTCGTACCTATCGCAAAAGGAATATTTCGGTAGTAAATTGGCTGCTCTTTTTCTCGTTCAAAACTTAAGCCAGCTTCTTCCATTTCCAATGCCAGCGCTCTTTGATAGACCATTTCCTGGAATCCATTACCCAGGAATGAATGAACCCTAAAAGCGGAGCCAATTATCTCCCTTGTAATTTCTGTATGCTTTAAATCCGCGTTCATCTCAATCTCCATGAAATCCACGATTCTGCATCTATTATAATCAGCCAATGAGCTAATGAACACTCTCATTAATCCCCATTATTACTTTCAGAAAATCCCATATATCCTTCAATCCCACTAATCAGCGATTCAGGCCTCTTATCTAGAACAGCAGCCCCATCCAAAGCACCCCAACCGCCATTAAAAACAGAATCCCCAGCAAAGGCCAGATAAACTTCAGCCAGGTATCATAATTCACATTCACCATGGCTAAAGAGGGCAGAATCAATGCTGTGGGTGAGACAAAAAACATCAATCCCGCGCCGAATTGATAGGCATTCACGATTTCTTCCACCGGTACGCCGATAATCTGCGCCAGTGAAGACATAATGGGCATGGAAACAACCGCCAGTCCGGAAGTTG
The DNA here is from genome assembly GCA_964413935.1 of uncultured Balneolaceae bacterium. Taxonomy (GTDB): domain Bacteria; phylum Bacteroidota; class Rhodothermia; order Balneolales; family Balneolaceae; genus CAYPTY01. Next base: position 7,813 of record CAYPTY010000029.1, on the reverse strand, counting down.
AGGATATCAGCAGAGCCAGGATAAAATACACCACCAGCAATCCGGGCAGGAACACAAAACTGGAACTGCTTTCCACCAGACCCACCAGATAATAAAGCATGGTGTCTGAGATGTTGCCCTCATTCAGAACAATGGTCACCGCTCTGGCGATGCCGATGATAAAGGTTACCCCGAGCAGCTCCTTGGCACCAGTCACAAACTCCCGGATGAATTCCTTTTCATTGGTATCCTGAAGCAGGCCCAGCACGATGGCTGCAATCAAAAACAGTACTGTCATCTCCTCCAGCCACCAACCCAGCAGGGAAACCCCCACAATCATAATGAGGAAGGTGCCGGCGAACAGGCTCAGCAGCATGAAGTTCTTAAGGCTCAACCGATCCACCTTTTCTGTGATGTGGGTGGTTCCAAAGGGATTCTCAAAACCATGGCTGTTAAGGATGCTTTTGGAAGGATCCTTCTTAACCTTGTTCCCATAGCGCACCACAAACATAATGCAGGCGGTTAAACCCAGCGCCCACATGGTCAGGCGACTGTAAATACCCACCGTCCAGTCGATGCCGGCCGCATCCGAGGCGATGATGGTTGCAAAAGGATTGGTCGTGGATGCCATCACCCCGATGCTGCTTCCTATAAAAATTACGGACAGGGGAACCATCCGGTCATAGCCGGCGGCCAGAAATACGGGAACCAGAATGGGAAAAAAGGCCAGGGTTTCTTCCGCCATCCCGAATGTGGATCCGCCCACAGCCATCAGAATCATAGCCACGATGATCAGCAGGCTTTCTCTTCCGGTCAGCTTACCGGCCAGAAAGGCAATGCCGGCATCAAGGGCCCCGGAATGATTAAAAACCCCGATAAATCCACCGATGATGAGCACCAGCAACACAATATCAATCACCTCATACATCCCCTTAACAGGCGCCGAGAAAATGGCCAGCAAACCCTGTGGTCTGGCATCCACTTTTTGATAGGTTCCCGGTATGGAAACCGGTTTGTTGATGGAGCCCGACCTTAAGGTCTCTATGGAGACCGTTACTCCCAGCTCGTCCAGTTTTTGCTGGGATGCAGCCACTGAGTAGCTGCTGTCGGCATTCATAATTTCGAAGGAATCAGTAGAGGCCTCGTAGGTGAGCCGGTCATAATTACCGGCCGGCATGATCCAGGTTGCCCCGGCGGCAAGTACCACAACCAGCATCAGGACGGTATAGGGTGATGGGAAGGAGAGTTTCAAATCAATGCAGCATTATGCGGTCATAAATGGCATAAGCCAGAACCAGAATGGAGCAGATAAGTAACCAGATATTGAGGACCCGTTCCTCATAGGTCTCTTTGTGATCCGCGTCTTTTTTGTTGATGATCAGCCAGGCCACCACCATCACTACCGGAAAAAGCACCGCCGTAATGATCAGGGAAAGGCGAAGGGCCCAGACCGGGAGGAATTCAGCCACCACAAAAGCTTCCACGGCCTGATTACCCAGAAAAGTGACGATGGTAAAAATCACCGCGGTCTTAAAGAGGTACATGCGCTTCAGCTGGGTAAAAGAGTACTGCATGTTTATCTCCCGCATCTGAATGGGATTTGTTCTACCGGACCTCTTTTGTGGTCTTCTAATAATCTTTCAAGATCTGGATATCTGGTATAGTCGAAATATCGATAATACAGGAAGGAAGCCAGGCTGTATAATTCACCTCTCTCGTAATAGGCATCCGTGATTTCATTGGCTTCATCGTCCATGCCCATCATCATATAGGCAATCCAAAGTCCACTATTAACTTCATTCGACAGGATCTCATTAAAATGTATTTTCGCATCTTCGATCCTACCTTCAGCACATGCCTGTCGCATCAGGGATACCGTTTTATTTTCAATAGGAATCTTAAAGCCCTCAATTTTATCAAGCAGACCTGAGGCTTTTTCATATTCGCCTCTCCAGATCAGAACACGGTGTGCCTGATAGGCCAGAAAATCACCATATGGAAATTTCTCGAGTGCCTGATCAATAAACTCACCAGCGTTTGCTTCATCCTTATTCCAGAAATACTGGGCGGTATACATTGCATAGGAGCCTTCATTTTCAAGTATGGATGCTCTTTGCTGACGCATTCGTTTAATTCCCATTTCATATTCGCCTAAGCTGGTAGCCATTACATTATATGCTTGAAATGCTTCACTATCATTGGGACGATTATTCAGGTATTCATCCAGCAACTCCATCGCTTTTCTGAACTCAAGGTTTACGGCAGCTTTATCAGCCCTGTATTTTAGACGATCTATACCACCTGCGTGCTCAATGGCCGCATCAATGCGATCATTAAATTTTTGGACTTTTTCTGTGTACGTACCCGGAAGTAAATCACCACCCATCGAAACTACATCAAGCTCGCCCTTCCAGTATAAAGCTGACCTATAGTGAGCGCTTGCAAATTGTGGATCTATTGCTCTGGCTTCTTCAAATTTTTTATAGGCAGATGAGAGCTCATTTAAATCGAAGTCTAAATATCTGGCTAGCCCTTCCGCATACTTTTGATAGGCTTCAACGGAAGAGGTTCCTACCTGAACCATGTCTTTGAGCGCTTCCGGATCCATGGCCGTTTCAAGTGCTGTGGCAATTTGAAAGGCAATCTCTTCCTGTATTTCGATGATATCGGTTTTTGGTCGATCGTAGGTATCTGACCATAAATGAAATCCATCGGATGCCCGGATCAACTGAGCTGTAACTCGATATTTATCGGATGATTCACGAATGGATCCTTCCAGGATATGAGCTACTCCCAGCGTATCTGCAATCTTTATCACATCAATATTCTTGTCTTTATACTGAAAGGAAGACGTACGGGAAGCAACCAGCAGATCCGGTGTTTTGGCCAGTGAGTTCAGAATTTCTTCGGTTAGTCCATCCGCAAAATACTCCTGTGTACCACCGGCATTGAAATCATCAAAAGGGAGTACTGCGATAGACTTATCCGAAACCTGGCTGATCTCCGGTGTATCATTTTCAAGGAGGGTGGATTCCGCAAAAAAGATCCGTTCAACCAGCAGGAATACCACCAGCAGAGAAAGTGTCCCGATAATTATGCCGTTGATTTTTTTGCCCGTAGCCGCGGACACCGATTCGGTGATTTCCACCTCTTCCGATTTCTTTAATCCCTCCGGAGTCAGCTCAAAAGCCCAGGCAATGATGAGTGTAATGGGCAAGCCAATCAGAACCAGAACTATAATGGCCGTGTCGAACCAGTCAGGCAGACCAAGTGGCTCACTGACCGAGGTCACCACCTGAATGATCAGCCAGCCTGCAATGGCATAGGCGGTAGCCACCCGGATCACATTCCGGCGTTTAAGTTCGGATATGAAGTTATTTAAGTTCATTCAGGGCATCCCACTCATCATTCCATTCGCCTTCCGACTTTAAATAATTGATGATATTGCTTCGCATGGATGCCAGGTCTTCATCTATGCGTTGCCTGATTTCAGGATAGTATGGTGATTCTTTGAATTCGAAATAGGGTAATTCTACAGTAAAAATAACCGGCCAGTTTGCCTTCGACTTGTACTCAAAGTGCATGATTTCAAGCAATTCAGCTGACTTTTCGAAGTCTCCCATTAGCATACTCAGGTCAAATTCACTCACAAGTTTATTATAGTCTTCTGAATCATCCCAGGATTGAATTTGCCGGCTTAAATATCTCTCTACCTCATCTTTCCAGCGCTCCACTTCAGACTGCCGATCCATTTGTTTAAGAAGCGTTATGTAGAAGCGTACATTTGCGGCCTGTCCATCATTTTCAATACGGCCTGTTTCATAGACTTCAATATTCGGTCCTATTTTTAATATATCCAGTCCTTTCTGAAATTCTCCCTGGGTGTAGTACATATAAGAATACTGTAATCGGAAAAAGGTCTTTACCCTTTCTCCATAAGTCTCAATAAACTGATCTAAAATGGCTTCAGCTTCATCCAGCTTCCCTGCAAAAAGGAGATTTCTCAATTTGTTACGGTACCCTGAATTGTTGTTTGGGTAAAGTGATATACCACGCTCAGCCATGTATTCCGGAACGCCCTTCAAGTCAACGTCTCGGGCTATATCACTTACTAAATACATAAGTTCAAGATTATCAGGATTTCTGAGGTAGGCTTTGTACGCAAACTCAAAAGCCTTATCCAGTTCACCATAGGGAACATCTCTCAGAAGCCAGGCTTTACGTTGATAGGATGCCGCATAATCCGGATAGCGCTCTATCATATTGTCTAATATTTTCCCAGCCTTCTCAAACTCACTCTTCTGCAGCATCAGATAGTTTGCATAATTCGTCGCAATGGGAGCACTCAGGGGGTCAAGGCGATATGCTTTTTCAAGCATGCGGTATTTTTCATCAATTTGATCGTCTCCCAAAGAAATGTAATAGGTATTTACAATCTCGGCGTCATTTGGTGCCAGCTCATATGCCTTTCTGGCGCTTTGCTTCCGCTTCTCTGAATCAAGATTGAAAGATTGTAATCCTGCCTCTGCTTTATAGGCAAAAGCAAGGTCTTCATCCAGGGCCAGTGCTTTGTCAATATTCAGTCTCATCAACGCTTTCATTTCCTCTACGGGTAAATCCCCGTTTTCATGAAGAAGCTGATAAGTGAAAGCCAGCCTTGCGTAGGCTTCAGAAAAACCGGGATCCAGGCGAATGGCTTGCTGATAAAGTTCAATGGCTCTCTCAAGATCTGCTGCTCTTCGGGTTGCCCCAACCTGATTTGCGGCCAGATAGGCATTATAGGCTTCTATATCTTCCGTTGGGTGGTTAAGAATTTGAATTTCCTCTTCCGGCAGAAGTCTGATTTTTAACTCATTTACCACTTGTCTGGAAATATCATCCTGAATTTCGAAAATACTGTCCAGTTCCCTGTCGTAAGTTTCTGACCACAGATGAAATCCATTATCAGCCTGGATAAGCTGCGCGGTAATCCGGATTCTGTTGCCATCTTTTCGGACCGATCCTTCAAGGATGTGCTTAACCCCAAGTTCCTGTGCGATATTTCGTAAGTCTTCGTTCTTGCCTTTGAAACTGAATGAAGAAGTTCTGCCTGCAACCTGCATGCCTTCTACTTTGGCAAGCCCGTTAAGCAGCTCTTCTGAAAGTCCATCCGAGAAATACTCATTTGATGCATCCTGACTCATATTCACAAAAGGAAGTACAGCGATGGACGCATTTTCGATTTGAGAATCGTCTGAACTTAAGATAGGGGCATCTGCAAAAAAGACTCGTTCGCCGATCAGCAACACAATTACCAGGCTGAGGGAAATAATAGCTATGCGATTAATCTTCTTTCCGGTTTCCTGTGTTACTGACTCGGTAACCTCAACTTCAGCCGTCTTTTTGAGTCCGTCCGGAGTTAATTCGAAAGCCCATGCGATTATGAGCGCAATAGGAAAACCAATAGTGGTAATTGCGATTACAAAGGTAACGGTCCACTCCGGCAAGCCGATTCGCGGAAACACCGTATCTGAAATCTGAATGATCAGCCAGCCCGCAATGGCATAGGCGGTAGCCACCCGGATTACATTCCTGCGTTTGAGCTCCTGAAAGAACTTATTAATGTTCATAGGCCCTTTTGCTGTAGCTGTCTTTAGGCTGATCCCATTCAGGATTCCACTCTCTGTATTCCTTTAAAATGGCTATTGATTCCCTGATTTCATTTTCTATGTAGGCCTTGGTTCGATCATTCATCGCTTTTAGCCTCGGATGATCGGAATCCACTACGGGAAAAAACTGGGTTCCCTTGAGCTCCAGGAAGTTGAAATAAAAATCCATTTCCGTATTGTACTTCTCGAATTCTCCAAACCATTTCAGAAACATTGCTTCATCCCGGGAAGAGTTGGCGCAGGTCATATGGGCAATGACAATAAATTGCTTGTCGCTCCCCTTCTCATCAAGTTCAGGCAGCTGTTCGGTGAATTCACATATCTTTTTATTCAGAAATTGATGGGTTTCCTCTTCACCATAGTGAAACATTAAATCATCATAGACTTTTACCAGACCCAGGCTCCCCCTTTCCAGTGGCTGATCTGTAGAAAGGGCCTCAGGGTAGTAATAGTCCAGAATCTGACGGGTAGAAGCGGTGTCTTTCAGTACCGTAAGCGCCCCGATTATGCCTTCTTCCAGTACACCATCCAGATTTTCTATCCCTTCCCGCCTCATGTGGTCATTCAAAACGAAATCGATAACAGATTGAAAATTACGATTGGTGTAATCCATGTACACCTGGGAAATGCGGGTCGTATAATTATCCGGATAGAGTGCGTTTTGCTCTTCCTGAATAACTTCCATCCATTCATGAAAGTGAAATGTTGTAGCGTGAAACATTAGATAGGCCAGGGTGATAGCTGCATCATCATCGATTTTTTTTGCTTCCATCAAAGCCCGTGTTGCTTCAGAATAATCCGTTAATTGCCAGGAGTAAATTTCAGCAACCCGGTAGTAGGCAAAAAGATCTTTTGGATCCACCTTGATGATGGATTTATAAACATCCAGGGCTTCCTCGAACTTATTTTCAATCATGAGGGAGCGTCCGTAATTATTTCTGACAATACTGTTCAGGGGATCAATTCTGAATCCTTCCTGATAAGCTTCTGCTGCTTTCTCTTCATCAATCGTTAAATAGGCATTGCCCAGCCAGGCATAAGCAATACCGTAATTGGGATTTAATTCCAAGGCCTTATTGAGGGCCTCTACCGACTCGCTCACCTCACCATTGGAATTGTGGTATAAACCCAGAGCACCGTAAGCTTCGGGAATATCCGGATCAATACTCAGTGCAATGTCCACATTCCTTTTAACCTCTCTTCTTCTGAATTCATCCTCAATAGCACCGTAACCCGCAAGCAGCTCATAGGCGATGGCAAGGCGGGCATAGGCAAGGGAAAAAGATGGATCCAGCCGTATTGCTTCTTTATACTGCTGTATGGCCAGTTCGAGGTCTTCGGCTATGCGTGTAGCCTCATACTGGGTAGCTTTCAGGTAGATATTATAGGCCTCAATATCCTTTGTGGGCATTTTAGAAATACTGGCATCATCTTCAGGCAGCAGTTTTTCCTTTAGCTCATAGAGTACCTGCCTGGATATTTCTTCCTGAATAGCAAAAATATCGTTCAGCTCCCGGTCATAGGTTTCAGACCACAGATGATATCCATCCTCCACACTGATCAGCTGGGCCGTAATCCGAATGCGATCACCTGACTTCCTGACCGATCCCTCCAGAATGTGTGCTACCCCAAGCTGCTCTCCGATTACCTTCAGGTCTTCATTTTGTCCTTTAAATTTGAAGGATGAGGTACGTCCCGCCACTTTCATTTCATCCACCTTGGCCAGGGCGTTCAGCAACTCTTCGGACAGCCCGTCAGAGAAATATTCGTTTTCTTCATCTCCGCTCATATTTACAAAGGGCAATACCGCGATGGATGCAGTGACATTATCTCCCGCATCATTTGAAATGGACGGTCCGGCTATAAATACGCGTTCAACCAGCAACAGCACGATCACCAGGCTGAGTGCGGTTATGGTGATGCGATTTATTTTTTTGCCGGTCTCCCCGGCGATGGATTCATCTTCTTTTACTTTTTGGGTGGGTTTAAGTCCATCCGGGGTAATTTCGAAGGCCCAGGCAAAAATCAAGGCAAGCGGAAAACCAATGATAACAAGAACGATGACGGCCGTGTCGAACCACTCGGGCAGACCAAGCGGCTCACTGACCGAGGTCACCACCTGAATAATCAACCAGCCCGCAATGGCGTAAGCGGTAGCTATCCGGATTACATTCCGGCGTTTAAGT
>CAYPTY010000028.1:0-20124 GCA_964413935.1 uncultured Balneolaceae bacterium | reverse complement strand
AATCACCAGGTCACGGTAGTGCCCACGGCTTCTTCAGCGGCCACTACCTTTGACAGATTGCCGGGCTCATTCATATCAAATACGATGATGGGAATTTCATTATCCCGGCAGAGGGTGAAGGCGGTGAGATCCATCACATTCAAACGGCGCTTCAGCACTTCATCTCCGGTGATGGTATCGAACTTCTCAGCATTCGGGTTTTTCTCCGGATCATCATCATAGATACCGTCTACGCGGGTACCTTTCAGGATAACATCCGCCTCAATTTCAATGGCACGCAGCGATGCCGCGGTATCGGTCGTGAAATAGGGATTTCCGGTTCCGGCTCCGAAGATGACTATCCGGCCTTTTTCCAGGTGGCGAATGGCGCGCCGGCGGATATAGGGTTCCGCTATTTCTTCCATGCGGATGGCGCTCATCAGGCGTGTTTCCAGTCCGATACGCTCCAAAGCATCCTGCAGGGCAATGGAATTGATCATGGTGGCCAGCATACCCATATAATCGGCCTGCACACGGTCCATACCTTCCGTGGCGCCTTTCACGCCTCTGAAGATATTACCTCCGCCAATCACGATGGAAACCTCCGCTCCCATCTGCTGAACCGCTTTTACCTCCTGTGAATACTGGCTCAGAATGTCTCCGTCTATACCGTGTCCTTGATTACCCAGTAACGCTTCTCCGCTGAGCTTGAGCAGAATGCGATTATATTTTTTTTCCAATGATGTGCGATTCGAAGTTAATGGACAAAAAAAAGGCTACCATTTTGGTAGCCTTAATGCAAATGAAAAATGCTTAGCTGTTTTCCCCGAGTTGCAGTCGGTAGAAGTTTTTCACCAGCGGGATGTCGTTTTGTTTCAGGAAGTCCTGAACTGAAAGCCCGTTGTCTTTTACGAACTTCTGCTCGAGCAGTACACGCTCTTCGTAAAACCTTCTGAGTTTACCTTTGGCAGCCTGTTCAGCGATATGTTCCGGCTTACCCTCGTTCAGTAATTGCTCTTTGGCGATTTCCAGTTCTTTTTCAATGAGGCTGGCATCAACGCCATCACGGTTAACGGCAATCGGATTCATCGCAGCAATCTGCATGGCAACATCTTTACCGGAATCAGCAGAATCAACGGCATCCTCGAATTCCACAATTACACCCAACTGGTTTCCAGGGTGGATGTATGAAATAAAAGCACCATCCGTTTCTTCATAAAGAACACGGCTGATCTCAATTTTCTCACCAATGGTACCAACCATATCTTCAAGGTGACTGCCTATTGTTAGGCCATCCACTTCAAGTGCTTTCAGACTATCAAGATCTGAGGCTTTGTTATCGAAAGCAGCAGTCAGAAAGGCATTTGCTTTGGCCTGGAAATCCTCGTTGCGGGCAACGAAATCAGTTTCACAGTTGATTTCAATAGCTGCGGCTGATTTTCCATCGTCGCTGATGTGCGTAAGGATCAGACCCTGATTCGCATCACGATCTGCTCTCTTCTCAGATACTTTCTGTCCCTTTTTTCTGAGGATCTCAACGGCTTTGTCGAAATCGCCTTCAGCCTCGGTAAGGGCCTTTTTGGAATCCATCATGCCGGCACCGGTCATGTCACGTAGTTTTTTTACATCTGCAGCGGAAATGCTCATTTTCTGATGAATATTTAGATTTGGTAATTGGTGGTTATTAAATACTTATTCTTCTTCTTCAGCTGAAGTTGCTTCATCTTTGGGTTCCAGCGTCGGCTCGTTATCTTTCTTTGCGTCTTTGTTGGCCGCTGCCTTCTTTCTTCTTGATCTGAGTTTTGGCTTTGCCGCTACTTCAGCATCATCTCCGCCTTCGTTTGCCGCCATTTCTTCGGTAGCCTGATTCATAAGGTCTTCCTCTACCTGAGCTTCACGCTCAGCTGAACCTTCAATAATGGCATCAGCAACCTGGCCGGCAATCAATTCAATGGTACGGGCGGAATCATCATTACAGGGAATGATGTAATCGGGAATATCCGGATCACTGTTGGTATCCACCATTGCAATGATCGGGATATGAAGTTTAATAGCTTCATTTACCGCAAGGTGTTCTTTCATGGTGTCGACCACAAAAATGGCACCGGGCAGGCGGGTCATATTTGAGATACCACCCAATGTGTCAGCCAGTTTGCTTTGTTCACGGTCCAGCATCAGGCCTTCCTTCTTGGTCAGCTCTTTGATGGTACCTTCGGTTTTCATACGCTCGATTTCTTCCATTCTGCCGATACTCTTACGCACGGTAGAGAAGTTAGTGAGCATACCACCCAGCCAGCGGTGGGTCACATAAGGCATACCGGCTCTCATAGCCTCAGTGCGGATAATTTCCTGTGACTGCTTCTTGGTTCCTACAAAAAGAATAGTCTTACCGGCGCGGGCAAGCTTCTGAATTTCATCAAGAGCTTCCTCGAGGTATTTCTGGGTTTTCTTAAGGTCAATGATGTGAATCCCGTTACGTTGCATAAAGATGAATTCTTTCATCTTGGGATTCCAGCGGCGGGTTAGGTGACCGAAATGGGCACCAGACTTCAATAAGTCTTCGATTGATGCTACTTGTGGCATAGGTGTGTTTTGTTTGGTTATTCCTCTACAACGGTCAGCTGGTCCTCAAATCACGCAGGACGTGACACCCTGAAGACCATCGCGATGTATGTGTGATTAAATTTCGTGTAAAATATCAGCGCTTGGAGAACTGGAACTTCTTGCGCGCTTTTGGCTGACCGTATTTCTTACGTTCTACCATACGGTCGTCACGGGTCAGCAACCCGTTTTCTTTCAGGATACCATGTGTTTCAGGATCAAGATCATCAATTGCTCTGGACAGGGCATGCTGTACGGCACCAGCTTGTCCGGTCATACCACCACCGGATACGGTTACCTTGATGTCAAATTTGGTCAGCTGCTCAGTAAGACGAAGTGGCAGAGTTACCACATTCTGACGGGATTTGGTTGGAAAGTATTCCTCAAGCGGACGCTTGTTTACCAGGAACTCGCCTTTGCCCGGCTTAATGTATAATCTGGCAGTTGATGTTTTTCTTCTTCCGATGTAATTGGCTTGAGACATGTGTTATCGAACAGGATTAAATGTCAATCTTTTCAGGATTCTGTGCTGTTTGCTCGTGAACCGGTCCTGCATAGATGCGAACATTGGTCATGAGTTTGCGGCCGAGTCTGTTTTTTGGAAGCATACCTTTCACTGCATTGCGAACCAGAAAAGTAGGATCTTTTTTCAGAGCTTCTTCGGCGCTGGTAAATCTCTCTCCACCCGGATAGCCGGTATGATGGAAATACATTTTGTCAGTCATTTTCTTGCCAGTGAGCTTAACTTTCTCGGCATTAATGATGACTACATTGTCTCCGGTGTCCATGTGTGGTGTGAACTCGGGCTTGTTTTTGCCTCTCAGAATGGTCGCCGTGGCTGATGCCAGTCTTCCCAGGGGGATATCCTCTGCATCAATAAGAACCCATTTCTTATTAACGTCATCAGGTTTGGCGGAAAATGTTTTATAGCTAATGGTATCCACTGTTATTCTCTTTAGTTGCTTTCATGGAAAGTCGACAAAGATATGGGGAATAATCTTGTTTATCAATCCGAAAGTTATTTGTTTTTAAAACCCAAAGCGGGAATAATAGCTCCACAGATAGGTATGCGGACTGTTCAGGAGCCTCAAATTGTTACAGAAAGAGATGCATAAAAATATTATTTTCAAGGCCCGCTTCAACACTAATGAAATTACTGATATGAGCGAAAGCAAGTTTAAAGACACAAGAGTAATATTCGACACCGGCAGTGGAACAGCTAATCTATACAGCCTCCCAAAATTAAAAGAACTGGGTTACAGCAAAATCGACCGACTCCCTTTTTCGGTTAAAATACTGCTGGAAGCAGTGCTTCGTGAGTACGATGGATATGTGGTAACCGAGGAGGATATCAATGCACTGGCCAATTATGATGCTAAAAACCCATCCGGCGAAGTTCCATTTAAACCGTCTAGGGTAGTGCTGCAAGATTTTACCGGGGTTCCGGCTGTTGTGGATCTTGCCGCGCTTCGCTCTGCTGTGCAGCGAATGGGTGGTGATCCTACCTCCATCAACCCACAAGTACCCGTTGATCTTGTTATTGACCATTCTGTGCAGGTCGATATGTTCGGGCAGGAATATGCCTTCATGTACAATGTTGAAAAAGAAATGGAGCGTAACCGTGAGCGCTATGAATTTCTGAAATGGGGTAAGGAAGCTTTTGATAATTTCCGGGTTGTACCTCCGGGACGAGGGATCGTTCATCAGGTGAATCTTGAATATCTTGCAAAAGGAGTATTCACCCGAAAAGAAGAAGACGGAAGCACCACAGCTTATCCCGATACACTGGTGGGAACCGATTCTCATACCACTATGATCAATGGCCTGGGTATTCTGGGCTGGGGCGTGGGCGGTATTGAAGCGGAAGCAGCCATGCTGGGTCAGCCTATTTTTATGCTGGTTCCTGAAGTGGTTGGAATGAAACTCACCGGTAAACTCAGAGAAGGCGTTACCGCAACCGACCTTACCTTAACCGTTACCCAGATTCTCAGAAAGCATGGAGTGGTAGGTAAGTTCGTGGAATTTTATGGTGAAGGAATCAGCAACATGAGTCTGCCGGATCGCGCAACCATCGCCAACATGTCGCCGGAATACGGAGCTACCATGGGCTTCTTCCCCATTGATGATGAGTCGCTACGCTACATGCTGCGAACCGGTCGGTCCGAGGAGCAGGTAAAACTGGTTGAGGCCTATACCAAAGCACAGGGACTGTTCCGTACCGATGATATGAAAGATCCGATCTTCACATCCACGCTGGAGCTGGATCTGGGTGATGTGGAAACATCCCTTGCCGGACCGAAGCGTCCGCAGGACAGAATCACCCTCACGAACATGAAGAAAACCTTTGAAGCCTCCCTGACCAGTGACGACCAGACCATGGGTTTCAATCTGGATCAGTCCAAACTGGCCAATAAGGGAATTTTCAAAAATGGGCAGGAAATTGAGATGAAGCATGGAGATGTGGTAATTGCTGCTATCACCAGCTGTACCAACACTTCCAACCCATCGGTAATGCTGGGTGCCGGTATTGTGGCCAAGAAAGCCGTTGAACGTGGACTTAAAGTGCCTCCCTATGTTAAAACCTCTCTTGCACCGGGTTCAAGAGTGGTTACCGAGTATCTGAAAGAAGCAGGGCTTACCGAATATCTGGATCAGCTGGGCTTTAACCTGGTCGGCTATGGCTGTACCACCTGTATTGGAAACTCCGGCCCGCTGCCCGAGGCTGTTGAAAATGCCATTAAAACCGGCGACCTGGTTGCAGCAGGTGTTCTTTCCGGAAACCGGAACTTTGAAGGACGTATCCATCCGTATGTTAAGGCCAACTTCCTGGCCTCACCCCCGCTGGTAGTGGCCTACGCACTGGCCGGAACGGTAGACATCGACCTGTCAAAAGAGCCTATTGGCAAAGACAAAGACGGAAATGATGTATTCCTGAAAGAACTGTGGCCAACCACGGAAGAAATTGCAGCCGAACTGGATAATGCCATCCGGCCCGATCTCTTCAATGAAATGTATTCCGATATTTTTGAATCACCCGTCTGGGAAGAAATTCCTGTAAGCGGCGGTGATCTCTTTGAGTGGGATGACAACTCCACGTACATTCAGGAGCCTCCTTACTTTGTGGGCATGAGTGAAGATGCGGAGCCCATCCAGCCAATCAAAGGCGCCAGAGCACTGGTCAAAGTGGGTGATTCCATTACTACGGACCACATTTCACCGGCCGGAAGCATCAAGCCGGATTCTCCAGCCGGTAAGTTTTTGCAGGAGAATGGCGTGGAAATCAAAGACTTTAACTCATATGGATCGCGGCGGGGCAACGATAAAGTGATGACCCGAGGTACTTTTGCCAATGTGCGTTTCAAGAACAAACTGGCACCGGGCAAAGAAGGTGGATTCACCAATTACTTCCCTGAAGATGAAATCACCACGGTGTTTGAAGCTTCACAGAAGTACAAGCAAAATGATACCCCGCTGATCGCGATCGGTGGCAAGGAATACGGAACCGGCTCATCCCGCGACTGGGCTGCCAAGGGTTCAATCCTGCTGGGTATTCGTGCCGTGATTGTGGAATCTTTCGAGCGTATTCACCGGTCCAATCTGGTGGGTATGGGTGTGCTTCCGCTTCAGTTCAAGGAAGGCGACTCAGCTGAAAGTCTGGGACTGGACGGTTCGGAAAGTTTTGACATCCATATAGATGACGACCTTAAAGCCCGTCAGGATGTTAAGGTAACAGCCACCAAAGCGGATGGAAGCACCATCGAATTTGAGGTGCTGTGCCGTATCGACATCCCGGTCGAGGTGGATTACTTCCGAAACGGAGGCATCCTGCAAACGGTGCTCAGGGATTACCTGAAGAAAGCCAAAGTTTAAGATTAAAAAGGCCCGTTTATTCGGGCCTTTTTATATCCACCAGTCGTGCAGATGCTGCATGGTGAAAAGCTTTGCCATGGTGGGTTTCATGCGTGAGCTCAGCATGAATTTCAGAATGGCCTTTTTCCCGAATCCACGCGAATAGGCCCGTCCCAGCCTCATATTCATTTCAGCTCGTTTAAGTGCTTTTTTACTGATGGCACGCTGTCGTTTATCATAGGCTTCAGCCTTCTGATCAGCCCTCATTTCCAGATCAGCGATCACCTCAGCCAGATAGTCACCATCGAGCCAGCCCAGATTCATGCCCTGCCCGCCAATGGGACTCACCACATGGGCGGCATCACCGGCCAGGAAAACCCGGCCTTTGCTGAATCGATCCGCCAGATAGTGTTGTACCCCAAAAGAACTCAGCATACGGTTTTCCAGATCTTCAAGATGGAAGCCGGTCCGGTCCAGTACTTCTTTTTCTACCAAGGTCCGGTCTGGCTGCTCAATATAATCATCCGTTTTAATCACCCAACGTCGCATTCCGTCCGGCAGCGGAAAGCATTCCACCAGTCCCCGCTCAGGAATGTAAACGGCTGCATCCGATCCGAAAGCGGTGTTGTCTTCAAAATCGCCCATCATATAGGTGTCGGGATAGGGTGCACCTTGAAATGCGATGTTCGCCATTTCCCTGACCCTGCTGTTCTTGCCGTCACACCCGGCCAGATAGCGGGAGGTCACAACAACCGACTCTCCCTCGAACACATAGTGACTCAGTACATTTTTCTCCCGCTCTTCAAAGCCTTTGAACTCAGCATTCCGGATCAGAGCGCGATCGTCCAGTTTCAGCAGTTCTTGCTGCAGAATGGCCTCTGTCCGGAATTGCGGACAGCTGAGAATGAAGGGGAAATCACCGGGTAGACGGTCAAAGGTGACCTCACCCAGTTTTTCCACACCCATAAATGCGATGCCTTTTTCGATTTTGAGTCCTGCTTCCAGAAATGGCTCGTCAATGCCGTACTTTTTAAAAAGCTGAATGGAAACCGGATGAATACCCAAGGAGCGTGAATGCTGTACGGGTTCGGGTTTTTGCTCAATCACCAGACAGGTCAGGCCTTTTTTGATCAGGCAGATGCCCAGAAAGAGTCCGGCGGGACCGCCCCCCACAATCACTACATCCTTATGCAGATCAGGCATGAGTCGCCTCCTGTTTAATCAGCAAACGGAATGGAAAAAGACGGTCGGCAAACCAGCCTTCCGGCAGCTGTTTTCTGATTTCATTCAGGGTGTAACTCCGGCGTATTGAAATTAATCCATCTGCCCAGATGAACGAGTGAAACGCTGCAGGCAGGGCAAAGATGCTGAACAAAAGATAACCCAGGTCACTTCGCTCAATATCATTGAAAATGCATGTATGAGTGGCCAGCTGCCTGCATTCTTCCATCAGGATATCCATCTCCTCCTGATTTAAATGATGCAGCAGATGATTGGATAGTATCAGATCATAACGCTTCCCTTTTTTCAGTAAATCCGAAGTGGAACAGTGCAGAAATTCAACGTTTTCAGGTTTTTGCAGGTGCTGCACATGATCTACTGCCCGTTTGTCGGTTTCGATGGCGGTGATCTCAACATCAAGGCCATCCTGCTCAGCCCACTTGGCTATCTTAAGCGGGATGTCGCCCCCTCCGAAGCCAATATCCAGAATGCTAGTCCGCCCGTCCATGGATTCAATCACCGGCCTGATTTCTTTACGGTATACTTTCTTCCATCCGCTCAGGATCCGGTTGATGTGACTGAACAGGTTGTAGGTATTTTTGAGTCGATGAAGGTCACAATCTTCCCGGTCCATATATTCAATCAGATCCGGATTTCTATGACGCAGAAAGAGAGGCATAAAA
Source organism: uncultured Balneolaceae bacterium (assembly GCA_964413935.1). Taxonomy (GTDB): domain Bacteria; phylum Bacteroidota; class Rhodothermia; order Balneolales; family Balneolaceae; genus CAYPTY01. The sequence continues at coordinate 11,791 of CAYPTY010000028.1, read as the reverse complement.
TCAAAGCTGTTTCAGCAGCGCGCTTTCGATGGTGAGTCCCGGGCCGAATGCCATTGGAACCACAGTCTGCCCGGCTTTGAGGGGTTTTTCCATCAGCTTTTGCAGCACAAAAAGGACGGTGGCGCTGCTCATATTACCATATTCAGACAGTACATACCTTGATGCCGAAACCTGTTCCTCATCCAGCTCCAGGCTTTGTTCAATCTTATCCACGATAGCTCTGCCCCCTGGATGCAATGCCCAGTAATCAATTTCATCTGATTGCAGTCCAAATTGTTCCAGCATAGGTAGAACCACGGGCATCAGGTTTTTATTGATGATGTCAGGCACATAGGTGCTCAGCGTCATATCGAAACCGGTATCTCCGATAATCCAGGCCATATCCCGTTCCCCTTCATCCGTGAGTGAGGAGGCAAAATCCAGCATTTCAAAACCACCCTGAACGGGTTTCCGGGCAGAGATCAGGGCACCGGCAGAACCATCTGCAAAAACGGAGGCCGAGATCAGATGATCCACTTCTGTTTTGGATTGGAGATGCAGGCTGCAGAGTTCAGTACATACCACCAGAACCACGGCATCGGGATCGTTTTCACAAAATGATTTAGCCATTTTCATCGCCGGAAAGGCCGCAAAACAACCCATGAAGCCAAGATGATAGCGCTGAGTGGAGGCTTTGAGTCCAAGATGTCGGACTATTTCATATTCAGGCCCGGGGGCAAAAAAACCGGTACAGGATACGGTGATCACATGGGTAATATCATCCTTGTGAATGGCTTCATTTCGATGCAGCAGTTTCTCTGCTGTTTCCCGGAACAGGGAAATGGCATGTTCACGGTAAAGATCATTGCGCCTTGCGGTACCCGGTTGCTGTAAATGTTCACTGCCATTGAAGAAAAGCGGTCCGGCCGGTTCCTGTTCGAAATCATCCACGACAGTGTGTCTTTTCCGGATTCCGGACTGCGAATATATGCGATGGATAATGGCCTGGGTGCGGCGGTCTTTTCCCAGATAGTCTTTCATCTTTTCCCGGATGAAATCCTGTTCATAGGAAACTTCGGGCACGGAACTAACAATATCATGGATGTAGACGGGCATACGGCTGATTCAGTTTATCTATGTATCAATGTAATGCTTTCCCTTCACACTTGAGTTCACGGCTTTATCACTTTTATTTCTGGTAAGCAGATGAAAGCGAAGGTTGTGGAGTACGGCTGCTATGCTGAGTCCGGCGATAAGTCCCACCCATAGTCCGCGCGGACCCATATCGGTTTGCATTCCCAGATAATAGCCGATGGGGAAACCTACAAACCAGTAAGCTACCAGATTGAAAATCATGGGGATGCGGGTGTCTTTAAGGCCCCGTAAGGCTCCAAACGCACCTACCTGCAGGCCATCCGAGATCTGGAAAATAGCCGCCATAAACAGCAGGGATGAAGCCATTTGCCGAACAACTTCATCTTTGGTGTAAATGGATACGATAAGATTAGGAAAAAGGAGAAGCAGGGTAGCTGTAAAAATCATGCAAAGGGTCCCGATGGTGATACCGTGAAAACCCCGGTAACGGGCCAACGGCATAGATCCCTGCCCAATAGAAAAACCTACGCGCTGACTGATGGCCATTGACAAGCCCATGGGGATCATGAACATGGTGGCAGCCACATTAATCGCAATCTGATGCGAAGCAGCCGCCTGTGTACTCAGCTTTCCCATCAGCAGACTCACGCTTGCAAAGAGCAGAACTTCCAGAACCGTACTGATTCCGTTCGGCAAACCCACATTCAGGATTTCCTTGATGTACTTCCATTCTGGACCACGGGTGCGGGCAAAAATATTGAAACGCTTGAAGGGTTTGAAGCCGCGCAGAAACAGGAAGAGCACCACAGCCACATATATATGCACGATGGAGCTTGCATAGCCCGTGCCCACAGCACCTAATGCGGGGAAGCCCAGTTTGCCGTACATCAGCACGTAGTTAGCACCAATATTTATGATGATGCTGCTGGCAGTGATGTACATGGGTGGCCGGGCCACTCCCAGTCCCTCACCGAAGTTCCGGAAACCTGCGAAAAGAAGTATAAACAGCGTACCCCAGGAGATTGCTTTAAGGTAGCCATCAGCAACCGGGATAATTTCTTCCGTTACGCCAACCACCTCCATCAGCAAACTCACATTCCGGATGATGAAAAAAGCGGGTACAGCCAGCATCAGTACCAGCCAGAAAAGCTGCCGGGCACTTTTTCCGATTTCAAAAAACCGACGGGCTCCGAGATGTTCCCCCACAATTGGGGTGATGGCATGCATCACCGCAAAACAGAAAACGACGATGGGAATGTAAAGGCTGTTTCCAATTGCGACTCCTGCCAGATCCAGGGCCGACAGATTGCCCGCCATGATAGTATCAGTCAGGTTTAAGCCCATACCCAGTAACTGTGTAGCCACGATGGGGGCACCCAGTTTGGAGAGTTTTCGGGTTTCGGTTTTAAAGTCGGTGTTCAGTTTCATCAGGAATCATTCAGCGAGGGGAAGGTAAACATAGAATGTGGTTCCTTTGTTCTTTTTTGTAGAAAAAGTAATGCTGCCCTGATGGGTCTGAATAATTTTATGGCTGATAGCCAGGCCGAGGCCGGTTCCGCTGGTTTTGGTAGAAAAATTGGGATTAAAAATTTTTGATTTCAGTTCTTCAGGGATGCCTTTTCCGTCATCTTTTACGGTGATCAGCGCTTCCCCTTTTCGGGTGCTGAGCTTAACTCTGATATTCCCTTGATCGGGCGTTGCTTCAATGGCATTCTTGATCAGGTTGATGAGCGCCGCGCGAAGGTCATCGGCTACTCCCCTGGTCTCAAATTTTTTCTTCGGACTACGGATTTCAATATTTCGATCCTCATAATGGCCATAGAGAGAGATCAGCTCATCCATGAGATCATTGAGGCTGATGTTTTCGAATGGTTGGTCAACAGGGCGGGCAAAGGTTGAAAAATCGGAGGCTATTTTATCCAGCGCGTTGATCTGTGTAATGATATTCTGTGTGAGTTCCTTAACCTGCTTATTCAAAACCTCCGGATCATATTCTCCGGATTTAAGTTTTCGCTCCAGGTGCTGAATACTCAGCTTCATCGGGGTAAGCGGGTTTTTAATTTCATGTGCTACCTGCTGGGCCATTTCCTTCCAGGCCCGGTCTCTCTCCGCCTTTGATAATTCATCACGTGCAGCCTTTAACCTGCTCTGCATTTCGTTATAGGCCTTTGAAAGAGATCCGATCTCATCTTCAGTAATCACCGGCAGGGTTGTGTCCAGGGAGCCTTCCCCGGTTTTGCCCAAAGCTTCCCGAACTATTTCGATGGGACGGGTAAGCTGACGAGCAATGAGTGCCGAAGCCAGAATAAACAGTCCGAAAATTACCACATAAAAACCCAGCAGATAGGAAGAATTACTGAGCAGCAGATTATTATAAACCGGTGAACGTGTAAAGGTTGGAATGGCAATGATCTGATCGCTGTCCGGTAATTTTTTATAGCCGATGAGTATCTTCTCCCCGCCAAGATTTAGTTCTTCGGTCAGTACTTCCCGTGGATTCTCTTGCATTAACCTGTGGAACTTAAAAGGTACCACAGAAGGCAGCAGGTTCAGGTTATACATCTGGGGAGCGGTCGATTCCAGCAACCTGCCTTCTTCGAATAGGGATGCATCGATAGATAGAGGAAAGGTAGCGCGCTCAAGTGAGGGTTCATCGGCCTGAATCTGGCTTTCAAGTAGCAGGGCATCGGCCAGATTATCAAGCTGGTTTTCCAGATTCGAAAGCAGGCGGATCTGGTTTTGTTTTTCAGAGGCCTCAGAGCTAACCAGCAGAAGCCCAAAAAGACAGATAACAATGGCATACATCACCCGGTCAATAAGCATATGCTGAAAACGCCGGCTTTTCCTGAAGATTTTCATGGACTCAAGCCCTGCCAGTCCGAGAATCAGGCTCATCAAAAAGCCGGTAATAAAAATTACCAGAAAGAAGCGGGTGATCTGGAAAATATGGCGATCCTGTGATTGTAGGGTCTGAGTGATTCTGAGCCAGTTCCCATTATCTGTGCGTATGTACTGATCCTCTATGCGATTTTCTTGTACGAAGTCTCTTAGGATTCGAATGGAGTCCGCATCAGCCTGCTGTATATCCAACGGTAGTTTAAGTTCATGTTCAAGTGAACCCGGAAAACCGAACACACGCGATCTCTGCAGATTTCCATTTTCATACAGGCTGATTAAAACAGCATCCTGTGCTGACTGTGGTTGTTCTGTTAACGTGACCAGAGAACGCAGGGGTTTTTCAAATTTCGAGGGTTCCTTATACAGGGTGCAGAGTACCCAGGCGATAATGGTATTACTCTCCGTATCCTGTTCATAGAGGGGTATCCATGCACGTCGGAAACTGGAATATTTAATCGGCAAATCGTTGTATGGTCTGGATCGCACAATCGGTCGATTCAGCTCCCGGGTGATGCGCTCCGTTTCATATGGGATCACCAGCGAACTCATATCGAACACACGGGTCCAGGCAGGGGTGTCAAGGTCGGATGAGTAGGAGGCAATAAGTTCACCATCCGCGTCAATGAGCCGAATGTCGTATGAATATTCCAGCCATTCTGATCTGAAGAAAACCCCACTGCCCTGCTGAAGACGTTGCTGAACAAAAGCCGGCCTGTTCTTCAGATCTTCTCTGCTGAGGTCGTCGAGATAGGTCGCAGCTCCGTTGACCAGTTCAAAGATGATATTCTGTGCAGACTCGACCGATGAGTTCAGGAATTCATTTTTGTATTCCGCAATTCGGACTTTCTTCTGTTTTTCCAGTTCTGCATTGATCAATCCATAGAAAAGGGCTGATGCAATCAGGCATCCGAGGAGAAAAAAACGGGGCAGGGTGAGAAAATCAGGCCTGCGAAGTTTGCTGAACACGGGAGCAAAACGAAACACCGACAATAATCTCAGCCATCCCAGCGCAAAAAACCCGCAGCTTAGATAGAAAATAAACAAGGAAAGGCTTGGAAGGATGCTGAGTTCATGAAAACCGTATAGCTGATGCTTGAATATGTTTTCGATAATTCCAGGAACCGCAAACAGAGACAGCATCAAGAGCAAAAGCGGGTATAGGAGATAAAAATGGCAAGCTTTTTCTGAGGGTAATTCTTCTGTGCTTAGTTTACTGAGGGGATACTGAATCAGTAAAATTAAACCCAGAGTCAGCAGTGAAAAGACGGCATTGATTGCGGGGTATGCTAAGCCAGTCACATCGAAGAACAAAAGAGGTAAACTGAATACGCCGGCCAAAACCAGACCCAGAAATAACCCAAGCATGAGGTGTCTGAGGAGTAGATTCAGGATTGAATTCGAAAACCGGAAAAGGAATACCCCGCTAAGACTGAGGATGAAAACAAGCATCCAGATCAGCAGAGAAGAAATGCTTTTACCCTCAGCACGAACAAGCCTGGATTTCAGTAAAAGGCTCTCATTATTGAAATAGGCAAATCCGGCTGTATCACCGCTGGCTGTAATGAGGGTGCTTTTTGCCATCAGGTCGGTTTCAGTACCTTCGGTGAAATCAAAACGGACCGGTGAGGCAGGGTTTAATCCCAGTAAATGATGGGTGTAAGTTTCAGCGGTGCTGTCATCAAGCAGTTTCAGCGGATCCCGGCGATGAATCTGCTTTTCAGTAATCAGGCGGTAGCTTTGCAGGCTGTCCGGCCCGAAGCTAAGCTCTTGCCTTAAACGGAGCCCGTTACTTGCTCTGACGATGCTGTCATCTTTGTTAGGAACTGGCGCAAAACCGCTCCAGGCCAATAAACTATCGAGATGGTAAACACTGATCCCATCGAAATACGAGCTCTCAGAAAGGGAGGATAGTTTATCAAAACCTGAAAGTGAAAGAGAATCTGCCAGCTGATGGCTCAGCTTTTCAGCTTCCCGGCTTAGCTGGGCGAATCCTGATGAAGCTTTTCTCAAATCTGCATGCGCTTCTTCAAGGATGATTTTCTCTGCACTTTGAATGGGCAATAAGATAAAATGATGACCAAGCAAGGTCATAGCCAGCAGTGATAGCAGGGTGAGCGTTACCGCAAATCGGATATTCCGGGGCGCATTCATGAAGGAGAAACGGACTGAGTTATCCGCTTAATATTCAGAACCTTCAGAGCTTAATCAAATTGGGAATGTGATTATCCCCTTTTCCCTGCAGTACGGAAATAATTGCATCTACTGCCAGCATACCGATGGCTTCCCGGGTTTCGTAGGTTGCACTGGCAATGTGAGGAAGCTGAAGGCAATTCGGCGCACTGAGTAAGTGGGGATGCACTTCCGGTTCATTTTCGTATACATCCAGACCCGCGCCGGCGATGTTACCTGAATGCAAAGCTTCAGCAAGTGCGCCTTCATCAATTACCGCTCCCCGCGAAATATTGATGAGCAGAGCATCTTTTTTCATAAGCTCAAGTGCTTCCTCATCGATGAGATGATGGGTTTGCGGCGTAAGGGGGCAGTTCAGGCTCACCACATCACTTTCATGGAGGATTGTTTTTAAATCCGGAATGAAGGAAGCATTCAGTTCCTTTTCGATCTCAGCAGCAACCCGTTTGCGGTTATGATAGGTGATCTCCATCCCAAAGGCTTTAGCGCGCCGGGCGAATGCGGTACCTATTCTTCCCATCCCGATAATGCCAAGGCTTCGGCCCCGTAGTTCCGGCCCCAGGAAACCGAGTGGTTCCCATCCGCTAAATTTTCCCTGTCTCAAATAATCTTCAGCTTCTTTGAATCTGCGGGAAAGAGCCAGCAGCAGTGCCATTGCAAAATCGCCGCAGGCTTCAGTCAAAACATCAGGGGTATTGGCGACCCGGATGCCCTGTTTATTTGCAAAAGCAACATCGATGTTATCAAAACCAACCGCGTGTGTGGCTATTACTTTCAGTTTTGGGGCTGCTTGAATTACCTTCTGATTCAGTGGTGTGGAAAGCATGCACAAAAGAGCATCAAAATCGGGTAAATCCCTGATTAATGCTTCCTCCTGCTGATAAACCCCCTGCTCTCCTACAACAACTTCCCCATGTTCTCTCAGTTTGTCGATCACACTCTCGACAATAGGTTCCGTTACCAGAATCCTGTAACTCATTCGTCTTCGATGTGGGTGATTACTGCATCATTCCACATGCGTTCGATGCTGTAAAACTCCCGTTTTTCCTGTGTCATTACATGTACAACCACATTCACATAGTCCAGGATAATCCAGGTTCGGCCCTCTTTGCCTTCCTGTTTCCAGACTTTCTCATCCAGTTTTTCACGAACATCATCCTGCACATTATCTGAAATTGCCTTTACCTGTGTATCCGATGTACCATGACAGACCACAAAGAACTCGGTGAGGGTGGTGAGTTCCGACACGTCCAGCAGGGTGATGTCCTTGGCTTTCATATCGAGAAGGGCATTGCATACCACTTCCAGTAACTCTTTGGTAGTTGTGGTTATTTCAGGATAAACGTGAGAGAATTGTTCGTTAATCGGACTTTTAATTACAGGCATAGATAAGGGTTAATCGATATTTAAACTTTCATAATCCGCCCCAATTACGATGGTGGCGTCAAGGTAGTAGTCATCAGATTCCTCTCTGAGTACATGCATTTCAGGGATCCCCAGAACTCTGGCAATCTGGAAAGCATGATCCATATTCCCGCTTCGGGAGATAACCATGGATTGCTGAACATCAAAATTGTCGAAATTTCCGGTGTCGACTACATCAAAACCATTTGTGCGCAGAATGTTGGTGAAATTATTGGCGATACCATTTACACCGCAGCCATTGAGTACTTCAATCTGAATAATTTCACTGATCAGCTCTGAATTTTCATCATTGCGCTCGGTTACAATGCGGGGATATACGATGCGGGTAAAAAGACTGATCAGCAGGATTAGCAGCAAGACGCCTAAAAAGCCAATCAGTGCGTTAAAATATAAGTCCTGGGATGTGAGTTTGGAGCCGGAATGTTCTTCGTTGGACATTCAGTGAAGTCTTAGTACCAGTAGCCGAAGCGATTCATTCTTCCATAGGGATTGAAGCCTCCAAAACCGAATGGATTCATCATACCGGGCCCCTGCCGGAAACTAACCTGAATCAGTGTTCTCTCGTTAGGGCGGTAGTTTAATTCCGCATTCTGGATCATGATTCTGCCACCCATGGGATTGTTATTCCCGAAAGCATTGGTGCCTCCGAATGGAGAGTGTAAAAAGGAAACGTCAACGCGCCCATCCAGTTTTTCATTAAAAAACATCTGAAAGGAGCTGGTAAGAGCATTCACATTCTGGAACTGACCGCCGAAGGAAGAGAAATTAGCACTGTAGGAATGACTGACCTGCATGTTGAAAAGGTTGGACAAGGCCGCACCCTTTGAAGGATCAGGATTCAGTACCTGTCCGCCATACTCATAAGGACTTACCACCTGATCGCGATACTGTGCACTCGCGTCAGCGGTTGAAAAAAGGATTAGAAATAAAAGTACGGTAGCGGTTCTCTTCATATTGTAAGGTTTCCGTTTGAGGTCAAACGGTTTGTTTCTGACTGAAGTATACAGAATTGACCTTTTATTTGAAACTGCCTGAGTTATCCGGTTTCAATGTTTTCAGAATGTTAATAAATTGCCAAATCCTGTTAAATAGCCTATCTTGGCAGACTTTTTGACCTGCACTTATTCCCTCAACTTTAACCCGAGAGATGAAATTAACTGATTTTAGATTTGAAACGGAAGGATATAGGATTCCGGATAAACCCTTAGAGAAGCGAGACCAGTCAAAATTAATGGTGCTTCACCGGGATACTAAGAAAATTGAACACAAGAAATTTGAAGATATTCACGAATACCTTTACAAAGGCGATGTGATTGTCTACAACAATACGAAGGTTTTTCCGGCCAGACTTAAAGGTAAAAAAGAGAAGACAGAAGCGGATATTGAAGTATTTTTGCTGAGAGAACTGCAGCCGGATAATATGCTCTGGGATGTGCTTGTTGAGCCGGCTCGTAAGATCCGTATCGGCAACAAGCTCTATTTTGGGGAAGGTGATGAAGAACTTATGGCAGAAGTGGTGGATAACACCACATCCCGGGGCCGGACCATTCGTTTCCTATTCGATGGACCAAACAATGAGCTTTATGAGCGTCTGGATACCCTGGGTAAAATGCCATTACCGCCTTACATCGAAAGAGAAGCTGTAGATGAGGATAAAGAGCGCTATCAGACGATCTTTGCTTCTGAGCGTGGAGCGGTAGCCGCGCCCACTGCCGGACTTCATTTCACTGATAAGCTGGTGGAAAAGATTAAGAAAAAAGGGGTGGATCTGGTACCCATCACCCTGCACATCGGATGGGGAACCTTCCGGAATGTGGAAGTGGAAGATCTGACCAAGCATAGAATGGATTCAGAGAATTACTTCATATCATCCGAGACTTCAGATCGCATCAATGAGGCTCTCAGAAGTAAAAAGAATAAAGTGGTTGCGATGGGTGCCAGCACGGTTAGAACGATGGAGACAAGTGTAATGGCTAGTGGTATGTCAAAGATGGGTACCGGCTGGACGGATAAGTTCATTTACCCACCCTATGACTTCAAAATTACTGAAGCTTTGATCACCAATTTCCACCGCCCGGAATCTACTTTGCTGATGCTGGCAGCGGCCTTTGGTGAATATGATTTTGTGATGGAAGCCTACGAGCAGGCCAAAAAGAAGAAGTACAGATTCTTCTCATTCGGCGATGCAATGCTGATTCTTTAAGTGGCGAATGCAACCCTGATCATACCTGCAGCGGGTTCAGGGCAGCGCATGAACCTGAACCTGCCCAAGCCATTCATTGAGATTGGGGGCATCACTATTCTTGCACACACCCTTCGCGCTTTTGTAAGGGTAAACTCATTAAGTGAAGTAATCATACCTTCTTCATCCGACTATATTGATGAAGTGACGCGTATATGTGCTGAAGAATTGAATAACATACCTTTTAAAGTAATTGAGGGTGGCTCGGAACGGCAGTTTTCAATCATGAACGCATTGAAAGCTATGAACAGCAGTTCCGAACTGGTAATTATTCATGACGCGGTTCGGCCATTTATTAAAAAAAAGGAAATCGAAGCCAGTCTGAAGGCCGCATCACAATCAGACGCAGCCATTGTTGCTGTGCCTGTGAAAGATACCATCAAAGAAGCCGGTGAGGATGGGACAATAGCAGGTACCCCGGATCGAAGCAGGCTATGGCAGGCGCAGACTCCACAGGTATTTAAGAGTGAGCTCATCAAAGAAGCCTATGAATCGGCCATAAAAGATGGTTTTTTGGGAACCGATGATGCATCCCTGGTAGAGCGACTTGGAAAAAAAGTGCGGATCATTGAAGGTGATCGGCTCAATTTTAAAATTACCTACCCGCTGGACCTTGAACTCGCAAAATTAATACTGGAATAATGGCTCAATTCAGAATTGGTTACGGATACGACATTCATCAGCTAAAGGAAGGAAGAAATCTGATTCTTGGTGGGGTGCATATCCCTTTTGAAAAAGGGCTCTTGGGACACTCTGACGCAGATGTGCTGCTGCACGCTATTACCGACGCCATTCTTGGTGCTGTAGCTGTGGGTGATATCGGCAGGCACTTTCCGGATACGGATCCCAAATACAAAAATGCGGACAGCCGACAGCTGCTGAGAGATGCTTATGCTTTTGCGATGAATGAAGGCTATGAGCTATCCAATGTGGATACAACGGTAATCGCGCAGCGACCAAAACTGCAGCCCTATATGCAGTTGATGCGCGACAATATTGCTGAAGACCTGATTGTGGATCTGAACCGGGTCTCAATTAAGGCAACGACTTCGGAGAAAATCGGTCCCATCGGACGAGAAGAAGGTATTGCCGCTCATGCGGTGGTGTTGCTCGAGAGAAATGACTAAGTGCAATGACGGATCAGATTGTACAATCGGTGATCGAATGGGTGGGCAGTGTTCCGGTCATCACTATATATCTGATCTTTCTGGGCGTCGCCTATTTTGAAAATCTGATACCCCCAATGCCCGGTGATGTGCTGGTGGCTTTTTCAGGTTATCTGGCTGCTGAAGGACTTATTTTGCTGCTGCCGGTTTGGCTTATTACCACCATCGCATCGGTATTTGGTTTTATGACCATGTATTGGCTGGGCGGGCGCTGGTCATATGATATTGCTCATCAGAAGAAAGACCACTGGTTGTTGCGCTTTATTGACTTTTCCTACTTCGAGACCGGAAAACGCTGGATGGACCGGTGGGGACAGGGAGTGGTGCTGGCGAATCGTTTTCTGGCGGGAACGCGCTCCATAATTTCGCTTACAGCCGGTTTTTATAAACTGAATCCAAGAATTACCATAGTCAGTTCTTTTGTCAGCTCAGCAATATGGAATTCCATCCTCATTGCCTTCGGTTGGATCGTTAAAAGTAACTGGCAGTCTGTTCAATATTACCTCACCACCTACAGTAAAATCATACTGATTGGCATCGCTATACTAATTCTGTTCAGGGTATTTTTGTGGTATCGGAGAAGACAGAAAATTTCTGCCAGAAAAGGGGAGGATAGCAGATAAAATTTACCCTCTATTTATTGACAGTATTCCAGTGAATGCTTACTTTTCGGGTCTTTCGAAAAAAAGCCAGTGTAGCTCAGTTGGTAGAGCAGCGGTTTTGTAAACCGCCGGTCATCGGTTCGAGTCCGGTCACTGGCTCGTTATTTGAAATTTTTGGGGAGATACCAAAGTGG
>CAYPTY010000027.1:0-22578 GCA_964413935.1 uncultured Balneolaceae bacterium | reverse complement strand
AACGAATAACGAATAACGAATAACGAATAACGAATAACGAATAACGAATAACGAAACACCCCAAATCTTTTTATACTTCAGGCAAAGCTAGGATTAAGTCTAATGGGGATATGATGTGTGTAAGTAAACGATGGCTGCTCGGCCTGTGTGTTTTTCTGTTTTTAATACCGGCAGCAGCTCAGGGGCAGGGTTCCCTGGAATACACCGGCGGAATGAAAGTGAAACTGAATGAGGATGGAAGCAAATACTTCCGGCTCATCAACTGGCATCAGATCTGGCTGCGATCCATTGAAAACAATCCGGGTACCGTAGATGTTAACGGCGATCCGGTTGATCACACCTTCGACATCGGTATCCGGCGCTCCCGTTTTATCTTCTATGGGCAGATCAATGAGGATTTCCTCATCATGGCGCACTGGGGCATCAACAACCAGACGTTTAACAGCGGGGGAGGTTCCGGAACCGGCGGAATCGGAGGCTACGGAGACGGTAAAAAACCCCAGATCTTTGTGCATGATGCCATCACCGAATACAAAGTAACCGATAATCTGGAGGATGGAGGTGCATTCAGCCTGCACGTGGGGGGTGGACTGCATTACTGGAACGGCTTAAGCCGGATGGCCCATCAGTCCACACTGAACATTATGCCGGTTGACCTGGCCGTATTCGGATATCCCAATATTGAATTTACCGATCAGTTTGCACGGCAGATTGGAATTTATTTTAAAGGTCAGGCCGGAAAATTCGGATACCGGCTGAATCTGAACAAGCCCTTCATCACGGACAATCGTGCGGCCATGACCATCAACCGTGCGGCAAACATCCCCACCGAAAACTGGTCCACGGCGGGTTATTTCGAATATCAGTTTGCAGACCGTGAAGCTGATCTGCTGCCCTACAAAGTGGGCACCTATCTGGGCACCAAAGAGGTCTTCAATATCGGAGCGGGGTATTATTTCCATCCGGAGGCATCCGGTGTGGGCAGCGGGGGAGTGGTAAATGAGCGGCAGGATCACCTGCACGTTGCGGTGGATGTATTTTATGACAAACCCCTGAACAGGGAAAAAGGTACGGCCCTCACTTTATACGTAGCCGCCCTCTTTTATGATTTTGGCGATAATTACTTCCGATCTGCAGGTATCATGAATGTGAATACCGGCGGAATTTCCGGCCCCAATAGCTCCGTGGCCGGTTTCGGCAATGCCGAACCCTTATTGGGCAGCGGATTGATATCCTATAATATGCTGGGATATCTGCTGCCGAAAACCCTGCTGAAGAAGGGCCAGCTGCAACCCTACGCGGTATTCACGCAAAAGCAGCTGGATTACCTGGACGTCGGAACACAGAATGTGGATGTGGGCATCAACTACTACCTGAGCGGACACCAGGCCAAGCTCAGCTTTCAGTATTCCCTGAGGCCCATCGTAACCGGTTCCACGTCAGCCGGTTTCGAAGTAGACGGCTTCGCGGGTGCCTTTATTTTGCAGAGCCAGATTACCTTGTAGGATGTCGCACAGTAAGCAAAATTACCTCTTCCTCGACATAGACGGAGTCCTGAATACAAGATCCTCCCTGAGAGAGCAAATCAGGAAATACGGAAAAGGCTCCAGATTCGTATGGTGTCCGAAGGCCTGTAGAAATATCGAACAACTCATTGATGAATTTGAAGCACGTATCATCATCACATCCACGTGGAAGTATGAGTTTTCCTTAGCCGAGTTGAAGGAGCTGTTTCAAAAGAATAACATAAAAGCTTCGAATGTGATGGGAGTGACCTCTTCACTCATTGATCAGGGAAGGGTTACGAGGGGGCAGGAGATTGAAAAATGGATCAGACTGAACCGGGCCGAAAATGACCTGAATATCGTGATTGATGACAACGATGATGACCTCTCCGGGCGGTTTGAACATTTCCTGCGCTGTAATCCGGAGACCGGATTCGCCCAAAAAGAGATTTACGAGCAATGTGTTCGATGGCTCAGAGAATGGGTTTAGGGTCTTTTGTGCCGCAGGCATCCGACTTTCGTCGGGATAAACTACCCCGAACCGGTAATGTCACCCATTCGAGTCACGAATAAAGCCAAAGGCTTGCCCTTGGTACGAATAACGAAAAAAGCCCACATGAGAAAAACTCATGCGGGCTTTTTTACAGTACCGCAGGCCGGGCTCGAACCGGCACGAGCATTGTAATACTCATTGGATTTTAAGTCCAACGTGTCTACCAATTCCACCACTGCGGCAATAATCAGGAGTGTCTATCAACCTGTCTGCCTGTCCCGCTACAGCGGGACGGCAATAATCAGGAGTGTCTACCAACCTGTCTGCCTGTCCCGCTACAGCGGGACACTTATCAGTAATTCGGATACCCCCCACCTGCGTAAGGACTCCCCGCCTGATTAGCGTGCCAATATACAGCTATCTGATTTATGATACAGCAGGCTTTTTGCCCGCACCGGCCACAAAGCTGTTTATACCTTTTTAGTGATAAAATGCGTTAATTACATCAAAAGACGGCGTTCAGCGCAATTATCCGAATGGCAGAATTTGCAGTAGATAGTATCCATGATCTCGACAATTATGAGCTCAAACCCGCTCAGGCCGAAGACCTGAAGTACCTGCTTGATCTCTGCCGTGCCAACATGGATGAATTCGATGAAGACCTCATCATACGGGCTTTTAAACTCTGCTACCTCTCCCACAGCGAGGGAACACGCGCCTCAGGCGAACCCTACTACTACCATCCGGTGGATGTGGCCAAAATCGTGACCAGCGAGATCAATATCGACGATATCTCCGTTGCTGCAGCTCTGCTGCACGATACCGTGGAAGATACCCCCGTGACGCTGGACGACATCAAAGAAATTTTCGGGGAGGAAGTGGCCCGCATCATTGACGGCGTTACCAAAATAGCCGGGGTCTTTAAAAGCCGATCCTCCAAACAGGCCGAGGCTTTCATGAAGCTGCTCCTTTCAATGGCCGAGGATATCCGGGTGGTGCTGATCAAATTCGCGGATCGACTGCATAATATGCGGACCCTGCATCATCTGTCGCACGAAAAACAGATCAAGATAGCGACCGAAACCATGCAGCTGTATGCTCCGCTGGCGGGTCGCTTCGGACTCTTCCGCATCAAAAATGAGCTGGAAGACCTCTGCTTCAAAACCATAGACCCCACTTCTTATCGCTTCATCATCCGCAAGCTGAAAGACAAAAGGGAAGACCGGGAAGCTTTTGTTAAAGCCTTCATGAAGCCCATCAAAAAAGAACTGAAGCAGATGGAATTCAAGGCCGACATCAAAGGGCGGCCCAAACATGTGTATTCCATCTACCGGAAAATGCAGCGGCAGCAGAAACCTTTTGAAGAAGTCTATGACCTGTTTGCCATCCGCATCATCCTTAAAGATCCGCACACCAAGGAAGACTGCTGGAGGGTGTATTCCCTGATCACCGACTGGTACACGCCCATTCCCGAACGATTCCGGGATTTTATTTCTGTGCCTAAGACCAATGGTTATCAGTCGCTGCACACCACGGTGATTACTCCCATGGGACGTAAGGTGGAGGTGCAGATCCGCACCGAGCGCATGGATGAAATCGCTGAAAAAGGCCTGGCTGCACACTGGAAGTACAAGGAGGGAACCTCCAATCAATCACTGGACCGCTTTGTGAACTGGGTGCGGGATGTGCTGGATAATCCCCGTCCGGATGAGGCCACCGATTTTGTGAAGGATTTTCAGCTGAACCTCTATCAGGAAGAAATTCACGTATTTACCCCACAGGGTGAACTGCGTACCCTTCCTCAGGGAGCCACTCCCATCGACTTTGCCTTCGATATTCACTCCGAAGTGGGTGAGCGAGCCATGGCGGCCAAGGTGAACGGTAAAATGACACCGCTGCGTCAGCCTTTGAAAAACGGCGACCAGGTGGAGATCATCACCGGTAATAAAATTAACCTGAATCCGGACTGGATTGATGATGTGGTAACCCACAAGGCGAAATCGCGCATACGGCAGTATATCAAACAGAAAGAACGGGATGTGGCTAATCTGGGACGCGATCTCTGGGATAAGAAACTGAGTCGCAGCAAATTTGAGATCTCGGATCAGGAGCTCACCAAAGTGGCTAAGTCATTCGGTTACGAAAACACCCAAAAGCTGTTTTATGCCATCGGAAAAGAGTCATTCGATGTAAACACCCTCTTCAAAGCGGTCAAAACCTTCAAAAGCAAGGGACGCATGCCGGCACAGATTGCTGACAATGACATCGTAGCCGAAGATGAAATTCAGGATCGCTACATACAGGAAGCACGATCCCTTACCGGTAAAGGATCCCTGATTATCAATGGGGAACTCACCAATGTAAAATACACCTACGCCAACTGCTGTAATCCCATACCGGGGGATAATGTGGTGGGCTTCATCAGCCGTACCGGCGACATTAAAATACACCGGGCGATGTGTAATAATGCACGCCACCTCATAGAAACCGAAAGCGAACGTATCATCAGTGTGGACTGGGCCAAGAATATTGACTCACAGTTTATGGTAGCCGTGCGTGTGATCGGGGAGGACCGGGTTGGTATTGTAAATGATCTTACGGATGTACTGTCAAAATCTCTTCAGACCAATCTAAAAAGTCTGAATATCAGCAGTGATGGTGGGATGTTTCAGGGAATTCTGACTCTTTTTGTAGCGGATATTGATCATCTGCAGCATATTATCAACCGCCTTGAAAGGGTGGAAGGTGTAAAAAGCGTGATACGATATGAGTAGGGATTGGATATAAGCGTTTTATCTGTATGTACTTATTCCTATCTTAATATCATTGTGAAATTAGGCTGTATCAAGGTTTCAGCGCTCTAAACAGCCATTTTAAGAAAACAGGAAGGACGATCTGCCCTGACCGACCGATCAAAATACTAACTAAGTAACAGTTCAATGACGTATACAAAAAGAGACATTGTACGGCGGGTTGCCGATTCGATGGATGTACCAATGATACAAGTAGAACCATGGGTGGATGCGGTAATTGTTGCCCTGAGAGAAACCATGATGTCGGCAGATACGGAGTGCCGCATTGAGATCCGGGATTTTGGGGTTTTTGAAGTAAAAGAAACCAAAGCCAAGCCTAAGGCCCGGAATCCAAAGACCAATGAAGTAATCTATGTTCCGGCTCATCGTAAAACTCATTTCAAGCCAAGCAAGCTGCTCAAAGAATTTCTGAAGCAGCCGCTGGAGTGATAAACCAAAGCTGAACGCAGGCTTGCAATCCTACGCCCGCATTATCGGAATTGATGTCGGTACCAAACGCATCGGACTAGCTCAGACCGATCTGCTGCAGACCATCGCTTCGCCGGAAGGTACCTACACCCCGCAGGAAATATTCGAGGTGCTGGATGCCAAGCTGAAGGAGCACCCGGTGAGTACTTTTGTGGTTGGATGGCCTCTGATGCCCGGGGGAGACGAGGGAGAGGCCACCAAAAAGGTGCAGAAATTCATCGATAAGCTGAAGAAACGCTATCCCGAAATCCCGGTCGAAAAAGTGGATGAGCGCTACACCTCTGAACTGGCGAAACAGGCTATGATTCAGGGCGGATTGCCCAGGAAAAAAAGACGTGAAAAAGATCGCGTGGATCGAATCGCTGCAGCCCTTATCTTACAGACTTTTCTGGACCGAAATACCTGATATTCATGGCTATACTTCCCATTGTGACCTTTGACGATCCGGTGCTGCGCGAGAAAGCCACGGCCGTCACCGAAAATACACCTGATGTACAGCAGTTCATCGAGAATATGCTGGAGACCATGTACAATGCCGATGGCATCGGACTGGCCGCTCCGCAGGTTGGCGTTTCCGATCGCATTTTCGTGATTGATGCCGATCCGGTGCTGGATAAGGAGGAAGAAGAGCTGTACGGTCCCATGGTTTTTATCAATCCCGAAATCGTTGAACTCAGCGGTGAGAAAATTATGATGGATGAGGGCTGCCTCAGCCTTCCGGAGCTGAACGACAAGGTGAAACGGCATGAGTTTGTGACCATTCGCTTTCTGGACCGCAATTTTGAGGAGCAGGAACTTCAAGCAGGCGGCTGGATGAGCCGGGTGATACAGCATGAAAATGATCACCTGGATGGCATCCTGTTTATTGACCACATCAGCATGTTCCGCCGCCGTATGCATAAATCGGAACTGGACGACATAGCCAACGGTAAGGTGGAAACCCGCTACCCGCTGGCTCCCAAACATTGATCGGGTGATACTATGAACATCGTTTTCATGGGTTCGCCTGATTTCGCCATCCCCAGCATGGAAAAAATCCATGCCCATCCGGATCTGAAACTATCGGCTGTGGTCAGCAATGTGGACAAGCGCAGAGGCCGGGGCACGGATAAAATGCCGACTCCCGTCAAAAAAAGGGCACTTGAATTGCAGCTGCCCGTGATTGAAGTGGAGAACCTGAAGGATGAAAACTTCGAAAAAAAACTAAGGGAGCTGAATGCGGATTTGTTTGTGGTTGTCGCCTTCCGGGTGCTGCCCAAGTCCATCCTGGAAATCCCGAATATCGGTTCCGTAAACCTGCACGCCTCCCTGCTGCCCAGGTACCGGGGCGCGGCACCCATCCACTGGGCCGTCATCAACGGAGAGAGTGAGACCGGCTGTACCATCTTTTTCCTGGACGAACAGGTAGACACCGGCAACATCCTCCTGCAAAAGAAGATGAGGATCGGCAGTGATGAAACCACCGGTGAGGTGTATAACCGACTGATGGAAGAAGGAAGCGATGCCCTCATTGAGGCCCTTCAATTGATCAGGCAAGGAAATTATGAGCTTCAGCCTCAGGATGACAGCCTGGCTACCCCCGCTCCCAAGCTTTTCCGCGAAAACACGGAATTGCATTTTGACAAACCGGCCTCGGAAGTGCACAATCTGATCCGAGGTTTGAGTCCCTTTCCCACTGCATGGACCACCTGGAAAGGAGAAAAAATGAAGATCTACCGTTCAGCACTCGGTCCCATGGCGAATATTGATCCGGGCGAGTTGCTGCTGCGCGATGACCGGCTGCTGGTGGGCTGCAGCGACAGCACAGTCGAGATCCTGGAACTGCAGCTTCCGGGTAAGAAACGAATCTCAGCGGCCGACTTCATTCGAGGCTATGAAGTCAGCGGTTATCTGAGCCGTGACTGATATTCTTATCAAGAATTAATTTGACAAGAGCAGTTGGTTTTTTATCATCGAGAAAATTAAATCAAGCGTCCCCGATGGAATTGAGTGAGTTTTTGCAAGCGGCTAAAAAAGGTGATCTGGAAACCCTGAAAGTGCTTGCCAAAAAAGGAGAAGACCTGAATCAGGTCTATAAAAACGGCAGTTCTGCCCTGATCTATGCGGCTGAAGGTAACCACACCGGCTGTGTGACCTGGCTGGTCGAAAATGGAGCCGACCTGAACCTGAAAACCAAGATGGGGGGAACTGTTCTGAGTCGTGCAGCAGAAAACGGAAACCTGGAAATGATTTCCTATCTGATCGAACATGGTTCGGAGCTAACCGGCATTGCCGCTATTGTGGCAGCCCGAAAGGGAAATTACGATGCCGTTAAACTGCTTGTGGAAAAAGGTATTGATATTGATGCGAAGCAGAGCTGGGGACACACTGCCCTGATGATGGCTGCCAAAGAGGGGCATGGCGATATTGTAAAACTGCTGCTGGAAAACGGGGCAGACTTCAGGTTCAAAGACAAAAATGGCGATAATGCCATGGCTCTTGCGGATGAGAATGAACATCTGGATGTGGTAAGCCTGCTAAAACGGGCAGGGGCTATCGCCGTGGAAAAAAAGCCGAAGGAAATGCCCCCGGTTGATGATGAGGATGATACCGACGATGTAATCGCCGATGAAATCATCGACAACTCTCCGGATGTGGACGACCTCCCCGACGAAGATGAAAAGCCGGATGATGTAGATCTGGACTGATTGTCCACCAAAAACTTGCAGCCAAAAGAAAAGCCATCAACCCGGGATTGAAACCTGAGCTGATGGCTTTTTTAATTCCAACTGTGGGTTAAATTACTTCTCTATCCCGTATTTAAAGTCATGAACACTGAAATCCACATCCTTATGGGGACGAACCGTCATGGATTTGGGCTGCATAAAATACAGCAGGTAATCCCTTCCGCCGGCTTTTGAATCCGTACCGCTCATGTTAAATCCACCGAAGGGTTGTGCACCCACCAGGGCGCCGGTATTCTTACGGTTGATATACAGGTTACCTACTTTGAATTCGCGTAAAGCCTTTTCGATTTTCTTCGGGTCGCGGGAGAAATATCCTCCTGTGAGTCCGAATCGGGTGCTGTTGGCGATGCGGATGGCGTCATCGGTGTCTTTGGCTTTAATGAAAGCCGTTACCGGACCGAAAATCTCTTCCTGGGCGATGCGCGCATCCGGATCCACATCCGCAAAAACGGTAGGCTGGATGTAATAGCCCGGTTTTCCGGTTTCAGCACGTTCACCACCGGCCATCAGTCGGCCTTCCTTTTTTCCTATTTCGATGTAGCCCATAATTTTATCCACAGCCTTCTGATTGATCACCGGACCGGCTATGCAGTCGTCTTTGGCATCTCCAACTTCAAGCTTGTTGGTATGCTCCACTACCTTTTCCAGCAGTTCATCGTAGATTTTTTCGTGGGCCACCACACGGGAACCGGCCGAGCATTTCTGTCCCTGGAAACCGAATGCCGCTTTCACGATTTCTCCGGCTGCCAGGTCGATATCGGCATCCTCATCTACCACAACCGCGTTCTTGCCACCCAGCTCGGTTACCACACGCTTGATGAAAAGCTGATCGTCGCCCCCGCGCTCTGCCGCGATTTCAGTAAGATGCAGTCCAACCGGCATGGATCCGGTGAAAGTGATGAACCGGGTTTTAGGATTGCGGGCCAGTCGTTCGCCCACTTCGATATCGCCACCGGTGATGTAGTTAAATACGCCTTTTGGCAGTCCAACCTCCTCGAAAATCTGCACGAGGATATGAGCAACTACCGGGGTATCCGGAGCCGGCTTGGCAACCACGGTGTTGCCGGCAGCTATGGGTGCGGCGGCCATACCCACAAAAATGGCAAAGGGGAAATTCCAGGGCGAAATGGATACGCCTGCGCCCATTGGCATGTAAATGGTTCTGTTTTCATCTCCCCAGGAATCGATTACAGGCATACCCTTATCGAGGCGCATGGCTTCGTGGGCGTAATAAACCAGGAAGTCGATGGCTTCGCAGGTATCGGCATCGGCCTCAAGGTAGTTTTTACCCGCTTCGCTGATCATCCAGGCGTTGATTTCCAGACGGCGGCGGCGCACGACATCGGCTGCTTTCAGCAGGTATTCGGCCCGTTCGCCTGCCGGCACATACTGCCAGCTTTCAAAAGCATCCCAGGCGGCATCCATGGCTGCATCAGCCTGCGTGCTGCTGGCCTTCTGTACAGTACCGATCACTTCATCGGTATTGGACGGGTTCCGGCTTTCCATGGTTCCCTCATCACCCTTCAGGTGTTCTCCGTTGATATACAGGTCATAGGTTTTTCCGAATTGATTGCGTACTTCTTCCAGCGCTTTTTTCTGGGCTGTGCTGTGGGTTGGATCGGAAAAATCCAGGTAAGTTTCGTTTTTGAACTCGGTGATGTTATAGTCAGACATAATCAAGGAATATTCAGTTAAATTTTATCGTCGTTGGAGAACATGAAAAGTCATCTTCACATTCGGTGGGGTGCAGAATATAGGCAGAAAAGCGCTACCATATCAAAGGCCGGAAAATAGTGGATGGGCGGGGTGAATTAACATTGAAAATGGGTGGGTGTAATCTTAGCTTAAAGGCGTTATACAAAGAATATAATCCTGTTTTTCGGCCTGAATTTTCAGAGTGTTACAGGGATGATTGTAAATTCTAATTTTAATCCAAAAGGGATCAATAATGGCAAAAATTAAAGTAGGTATAAACGGTTTTGGCCGTATCGGCAGAATGGTGACGCGTTTCATTCTGGCAGATTATGCTGACCAGATCGAAATTGTGGGCGTAAACGACCTGACCAGTCCGGAAACACTGGCTCATCTTTTCAAATACGATTCTGCCCAGGGCAAATTCGATGGTGATGTGAGTGTAAATGGATCTGAGCTCACCCTGAACGGCATGACTTTTAATGTGAGCGCCGAGCGCGATCCGGCCAACCTGAATTGGGGTGAACAGGGCGCAGAGGTAGTAATCGAATCAACCGGGATTTTCCGTGATCCGGCAGGGGCAGGAAAGCACCTGGAAGCGGGCGCTAAAAAAGTAATTATCTCCGCTCCGGCAAAAGGGGATGTGCAGTTTGTAGTGCTGGGCGTGAACGATGATGTGATTTCTGACGACATCGACATTTATTCCAACGCCAGCTGTACTACCAACTGCCTTGCACCCATGGTGAAGGTGCTGGATGATGCATTCGGCATCGAGAAAGGTTTTATGACCACCATTCACTCTTACACCGGCGACCAGCGCATCGTGGATGCCCCACACAGCGACCTGCGTCGTGCACGTGCTGCGGCAGCCAATATCATTCCTACTTCAACCGGTGCAGCCGGAGCGGTAGGTAAAGTGCTGACTCACCTGGCAGGCAAGCTGGATGGCGGTGCAGTTCGCGTTCCGACCATCACCGGTTCACTCACTGACT
The DNA here is from genome assembly GCA_964413935.1 of uncultured Balneolaceae bacterium. Classification (GTDB taxonomy): domain Bacteria; phylum Bacteroidota; class Rhodothermia; order Balneolales; family Balneolaceae; genus CAYPTY01. The sequence goes on along the minus strand of CAYPTY010000027.1, from coordinate 11,889 downwards.
TCGTAGTTCTGCTGAATAAAGAGACTACCGCAGAAGAGGTGAATGCGAAGATGAAGGCCGCAGCCGAATCCGGTTCCCTGAAAGGCATTCTGGAATACAGTGAGGAGCCGCTGGTATCCACCGATATCATCGGAAATCCGCATTCTTGCATCTTTGATGCTCTTTCCACCAAAGTGGATGGCAACCTGGTGAAAGTGATTGGCTGGTATGATAACGAAGCCGGTTACTCAGCCAGAACCGCTGAACTGGTAACCAAGATCGTTTAAGCGAATTTAGTCGCTTATCAGATTTTAAACCCTGCCGGTGAAAGCCTGCAGGGTTTTTTTATTCCAGTATTTCGAAGTCGTAACTGATATCCGAACCCTTTTCCAGGGCTTTGGAAACCGAGCAGTATTTTTCGATTGAGAGGTCCAGCGCCCGCTGCACTTTAGCCTGATCCAGGTTCCCGCTCAGCTTAAAGTGCATATGGATGCTTTTGTACTCCGAATGAAAGCCGGTTTTCTGCTTGTCGCCCTTTACCTCTACTTCCAGGGATGTGAGGTCCTGCTTTTGTTTTTCGAGGATGCTGACGGCATCAATGGCCGAGCAACCTCCGATGCCGGCCAGCAGCAGCTGCATGGGGGAGAGTCCGTCGGTATTGTTTCCATCGATGGAGATGCTTCCGCCATCCTCATTGTCCGCCTTAAATTTGAAGCCCTCGCCAAGCCAGTTTACGTGAATGGTCATAGTCGTTGAATTTGGTTATGTATCAGGATACTGCCGATTTATGAAGCAGGGATGAATATGCCCATCACGACTTCACTTCCGCAAGTACTTCCTGCATCTGGAAGAGGTGGCGCTGGCTGTGCGCTGCAATCACCAGTACCATCTGATAAAGATCCAGCTTGCCCATGGGAGTGTCTGAAGCAATATGGCGGAGGTCATCTTCGGTAGTCATCAGATACTGCTTCAGATTGGAATGGGATTCTTCCAGGGCTTCCAGCATGGCTTCCTTGCTTTCCCATCTGCCGGTGGGCTCAAAGGGTTCCCCGGTTTGTGCCTTGGTTCCCCGGTTGGCAACTCCGCCGATCAGCCAGGCATCACCGGTCGACATATCCATTTCGGGATCGGGGGTACCATTCGCTGCATTACCCTGCACCATCTGGGTAAACATGGCTTCGGTAAGCAGGATGTGCTCCAGGCAATTGGACACCGACCAGCCTCCGTCTTCGGGTTTGGCATTGAAGGCCTTATCGGGTAATTCAGCCACGGCAGCAACAATGTTTTCATGGGAGGTTTCAAGGTATTTAATGGCGAAATCGCGGTCGCTCTGGCTGAGTTGTGCACTTGCGGTTGCGGTAATCAGGCACAGCATCAGCAGGGAAGAAATTCGTTTCATGACTTAGGCTTTATTCGTGTTTTTCAGGGAATGCCAAACAGGCAAGCTACATCCAACGATAATAAAGCCGAGGCACTTAACCCATTAAGATTGTGTGAAGGCAGAGCAGAAATTATTCACCGATGTGCTTGTGATTGCCCTTATCATGGCGTTTGCGCAGCTCTTTGATCACTTTATGGAAGGGGATTTCCTTTTCGGCCAACAAAAGCATGAGGTGAAAAAGGAGGTCGGCAGATTCGTTGATGGTCTCTTTATCCCCGCTGTTTTTGGAGGCGATTACCGTTTCCACGGCTTCTTCTCCTACTTTCTGGGCGATTTTATCCAGTCCTTTTTTGAACATCGAGGTGGTATAAGAGCCTTTGGGCATGGTCGCCTTGCGCTCATAAAGCAGGCCTTCCAGTTCCTGAAGAAACTGAAAGTCTTTTTTTGTAATCAGCTTGATGTCGTTTTTGGTATCCGCAGACATAGGTGTGTTCTCAGTTTGCAGGTCAAAATTTAAGGGTGGAAAAATGCCACTTTCTGAACGTAAGCCCAAATTAAGAATCTTCAATTTGTGGTTGAATCAGCCGCATCGGAATACCGGCTTGCTGCATGCTGAATTTGAGGTCATCAATTTCGATTTCCCGGAAATGGAAGATGCTGGCGGCTAAAACGGCATCGGAATGCCCCTCCTGAACTGCCTCAATGCAGTGTTCGATGGTGCCGGCGCCACCGCTGGCAATTACCGGAATGTTGATGAAGTCATTCACCTTCTGCATCAGCTCGATGTCAAAACCGGATTTGGTTCCGTCTTTATCCATACTGGTGAGCAGAATTTCACCCGCGCCCCGTTTTTCAGCTTCTTTTATCCATTCCAGTGAATCCATCCCGGTGTCTTCCGTGCCCCCTTTGATGTACACATTCCAGTGGTCGCCATGGCGTTTGGCATCAACCGCAGCCACAATGGCCTGTGCACCGAAACGCGCTGAAGCTTCAGAAATCAGTTCCGGATTTTTAACGATTGATGAGTTCAGGGATACCTTATCGGCTCCTGCCTTCAGGATAGCTTCAATCTCATCCACGCTTTTGATCCCCCCGCCTACCGTGAAAGGGATGTTAATCTGCTCTGCAATACGGGTGACCAGCTCAACCAGTGTTTTTCTTTTGTCGAGGGTAGCGGTGATGTCCAGAAACACCAGTTCATCGGCGCCTTCCTCGGAATAACGTTGGGCCAGTTCCACCGGATCACCGGCATCCCGGAGGCCTTCGAAATTAATTCCTTTAACCGTACGTCCGTCTTTGATATCCAGACAGGGTATAATGCGAACGGTGAGCATTGAATAGCGGGGGATGGGGGATGTTTTGTTTAGCGACTTGAGTGGCAGTAAGTTAGCTCGGCGAAGAGTCAAATAAAAACGGAAATCAGGTCTGCACAGAATTCAGTTCCATCATCTGCTGTAGACTGATCTTACCCTCGTAATAAGCTTTACCTACCACAGCCGCTTCCAGATTTTTGGATCTGAGTGTTTCCAGGTCATCCAGTGAGGAGATTCCGCCGGAAGCAATCCATTTAACTTCCGGAAAACGTCTTGCCAGCTCTACATAGAGTTCCACATTGGGACCGGTTAGTGTACCATCACGGGAGATATCGGTACAGAGCACTTCCCGAAGACCGGCTTCTATCATGGGTTTGAGGAAGTCATCCAGGCCTGAATCCAGCGTTTCCAGCCAGCCGGCATAAGCTACCTTGCCGTCTTTAAGGTCCATCCCCAGAATGCAGTGCTGTGGATGAAGATCCAGAGCCTTGTACCAGTCGTCGGGGTTCTTTACGGCCATGGAAGAGCTGATAATTTTTTCGATACCGGCGTTCAGGAGAATTTCCACATCCAGGTAGGAGCGTATGCCGCCTCCGGTTTGTACTTTCATCCCAAGTTCCCGGTTTATTTTTTTGATGTGAGGCAGATTGATGAAGCGGCCTTCACGGGCACCATTCAGGTCAACGATATGAATGTGATCGAAACCGGCCTCCGCAAAAGCTTCAGCCTGCCCGATAGCAGATTCATTATAAACGGTTACATCCTCGTACGAACCCTTATGCAATCTAACGACGCTACCGTCAAGCAGGTCGATGGCTGGGATTACTTTCATCCAATATTTTTGTTGAAGTGGGATACGGTGTTTGAATACACGTAGTCAAGATAATTTTGCAGCAGATGAGAACCGGCAAAACCGGATTTTTCCGGATGGAACTGAACGCCCATGAAATTATCCCGGGCCACCGCGGCAGCAAAGTCATTCACATAACTGGCTGAGGCGATAGTGTACTCGTTCTGCTCTGCGTAATAGCTGTGAACATAGTACATATAATCTTTGCGTGAAATATTTTTCAGCAGCGGATGTTCATTTTGCGCTTCAAAGGTATTCCATCCCATGTGCGGGACTTTGCCTTTGCTTTCATCAAATCGTTTCAGCCTACCCGGAATGATGCCCAGGCCTTCGGCGTCCCCCTCTTCAGAACCTTCGAAGAGCAGCTGCATCCCCACACAAATACCCAGAACCGGTTTTTTAGTTTGTTTTAGCCAGTCATCGATACCCAGCTCTTTCAGCGAGTCCATTGCTGCTCCGGCATGTCCCACACCCGGAAAGATCACAGCTCTTGCACTTTCCAGTTCCTGCGGTGATGAGGCAAGAAAAAAGGGTGCTTCCAGCCTGTTCAGGGCATTCGCTACTGAGGCTAAGTTTCCGGCTTTGTATTTGATGACCGCTATCATAATGATTTATAAAATTCCTTTAGAGCTTGGTAGTTGGTTCAATTGGCGTGGGTTTCTCTCCAGCGCAGTTTTTAATGCCTTTGCAAAACCTTTAAAGCAAGCTTCGATTTTGTGGTGGTCGTTTTCACCCTGAAATTCGATGTTTAATGTTGCTTTGAGGTTCATAGCCAGGCTGTAAAAAAAGTGTTTGACCATTTCGGTTGGCAGGTCGCCGACGTACTCGCGATTAAAGCTGCCGTCAAAAACCAGATATGATCTGCCTGACAAATCAAGGCTAACTGTTGCCTTGCTTTCGTCCATCGCTAACACGAAGCCATAGCGTTCAATTCCCGTTTTTTTACCTAGCGCTTCCGAGATGCATTCTCCCAGCGCAATGGCGACATCCTCTACCGTATGATGCTCATCCACATGGAGGTCGCCCTTGCAATCAATATGCAGGTCAATAAGTCCATGACGCGCAATTTGTTCCAGCATGTGATCGAAGAAATTCAGTCCGGTTGAGATGCGGCTTTCTCCGCTTCCGTCCAGGTTCACTTCGATGGTGATATCGGTTTCTTTGGTGGTGCGTTTGCGTCGGGCTTTCCGGGGTGGATACTGAATAAAGTGCACCATTTCTGACCAGTTCTGCGCGTCAAAGAGCGTCTGTCCGGATAGACTTAGCTTCAGGCTGTTTTTTTCCCCGCTCAGCTGCATATCGGCAGCTCCCTCTTGCAGATGTATACCCTCCTGCTGCAGTAATTTGTTCTGTTCCTGATTTAGGGCGTCACCTTCTCTGAGAAGGCTGATCTCGGTACCCATTTCCTGCAGGCTGCGTAAAGCCCACAGACTTCCCGGACGGAGAAGAAAATTCCCGGATGGGTCATTGAGGGCAGAAGTTGAAATACTTATCACCATAGTTTCAAGATTTATCACAAAAGTATAGACAAAGCGGTCAGGAGCTGTCTGTTGATGCTCCGTGTTGGTACATTTTGAGCCAATTCAGTCAAAAAAAGCAATTTTAACCTCAATTTCGATCCTGCATGAAATCACCAAAAACCATATTCGCCTGGATACTTCGCCTGCTTGCTGCGGGTATCATGCTGCAGACCCTCTTTTTCAAATTCACCGGAGCACCTGAAAGCATATATATTTTCGAAACCGTAGGCATTGAACCCTGGGGCCGGTACCTCTCAGGCGGTATGGAGCTCATTGCTTCCGTGCTGCTGTTCATTCCCGCACTAACCTGGCTTGGAGCACTGCTTGCGCTGGGTGTGATTGGCGGAGCTATCATGAGCCACCTTACTGTACTGGGTATTGAGATACAGGGGGATGGCGGAACTCTTTTTGTACTGGCCATCCTGGTATTTCTCTCCTCAGCAGTACTGCTCTGGATGCATCGTAGTGGCATTCCGGTGGTCGGTACTAAGCTGTTTCCGGATAAAGGCATCAGCTCGTAATTTTTTTCAGGCTTTCAAGCAGGCGCACATTTTCCTGCGGGGTACCCACGGTAACCCGCAGTCCGTTTTTACAGCCGGGTTCGTCTCCCCGATAACGAACAATCACGCCTTCCTCAGCCAGTTTCCGGTATACTTCCCGGGCATCGTCGATGATCATCAGGAAGAAATTAGCATCGGTGGGGTGGATGTTCTTTACGGCATCCAGTTTTTCCAGGGCTGCAATCAGCCGGTTTCGCTCCTGAATAAGTGTTTCCACCCGGTTTTGAATCAGGCCGGTGTCGGAGAAGGCCCGGATGGCCGCATCGGAGGTGAGTTTATTCATGTTATAAGGCGCTTTCACCTTCATCATGTATCCGATGATGTCCTCATGCGCCAGTGCGATGCCCAGCCGGATTCCCGCCAGCCCGAAGGCTTTGGACATGGTCTGCATCACCAGCAGATTCGGGTAACGGTTGATCAGCTCACAAAGCGAGCCTTCTTCCGAAAAATCAACATAGGCTTCATCCAGCACCACAATACCGCGGAATTTTTCCGCAATCTTTTCGATGTCGGCCCTTTTCAGGCTGTTACCGGTGGGATTATTCGGAGAGCATAAAAAGATAATCTTGGTTTCCTTGGCCACTGCCTTCAGAATACCGGCCACATCCAGCTGAAAATCTGAAGTTAGTTTTACTCTGCGTACCAGCACGTCGTTGATGGCCGCGCTGACTTCATACATGCCGTAGGTAGGCGGAGTAGCCAGGATCTGTTCCTTTCCGGGTTCGCAGAACATGCGTATGGCCAGGTCGATCACTTCATCACTGCCTACCCCCACAAACACCTGTTCGCTCTGCAGTCCTCGGTAATCCGCAATCAGCGAACGCAGCCTGGACTGATAGGGATCCGGATAGCGGTTCAGCTCCATTTCGGAATCAAAGGGATCGCCAAGGCTGTTTTCATTGGCATCCAGCAGAATTCCCGACTGGAAATCATTCCGGGCACTGCGGTAGGGCTTAAGGCCTACGATATTTTTTCGAAGTAATTTTCGGATGTTCATCACTCCATGTCATTTAATCTCAGGCTGACAGCGTTTTTATGGGCCTGCAATCCTTCAGCGGAGGCCAGAATTTCCACGGCCGGGCCCACATTCTTCAAACCTTCCTCCGTAAGTTCCTGCATGGTAACCGATTTCAGGAAAGAAGCCAAGTTAACCCCACTGTACATTTTTGCATAACCGTAGGTAGGCAGGGTGTGATTGGTGCCGGAGGCATAATCGCCCACACTTTCAGGGGTGAAAGCTCCCAGAAAAACAGAACCGGCATTCAGGATCAAATCGCAGTGCCCGGAGGCATTTTCGATGTTAACGATCAGGTGCTCGGGTGCGTAGTTGTTCGAGAATCGGAAGGCGCTGTGTATATCATCCACTTCAATGATGTAGCTGTTTTCCAGGGCTCTGTTAGCCATTTCCTTTCGGGGAAGGGCATTTAGCTGGGATTGCAATTCCTTTTGCAGTTCATCCAGCCGGAATCCTTCAATGGATACCAGAACCACCTGGCTGTCGGCGCCGTGTTCAGCCTGTGACAGCAGGTCGGCCGCGACATAGGCCGGATTTGCAGCTGCATCCGCAATAATAAGAACCTCGGAAGGACCTGCAGGCATGTCAATACTGATGCGTGCCTCGGAATTCTGTAAAATCATTTTGGCCGCCGTCACGTACTGATTTCCCGGCCCGAATATCTTATCCACCTTGGGAACACTTTCGGTACCCAGCGCCATTGCCGCAACCGCCTGAGCTCCGCCTGCCAACAGGATTTTACTCACCCCTGCTTTGCGGGCGATGTACACGATTTCGGGAGCCAGTCCGCCATCTGCGGATGGAGGCGAAGCCAGAACGATCTCACGGCAGCCGGCAATCATGGCCGGAATACTGAGCATCATCGCTGTGGAAGGCAGAATGGCGGTACCGCCGGGCACATACAGTCCAACCCGCTCGATGGGACGGGCCACTTTCATGCACTTCACTCCGGGCATGGTCTCCACGCTGAGTTCAGCCGGAATCTGAGCCTTGTGGAAGGCCAGGATGTTTTCAAAAGCTATATCAATGGCTTCACGGATTTCCTGATCCGGTTCTGCGGGAAGGTCCTCCGGCGAAACACATATCTGATCCGGTTTCACCCCGTCAAACTTCTCGGTGAGGCGGGCCAGGGCTGCATCCCCGTTAGCAGCAACTTCGTCAATGATAGGCTGCACCTGTCCGAAGATGGCTTTGAAATCCATTCGGGGACGTTCAAGTAAAGCTGCTCGCTCCTGCTCGTTTAAATTATTCAGTTTAAAGGTCTTCATGCCTATAAAATCATACTTTCGATGGGCAAAATAACGATTCCGGTGGCTCCGGCTTCTTTGAGGTCTTCCATCACAATCCAGAATTCAGAAAGGGGAATGACCGTGTGGATGGCCACCATTTCAGAATTGGCCAGCGGAACCACGGTCGGGCTGTTCAGGGAGGGGATGATGTCCTTGATGGTCTCCAGTGACATCTTGGGCGCGTTCATCATAATATATTTGCTGCGCTCGGCCTGCTGATATCCGTCGATGCGGGCCAGGAATTTTTCGATGTAGGCCTGTTTTCCGAGCGAAAGCTCTTTGTTGGTGCGGATCAGTTTGGTTTCGGAATGCAGGATGGTATCCATTTCCTTCAGTCCGTTGGCAACCAGGGTACCGCCGGAGGATACCAGGTCGCAGATGGCATCGGCTACTTCCAGCTGAGGGGTAATTTCCACCGCACCCGAGATGGTCACGATTTTAACACTGATGCCTTTCTCCCCAAAAAACTTACCTGTGAGGAAAGGATAACTGGTGGCAATGGTTTTGCCTTCAAAATCCTTGAGTGCTTTGATGTCACCGTTCTTGGGAGCGGCCAGGGAAAGCCGGCATTTACCGTATGACAGTCCGCGCAGCTCGGTCACATCCGCATCCTTCTCATGCACTTCATTGGCACCCACAAAGCCCAGGTCACAGATGCCGTCCTGCACATATTCGGGTATGTCATCATCCCTCAGCAGCAGCAGTTCCACATCAAAGTTATGGGCTTTCACCATCAGGTTTCGCTTGTAGGTATCGAACTTGATGCCGATGCCTTCCAGCAGGGCCAGGGTTTTTTCGGTGAGTCGGCCGCTTTTCTGAACGGCAATTCTTAATGAAGTATTCGTGTCTTTAGTGCGCTCCATGGCAGAAATATCGGTAATTTTAGGTGATTTGTGATTAAGAGATGGTCAGGATTTGAATACAGCTTTGAAAATGAAAAAGGGCATTAATGATGGGGATGATGTCCGTGGTGAGCACGATTGACATGCACATGAATTGCCTGATATGTATTCAAAGTAATCACAGCGCTAAGATACGGATTCAACCATCAATCAAAAACAAATCTTCGGCTCAGAAACTTGCTGCAAAAACAATTCGTTCATCCACCTGAAAGCCGATAATTCATACATCATAGTAATACAGGCTTTTGTATATTCATTCGGTTTGAGAACCGCGATTTTGAATCAACACATTTTATGAAAACCGTAGCGCAACTTACCTACATCCCGCTGAACACCGAAGATCCCCGAACCAAAGTACAGGAACTGCTTGAACATCTGGCCCAGTTTGATGGCATACAGATTGAAGTGGGTTATCTGTCTACCAGTATCATTGGTGATTACGGCCACATCTTCAACATCCTCCGGGAGCTGTACGAAATCATGCTGGACGAAACGAAGGACTTTCGCTTCCATGTTGAGCTTCTTTCACCCCTGAGTAGCGAGGAATAATCCCGCACTCTGTTTTACCGTTACCACTCTTGTTACCTTAAAAGTTTAGCTGAATCTGGCCTGAACCCTGATGAAAAACATCCGCAATTTCTGCATTATCGCCCACATCGACCATGGTAAATCCACCCTGGCTGATCGTCTGCTGGAGCGAACCGGTACCATCAGCGAGCGGGAGATGCAGGAACAGGTGCTGGATGATATGGATCTGGAGCGTGAGCGCGGCATCACCATTAAGAGCCACGCCATCAAAATGGATTATCACCGGCCAAACGGGGAGAGCTACATACTGAACCTGATTGATACTCCCGGCCACGTCGACTTTGCCTACGAAGTGTCGCGGGCGCTCAAAGCCTGTGAAGGCGCTCTGCTGGTGGTGGATGCCGCCCAAGGCATTGAAGCTCAGACCATTTCCAATTTATACCAGGCCATTGAACAGGGCCTTGAAATCATTCCGGTACTCAACAAAATTGATTTGCCGGGTGCCGATCCGGAAGGAGTGGGGCAGCAGGTGGTGGATCTGCTGGGTTGTGATCCGGATGAAATACTGAGTGTTTCCGGAAAAACCGGCGAAGGAGTCAATGAACTGCTGGAAGCCATCGTGGAACGGGTGCCGGGACCAACCCAGGATACGGATAAACCGCTGCGGGCTCTGATTTTTGATTCCATCTTCAACACCTACCGTGGTTCGGTAGCCTATGTGAGGGTGATGGAGGGCGTGATCCGCAAAGGGGAAACCTTCAAATTCATGGCCAATAAAGAAGAGTATAATGCGGAGGAAATCGGCTATCTGCGCATCGGCTATGAACCGGCCAAAGAGCTGAAAGCCGGCGAAGTGGGTTACGTGATCGGCTCGGTCAAATCCCTGGAGGATGTGCGTGTGGGGGATACCATCACCAGTGTGCAGAATTCGGCTGCAGAGCCCATTCCGGGCTATCAGGAATCCAAGCCGATGGTATTTTCCGGGATATATCCCACCTCATCCGAAGATTTTGAAGACCTGAGGTCTGCCCTCGAAAAGCTGAAACTGAACGATGCCTCCCTCAGCTATGAACCGGAGACTTCCAAAGCCCTTGGCTTCGGTTTCCGGGCCGGTTTTCTGGGTCTACTGCATATGGAAATTGTGCAGGAGCGGCTGGACCGTGAATTCGATATTGATATCATCACCACGGTGCCGAACGTTCAGTATACGGTGGTGACGGTTGAAGGAAAGGAACTGCATGTAGACAACCCCAGCCAGATGCCGGATGCAGGCGATATCGATTCCATCATGGAGCCTTACATCAAAGCCAGTATCATAACCCCGGCGGATTACATCGGCCCGATTATGAAACTCTGCCAGGAGCGTAGGGGCGTGTATGTGAACCAGCAGTTCATGCAGAATAACCGGGTGGAAATCACTTATGAGCTGCCCATGGCGGAGGTGGTTTTTGACTTCTATGACAAGCTGAAAAGCGGTACGCGGGGCTATGCATCCCTGGATTATGAATTTATTGAATACCGAAAAGGGGACCTGGTGCGTTTGGATATTCTGCTGAACGGCGATCAGGTAGATGCTTTGTCGAGCATCACTCACCGCGACAAGGCCTATTATCAGGGCCGGAAGGTGTGTGCCAAGCTGAAGGAACTTATTCCGCGGCAGCAGTATGAAGTAGCAGTGCAGGCGGCCATCGGAAATCGCGTGATCTCGCGCGACACCGTACGGGCACTGCGTAAGGATGTAACCGCCAAGTGTTATGGCGGCGACATCACCCGAAAAAGAAAATTACTTGAAAAACAGAAGGAAGGTAAAAAGCGCATGAAGCAGGTGGGATCGGTTGAGATTCCCCAGGAAGCATTCCTCGCTGTACTTTCGATGGATAATGATGAATAAGGAAATGAGTGTAACCAAAAGAATCGTGTTGTTTTTCCTCTTCATGGTTGTGCTGACCGGAAACGTTCAGGCACAGTTTGAAGAACCCAAGTTTCGCAAGATTGAAGTAACCGAGCGGGACGAATACCGCGCCTTTTTCGAGCGGTTTAAGCTCACCGGACAGGGATTATACAATCAGACCGAGTTGGATCGCATGCCGGCCATTGAAATACGGGCCCGGCTGCAGGATGTATTTGGCGGTCCCACTCAAACCGTTGAGGAACTGATTGCGGAAGATGACTTCCGGCTGGGTAAAGCCATTCAGTTTGAGTACTGGTTCATCGTGGATGACAAAATACCGATGATGGTGCTGGATCTGGACGGGCCGTTCACCGACGGACTGGTTTACGTAGGTGCCAGCCGCTACATCGACCTGATGCCGGAAATTAAACGAACACTCACCCGTCTGGTGGAGGATGCCTCTCCCGGCGAATATCAGGATTATTTTTACTCCCCGGAACGGGAACAATGGTTCAAAATCTCGTATGCCAACGGCGAATACAAAAACGAAAAAATAGATGCGCCATCGCATCTTAAAATAAATTGATGCGCCATCGCATCTGAAAGTAAATTGATGCATCATTGCATTTTGAAATTATCGGGTGCGCCATCGCATCTGAAA
>CAYPTY010000026.1:0-24197 GCA_964413935.1 uncultured Balneolaceae bacterium | reverse complement strand
GATCCCTCGGTCGCTGCGCTCCTTCAGGATGACCTGAATAAAAAGTCATCCTGAGATAACGAAGGATCTTACTATGAACAGAAGAGCTCCTACTTTATCATTCCACTTCTGCTAACGGAAAGACTCCACAGGTGTGTGGAGTGACAGGTGAGGGGGATTCAGCGACCCGGAAGCAAGAAATAGACTCCACAGGTGTGTGGAGTGACAGGTGAGGGGGATTCAGCGACCCGGAAGCGCGGATTTATAATAAGATCCCTCGGTCGCTGCGCTCCTTCCCCGGCCTGCGCGCGGGGCAGGCAGGATGACCTGAATAAAAAGTCATCCTGAGGTCACGAAGGATCTTGCCATGAACAGAAGAGCACCTATTATGTCATTCCACTTCAGTGGAATCTGAAACGATTCAACAACCTACCAAACCAAGACTCCACAGGTGTGTGGAGTGACAGGTGAGGGAGCGATTCCACAACCCACCAAAGAAAACCAAGACTCCACAGGTGTGTGGAGTGACAGGAGGGGGGATTCAGCGATTCTGAAGCGCGAATATATGATAAGATCCCTCGGTCGCTGCGCTCCTTCCCCGGCCTGCGCGCGGGGCAGGCAGGATGACCTGAATAAAAAGTCATCCTGAGGTCACGAAGGATCTTGCCATGAACAGAAGAGCACCTATTATGTCATTCTACTTCAGTGGAATCTGAAACCATTCAACAACCTACCAAACATAGACTCCACAGGTGTGTGGAGTGACAGGTGAGGGAGCGATTCCACAACCTACCAAACCAAGACTCCACAAGTATGTGGAGTGACAGATGGGTGGGGATTCAACAACCTGGAAGCGCGGATTTATAATAAGATCCCTCGGTCGCTGCGCTCCTTCCCCGGCCTGCGCGCGGGGCAGGCAGGATGACCTGAATAAAAAGTCATCCTGAGGTCACGAAGGATCTTGCTATGAACAGAAGAGCATCTATTTTGTCATTCCACTTCTTCTAACGGAAAGACTACACAGGTGTGTGTGGAGTGTCAAAACGTTTGATATCTCTCCGCTCCCCTCGCCTTCGGCGAGACTCGGTCGAGATGACAGCCTGCCCATTCGGAAATTCTGCCGCAGGCACGCCTTTGGCGGAACATTCGAGCATTCGTATTTAGAACATTAGGTAATTATGCCATAGGCATGCCCCTGGCAGTGCTTAGAACACTGCACTGAGAGCCCCTACTTGCCCCCGGATTTCTTGCTTTTGCGCTGAATTCCCCGCTTGCCCCGCTTTTAGGTATCATCCTCATCCGCTTTAGGGTTTAGCTTATCCTCAAAAAGTTTAAGATCGCACTGCAGCTCCAGATAGTAGACATAGCCGGTATTATTCCAGCGGGTTGCAAAGGTGTAATCCAGCAGGTTATGCGCGTTGATGTAACTGATCAGGTCACCAAAAGTAGCGCCCTTCTCCGTTTTACCCAGGCTATAACTGAAATTACCGTCCGCATCCTCCATCATGTTTAAATTCAGCATCAGTGCACCCCCCTTGCGTTTCTTGAATATCAGCCGGATGGTAGACTCAAACCTTTCCCTGAACTGACCCCCGCTTTCCTCCTGCATCATTTCCTGCATGCTTTGCACATTGATATCCCCGAAACTTTCATTGGATACAGTTTTCATGTTGGAAACAAAAACAGAATCCTGTGGCTCTGCCAGGCTTTTGGTGGTTCCACCCTTGATGGCGGACTGATCCATGGTTTCCGTTTTCTGAACAGCCTGTACTTTGCTTTCAATTTTCATAGCCATCTGGCTGAAGGCCAGCACAAAGGCTTCCTCATAGGTGATGCCTTCTGCATAAGCATATAAATGTTCTTCGTTATCAGGCTTGGGCTGAGTATAAAAGTCAGGAGCTTCCTGATCGGCCTGTGCATAGGCCATGAAGGATGCGGACAGGATGAAAAACAGGCTGAGGGTAATTCGGGATGAGGTCATGACAAAAAATTGGATTCCGGTTCAGCCTGAATGTAGGTGGATTGTGGCAAAGGGGAAAGGTTGGGATTTGAGATGTGGGACTTGGGATGTGAGACATGAGATATGGGATGTGGGATGTGATTGGTTGCAATGTCCGAATGTTAGAAACAACCAAGAATGTCACCTCGAGTGAGGCATGCGTAGCATGACGAATCGAGAGGTATCAAACGGGCTTTAGACGATTTACCTTTGATATCTCTTCCCGCTTAAGCGGGACTCGAGGTGACTGATGAGGGGGGGGTAGGTAACGAATGACTAAATGTTCCGCCAAAGGCGTGCCTGCGGCAGAACATTCGGGCATTCGAGCATTCGAGCATTCGAGCATTAGGTAATTAGGACATTCCCGAATCAGTATCCCGAGCCGCCGCTGCCGGAGAGGAGAAAAATAAATACACCGGCCAGCAGGGCAACGCCGCCGAGCGTGAAAAGAAGGGCTTTGGTATCCGCTTTCTCTTCTTCCTCTCCTTCCTGAGATTGAAGCATCAACAGAGGAGCGGCGCTCTGAGCGTCTTTCTTGATGAATAATGGTTCAGCCTGCTGCTGAATATCTTGTTTGAGCTTCCACTGCAGTTGCCGGAAAGTGTCATTTTGTTCGACGAAGCTTGCTGCCTCGGGGGTTCCCTTGTCCTGAGCCAGGACTCCGGTGGGTAGGAACAGTAAAATCGAAAGTGTAACGATGCGTCTCATGTCACTCTTAACAGGAAATAACCGATATCATTCCCGCTAAGATTAAGTTTTTTATCGGGATTGCATCCAAGGATGAGACTCCCTTTCTTTTCGCTATGAATAAAATACTGAGTACACTATGCTTTCTGATGCTGCTGATTGCAGCCTGTTCTTCCATCCCTGAGGAAAAACTGTCGCAGTTCACTCTGCCCACTTCCCTCGACATGCAGGGAGATACCCTGGTCTACAGCATCAGCAATACTCTGCAGGCACCCATACGGCTTCAGGTAAGCTCCGCCAACGAAGAGGTGGATTCCATGCTATCCGGGATTTCGCCCATGTTGCTGCCGGCAGAAACCGATACCGCCATTCGTTTTGAACCTGGCATTAACCGGGAAAGCGCCCAGCTATCAACTTCTGCCCAATTCGGGGATCCCGATGCAGCATTAAACCTGATGCCTCTTCATCTGCCCTTCCCCGAGGGTAAAAGCTATACCATAATTCAGGCTTTTGAGGGCTCTTTCTCTCATAATTCGGATTATTCCCGCTATGCCCTGGACATTGACCTGGCGGAGGGCGACACCGTTACCGCTGCGGCTGATGGATTCGTGGTTGGTGTAATTGAGGATTACAAAAATGGGGGGAACCTGAAAAAATGGAGGGATTTTGCCAATTATATTACGCTCTACCATCCCGAAATGAAGGCCTTTACCCAGTATGTGCATCTGATTCATGAGGGATCACTGGTGGAGGTGGGCGATACGGTGTTTGCGGGTCAGCCTATCGCACTCAGCGGCAGAACCGGTTATACCACCACCGAACATCTGCACTTTAATGTGCTTCGGGCCAATACTGAAGGACTGATTTCAGTTCACTATTCATTCCGGAATAATATCGATGGAGCTTCTTTGAAGCAGGGGGATGAGGTAAAGCATTAATGGAGTAATGACCGGAGTTTGCAATTAACTAAATTCTAATTCTCTAAACTGTGAAATAAGAATTGAGATCATTAGGATTTAGGTAATTAGGATTTCGGTAATTATGCCCTTAGGGCACCAGTATCACCTTCCCGATATTCTTCCGCTCTTCCATGTAGCGATGGGCTTCGGCGGCTTGCTCCAGCGGAAAGGTGGCATCCACATGGGGATTGATCCAGCCTTCGTCAACCCCTTTCAGGATGTCCATCATCCAGGATTTAGCTTTCTCCGGTTCATGCCAGAGGTGACCCAAATTCACCCCAAAAACCCCGCGGTTTTTATCTAGCAGGCTCAGCGGTTTGAAAGTGGGCATGGCCAGTACGGTTTTGATCAGGTTCCATTTGGCCTGCAATCCCCCGCCTGAACCCGTTGAAGCGGTGGAGATACCAAACATGCCCAGCCTTCCGGTTGCGCGCAGAGCCCGGTAGCTGCGTTTCCATTCCTTGCCGCCCAGGGGATCGGTAATCAGATCCACCCCGCGGTTGTCCGTCAGTTTCATGATTTCTTCAAACCAGTCCTTGTTCCGATAGTCGATGGCGTGATTCAGTCCCCGCTGTTTCAGAAAATCATGTTTTCCGGCAGATGCAGTTCCATAAGTTCTGGCCCCCAGCGCCCGGGCGATGTCCAGCTGGGCAAGTCCAACTCCACCGCCCACATTGTGGATCAGAATACTTTCCCCTTCCGACAAAGAACCCATGGTCACAATCAGCACCCAGGCGGTGAGATAGTTCACCGGCAGCGTGGCTGCCTCAGCAAAAGAGAGTTTCTCCGGCTTGGGATAGACCTGCATCTCCCTGAGTACCACCTGACTGGCCTGTCCGCGGAAGCGACACAAACCAATGACTTCCTGATCCAGCCATTCTTCACTCACTCCATCCCCCACTTCCTTCACTATACCGGCAACCTCATAACCCATTACGCAGGGTTTGGAGGGACCGTCCGGATACTGACCTTTGCGGGCCAAAATATCGGCGAAGTTCAGTCCGGCTGCTTTTACTTTAACTAACAGCTCCCCGGCCTTAGGTTTCAGATCCGGTACTTCATGAACCTCAAGGACTTCGTAAGAGCCGTTCTTAGTATTTACGAGTTGATGCAATTCGTTATTCGTTAATCGTTCATTCGTTATTCGTTAATCGTTCATTCGGGCATTCGAACATTCGAACATTCGAAAATTGATACCATACCGATTACCGCTCAACCCTGTCGCTCAAGTAAGACTTATGCGTTCGGGTTGCATAGATTTTCCCGTCTTCATCACGCAGAAATTCCAGTGTTTCGCCGTCTTCTCCGTTATCACGGATGCGCACAAACAGATCTTTCTCTTTCATGCGGAACATGGTGAGGGCATCGCCCGGTGAGTTGGTGGGCAATCCCAGCTGAGCCAGTTTACCTTCCCACACTCCGATATAGCTTTCGCCCCAGCCGTCAAAAGCATAATAACCGGCGTATTCGGAGAGTTCGGCCTCCGTTGAATCCACTTTGCCGCTCTTTACTTTTGACATCAGCCCGTAAATGCCATTGGCATATTTGGTGGGGTTGGTGTTCTGTGCATTGATCATCACGGTATAGGCTTCGTTTTCAGAAAGGTTGAGCCGCAGGGTAGAGCGGAATCCGGGACAGCTTCCCCCATGACTTACCCATTTCTTGCCATTGGGTCCCTTGGAAACCGCAAAGCCCAGTCCCCAGGTGGTCCCGAAATCATTATCCATCCAGTGCACATTATGCATGTTTTTGAGGGTGGATGGTTTCAGAATTTCTTCTTCCTCATTTTCATAGAGCCTGAATTGCCAGGAGGCGAAGGCAGACAAATCTTCAACCGTGGATGAAAAACCGGCTGCCGGATCCACACCGTTGCCTTTGAAAAAAGCCGCCCGTTTCCGTTTACCTTCCCGGTTCATGGAGGTGTAACCGATGGCCAGCTGATCACCATACAGATCTTCCGGCATGAAGGAGCGGGTGTCTTCCAGGTTCAGCGGCCCGAGAATGTGCTGATCCACATACATCTCATAGCTCATCCCGGATACTTCCTCAACCACAAAACCCAGCAGGGCCATGGCCAGGTTTGAATATTGAAAATAGGTTGCCGCAGGATAAAGCGTTTCCTGATCTTCGAGTTTCTCCAGGATTTGTTCCTTGGTTGGGAATTCAACCTCTTCATTCCAGTGGGAATAGAAATTCTCGCGGGGCAACCCGGAGGAGTGGGTCAGCAGTCGGCGGATGGTGATAGGTCCGCTACCCTCATAAGCCTGCTCGATGGTAAACCAGGGTACCAGATCTGCGATTTCATCATCCAGCCGGAGTTTCCCTTCATCATATAACTTCATTATGGCCACGGAAGTGAACAGTTTCGAAATGGAGCACACACTGTAAATGGTGCTGCTTGTGGCCCGTTCTTCCTCTTCGATATTGGAATGCCCGAAAGCTCCTTTCCATACGATTTCCTGATCCTTTACCATAGCTGCAGACATTCCCGGCAGCATTTCATAGTCTTTCTGTGCATCCAGCCAGACCTCTACAAAAGTGATGGCTTCGCTGTAATCTTTATTTTTTTGCTCTCCTTTGTCAGACTCCTGTGCCGAAAGGCTGAGGGTGAAGCTCACGATCAGCAGATTGGCAAGAAGTGTAGTACCTACTCTTTTCAGCATATTAATCCCCGTTGTTGATTGATGTGTCGCAATGGGATAGTAGCAAAAGGCCGGCAATAAAACACTGAAGATATTTTCAATACTTAACAATTTCTTAACACAAAAATCGCTGAATATTGTAGGTTGTAAAATGTAGAACAGAGAGATCTTTTTTAGGGATATATTTCTGCCTGCCTTTTAAATAAAACAATTACTTACATAGGGGATTTATGAGATTAACGCGCAAACTTTTGTTTGTTATGCTTGTTTCGTTCATTGCGGTTGGGGTACAAGCTCAGGAAACCGAGGAAAATACCAGATCAGAGTACATTATCTGTAAGCTGAAAGAAGGTAAAACTATGGCTGATGTTATGGCCTTCTCCAAGAAATATGGTGAAATCGCAAAAAAGAACGGCTCCAAGTACAATCAGTATCTGATTCAGCCTTTCATGAATGGTTCCAGATGGGCGGAGGCTGGTTATACCCACGGTATGATCGGTGTATGGCCTAACGGACTGGAAATGTATCGCGAGTACGGTAAGTTCTATAATGGTGACAAGGTAGATCAGTCAGATTCTCCTCATACCTGCGACATCACTTTATCCACTACGGATGTGATCATTGCCAACACCATGAAAGATAACGAGCCGATGGATGAGATTGCACCGATGCAGCTTGCCGACTGTAAGCTGAATGAAGGTGTAAGTATGGATTATGTGGTAGAAGTACACCGTGAGATGGCCGCTGAGCTGGATAAAATGAACCTGGATGGCTTCCTGATGGTGGCTTCCATGCCTTATCTGGGATGGTCAAGCGCGGATGGAGAAGTGCCTGACTTCGTGTTGAGCATGAATTTCCAGAGTTTCGAACACAGAGCCCAGATGGCTATGAATTATTATAAAGCTGGCGAGAAGTGGCAGCAAAAAATTAATGGTATGGTGAGCTGCTCGGATCCACGGGCCTATGCAGCTCAGACTATCTTCAGAAACTGGTAAAAGGCTGGTAATTGACCGCTTTTTAGTAGTGCAATGATGAAAGGCGCAACTTTAACAGGTGCGCCTTTTTTATTTTCTCTGCAAAAACTAACCCGATGACTTTGGAATAATTACCTAATTCTCTAATTACCTAATTCTCTAAACACTCAGGATGACTCGAGTATTTTGGTCATTTCGACCAAGTCTCGCCAAAAGCATGGCGAGCGGTGAGATCTCAAGTGTTGTTGGCTTCTGTATGTGATAGCTCCCGGCTCTGCTCGGTCTTCGACCGTACAGGACCGAGGTGACTGGGAAAAAGGTCTTATTCCCCTTCCCGGTCCAGTTCTTCCAGCATCAGCTCAACGGCTTTTTCAAGTTGCTCATCCCGGCCTTCAGTGATAGATCCCGGCTGATTTCGAATGATGACATCCGGATCCGTCTCATTGTTTTCCAGCCACTCCCCGGCTTTATTCTTTGCAGAAACAGGGACTACGCCCCACACAACCCCATTGGGTAATCCTTCCCAGCCTGCAAAACTACAGGTGCCTGGAACAGGCATTCCCACTGAAATCCCCAGATCAAGATCCTGGAATCCGCTGGCATAGCAATGTCCATCGCTGTACATGCTTTCATTAAAAATACTGACCACGGGTTTGGTCCAGCGAGAGGTTGGCTCCCCTCCCACAACCATATCTTCCGTTTCGTACGACAGAAAACGCTCGCCGGTAAAAAACATCGCCAGATCAGCAACCAGGTCGCCACCGCCGTTAAACCTTGTATCCACCACAACCGCCTCGGTATCCCGGTATTTACCCATCATATCATTGAAAACATTTCGGTATGGACCATCACCCATACCCGGGATGTGTACATATCCCAGTCGACCATTGCTGAGCTTTTTCACTTCCTCTTCGTTCATCTTAACAAATCGCTGGTAGAGCAGCGCACTCTCTTCCCCCAGCGAAATAGGCTTAATGGTATAAGCTCTGGTATTTTTACCTTTGCCATCACTTAGCTCAATGAGCACAAAAGTATCTGCTTTACGATTCAGGTATTCGGCAACATCACGGTCCGGGGTAATTTCTTCGCCATCAATCTTCTGTATGATCATCCCGGCTTCGATATTCAGATTGGCCTTATCCAGCGGTCCGCCTTCCATCACTTCCGCAATGCGGATGCCATTTCCTCTGTGTTCATAATCCATGAAAATTCCCAGTGATGCGGTTTCGTCCTGATTCGGTATTCGGCTGTTATAGCGGCCTCCGGCATGGGATACATTCAGTTCGCCGAGCATCTCACTCAGCAGTTCCGCCAGTTCATTCTCATTGCCCAGATGAGCCACCTTTGGCTTATACTCCTGTTTCATCTGCTCCCAGTCTATACCATGAAAGGTTGGCTCATAAAAGATTTTACTGGTTCTCAGCCACACGTGGTCAAAGGCATATTCCCGTTCGGCCAACTCATCCACTGTCATTTCTGAACTGATGCTGACTGGTTTTTTGGATGAAAAATCGGAACTCAACACCGAAATACTTCCCCCGCTCAGCAAATACAGATTTTCCATTTTGTTATCCCACATAATGGAAGCTGAGCCGGCATCCAGCTTCAGGGCCAGTTTTGTTTCTCTGCTTCTGAGGTCGGTTGTCCAGAGATCATAGCCTCCCTCAAACCGGGCCAGATAGATCAGTTTCTCCGCATCCTTGCTCAGTACGGCCCCGTTCAGGGTGGATGAATGTATGGTGAGGCGGGCAACACGATCTTCAAGTCCCTTCCAGTCGAAGAGCAGCTCCTCTGCATCTTTATCGTCTTCGTCTTTTTCTTTTTCATCCTCCTTGTCCGACTTCTCCTCATTGGCTTTTTTGATTTCCTGCATCAGATCAAATTCTTCCTTACTCATATTGAATTTATCCCAGGCCTCCTGAGTGAAGAACATGGAGTAGACATCCAATTGTCTGCGGCCACTGGTGGCGTAAGAACGCAAACCATCCCGGTTACTGAACCAGATCATCTGTTTACCTTCATTGGCCCACATCGGCCTGATGTCGTAGTATCCGCTTTGTACGATATGCTTCATGGGTGTTTTACCACTGGCATCCAGCAGCAGGATGTCTGTGTTGTTCAGCAGTTTATCATACTCGAAGAGCAGCCACTTGCTATCCGGACTCCACACAAAATATTTATCGCCATCGCCCATGTGGAACAGCTTATCCGGCCCCAGTAGCGTAATCGCATCGCTGCCATCCAGATTGCTCACTTTCAGTGTTCTTCGGTCTTCAATCCAGGCAATTTTCTTCCCATCCGGTGACAGCCTCGGCAGGTAGTTATCTTTTTCATTGTTGATGAGGCTTTTTTCCTGAATGAGTGTAGCTGCATAAAAGAAGGGTTCCTCTTCTCTGATCTTTGAGCTCTCGTAAATACTCCATTTTCCCTTCCGTTCGCTGGCATAAATGAGTTTCTTCCCATCACTTGAAAACTGCAGATGGGCTTCCGGCTCCGGAGTATTGGTGATACGCTTGGTTAGTGATCCTTCTTTGGATGTCACAAATACTTCCCCGCGTGAAATAAAGGCAATTTCTTTGCCATCCGGTGAAACAGCCATTTCCTCCACACCACCATTCACGGATACCACCTGATCGCTGTTGTCAATATCCTGAGTGCGGATGGTGACTTCGATTTCCACGGGTTCAGATTCCTCGGTCATGGTAAAAATGCGGCCATGATATCCAAAAGCCAGTGTGCCTTTAGCCTGGGATAGAAACCGGACCGGATGCAGATTAAAATCGGTAAGTTGCAGATTGCCTTGCAGCGATAAACTTCGTTTATGCACATTGAAGGTTCCGCTTTCCTCGCTCAGATAATAAATGTCATCATTGCTGCCCTCGGCAAAAACCGGGTTTCGGTCTTCTCCTTCGAAGTCGGTTATTTTCGTGTAGATATCAGTCTCCATGTTGTAGGTCCAGATGTCTCTGGCGATGGAGGAGCGGTGATGCTTACGGAGGGGATCCTCAAAACCTTTATTATCCTGATAGACCAGAATCTTGCCATCCGGTGAAATTTGCGTATGCTCTGCCGGAACAGTGAGCACCTGCTGTACCCGATCGCCGGTAGCCGCTACCGAGTAGAGCTCTGCCTGTCGGCCTGTAGGATACTGACGGTGGGTATGGCTGTCCTGCCGCTGCCCTTTGAAAATGATACGGCTGTCATCCTTCGTAAAGGTATAGGGTTCTTCATCGCTGGAATGATAGGTAAGTCGTTTGGCCTCTCCACCCAGAGCGCTCATCACGTAAATATCAAAATTACCATAACGATCGGAAGCGAAGGCAATATGTTTTCCGTCGTTGCTCCAAACCGGCATGTAATCATGGGCTTTGTGAAAGGTGAGTCGCAGGGCTTCACCGCCGGTTGCCGGTACGGTGTAAATATCACCTTTGTAGGTGAAGGCGAGGGTCTGGGCATCCGGGGAGATGGAAACATATCGCATCCATTCCACTTTAACCTGCGCCTGAACCTGAACCTGAACTTGAATCTGAATTGTTAATATGGCGAATAATAGTACTGTATTTAGTACACCCGATTTATTTCTCATTCCGTAATTACCTGTCTATTAAACCAACGATTATTTCTCTCAAAGCGCGTGAATTTACGCTATTTCATGACAGGATAAAATTGAAGGCCTTTTGTGACACTCTGTTGCAATCTTTTTTGGCTTTTTTTGAGTATGAAAACCCGAAAGTAAGAAACAGACTCCACAAGTGTGTAGAGCGACAGGTGGGGGAGCGATTCAACAACCCGGAAGCGCGATATATGATAAGATCCCTCGGTCGCTGCGCTCCTTCAGGATGACCTGAATAACTCAGTCATCCTGAGGTAACGAAGGATCTTGCTATGAACAGAAGAGCTCCTATTTTGTCATTCCACTTCAGTGGAATCTGACACGATTCAACAACCTACCAAACATAGACTCCACAAGCGTGTAGAGTGACAGGTGGGGGAGCGATTCAACAACCCGGAAGCAAGAAACAGACTCCACAAGTGTGTGGAGTGACAGATAAGCGGACGAGTTAACAATGGCCCAAGCTCCTTAAAGCTGTTTTAACTTTAGCCTCAGGCTGTTCATTACTACCGAAACGGATGAAAAGGCCATGGCCGCTCCGGCTATCATGGGATCCAGCAGAAAACCATTCAGTGGATAAAGTACACCGGCGGCTACCGGTATTCCGATGAGATTGTAGATGAAAGCCCAGAAGAGGTTTTGACGGATACCCTGCACGGTTTGATGGGATAGTTTCAGGGCTTTGGGAATCAATCTAAGATCCGAATTCACCAGCGTGATGCCAGCCACATCCATGGCAATGTCGGAACCATGTCCCATAGCGATACTGAGGTGTGATTCCGCCAATGCCTCGGAATCATTGATGCCATCTCCGACCATAGCCACCATGCGTCCCTCTTCTTTGAGTTTCCTTACCCGATCTGCTTTCCCGGAGGGCAGCATTCCGGCAGCCACCTCAGATATGCCCACTTCCTTCGCAATGACTTCTGCAGTTGCAGGCTGATCGCCGGTGAGCATGATAATATCTCTTCCCTCTGCTTTAAATTTCTGAATGGCTTCTCCGGATCCGGATTTAATCTGATCTCTGATGCCCATCAGGGTGGTCAGATTACCGTTTCGGGAAGCGTAAATCACCGTTTTGGCCTCATTCTGCCATTTTGTTGCCAGCTCGGCGGCTTCCTTGCTGATTGGAATTCCGTATTCGTCCATCAGTTTCTGATTCCCAATCAGCAGCTGTTCATTTTCCTCACTTTCAGCCCGCACGCCTTTGCCGGTAAAGCTTTCAAAATTCCGGATACCGGGCAGACTGTTATTTTGCTCAATATCCCTGAAAAACTCCAGAACGGCGGTGGCCAGCGGGTGTTCGGATTGGTTTTCTACGGCCAGCAGCCAGGGTATCTCATCTTTGGTACGGCTTTCATCAGCCCATTCGATATCACTGACTCTTGGCTTACCTTCGGTAATGGTTCCTGTTTTATCCAGGATGATGGTATCGATTTTATTCCCGATTTCCAGGGCTTCAGCATCCCGGATCAGAATCTGATGCTCCGCCCCTTTACCGATGCCAACCATAATGGCGGTAGGTGTGGCCAGTCCCAGCGCACAGGGACAGGCAATAACCAGCACAGAAATGGCATTCAGCAGGGCATAGGCGAAGGCATCATCCCCGCCCAGCAAAAACCAGGTGGCAAAAGTCAGGATGGCAATGATCATAACCACCGGCACGAAAATACCGGCAATGGTATCCACCAGCTTTTGCACCGGCGCTTTGGATCCCTGAGCGGCTTTCACCGTTTCAATGATCCGGGAAAGCAGGGTTTCATCCCCAACTTTTTCAGCCCGGAACAGAAAAGAGCCTTTCTGATTCACAGTTCCGGAATAGACGGTGTCTCCTTCCTCCTTGCGAACCGGAATGGACTCGCCCGTAACCATGCTTTCATCCACATGGGAAGAACCGCCGGTCAGCACGCCGTCCACCGGAATTTTCTCTCCCGGCTTTACCCGGATGATATCTCCCTTCTGCACCTGATCCATGGGAATCTGAATCTCTTTTCCATCCCGTACCACCGTCACCTCAGAAGCCTGTAATCCCATCAGTTTTTTCAGGGCTTCAGAGGTGCTTGATGTGGCTTTTTCTTCCAGCATGCGCCCAAAGAGGATAAAGGTGATGATGACTACGGCTGCTTCATAATACACATGCGGTGTGATGCCCCGCTGCAGCCAGAATTCAGGGAAAAAGGTGTTGAACACACTGAATAAAAAAGCCATCCCGGTACTCAGGGCGACCAGGGTATCCATATTGGCTCTTTTGTGCTTTGCCTGCTTCCAGGCATTGATGAAAAATCCTCTGCCTATATAAAAAAGAGTGGGAATGGTCAGCCCCAGTGATATATACACACCGGGCTGCCATTCGGGGAAAAACATTCCAAGGATAAACACCGGCAGGGTGAGTGCAGCGGCCCAGAGGGTTCGGTTCCGGGCTTCCCGGTATCGAGAGGCTTCTTCAGATTGTTTGTCGCCTAGTTCGTCTTTTTTTTTTCGATGTCCAGATCGTAGCCGATTTTCTGTACGGCTTCCCGGAGGCTTTCCGGTTTTACCTCTTTTTGGTAGGCAATGCGGACGCTGTGATCGGCATAATTTACGCTGGCTTCAGACACGCCTTCCGTGTGCGCCAGTATGCTTTCGACACTGGCTGCACAGGAGGCGCAATGTAGTCCTGAAACCGGATAGGTTTCGGTAATCAAAGAACCGTTTTCAGCGGCTGCTTCTTGCTTCTCGTAGGTTGACATCTGCTCTTCGCTTATTGGTCTGTCTGCTTTGTGAAAGTTCTTGAATTAAATATCCTGAAAGCGAAGCAATCTGCCCTTACAACATTATGGACAAGTGTTATATAATTTTGTCTAAATGGAGTCCAGAGGCCGTAAACCGGGTTTTTCCCGGTTTTTAAACTCGGTGGCAGTCATACCGGTTTCTTTTTTGAACTGGCCTGAAAGATGGGCAACGGAACTGTAATTCAGCTGATAGGCGATTTCCGACAGGGTGAGTTCATCATAAAAAAGCAGTTCTTTCACACGTTCAATTTTCTGCAGAGTGATGTACTTTTCGATGGTGATTCCTTCCACGGATGAGAACAGCTTGCTGAGGTGGCTGTAATCATAATGCAGCTCCCCGGAAAGGTACTCCGAAAAATTACGGTCCATGTTTTCCAGTCCTTTATGGATGCGGCTGATGATGGTGGTTTTGATGGATGAAATCAGCCTGGCCGATTGCGATTCCAGCAGTTCAAAGCCCTGTTTGCGGATGCGCTGATCGAAGGAAAAGCGTTCAGCCTCGGTCAGTTCCTGATTCAGGGATACCTGACCCAGCTCCACTTTTGACCAGGCAATACCTTCCTCATCCAGTGCATTTTTTATGGCTTCAATGCACCGCGGACAAACCATGTTTTTAATTTTTAACTGCCTGCTTTCGTCCATCTCACAGTTTACGAATTATTCCACAGCAAAGGAGATCCGGTGCCTTACGGGGTACATAATGCTTCACTTCCCGATACAGAACCGGCTGAAAATGGAATCCAGCAGATCCTCATTGGTGATTTCACCGGTGATCGTGCCCAGTTCATTGAGTGCTGCCCGCAGGTCGATGGAGAGAAAATCACCGGTCATATTCTGAGCCAGTCCGTCCAGTGCGGCCTGCACATGCTTTTTGGTTTTTTCGAGGGCATCCCGGTGTCGGCTGGAGGTGACCAGCAGAGAACCTGCATCATAATGCACTTTATCCAGGGCCCGGTCTTTGAGCAGCTTGCGAAGCTCATCCACTTTTTCTCCTTCCTTTGCCGAAATCTTCAGGTCGAATTCACTTCGCCAGTCGGTATCAATCTCGACGTCAGATTTGGTGCCGATGAGAATAAAAGGAGTATCCCCTGCCTTCTGCCTGAATGCTCCGATTTCTTTGCGTTCGGTTTCATCGAAAGGATGACTTAAATCCTTCAGGTAAACCACCAGATCGGCCTGTTCAAAGGCGGCTTGGGATCGTTTTACCCCTTCGGCTTCGATCACATCTGCGGTCTCCCTCAAACCGGCTGTATCCACCAGTCGGAATAAAAGTCCGCCATAATTCCACTCCACATCAATGGTATCCCGGGTGGTACCGGCTATTTCGCTGACGATGGCGCGTTCCTTTCCGAGCAGAGTATTCAGTAAGGTGGATTTTCCTGCATTGGGTCGGCCTACCAGTACGGTGTTCACCCCATCTTTCACCAGGCGCCCGCTTTCGTAGGTATCCAGCAGTCGGTCGATTTCCGCCACCACATCCTCCAGTAATCCCTGCAGCTGTTCTTTGTTGGCGAATTCCACATCCTCTTCAATAAAATCCAGTTCCAGCTCAATCATTGCCGTGGCATCGATGATCTGTTGCCGGAACTCTTTCACATGCGATCCCAGCCTGCCTTCCAGCT
Organism: uncultured Balneolaceae bacterium; assembly: GCA_964413935.1. Classification (GTDB taxonomy): domain Bacteria; phylum Bacteroidota; class Rhodothermia; order Balneolales; family Balneolaceae; genus CAYPTY01. Next base: position 8,951 of record CAYPTY010000026.1, on the reverse strand, counting down.
GTTGCTGAGCAGCATCCACCGCCTTCACCGAGCGGGCATGAATGAGATCGGCAACGGCCTCAGCTTGTGACAGCTCCAGCTTGCCGTTCAGAAAGGCCCGCATGGTAAACTCACCGGGCTGAGCGGCCCGTGCTCCCGCTTTGAGCACCGTTTCCAGTACGGCCTGGGTCACCAGCACCCCGCCATGACAGGATATTTCCACCGTTTCTTCGCCGGTATAGGATTTCGGCGCACGAAACAGGGTTAACAATACTTCATCCACAATATTCTGATCGGTATCAATGATACGCCCGAAATGAGCGGTGTGTGAATCCTGCTTTGTCAGATCCTTTCCATGCCAGCATCGCTGAACCAGCCCGATGGAATCCCTGCCACTGATGCGGATCACAGCAATTCCTCCTTCCCCTATAGGAGTTGCAATGGCGGCGATGGGTTCCTGCTGATTTATCTGATCCATGAAGCGAAATTAGGAATTTGAACTTTGAAATGTAAGATTTGTGGATTCAAGGACAGTTTGAGAATTATTAGCACTGAAACACTGAAATGAGTAAAACCTTCATTCTGGCACTGGATCAGGGTACAACCAGCTCCCGGGCTATTGTGTTCAACAAATCGGGGGAAATCGTATCTGTAGCCCAGAAAGAATTCGGACAGCATTTTCCGAGGTCGGGATGGGTGGAACATGATCCCATCGAAATATGGTCATCCCAGATGGCCGTGGTTTCGGAAGCACTGGCAAAAAAAGGGATTGATGGTGCACAGATTGCCGCCATCGGCATTACCAATCAGCGGGAAACCACCCTCGTCTGGGACCGGGAAACGGGTGAACCCATCTACAACGCCATCGTGTGGCAGGATCGGCGTACGGCTGCTTATTGCGATGAGTTGATTGCCGGTGGACACGCCGATAACATTCAGCAGAAAACCGGTCTCGTAATCGACGCCTATTTCTCGGGCAGCAAGGTGAAATGGATTCTGGACCATGTGGATGGTGCCCGCGAGAAAGCAGCAGCCGGTAAACTGGCTTACGGCACGGTCGACAGCTGGCTGATCTGGAAATTTACCCGCGGCAAAGTGCATGCCACCGACATCACCAATGCCAGCCGAACCATGCTTTTCAATATTCGCGATCAGCACTGGGATGAGGAATTACTGCAGCTCTTCGATATCCCGCAAAGCATGCTGCCGGAGGTCAGGGAAAGCTCAGAAGTGATTGCCCGAACCCATCCTTCTTTTTTAAATACCGAGATTCCCATTGCCGGTATTGCCGGTGATCAGCAGGCCGCGCTTTTCGGGCAGATGTGTACCTCCAAAGGAATGGTGAAAAACACCTATGGTACCGGATGTTTCATGCTCATGAACACCGGGGAAGAATGTGTGCCTTCAAAACACAACCTGCTTACCACCATCGCCTGGAAGATCAACGGTGAAATTAATTATGCCCTGGAAGGAAGTGTGTTCATTGCCGGAGCGGTGGTGCAATGGCTGCGTGACGGCCTCAAACTCTTCGCCACCTCCTCACAGGCGGAAGACCTGGCCACCCGGGTTGAGGATACCGACGGCGTGTATCTGGTTCCGGCTTTTGCCGGACTTGGGGCGCCCTACTGGAATCAGGATGCCCGGGGAACCATCGTGGGCCTCACCCGCGGCACCACGGATGCACACATCGCACGCGCTGCACTGGAATCCATGGCCTTTCAGACGATGGATGTGCTGAATGCCATGCAGAACGATTCCGACATTCATATCGCCGAGTTGCGGGTGGATGGAGGCGCAACGGCGAATAACTTCCTGATGCAGTTTCAGTCGGATGTGCTGCAGTGTGATGTAATTCGCCCAAAAATTACGGAAACCACCGCGCTGGGAGCGGCCTATCTGGCCGGACTGGCCGTCGGTTACTGGTCTTCGATGGAAGAAATTCAAGAACAATGGCAGGTGGAGCGGGCGTTTCATCCGGAACGTGATCCTTCGGAAATAAAATCCGATATTGGGTCCTGGAAAAGAGCGGTGGATACCGCCCGCTTCTGGGCAGATCACCCAAAATCTTAAATTCACTTTTCAAATGACCCCATTTTTCGCAGAAATCATCGGCACCATGCTCCTGATGCTGCTCGGAAACGGAGTAGTGGCCAATGCACTGTTAAATAACACCAAAGGCTTTGGTTCCGGCTGGCTGGTGATCACCACGGCCTGGGCTTTATCGGTTTTTGTAGGTGTTTTGGTGGCGGCCCCTTACAGCGGTGCCCATATCAATCCGGCCGTTACCATAGGTCTTGCACTGGGCGGTACCTTTGACTGGGCTTTGGTGCCGGAGTACATTCTGGCCCAGATGATCGGGGCCATCATCGGAACTTCACTGGTCTGGATAGCTTATCGGGATCACTATAATGAGACAGATGACGCCTCCACCATTCTGGCTACTTTTGCAACAGCTCCGGCCATCCGAAAACCGGTATCCAATGTGATCACTGAAGCCATCGGCACCTTTGTGCTGGTCTTTGTAGTCTTTTACATCACGGGGGCTGAGATTAAGACCGACGGTACTCCCATCGGGCTGGGCTCAATAGGAGCTATACCTGTGGCTTTTCTGGTCTGGGTGATTGGACTTTCGCTTGGCGGACCCACAGGCTATGCCATCAATCCGGCCAGAGATCTGGGCCCGCGCATCATGCATGCCATCATCTGCCGATTAAAAACAAAGGAAAAAACGACTGGAACTACTTCTGGATTCCTGTCATCGGCCCGGTTCTGGGAGCGGTACTGGCTGCAGCTTTGTATACTTTGTTACAACCCTTTTAAAAGTAACCAATCTGATTTACTGTCATGAAAAAGATTGTACTCACCCTCCTTTTTGCCTGCCTGACCGTTTCCATTCAAGCTCAGGTTAAACAGATTTCTCCCGACCGCCCCGGAATCGGGAATACCTCCGTTACCCTGGATCGCAGCCAGGTGATGATAGAATCCGGCCTCAGTTTAAGCCAGTTTGACGGGGATGCAGATCCTGTTTATTCCATAGGACAGCTTCGCGCCCGTTTCGGTGTAGCGCCACGCTTCGAGGTAATAACCGCCCTTAATTCCTATCTGAGCAGCGATGCTTTTGACGGTGGTTTTGAGGATGCATCCCTGGGTATCAAGATAAACTTCTTCCAGATTCCGGCTTTTGCACTGCCTCCGGATGGTTCCAGCCGCACCGATATGTACCAGCACATCGCCTTCAATATGTCTTTTGTAGCGGAGGCCAGCTTCGCAACGGGTGCATCTTCAGTTTCAGCCGATGAAAGCACCTACCGATTTGGAGTATTTGCGGATTATGTGCCCTATGATGCGGTCTATAACCGCTGGAGTGTATCATCCAACTTCCTGCTCTTTCTGGATGATATCGACGGCAATGATGAAATGCTGCTCACGCTCACCCCGGCTTTTGCCATCAATCCGCAGGAAAGGCTGAACATGTACTTTGGCTATGCCGGTTACTTTGGCGGCGTGGTTGACCGCAGCTATCTGGAACTGGGTTTCATGGCTTCATCCTTTGCGGAGGGCCGACTGCAGCTTGATATCAATTCCGGCTATGATTTCGAGAACGATGGTTATTTCGTGGGTGCCGGGCTTGCGGTGCTGTTGAATTAGCCTATCATCTATATACTAAGCTTAATCAGCCTTTCAACAGGCAGGCTTTGTGATGAGAGACCATAAAGCAAAGTCATGTAATGAAGTAAGTTAATCCCATCTTCATGATCATCATCTTCTTTGAATAATCCTGAGGCATCATTCACTGCATCGCTTCCAGACCGGATTTCTGTATGTCTGATTTCCCCTCCACCTGTTGCCACGGCTCGCCCAACATATAAACCAAGGAGTGAGATCACTATAATGCCGATATGCAGATAGCGTAAATACTTGAATTCTTTTTTTTCCAGATACAGGCTGATCGCAGCCAAGGCACCCAAAAACACACAGATAATCATGAAATAGAGTCCACCGTCTTCATGTGCCTCAATCAGATGTCCACTGGCCGGAAGCAGTTCTTCCATCATATCTTCAGCCTGTGTTCCACTGAAATAGGCGGCGAGTGCCATGATTCCGGTAAATACAAAGGTGATCAAAGCTGCCTGCCTGATTCCATTATTTCGATATATCCTGCTGATTATGAATAACAGCAAGCTGATAATTAAACCTATAATCGGAAAGTGATTAAGCATTAAATGAAGATGTGCAGCATTCATATTTCCCCCAAAATGAATATTGGTTTAAATTTTTTTCTGCTCAGAAGGCTCTGTACTTTGAATTATACAAAAGAAACTCGTCACAGAAACTGATCACAAAAGAAACTCACCACAGAGCTATGCCCTGTGATGAGCGTATATTTGCAAAAGGTCTAACTGTTATCCCTAACCTCAGCTCTTCAGCGTGGCCTGAGCAGCCGCGAGACGGGCTACCGGTACACGATAAGGAGAACAGCTCACATAGTTGAGACCGATCTGATAGCAGAAAGCTACCGAATGCGGCTCACCACCATGCTCACCACAGATACCCACTTTCAGGTCTTCCTTAATGGTGCGGCCTCTGTCGGTGGCCATCTCAATAAGCTGACCCACTCCGTTGAAGTCGATTACCTGGAAGGGATCATCCTGAAGGATACCCTGTTTCAGATATTCACCCAGGAACTTACCGGCATCATCCCGTGAATAACCGAAGGTCATCTGGGTGAGGTCGTTGGTTCCGAAGCTGAAGAACTCAGCATCGCGGGCGATCTGATCGGCAACCAGGGCGGCGCGTGGAATCTCAATCATCGTACCGATTTTGTAATCCACTTTTTCGCCCCACTCATGGAAGAGTACTTCTGCGGTTTCCTCAATCACATGCTTCTGGGCACGGAATTCCTGAGGAGTACCCACCAGCGGAACCATGATTTCGGGCAGAACCGTTTTGCCCTGCTTCTTCAGCTCATAGGCTGCTTCCAGGATAGCACGGGTTTGCATCTCGGTAATCTCCGGATAGGTGATGCCCAGACGACATCCCCGGTGGCCCAGCATCGGGTTGAATTCCTTCAGCGATCGAACGATTTCAGCAAAGTGCGCCGGACGAATGTTTAAATCATTGGCCACGCGTTCGATTTCCTCCTTGTCTTCCGGAAGAAACTCATGCAGAGGCGGATCCAGCAGCCGAACGGTTACCGGCAGACCTTCCATCGCTTCAAAGATTTCGATGAAATCTTTCCGCTGATATGGCAGCAGTTTTGAAAGGGCTTCACGTCGCTCGATCTCAGAATCGGCGATAATCATTTTGCGCATAGCGCGGATTCGCTCTTCCCCAAAGAACATATGCTCTGTTCGGCAAAGGCCAATCCCTTCTGCCCCGAAATCGCGTGCTTTTTTGGCATCTTTGGGAGAGTCTGCATTGGTTCGAACCAGCATTTCACGATAGCTGTCGACCCAGGACATAAAGGTGTGGAAGTCTTCATCCATCTCAGGCTTAACCACTTTTTTCTGTCCGGCAAAGACCTTGCCGGTGGTACCATCGATGGAGATCCAATCGCCTTCCTTGATGGTCAGATCGCCGTTGGTGAAGTTCTTGTTATCATAGTTGATGACAATATCACCGCAACCGGCCACACAGGGTTTGCCCCATCCGCGGGCTACAACCGCCGCGTGAGAAGTCATCCCGCCCCGGGAGGTCAGAATACCTTCAGCAGCCGACATACCACCCACATCTTCCGGTGAGGTTTCGATGCGCACCAGGATTACAGGATCGCCTTCTGCCGCAATTTCTTCTGCTTTTTCCGAACTGAAGACCACCGTACCCACAGCGGCACCGGGTGAGGCCGGCAGGCCCTTACCGATCAGTTCATTTTTATCAGCGGAGGTAGTATCAATCTGTGGATGAAGCAGCTGGTCCAGGTGATTGGGTTCCACCAGGCTTTTAATGGCCTCTTTTTCGCTGATTCGTTTTTCATTCACCATATCCACGGCAATTTTCACAGCCGCTTTACCGGTGCGCTTACCGTTTCTGGTTTGCAGAATCCAGAGTTTACCTTTCTGAATGGTGAACTCAATGTCCTGCATGTTTCCATAATGCTTTTCCAGCTGCTGACAGTATTCATTCAGCAGGTTGTAATCTTCCGGCATCACATCTTTCAGCTTTTCGATATCCTGAGGCGTACGGATACCGGCAACCACATCTTCACCCTGAGCATTAATCAGGAACTCACCATAGAGTTTATTCTCACCGGTGGATGGATTCCGGGTAAAACACACCCCGGTTGCTGAGTCATCCCCCATATTCCCAAACACCATAGCCTGTACATTCACGGCTGTGCCCATCAAACCGGTGATGTGATTAATCTGTCGATATTTTCTGGCGCGGTCGCTCATCCAGGAATCAAATACCGCATTTATGGCTAGATCTAGCTGCTCAAAAGGATCGGTCGGGAACATGTAACCGGTGGTGTTTCGGTAAACAGCTTTGTACCGGTCTACCAGTTCTTTCAGATCTTCGGTAGTGAGTTGCGTATCATCTTCAACACCACGAGCCTTTTTCAGGTTTTCAATGGCTTTTTCGAATTTCTCGTGTGGAATTCCCATCACCACATCCCCGAACATATCGATGAAACGTCGGTAACTGTCGTATGCGAAGCGTTCATTGCCGGTATGCTGTGCCAGCCCAACCACGGTGTCGTCGTTCAGCCCCAGGTTCAATACGGTATCCATCATACCCGGCATGGAAAGAGCGGCGCCGGAGCGAACGGAAAGCAGTAAGGGATGATGAAGATCACCCAGTTTCATGCCCATAATCAGTTCGATGTGCTTGACCCCGCTTCTGACTTGCTCACGCAGCCCTGTTGGCCATTTGCCTTCATGCTCAGCATAATAGGCACAGGTTTCGGTTGAGATGGTGATCCCGGCAGGAACAGGAAGTCCGATGGAGGACATTTCAGCCAGGTTTGCTCCCTTACCGCCCAATAATTTTTTCATGCTGCGATTGCCTTCTGCCTCACCGGCTCCAAAGACATAAACATGCTTCTTCAGTACATCCGTTACCATTATATCTCCCATTTAATTGTAGGTTTGACCGATGCGGGTCCAATTTTCACTCAGAATAGAAAACGAATGTGGAGAAATGATGAAGCAAATAAATTCGGAATTTGGAATTTGGAATGCGAAATTTGGGATTTAATGGATACAAAAAAAGGCCCAAAAAACGGGCCTATTTTCACATTTCACATCATGCCAAAGGCTTGCCTTTGGCACACATTTCAAATTCTAATGCACGTCTCCCATCAGTTTGCGGATAGGTTTGGTAAGGAGGAGCAATACCAGACCGGCTCCGACGGTGATGTACACAATCGTGAGATACTGATCCGGCATATTCAGCAGGGCTTCCTGATCGGAACCCGAAATTTCACCGCCCACTCGTCCTGCAATCAGGTTACCCAGGGATACCGACATAAACCACATCCCCATCATCTGTCCGTAGTATTTCTTCGGTGCCAGTTTGGTAGTGAGGGAAAGCCCAACCGGCGATAGGGAAAGTTCACCAAAGGTGTGGAACATATAGGTGAGCAGTAACCAGGTTGGCGCCGCAAGATCGCCGGAAGCGGCAATTTTGGCCGCAAACACCATCACAAAGAAACCCACACCCAGCAAGATCAAACCAAAGGCGAATTTTATGGGTGAGGATGGTTCCAGATTTCGTTTAGCGAGGCCGACCCACATCGCCCCGAATAATGGAGCAAAAATAATGATCAGCAGTGGGTTCACCGCCTGCAGAACTCCGGCGGCAATTTCCGCCCCAAAAACCGTACGATCGGTGAAGCGTTGTGCAAAGAGGTTTAGAGTGGATCCCGCCTGCTCAAAACCGGACCAGAATACAGCCGAGAAAATAAACACGATTCCGATCACGATGGTCTTCTTGCGCTCATCCTCATTCAATCCTCCAAAGAAAATCACATAGCCCAGGAAGAGGAATGCAATGCTTACGATCAGCACACCGGAAGCATCCGCGATAGCAACCGCATCCACCGGAATCACACGCATGAAAGCAAGTACCAGGATGCCTACCACTGCAAGTCCAATCACCCGAAGAATATTCACCAGTTTACGCTGATCGGCGATCTCTTTCTCCTCGGTAAAAACAGGTTCATCACCCACGCCTTCCAGATATTTGGCCGTGGCTTTGTACTGAATCAGGCCGAAGACCATGAACAAACCGGCGGTACCAAAGCCCAGATGCCAGTTTACGCCCTCGCCCAGCGGGGAAGTAATCAGTGGTGCGATAAAGGCACCGATATTAATCCCGGAATAAAAAATGGAAAACCCGGCATCGCGACGTGCGCTTTCACTTTTGGGATAAAGAGAGCCTACGATGGATGAAATATTGGGTTTGAGGAGGCCGGTCCCTACAGCAATAAAAATCAGTCCGAGGAAGAAGGGGATGAGATCCACATCGGTGGTTACGCCGGGCTCGTTCATCCCCATGATTTCCAGTACTCCGGGAATGGCCATGGTAAAGTGGCCCAGAGCAATGATGATACCACCATACCAGACCGACTTTTTTAGTCCAAACAGTCGGTCGGCCAGAAAGCCGCCCGGCAGGGCGAGAATATATACTCCCATCACATAGAGGCCATAAATGGCGCCTGAAACCTGGTCATCCAGTTCCAGTCCACCGTCAATAAGCGGGGTTGTCATAAAGAGAATGAGAAGGGCGCGCATCCCATAGTAACTGAAGCGCTCAAACATTTCGGTAAAGAAGAGGGTCGCGAGTCCGCGCGGGTGGCCGAAAAAGGTCTTAGTGCTCACCACTCCCGTTGTGTTATCGTCAGACATGTGCTAATAATTGGTTAGGGTTGCTTTGGCTCAGTAGCTAAATATCCGATATACATACTGCCTCAGAAGGCGAAGCAACATAGCCAAACGGGGAAATGTTATCAAGAAGGGTTGGGGAATCGTTAT
>CAYPTY010000025.1:0-29337 GCA_964413935.1 uncultured Balneolaceae bacterium | reverse complement strand
GCAATTTACAATATGGGTTTTAAAAAAGGCTTGCAGTACTGGAAGCAATTCCTCATGCCGGGTGGTTATGTTGCCCTGAGTGAAATCACCTGGACGAGCTCTGAGCGCCCATTCGAACTTCAGGCATACTGAAATGAAGCCTATCCCGAGATTGATACGGCCTCAGCTAAGATTAAGGTGCTTGAGGATACCGGATATAAGCCCGTGGGCTATTTTGTATTACCGGAGTCCTGCTGGATGGATGAATATTACACGCCCATAATCAATCGATTTGAAGATTTTCTGAAAAAACAGGGTAAAACCGATCAGGTTCGGGCGCTGATTGATCAGGAACAGACTGAAATACAGCTTTACGAAAAGTACAAGGAGTATTTCAGTTACGGATTTTATGTGGCGCAGAAGCTGAGCTGAGTATCCTGAAGCTTTCAGTCAAAGCTAATTAGTATGTAAGCACAAGCCCATTTAGCAGGCATTTTTCTGCCACTTTTTTAATTGCACAAAAGTGGCCAAAAGGCCTAGAAAATTTCAAAACCTCGTTTCGGCTTAACATCTCATCTTCGAATCGATTGAAAACCGAAACTCGTCAGACATGAAATTTTCGGTGGGTTTCGTCCCTTTGAAAGGCTCCCTCATACCATCGATAAACATCGGTAAGGACGCTCAAAAGATAGAATCGAGGGAAAGCTTGGTTTGAATCAGCGGATCTGAGTACTGAAATCTGGATGTTTATCGAGAGCTTTTGGTACTTTTGGCGGTACAAAAGTACACTACACCTTGGATTAAATAAATTACCGGCTTTTGAATTCCACTTTTGATCTGGTGAACTATGCGACGAAAAGATCAGGTAAATTCAAACTCGTCTCACATGAAGTTTTGGGTGGGCTAAGTCCCTCTGAATTGATTTTGAACAGGTTGATTAGCTTAACACTATGCCGTTCAATGAAATAGGTGAGGAGTTGTATAGTTACAGAGATGCAGTTTACGGTCCAACCTGGTCCCAACATGTCTGTTTAAAAAGTGGCATCGAAATCGAATGTGGCTTTGCAAACAAAAACTGGGCAAAGCTGAACCCTATTGATGAGGGAACCCGAAAGATAGTTAGTGATGAATTCAGGATTTTGTACGACCCGATCGATTTATATACCCGTCTAAAACAAGTAGTTGAGCAAGAATCTTATCGCTAATCCCAAATCATTACAGAAATGTTATAAGGAGTTTTATCTACAGATGTTTATGTTATTAAGCTGATATTTTAAGCCAAATAATACATTTCTGACATGTCTCAACAACTCAATAAAAAGATTGAAGATCTTTGCTCTAATCCACCAGCCAAATACGACGACATCAGCGTACTATTTCTGAACTGTACTTTGAACCGAACACCGGTTCTTTCACATACCGAAGGACTGATTCAGGTGGCTCAAAATATATTCGAAAAAGCTGGTGCTTCAACGAAAGTGATTCGACCTGTGGATTATGAAATTCCAGCGGGTTTAGGACTGGATATGTCACAGACTCCGGAATGGGAAAAAGATGACTGGCCAAAAATTCAGGCAGAAATTGATGCCAGTGATGTGGTCATTGTATGTACTTCGGTATGGCTGGGTGAGAAATCATCAGTTTGTAATCGGACACTTGAGCGTATGTATGGATACACTCATCAGTTTAATGAAAAAGGACAATATCGTGATTACGGGAAAGTTGGTGCTACGCTTATTACAGGTAACGAAGATGGAGTAAAGCACTGTGCAATGAGCATTCTTTTCTCTCTTTCACATATTGGTTATACCGTGCCACCACAGGCGGATGCAGGCTGGATGGGTGAAGCCGGACCTGGTCCATCATACCGTGATGAAGGTTCTGGTGGGCCTGAAAATGATTTTACCAATCGTAATACCACCTTCCTTGTTTGGAATTGTTTGCATCTTGCGCGAATGCTTAAGGATCAAGGAGGAATACCCGCCCACGGAAATCAACCTGATGAATGGGATGCCGGTTGTAAAGCCGGATTTGATAGTCCGGAGCATAAGAGGTAATACTAACTCTTAGTCATACTGAATCCCAGTTATCCCCGGGGAGGCTGCTTCGCCAGTTTGCCGACAGGCAGACTCAGACTTTTCTAAAGCCCTTATTTGTTCTTTGCGTCACCACTTTTGTCTTGGCACACAAGCGGCCAAAAGGCCTGGAAAATTTCAAAACCTCGTTTCGGCTTAACATCTCATCTTCCAATCGCTTGAAAACCGAAACTCGTCAGACATTAAATTTTCGGTGGGCTTTGTCCCTTTGAAAGGCTCCCTCATACCATCGATAAACATCGGTAGGGACGCTCAAAAGGTGTAATCGAGGGAAAGCTTGGTTTGAATCAGCGGATCTGAGTACTGAAATCTGGATGTTTATTGAGAGATTTTGGCGTACAAAAGCATGTTTAGAAACGAGAACGTTCTAACATTAGGTAATCAGAATTACGCTATCGCCCCGCCGCAGCTGGAACCTGCACCGGCCGTACACCCAAAGCAGTGGTCATTCACCAGGATGGAACGTTCTCCCAGCTTTTCCTGGTCGAAATCACGAATGTGCTGAGCATCCTTCGTTTCTACTTTAAGCTCCAGCATCTGATTGAAGTCACAGTCATACAAAAAACCATCCCAGCCAACGCTGAGAGTATTTCGGCACATCACACCCATCGCTGCTGAGGGATTAAAGGCATTCACCAGTTCATCCATATACATCTCATAGTTATCCGAGACGATCAGATATTCCAGAAAACGGCTAACCGGTAAGTTGGTGATGGTAAACAGGTTGTCGAAGTGAATGTCATAGCCCTGAGCCAGCCTTTTTTTGAAAGTGGCTTCCAGTACGCTCTGTTCATCAGGCAGAAATGCCCCGGCCGGATTGTAGACCAAATCCAGTTTGAGCTCCGGATCACCTTTTCCATATCCAATTGCGTTCAGCATCTGCAGGGCTTTCACACTTTTGTCGAAAACGCCGTCTCCACGCTGTGAATCCGTTCGTTTGGCTGAAAAATAGGGCAGGGAAGAGACCACATTGATCTTATGCTTCTTATAGAATTCAGGCAGATCATGATACTTCTTATTGGCCAGGATTATGGTGAGATTGCAGCGCACGATGATCTCAATGTTCTCATCCACCTTTTTGATTTCTTCCACAAACCAGCGAAAGTTGGGATTCATCTCAGGTGCACCGCCAGTCAGATCCACCGTTTTGATGCCAGAATCTTTCAGTGCATCCAGACAAAGCTGCATAGTTTCCCGGGTCATGATTTCCTTGCGGTCGGGTCCGGCATCCACGTGGCAGTGCTTGCAAACCTGATTGCACATCTTGCCCACATTCACCTGCATGATTTCTATTTTGAAGGGTTTAAGCGGATAAAGCCCGATTTCTTCCAGTTTTTGCTGAAAGGTGGGGCGCTCCTCCCGGCGACTCTCTTCAATGACATCTAATTGTTTATCAGGGGTTGACAGCTCATGCTGCCGGTACTTCAAACTCTTCATGCGATTACATCATTTTTTTGTTCACCTGATTCATCATCTGAACACTGTGAACGATGGAAGCTCCGCCCCGGATGGCCCCGGCCACGTGTACAGCTTCCATCATTTCTTCTTCATCAATGCCTTTTTTGAGTCCGTCCGAGGTGTAGGCATCAATGCAGTAAGGGCACTGAATAGCGTGGGCAACCGCCAGGGCGATGAGCGATTTTTCGCGCTGCGTTAAGGCGCCTTCTTCAAAAACCTTGTTGTAGTACTCAAAAAATTTATCGCCCAATTCTTTCTGGAAATCGGTGATATTGCCAAACTTGGCCAGGTCGGCCGGGTCGTAATAGGTGTTCATGCTCTATAATGAATAATCGTTGTTGGGTATAGACTGTTTATACGAAAAAGCCTGTCGTTTTGGACAGGCCCCATCAGTATAAAATAAAAAAGCCCGTTTGTCTAACGGGCTTTGTAACAAAAGTGTAATAGCTAAAACCTTCAGTTCGCTGCAAGCATACCTTTGAGGCGGCGAACATCACCCAGCTGTTCAAAATCCGGATATTCGGCTATGATACGTTCTACCAGTTCGCTGGCTTTGTCTGTGTTCCCGGCCTTTTCCCAGGCTTTGGCAGCTTTATACAGGTTATAAGGAGTGGTGCTGTCGTTCACATCCCAGTTGGCTGCCTTCTCATACTTTTCTGCGGCTTCCTCATACTGTTCCAGTTGATTCAGCAGGGTAGCGTAGAAGGAAATGGATCCCACTCCAAGTATTCCTTTTGGGTTGTCATAATTACGGATATAAGCCAGCGCATCCTCATATTGTCCCAGCTTGAAGTAGGAGACGGAGGCATAATAGGTGGCCAGGTTTCCGGCATCGGTTCCGGAGAAATTATCTGCAATCTGAATCATGCCCAGGGTAAAATCCGCATCGTCGCCATTGAGGGCACGCTGGTAATCACCATCGGTATAGTATCGCTCTGCTTCAGCCAGCAAGACCTGAGCCCGTTCTTCCTGCGACTCGGCATAGTAGGTGTAGCCGATCAGGGAGCCTACGATTACGGTAAGCACCACCATTACCGATAGAATGGCAGTTCGATTGTTCTGGTAAAAGGAATTTACTTTGCCGACGGTTTCCAGCAAGGCATCCTGTTCTAGTTCTTCTTTTGTGTGTTTTTTAGTCATCCGTTTGTGATGGTATTTTTTCAAGTAGGCTCAAGTCGACAAAAATATCATTGTTTGGACTTTAAGCCAAGTTTCAGGCCGAATTTCTTTCCTGTAAACGGCCTGTTTTCAGTTCAAAAAGGTGATCAGCCCGCCTGGCGATATCCATTTCGTGGGTAATCAGAACAATGGTCACTTCTTCTTTTTCCCTAAGGTCAAAAAGCATATCCAGAATCAGGTTGGTATTACCTTCATCCAGATTTCCGGTGGGTTCATCGGCCAGGATGACCTCCGGATTATTCATTAAGGCCCTTGCCATGGAAACCCGCTGTTGTTCGCCACCCGAGAGCTGGGTGGGGCGGTGATGGGCACGTTCATGAACGCCAAACTGCCGTAGCAAATCGTAGGCGCGATCTTCTACCTGTTTGAGATCCTTTCCGCTGATGAGAGCCGGCATCGCTACATTTTCAAGGGCGGAGAATTCAGGCAACAGGTGATGAAACTGAAAAACAAAACCAATAAAGCGGTTTCGTAAACCGGCCAGTTTATCCTGCTGATAGGAAGTGATATCGGTATCATTCCATGCAATGCGGCCGGTATCGGTGGTATCCAGTCCACCCAGAATGTGTAGCAGCGTGCTTTTACCACTGCCACTGGGTCCTACAACCGCGTTTATGCTGCCCTTGTTAATATTCAGGCTCACATCGCTCAGTACCTGAAGATCTTTTCCGTTTTCTCGCGCGGGATAACTTTTGGAAATATATTCAGCGCGAATAATGATGTTATCGTTATTCATGGTCATTCAGCTTGGAAGAGGTGAATGAGGGATAAATCACCGGTTCTATGTGCGTACATTTTCCGTTTTCGGAGTCTACAACGGAAAATACGCCACAAAGGTGATTGTCTCCGTTGGCCGACTGATATTTCTGATGTACTCCGGTTCGGAAACGCTTTATGGCTACCTTAGTACTCATACCCAGCACGGAGTTGAAGGAACCGGTCATACCCGCGTCGGTGATGTAGCCCATTCCATGTGGAAATATGCGATGATCATTGGTGGGAACATGGGTGTGAGTTCCAACCATCACGGAAGCACGACCGTCCACATGCCAGGCCAAAGCAATCTTTTCAGCTGTTGCCTCAGCATGTGTATCAATGAAAATAAGGTTGGTTTCTTCCGAAATTCGGCTGATTGCAAAATCAACCGCGTCAAAAGGGTCGTCGATCTGTTGCAGAAAAGTGCGCCCCTGAATGTTAATGACCCCAATTTTCTGACTTTTACCGGGTATTTCATAAATACCGTAGCCATAACCGGGATTGCCCTTCGGGTAATTTAATGGCCGGAGAATGGTATCGTGTTCTTTCATGTAGGGAAATACCTTCCACTTGGCAAAAGAATGGTTTCCGCCGGTTATCACGTGTACACCGAGTTCATGCAGGCGTTTGATGATGGCATCATTGATGCCGTGGCCTTCATGAGAGTTTTCGCCGTTTGCGATTACAAAGTCGGCTTTGTATTTCTGTATCAGACTGGGGAGGACGGTTTCACACAGGCTTAGGCCGGGAGAGCCTACGATATCTCCGATAAATAGGATATTCAGGTTTTGTGACACAATTCTGTTGATTTCGGGGCGAAAGAAGGGAAGATAGGACTATTCGATTTCTTCTATGAATTTTTCGAGGCTGAGATTTACTCTTTCCAGCATTTTTTCACCGCTTCCATCTGCTTCGCGGTTTTTACGGCGTTCTTCAAAGAGTTCCTCTGCAAGACTGAGGGCGGCCAGCGTCATAATGGTACTCTCCGGCTGCTTGCTAAGCTGATTTTTATAAATATTGAACTTTTCGTCCACATACCGGCTGATGCTCTGCATGAGTTGTTCCTCATGTTCCTCAATCTTGAGCGGATACTGCCGTCCGAAAATAGTAACCTTAATGGATTTCATGTTCCCCGTCGATGTATTTGTCAATCTTTGAGATGAGTCCCTGAACCTGATGGCGCAGTGCCAGCCTTTCTGAATCGCTGATGGCAGACAGGATATCGGTCTGCTTGCCCTGCATATCCTCAATTTTAGCTTTGAGTCGGGCGTTTTCCTTTTTCAGCGTTCTGATTTCTGATTTCAGCCCGCTTACTTTGTCCCGAATCTGCCCAAGCAATGCATTGAAACGCTCGTTCTGCGGAGAGCTTTGTGTCATGGTAAAACCTATGATCTGAGTTTAGCTGAAAACTTGTGCTCCAGTGATTTAAGCACTTTGCCTATTATAGGTTCTACATCTTTGATATTCAAGGTTTTGTTTGGGTCAATAAAGTGAAGTCTGAAGGCCAGGCTTTTGTTTGATACTCCGATGGTTTCTGCTTCAAATACATCAAAAATTTCAATGGATGACAGCAATGGCCCGGCTGTTTTGCGGATTTCATCAAGCAGCCCGGATGCCGGTACCGCTTTATCCACTACAACGGCCAGATCAAATTCAAAGGCAGGGAAGCGGGGAATAGCTTCAAGTTTGTTCTCATCTACTTCATGAAGCTGATCTTCAATTCGACTCAGGTTTAGCTCTGCTGCAAAAACGGGTAAATCGAAATCATAGACTTTAGCTAATTTCGAATCCACTTCCCTCAGAGCACCGATAATCTGTCCTTTTTCATCTTTATAAAGGAGGCCATCCTCATCCCCGGCTTCTTCAGTGAATGTTACTCCGAGTGCATTCAGTATGCTGATGAGCGAAGATTTCAGATCGAATGCGGTCAATTTGCGGGCTTTCTGATCCCAGTGTTCAGTTCCGCTCATACCGCCAATGGCCAGAATGAGGTGAATATCTTCCTGAACGCCATCCACCCAGTTACCCGCTTCAGCTCTGCTGAAAGTATGTCCGATCTCAAAAAATCGCAGGGTTTGGGCATTCCGGTTAAAATTGTAAGCCATAGCCGTTAGCATGCCGTGCATCATGCTGGGGCGCAAAGTGGTCATCTCTTTGGAAACCGGATTGAGGGTTTCCACCAGATCTTCCTCAGCCGAAAAACGCAGTGCTCTGTCGTGCGGAAGGAGGGAATTGGTGTAAATTTCGCGGAAGCCGGCCAGCTGAGCTGCTTTGCTTACTTTTTGCAGAAACTGTTCGTGAAATGGGATGGGTGCCGGAACCAGGTAATTGGCTGTTTTAGGAGCAGGAATGGTGTTGTAGTCAATGATGCGACCGATTTCCTCCACAAGGTCAATTTCTCTTTCGATATCAGGACGGAAAGAAGGCACTTCACAAACCACCTCAAAGGAAGTCCATTCAATGATTTTGAAGCCCAGTTTATGCAGAATGCGGGCTGCCTGCTCGCTTTCCATGCGTGTGCCCAGCATTCGATTCAGAAAATTCTGGCGCAAGTGAAGTTTCAGAGGCTCTGTTTGTACCGGATGAATATCCATGGTTCCCTTCACCACAGTACCTCCGGAAACTTCTGCCATCAGCTGTGCTGCCCGGTGTGCGGCAACTGAGGTAATCTTAGGGTCAATCCCCCGTTCAAAGCGGTAGGAGGAATCGGTCTGCAAGCTCAGATTTTTGGAAGCTTTTCGTACAAATGACGGTACGAAATAAGCGCTTTCCAGCAGGATGTTGGTGGTTTTGTCACTTACCTCTGAATTCTGTCCGCCCATCACACCGGCAATGGCAACCGGTTTTTGCCCGTCACAAATGTAAAGGGTGTCTGCGGGTATTTTGCGCTCGGTGTCGTCCAGGGTGGTAAAAGTGGTTTCCTTGTCAAAGCTCTGCACCACGATCTTTTTGCCGGCTACCTCATCATAATCAAAGGCATGCAGGGGCTGACCCAGTTCGTACATAACATAGTTGGTCACATCCACCACATTGTTGATGGGGCGCAATCCTATGGCAGTGAGCCTGTTTTTCAGCCAGGCTGGTGATTCTTTTATTTCAACATCCCGGATCAGTTTACCCACATACCGGTGACACTTTTCGGTATCCTTTATTTCGATTTGAAGCTCATCATCATCAATATCGGACTCGTCCAGTTCTACATCCGGAAGCTTCAATTCTTTGTTCAGCACTGCTGATAAATCTCTTGCAACCCCGATGTGGCTGGTTGCATCCGGGCGGTTCGGGGTAATGGCAATATCGAAAACGGTGTCTTCATAAAGGTCATAGACCTCTGAAAAGGGGAGTCCAGGCTGCAGATCTGCGTCCAGTACCATGATACCGCTGTGGTCGTCCCCGATACCAAGCTCATCCTCCGCGCAAATCATGCCTTCGGATTTTTCACCCCTGAGCTTGGCTTTTTTAATCTTTAATTTCTTTCCGTTCTCCAGTTCGATGGGCAATTCTGCACCCACTTTAGCAACGGGTACTTTTTGCCCGGTGGCCACATTATCAGCTCCGCAGATGATCTGTACGGTCTCGTCACCGGTGTTAAGCTGGCAAATGCGTAGCCGATCGGCGTTGGGGTGGGGCTTTACATCCAGAACTTCGCCTACTACGATACCCTCCAGATTCGACCCAACTTGCTTTAGATCCTCAATTTCCAGTCCACATAAAGTCAGATGGTCAGCAACCTGCTCCGCTGGAAGGTCCAGTTCGATATAATCTTTTAGCCACTTATAGGAAATATTCATGATGGGCTGTTCTGCTTAAATGCTGAATTGTTTGAGGAATCGAATATCATTGTCATAGAAGGTGCGGATGTCATCCATACCATATTTAAGCATGGTAATGCGCTCCACACCCATCCCGAAGGCGAAACCGGAATAAGTTTCAGGATCCACATTCACAGCTTTAAAAACATTGGGATCCACCATTCCTGCACCAAGGATTTCAAGCCATTGTCCATCGCCTTTGGCATCCCACCAGATATCCATTTCCATGGATGGTTCGGTAAAGGGGAAGAAAGATGGACGCAAGCGGTATTTCACATCGTTGCCGTACATCATTTTCACAAAAGTGATGAGGGTTTCCTTTAGATGGGCAACGGAAATATCCTTGTCTACATACAGGCCTTCAACCTGGTGAAAGAGGCAGTAGGATTTTGCTGTTATAGACTCGTTCCGGTACACTTTGCCCGGCATGATGGCTCTCAATGGTGGTTTTTCCTCCATCATGAGGCGAATCTGAACCGGAGAGGTGTGGGTACGGAGGATGAGATCGTCATCACAGGCATCCTTGTTTTTGCGTACAAAAAAGGTATCCTGCATGTCTCTGGCCGGGTGATCCGGAGGAAAGTTGAGGGCGGTGAAATTATGGAAATCGTCTTCCAGCTCCGGACCGTCAGCGATGCTGAATCCAAGGCGATAAAAAATCTGCTTTATTTCGTTCAGAGTCTGAGTGAGAGGGTGCAGGCTGCCCAGTTCCTGGGGTACTGCGGTAAGGGTGAGGTCGTCAGTGGCTTTTTTGTTGCTGTTTTCAGAAGATGACAGAGATGTTTTGGCTTCATCAAACTTTTGCTGAGCAAGATTCTTGACCTCATTCATGCTCTTTCCAACAGCCGCACGCTCTTCTTTGGGAACCTTGCCGATCTGGGCAAACATGGACTGTATTTTACCATTCCGGGATATAAACTCCAGCCGGAAGGATTCAAGTTCATCCGCATTTTGGATGGGGTAGGAGCTAATTTCTTTTTTTAAATCCTCAATCTGTTCCAGCATTGGGCGGCTTTTTGGGATGGATTGGCAGATAATAAAAACCCCTCACATCGAAAAATGTGAGGGGTGCAGAGAATACAATCTCTTATTTAAGGGCTTCCTTTGTGATGGCAGCAAACGTTTCAGGATCGGTCACGGCCAGGTCAGCCAGCACTTTACGGTTAATCATCATATCCTTTTCCTTCATGGCATGCATGAGTTTGGAGTAGGTAGTACCGTTAAGTCTTGCTGCTGCATTAATCCGGGTGATCCAGAGCCTTCTGAAGGCTCTCTTACGTACTTTACGGTCTCTATACTGATACTGAAGACCTTTCTCCACTGCGTTTTTCGCAATGGTATATACGTTTTTGCGCTTGCCCCAGTAACCTTTCGCCTGCTTTAGAATCTTGCGGCGACGGCGACGGGAAGCCACTAAGTTGGACGAACGTGGCATTTTGTCTTGGTTTTAAATTAACGTTTAAGCGTATGGAATGAGCTTCTTCATTCTTGCTTCATCCGCTTCGTGAACCAGTGTGGTTGCTCCAAGCTTACGCTTTCTTTTACTGTCTTTCTTTGTGAGAATGTGACGCTTGAATGCCTTCTTACGCTTTAGGCGGCCTGAGCCGGTCAGCTTGAAACGCTTCTTCGCACCACTGCTTGTTTTCATTTTTGGCATAGGAATGACCTTAAATGGGATTTTAAAAAGACCCAAAAGATAGGGACTTATACCTTGCTAAGCAATGAATAGATTACTTTTCGGGTGCTAATATCATGGTCATGCGACGACCTTCGAGAGTGGCTTTGGTTTCAACCTTGCCCACATCTTCCAGTTCTTCCGCCAGCCTATCCAGAATTTCATTTCCTTTTTCCGTGTACAGCATGTCGCGACCACGGAATTGGACGGTTGCTTTTACTTTAGCACCGCTGTTCAGGAACTCACGGGCATGTTTGGCCTTGAATTCAAAATCATGATCATCGGTATGAGGTCGGAAACGCAGTTCTTTTACCTGTACAGTATGCTGCTTTTTCTTGGCCTCTTTCTCCTTCTTCTTCTTTTCGTACATGTACTTGCCGAAATCGATGATCTTGCAGACAGGAGGGTTGGCATTAGGTGCGATTTCAACCAGGTCAAGGTTAAAATCTTCGGCTATTTGCAGTGCGCGGTCAACAGTAGTGATTTCGTGATCGTCATTGGGCTTGATAACCCGTACCGACTGCGCTTTTATTTCCCCATTTATTCTGGGTTTGTCCGTATCCGGTTGGGGCGGACGTCTGAATCTTGGTCTTGCGATAGTGTATATCCTCGTTAGTAAATTGTTTGGTTAGTCTTCAGGTAGTTTTTTGTGTTCGACTGTTTCCTTAAGGTGGGAAATTAATTCAGAAAATTTAAAACTTCCAACATCACCTTTTTTGTGCCTGCGCACCGAAACGGTGTTTTCCTCCACCTCTTTTCCGCCTACGATCAGCATGTATGGTATTTTAGACTGTTCGGCATCCCGGATCTTAGCTCCAATCTGCTCACTTCGTCCGTCTACCGTTACCCGCAATCCTTCCTCTTTTAGCGCCTGCTCCAGTTTCACTGCATAGGGAAGCTGTTCATCAGATATAGGAAGAATACGCGCCTGCTCAGGAGAAAGCCAGAGCGGAAAATCGCCGGCAAAGTGTTCAATCAGTATAGAGCAGAAACGCTCCATAGACCCAAATGGTGCCCGATGGATGATCACCGGCCGATGTTTGTTATTATCAGAACCAACATAGGTCAGGTCGAAACGTTCCGGCATCACATAATCCACCTGAACGGTACCCAGCTGCCATTTACGGCCCAGCGCATCCCGAATGATAAAATCTATTTTGGGGCCGTAGAAGCTGGCCTCGCCGGGAGCGATGGTGTAATCCAGTCCCATCTCATCGGCTACCTCGCGAATTTCATTTTGTGCCCGCTCCCAGTATTCTTCATTTCCGCCGTATTTGTCATCATTCTCATCCCGGAAGGAGAGGCGAATGTCAACCGGCATCCCGAAGGTGTTGAAAACCAGCTGGGTCAATTCGATGGTGTTTTTAATTTCATCCTTCAGCTGATCATGCGTACAGTAAATATGGGCGTCATCCTGTGTGAAACCACGCACGCGTGAAAGTCCGGACAACTCCCCGGATTGTTCATATCGGTATACGGTACCGAATTCAGCCAGTCGCAGCGGCAGATCCCGGTAGGAGCGCATTTCGCTGTCGTAAATTCTGTGATGATGGGGGCAATTCATGGGTTTAAGCATGTATTCCTCATCATCCACTTCAATGGGATCGTATTGTGAATCTTTATAGTAGGGGTAGTGCCCGCTGGTGCGGTACAACTCCAGATTCCCGATGTGCGGAGTGATCACTTCTTTATAGCCTCGTTTCACCTGCTCATCGCGGAGGAAACTCTCCAGCGTTCGCCTCAAGACGGTTCCGTTAGGTAGCCACATCGGCAAACCACTCCCAACCATCTTGTCGATCATATAAATGCCCAGTTCCTTGCCCAGCTTGCGGTGATCCCGTTTTTTGGCTTCCTCCTGCAGATGAAGCCACTCATCCAGCATCTTCTGTTTTGGAAAACTAATCCCGTAAATTCGGGTTAGTTGTTTGCTGTCTACATCACCGCGCCAGTACGCACCGGCCAGATTGGTCAGCTTGACCGCTTTTACCACACCGGTATTCGGAACATGTGGCCCGCGGCAAAGATCGGTAAAATCTCCCTGGGTATAGAAAGTGATGTCCCCATCCTCGAGTCCGCCGATCAAATCCACTTTGTATTCGTTGCCACGGTCTTCATAATGCTGCATGGCATCAGCCTTGGAGATTTCACGTCTCTCAAAAGTGTTTTTCTGCCGTGCTTTTTCGATAAAGGCTTTTTCGATCTTTTCCAGGTCATCCGGAGTGATGGTCTGATCCCCGAAATCAATATCGTAGTAAAATCCGTTTTCAATGGGCGGACCAATCCCAAACTTGGCATCGGGATAGAGTTCCTGAACGGCTTCAGCCAGCAAGTGAGCAGATGAATGCCAGAAGGTGTACTTACCGTCTTCTGAATCAAAGGTATTAATGGTGATGTCGCCGTTTTTGTCGATGGGGCGGTGCAGATCACGGATATCGCCATTGAGAGTGATGCTTAAAGCCTGGCGGGCCAGTCCGGATGAAATCGATTCGGCAACTTCAAGTCCGGTTGTTCCCTGTTCGTAACTGCGCTTTGAGCCGTCCGGCAGAGTGAGTTCGATTTGATTATTCGCCATGAATGGGGTTAATGAATAGAAATACTGAAATTGTACTCAAATTAGCCTGAAAGATAAGAAATTTTAGAGAGCGACGAAGAGAGGGACCCAACAAAATTAATAGGACATAAATGGTGGCTATACTTTAAATTGACAGCCAAATTTTAATCTCTAAGAATCGAAATTGGAATACGGGTCCTTTTTTTCAACGCATCCTATGCTGGTGTATACCAATGAGGAAGAGAGAATCATTGATGCTAACAAGGCAGCAGCTGATCTATTTGCTATTGCGAAGGAGGAACTGACCGGCAAATCGCTTTCTGACCTGGGATCCTGGCGAAGTACAGAGAAGGTGGATTTTTTAAATGGTGAAAAACCAGGCTGGATAGGTGGCAAAATCTGGGTTTGCACGCTTCCCAAAGCAACGGCCCGATATTTTAAACCCAGCATCAGTAGCGCTGAGTTTGATAATCATGTGATTAAAATTGCCATTTTTCACGATATCACCGACAGCATCTCCAAAGGTATTCCTCCCATTTCACGAAGCCTGGAGCACGAAACCTTCCCGGTGGCGGAAGTGGAATGGCACCATGAGCTGGGACTGATGCGATGGAATCAGCGGGCTGAAGACTTATTCGGATTCGATATCGAAGAGTCCAGGAATGATCCGGCATTTGGTGATCAGATCATTCACAAGGACGACCGCAGTTATGTGGAACAGAAATACTACGAGGCCATACAATCGAAGGAACCGCATGTAACCATCATCAACCGCAATATTACCAAAGATGGGGATACCCTTTATTGCGAATGGCATAATTCCCTCATATATGACAAAGCCGGTAATTTGATTTCCGTACACTCTCTGGTTACGGATATCACAGAGCGCATTGAATATGAGCATCGGGTGATTGAAGCCAGAGACTCCTACATCGATCTCTTCAATGCTGTAACCGATGCTATTTTCATACAGGATGAAGAAGGACACATTATTGAAGTTAATGACGGCCTGTGTACTATTTTTGGGTATTCAAGAGACGAACTGCTCTACAAAACCATCCATATGCTGGAAGCTCCCGGAAAGATGGATCATGAGTGGTATCAGCGGGTGATTCAGAACGTAATGGATGACCGGCCCCAGAATATTGAAATCTGGTGTTCCAAGCGGAATGGTGAAGTTTTTCCGATGGAGGTATCCATTTCAAAGGGTAACTTTTTTGGGAAGGATATCATCATACACGTGGCCCGGGATGTGTCTGACCGGCATACCTCCGAAGAAGAACTGAAACATCGCAACGAGTTATTCTTCAAGCTTTTTGATTCATCGCCCATCGGAATTGCTGTGCTGAACAAGCATAAAGAAGTGGTCATGATCAACCAGGGTTTTGAGGATATATTCCAGTACAGCCCGGATGAAATAGTGGGCCTGGAACTTGATAAGGTGATAGTTCAGCAGGATAGCCTGGAAGAAGCCTATGCTCTGACCGATACCACGATCAATGTGGAATGCATTACCAGGCGCAAGCGCAAAGATGGCAGCCTTATCGATGTGATAATCTATGGCATCCCGGTCATCATTGAAGGTAAAATGGCCGCCATCTACGGCTTGTATGTCGACATCACCGGGCAAAAAGATGCTGAGATGAAAATAGAGCAGTCACTGAAAGAAAAAGAAGTGCTGCTCGCCGAAATTCACCACAGGGTTAAAAACAACCTGGCTGTGATCACTGGTCTGCTTGAACTTCAGATGAATCAGGTGAGCAATCAGGATGCCTGGGAAGTACTGAAAGAAAGCCAGTTGAGAATTCACTCCATCGCCCTGGTTCATGAGAAGCTTTATCAGAGTGAAGATCTGTCTGAAATTTCCTTCGATGTATACATTCAGGAGCTTTTGAAGGTTATGCACCGCTTTGTGCGCGGTGATAAAGAGATCGAAGTGGAGACCGATCTGGATCCGGTAACCCTGACGGTGAATCAGGCTATACCCTGCGGACTCTGGTTCAATGAAATTGTGACCAATGCCTACAAGCATGCCTTTAATGAACAGGAAAGTGGTAAAATCCGGATCGAGTTTAAGGATCAGGATACAAGCCTGATGTTCAGGGTAAGTGATGACGGCGTAGGCCTGCCTGACAATGTGGAAGACCTCATGAAAAGCTCCCTTGGTATGAGGCTCATTCGTACACTGGCGAAACAGCTCAATGCCGAATTCCGGATGACAAATCATACCGGTTCATCATTCGAAATAGTCTTCAAAAAGCATCGTGACTTTGATTAACGAAGCTTAGTCAAAGTCATCCTCACCATCCTTGGGTTTTTCCAGCAGTTGAAAAGCGGCCACCGTTCCGATGACTATGATGGTCGCAATCATTGAAAGATAAAAAGGGTCTGTAATGGTGTAACCAAGCAGCAGGGGCGGCAAGGCGGATAAAGCCAAAAGAAAGAGTGCAAGCGCAAGAATTCCGAGTCGGGTTTTCATAATAAGAACCAAGAGAAATAAGCTTCATACAAATACAACCTCAGGGAACAGAACGTTTCTTTTACCCGCTAAAATGTGTAATAATAGACACTTCGAAGCTCTAAATTGTTGGCAGTCTTGAAGTTGCATTTACTGCTGCTTTTCATTTTTTTTTACAATCAATAGCAAAAAATCAAATAGATAAGGGATATATGAAGCGAGTTATGCTCTTACTCGCAATGGGCACTTTGCTCACTATCGGTTGCTCTTCACATCATTCTTCAAATAACACAGTTAAAAGTGAGAATGGTATTATAGATCGCATCAGCAAAGCGTATAAAAAAGGTGCGAAGCATCGGACAACA
The DNA here is from genome assembly GCA_964413935.1 of uncultured Balneolaceae bacterium. Lineage (GTDB taxonomy): Bacteria > Bacteroidota > Rhodothermia > Balneolales > Balneolaceae > CAYPTY01. The sequence continues at coordinate 13,008 of CAYPTY010000025.1, read as the reverse complement.
ACCTTCAAAGCTGAAACAAAGGCTAAGAAAGAATGTGTTGAAGTCGAGTACCGGCAAAATGATGATGGACGCAAATCACTCTTCAAAGTGAACATCAAGAAAAGGTCAGAAGAGGAAACCGGCAATACTGCAAAACTGAATTATTATTCTAATAAGACTCAAAGTGCAAAAGGCTTAAGGCCCTGTGAGGATTGAATCAGTGCTTGAGCAGGAGAGCTCTGGGCAGTATACTTCCCAAAATAAATTTAGTATTCGCCTGCCATGTCCGGAAATTCCTATGTATTTGCACTGCTTATCAGTCTGCTGTGCCTGTCTGCTCACACAAAAGCCCAGGAAAATGAATTTATTTTTCCCGATCAAACAGGGGAGGAGTTGGTTCTTACACTGCAATACAATTACTCCGTTAGTTCCTCTTTAAGTTATTCGACGGCCCGCAATTTTATGTTCGAAGATTTTGATGTAGTGCAAGGGGAAGTGAGAGGGGTCTATTCCGGTTATACCTTTGCTTACAGCGGCAATCCAAATCGAATCGAAGCCCAGGATAACGGATTCAATACCGAACATACCTGGCCCCAAAGCTTTTTTGATCAGGCGCTGCCCATGCGTTCTGATATTCATCACCTATTCATTACCCGTGAGGATGTGAACGGAGCAAGAAGCAATTTCAAGTTTGATGAGATCAACGATAACCTCACATCTCGCTGGTACCGGCTGGACCAGAATCAAAGCACTATTCCATCCTCTAACATCGATGAATACAGTGAACTGCTCAGCAACTCCTCTTTCGAGCCCAGGGAAGATTTCAAAGGCAACATAGCACGGGCCATCTTTTACTTCTGGACGATCTACCAGACCCATCCGGATATCGTAAATGATGGTACCGACAATGAAGCATTTTTTGAAAGCATGAAGGATGTACTGCTGGACTGGCATCTGCAGGATGAGGTGGACGAAGCGGAAATTCAGCGGTCGCTCAACATTGAATCCGTTCAGGGTAATCGAAATCCTTTCATCCATGATACCACACTGGTGAGAAGAGCCTATTTTGGAGCGGGGGTAATCACCAGCAGGGAAGAAGAATCAGAAAAAGCCAGAGACTATTTTGTAAAGCAGAATTATCCGAATCCATTTAATCCCGCCACCACTATTGAATTTGGACTGGAGAGCGCCAGAAATGTTCGGATTACAGTTTATAATACAAACGGGCAGATCGTTGCTGAACTCACAAATCAAAAATACGCCGCGGGTTCTCATCAGATAACCTTTAATGCTGAAGATTTGTCGAGCGGGATGTATGTCTATTCGGTGAGGATTGGGGATGCCGTTGAAAACCGAACGATGACCCTGATTAAATAGAAAAGCAGTGCGTTCTGGCGGATTCCTCCGGATGAGTCCCATTGGGATAACCGTTTTTGGTGCGTTCTGGCGGATTCGAACCGCCGACCTCCACGATGTCAACGTGGCGCTCTAACCAACTGAGCTAAGAACGCATAGACAACAATTTAGCAGATTTCTCCCGTTTCTTCATCCACATAACAGGCATCCGCGCTGATGCTGCGTTGTATATCCAGCTCTCGCTGCAAATCGTTCAGAAAATCGACCATATCCTCTAAGCCCTTGAAAAGATGCCCATTTTCGTCCAGATAAGGTTCTTCTTCTCCGTGGAGAGGGACGATGCGGTGGGCAATCACGAGCTCTTTCATTCGCTGCTCAATGATTTCCCGGTACTGATGATTTTCCTGACGATAAAACGTTAACATCCTAAAAAGCCTAACTAATTGAATAGCATAGAACTTAAAGAATAAGAAAAGAAAGAAATATTAGAATTCAGATTCATTGTAATACAAAAGCTTCGTACCTTTTCGCCCACTTCCAAACAGCCAAACGTTATTTGAAATGATCAACCGCAGACATGTAAGAGAAAAAGCATTGCAGGCTTTGTATGCGGTACGGCAGAGCGGGGATTCATTGCAGCATGTGATGGATAGCGTTGTAAAGGAAGAACTGAAAGACTCCAAAGAAGCCCGCCGTTTTGCGGAACAATTGATTTTCCGCACTCTGGATCATGAAGAAGAACTGGATGAAATCATATCAGCCCAAACCAAAAACTGGGATATTAACCGATTGGCGCTCATCGACCGGCTGGTGCTTAAAATGGCCCTTTGTGAATTCATGTATTTCGAAGAGATCCCAACCAAGGTAACCATCAACGAGGCCATCGAAATTGTGAAGCGTTATTCTACTGCGAAATCAGGACAGTTTGTAAACGGGATTCTGGATGCTGCACTGGATAAGCTGAAAGCCGAAGGAAAGGTAAATAAGAAGGGCAGAGGCCTTATCGAAAGCAGCAACAGAGGAGGCTGACCTTGGCAGACCAATCATTCATTGCCATCGGAGATATACACGGCTGTGCTCAAAGCCTCAAAGCCCTGATTGTGAAACTTAAGGCCCAGCAGAAACTGGCCGGTCGTAAAATAATTTTTGTGGGTGATTATATAGACCGCGGACCGGATTCCAGTGCGGTAATTGACTTCCTGATTCAATTCAGCCAACATCATGATTGCGTTTTCCTCCGAGGCAATCATGAGCAGATGATGATTGATGCCTTTGAGGAGGGTGATTTTCATCTCTGGCTGATGAATGGCGGACGATCAACCCTGGAGAGTTACGGTGAGGATTCCGGTGATGTGCCCGAGCGTCATCAGACATTTGTGAAGAACACTGATCTTTATTTCGAAACAGATAAGTACTTTTTTGTGCATGCCGGTGTACATCCGGAATGGAGTCTGGAAGAAATGAAAAAACACTCCATGGCTGAATCCTACTATCTGTGGACTCGGGATCATCTGGAGGTGGATGAAACGCCCTGGGAGAAGAAGGTGGTTTTCGGCCATACTCCTGTGAAAGAGGTTATTCTGGCCAAAGACCGAATAGGAATAGACACCGGATGTGTTTATCAGCGGAGTGGAATGGGTAAATTGACAGCCGTTCTGCTCCCCGAAGAAGAAATTATTCAACAAGACTGTATAGACCCTGTATAAATGAGCCTGAAATGCGGAATCGTGGGTTTGCCCAATGTGGGAAAATCCACCCTTTTTAATGCCCTGAGCAATGCCGGTGCCGAATCGGCCAACTTTCCATTTTGTACCATTGATCCCAACGTAGGTCTGGTCCCCGTTCCGGACGACCGACTGAAAAAACTATCCGAGCTGGTGAATCCGGCTTCCGAAATCCCGGCCAGTATCGAATTTGTGGACATCGCCGGTTTGGTAAAAGGGGCTTCAGAGGGCAAAGGAAAAGGAAATGCTTTTTTATCCCATATTCGTGAAGTGGATCTGATCATCCATGTAGTGCGCTGTTTTGATGATGATGATATCATTCATGTGGAGGGAGATGTAAATCCCGAGCGGGATATTCGCATCATTGAGGATGAGCTCATTTTAAAAGATCTGGAAAGTGTAGAGAAACGACTTACCAATCTGCAGAAACAGGCTAAAGGAGATAAAAGCCTTCTTGCAGCTGTAACTGTTGTGGAGAAGGTGAAAACCCATCTTGAAGACGGAAATACAGCACGCAGCCTGAATATCACAGCCGAAGAGCAGGAGGTAATCCGGGATTTATTTTTACTGTCTTCCAAACCCGTTCTTTATGCCTGCAACGTTGGCGAGACTGACCTGAATACCGGTAATGACTATGTGGAGCAGGTTAAGGGTATTGCCGCTGAACATCACGATGAAACGGTCATGTTCTGTGCTAAGATCGAAGCAGAAATCGCTGAGCTGGATGAGGAAGAGAAAGAACTATTTTTGGAAGAGTTAGGTGTAGCTAGTGGTGGCCTGGACCGTCTCATACAGGCGGCCTATAAAGAACTGGGTCTGATTACCTACTTCACGGCCGGTCCTAAGGAAGTACGGGCCTGGACCATCCGCAAAGGGACAAAGGCACCTCAGGCGGCGGGCGTCATCCACACCGACTTTGAAAAAGGGTTTATTCGGGCGGAAACCATAGCCTATCAGGATTATGTGGATCTGGGCTCAGAGAAAGCAGCCAAAGAGGCCGGTAAAATGCGTCAGGAAGGCAAAGAGTACGTGGTGGCCGACGGTGATGTGATGCTCTTCAGGTTTAATGTTTAAAAAGCAGCCGTCAGATAAGCCCTGAAGGTGAACTGGCTGAAATCAAATTTATCCTGATCCGTAAACACCAGTTTCCCCACTACATTTCGGGTAAACTTATGCCCGATACCAATGTTATATCGCATCAGATCCAGATCCCACTGGTATGGATCCCCCGAAACCGGGTTGTCAATTTCAAAGAAGGATAAATACTCGCCCCGGATCGCAAAGTAAGTGCCAGTCATAGAAGGTGGCTCATACTTTATATCCAGGTTTGCTCCGATATTCTGAACATCGGTTACCACCGGGTCGCCGCTTGCATCCCGTACGAAGGGGGTAGCCGAAGGCAGATAAAGGGTGTCCTGAAATACGGGCGTTCTCCAGTTGGTGAACATCGCTTCAGCCACAATCTCAAAATAAGTGAATTGTAATCGGTTGTAGAGAGATAGGGAGCTTTGTGTCAGCTCCTGTACATTGATCTCATCCTGAATGGAGGCATTATGTTCACTTTCATTAAAAAAAGTGCCATGTGCTGCTGAGAGTGCCCATTCATAGGTTGCACTCGGAGTGAAGCGTATCCTCAGGCTACCACCGTATGAAGGGGCATTGGAGATGTCAAACTGGGAGATAGCCTGATTGGTGAGTGCTCCCGAGATCAGCATATTTTTGTTTTCCGGCTGCCAGTCGAATCGCAATCCGGTATTGTAAACCTCATAAAAAACAGTGCTAAGCTGAGTATCCAGGCTATCGCCGTAGGAATTATTATAGCGAAACTTCCTTCCAATCAAACCCAACTCAGAGGAGACATTAGTGAAATAGGTATAATTAAGCGGAAGGTCTACAAAAGTACGATCGATAACCAGCTGCCGGTCGCCATAGAACCCGAATGGAGTAATAAAGCGACCCGCTGTCAGTGAAAAGGCATCACTATGCTGATAGGTGAGGCTACCCAGGATGAGCTTGAAATCTTCAATTTTTCCACTTCCGTAGGAGGTAAAGCCCAGTCGGGTTTCAAAGAAAAAACGATCAGAAATAGGGGCAAATCCCAGCAGATTAAGCTGTGCAACTCCCAGTTGTAGGTGCCTGAAATCATCCGGAACACCGGTGTCCATAAAATTCGCTTTTTTACCGGCTGTAAGGGCCTGAACATCAATGGTGCCACCGAACTCAACCTGGGCATATGTTTTCTGAGCTGATATAAGTAATAGAATCAGCGTAAAGCAGGAGATTAATTTCATCATGATACCGGTATGCTAATGATGTTGACTGGTTGGCTGAATCCTTTCAGATCCAGCTTCCTGATATTTGAATCCTTATATGGATCAAAAAGGTTGTGCTTCTGCAGGCAATCCTGAGTTACTAATACTTCCCCATCTGCTGCAGCACTGCATAATCTGGCGCACAGATTCACTTCAGGACCGATTACCGTATAATCCATGCGTTCTCTGGTGCCCATATTTCCCAAAATAACCTGACCGTAATTAACGCCAATTCCAAGTCCCCGGAAGAAAGTATTGAGCTCAGCGTTTTCACTGAATTGTTTCTGAATTTCGATGGATGCCTTGATTGCATTGTTCAAAGCGTGATCTCCGGTAAACACTGCAACCACTTCATCCCCAACATACTTGTCCACGGCCCCGTCATATTTTTTGATGATCTCTGTTTGAAATCCCAGTGTTTTATTCAATATCTCAACGAATTCATCCGGTTCAGAAACCGAAATTTTTGCGGTTGAACCACGAATATCGCTGAAAATCATAGCCACATCCTGAAAGGAACCACCTAAATCAGCTTCTATGTCTACCGTATCCTGAACCATCTTCAGTGTATGTGTACCTACATACCGGCTCAACGCAAAACGCTCTTTGAGGCCCACAATCATCGAATTAAAGGAATCAGCCAGTCCCTCAATTTCATCTCCAGTCTGCACGCTTACCCGCGTACTGAGATCACCTTCTTCAACTTTTTTCATGGATCTGCTGAGCTCAGTTATGGGCTTGGTGAACTTTTTACCCAGTGAGTTTGCAATCGGAATCAGCAATACAATCGAACCGAGGGTGACGATCAAAATACTCCATCGAATAAAGCGTATAGTTGCAAATTCCTGATCCAGCAATACAGAGGCTACATAAACTGCATCATCGCCTTCTCCAAGGGGACTGATAAAAGCAAGATGGAGGTCGTTCTGTATCCTGGTTTTAATCGGGTCGCTGATGGTCAATTGTGTGGTTATGGAATCAAATAGGTGACCATAATCAGTTTTGGTTTCCTGATAATGATCGATGTGCATATCGTCATGAGAGGCTCCGATGAGTTCATCTCCGGATAGAAATGCGATGTTAAACGGTGTGCCTTCAGCTAATTCCCGGGCTTCATAGTGCTGCAGAACGGATCCAAGCGTCAGTGTTCCGGCTATCTCATTGAAACCCAGATAAATGGGTACGCTGGCAACCTGATACACATCATTTTCAATATTCCACAGTAGTGGCCAGTCGGGAGATTCTATTGGGGCTTCGTAATTCAATGCCGCTTCAATACCGTTATATGTTCGAATATTTCTGCCTGTTTTTTCCCGGTCTCCAAACCAGGCTAAAACCTCACCTTCGTTGTCGGCAACCACTATCAGATCAGAGCGGGTAAATTCACTGAATTCGAGTACAGAATAGTAAATAGTTTCCAGGTCCTGCGTCTGGAAAGACCCCTTGAAATTGGAATTCTCTGCAATCAGATAAGCGGATTCCAGAAGCCGGTCATACCTCAGGGTCTGCTGTGTTTTAAAGAAGGTTTGAAGTTTTTCAAAGTCCTCAATGATATCCTCTTCGACCTTCTGTGCGGTGGCGTAACCTACAATCAGACTAACAATGAGTAGGGTGGAGGTGGTTAAGCCAGCAAGCAAGAGAAACAGCTTAGCTTGTATGTTAAACCGGAATCGGCCCATCAGAAGCTCAGATTCAGTTCAAGCGTTTCGGCACCCAGGCTCACTTCCTGACGGATCACATCGTAGCTTGGATTATACATCCTAAGTTCATAGCGTCCCTCGGGTACATCCAACAGGGAATAGGTGCCGTCTTCATAAACGCGGGTATAATAGGGGGTATCCAGTGTGAGGATAACTGCATTCATCTGAGAATGAATATCACAAAATAGGCTGATTTGCCCCATACCGAATATCTTCCAGTCGGTTGCGGGTATCTCTACCGGGTAAACATCGCCTTTAGGCCTCCTCCCTATGTTAAAACGAGCTCCTTTGGTTAAGCTGAAAACATTGTGGAAGAAGGCGTCATCATTCACAAATTCAACGGTAGATCCTTCGGTAATGACGGTAACTTTGGGAATAAAGGTCGCGTCTCTTTGAATCACCTGCGGGTTTGGATCAACTTTATCAATCGGTGCATCAAAAGACAAAGGATGCAGACTGATGATGGTATTCAGGTATTTTTGTTTTTGTTCTTCAGCAGGCGAGGGTTGCTCGTTTGTCATGGAAGATTGTCGGTTCCGGTAAGCTCGGCCCCTGAAAACACGTTGCTGTTTGACTTGTGCAGGTAGCTCGATTTCCCCCTTAACCCCGGTTCTCTGATCACGCTCAGCGAATTGATTCTCCTGACTCTGCATGGAATGCAATCCCATAAAAGCCCCGAATACGGGCATAATAATCCACAGCCTGATTACATTTGTCATTACGGTATGTGTTGGATTCTTTAGTTAATCAAACTAAAAGAAACGGAATCAGCAGGTACCTTCAAAGGATTCACCCGGTCATAGACTACCCAGGCACTTCGGAAACGGCGTTTGATGAGTCGGGCATAGCGTTGAGCCCGGTCCCGCTCATGGAAATCACCCACATGAATGCGGTAGTATGGTGGCTTAAAAAAGATGTAGGTATCGGCCTGATAGCCGGTAATGGTGGTATCGGCCCAGGTTCGGAAGAGGGCAGCCGTCGTGTCTGCATCCAGTACATCCCTGGCAGAATAAATCTGGACGCGAAAGCCCTGAAAGGGATCTTTTTCAACGACTTCATCCTCCTCGGGCTCATCTTCAATCAGGAATGCGTCCGGTATGCTGTTCCGACGGGTGGTGTATAAATCAGAAAGCTTTGTCTGATAGCGTTCATAAAAAGAATAATCTGATGGGTCGATATACTTTTCAGTTTCCTGCACCCGGTTTTCGGTTTGTACTACACCGCCTTCCGGTGAGCTTGTTTCACCGGATGCCGTGGTATCAACCACAGCAGGGTCGGCAACTGTTGCATTTTCAGCTGTTGCACAGCTACCTGAGCTGAGTGCAAAGAGCACAATCAGGATGAGGGGGATATTCAAAAACCTGCGGGATGCCATGTAGTCTTGATTTCCTGAGTGTCTAATATGAAATAGGGATTTTGCGTTTCTTCGGCATACCAGTCATCAACTTCATGCCGGATCATTCGCTTAACGTTTAAAGCGGCATCTTCATCTGTTTGTTTCCGCAAATCTTTATTCAGTTTATGCGTGATGAATAGAGCATTGACATCCATATGGGATGAAAGTGGAGGAAGTAATTCCTCTGTATGGCCCGTCAGGATGTTAACCACTCCGCCGGGTACATCCGAAGAATTCAGGACTTCCGCAAAAGAAATGGAAAGCAAGGGAAATGGCTGAGATGCCAGAATCACGCAGGTATTGCCACCTGCAATAACCGGAGCAGCAACGGATATCAGACCCAGTAAGGGACTCTGTTCCGGAGCCACAATCCCGACCACACCGGTAGGTTCCGGCATTGAAAAATTAAAATGAGCAGAGGCTACCGGGTTAACCGTACTGAAAATCTGGGTGAATTTGTCTGTCCAGCCCGCATAGTAGATCAAACGGTCGATGGAAGTGTTTACTTCTTTCACCGCTTCTGCCTCTGTGTAACCAATTTGCTTCAGTTCCACCTCAAACTGCCCTCTGCGGGTTTCTAGCATTTCCGCAATCCGATACAGAATCTGACCCCGATTGTAGGCCGAACGGGCAGACCAATCCTTATAAGCACTGCGTGCGGCTTTAACGGCATCCCGAACATCTTTTCGGGAGCAGAGACAGGCATTGGCCAGCAGCTTTCCTGCTTCATCATAGACCTTGTAGTAACGGCCGGATTCCGATCTGGGAAACTGTCCGCCGATGTAAGTCTTGTAGGTTTTATGTACTTCCTGTCGTTCGCTCATCATTTCAGCTCAATTTGAGATAAGACATTAATCCGTGCAGGCCGCCTTCACGTCCAACACCGCTTTCTTTGTATCCTCCAAAGGGGGATGTGGGATCAAATTTATTGTAGGTATTTGCCCAGACCACGCCTGAACGCATTGCCTGATTGGCCTTGAAGATTTTTGAACCTTTATCTGTCCAGATTCCACCAGCCAGTCCGTAGGGCGTGTTATTTGCCTTGGTGATGGCCTCATCCGGGGTGCGGAAGGTTTGAATAGTGAGTACCGGGCCGAATATTTCTTCCTGCACAATTCGGTTCGACTGGCTCACATTGGTAAAGAGGGTAGGCTTACAATAGTAGCCTTTCTCCGGCAGGTTTTGTTTGCCCTGATGGATATTTGCTCCTTCTTCGAGACCTATTTCCAGGTATTCCTGAATGCGATCCAGCTGGGCTTTTGAGTTGATAGCTCCGATATCGGTATTTTTATCCATGGGATCACCGAGCACAAGGGTTTGCATGCGGTCATTCAGCCTTCGGACTACTTCATCGGCTACCGACTCCTGCACCAGCAGTCTTGATCCTGCACAGCAGACATGGCCCTGATTAAAAAAAATAGCGTTGATTATACCCTCCACCGCCTGATCAAGAGCTGCATCCTCAAAAATGATATTCGCGCCCTTTCCGCCCAATTCCAGAGTGTACTTTTTGTCGGTTCCGGCCAGTGATTTCTGAATCAGTTTACCTACCGTCGTTGATCCGGTGAAGGCTATTTTATTAACGTCCGGGTGATTTACGATCAATGATCCGGTTTGTCCGGCACCGGTTACGATATTTACGGTACCGGCGGGTAAACCCGCATCCTGAACCAGTTCGGCAAATTTAAGTGCAGTCAGGGAGGTGGTTTCTGCAGGTTTTAATACTACGGTATTCCCGCAGGCCAGGGCAGGTGCAATTTTCCAGGCCAGCATCAGCATGGGAAAATTCCATGGGATGATTTGTCCGCATACCCCAACCGGCTCAGGCGTTTTTCCGGGAAAGGCATACTCCAGTTTGTCAGCCCATCCGGCATAATAAAAGAAGTGGGCTGCGACCAGCGGAATATCCACATCTCTGGATTCGCGTATAGGCTTGCCACCATCCATACTTTCCAGAACGGCAAATTCACGGGCACGCTCCTGTATCATGCGGGCCAGTTTGAAAATATACTTACTGCGTTCAGAAGCTTTCATGCTTCCCCAGGATCCGTTAAAAGCCTTTCGGGCAGCTTTTACCGCATCATCCACATCTTTTTGTGTGGCTTCAGCCACTTCAGCCAGTTTTTCCTCGGTTGCCGGATTGATGGAATGGAAATAACGGCCTTTGGAGGGTTTTACAAATTTACCCCCGATGAAGAGATCATATTTTTCCTTCAGCTCAACATGATCGGTGCTTTCCGGAGCCGGTGCGTATTCCCACACCGATTCAAAATCCAGTTTTGAATTGGGTGAGGTGGGTTTGTATGGCGTTTCCTTTGTGTTGCTTTCTTCCATCATTTAGTCCAGTGTAAAATAATCAGGCGATTGGTAATGTCCTGTTTCCTGCTTCAGGATTTGCATGAGTACGTCGTTGGCCAGAGAAGAGGCTCCGAAGCGGAAATAATCGGCATTCAGCCAGGCAGCCCCAAGGGTCTCTTTAACCAACACCAGGTACTGTAAGGCCTGTTTGGCCGTACGGATTCCGCCGGCCGGTTTCATGCCGATCATTTTGTCCGTTTTGTAATAAAAATCCCGAATGGCTTCCAGCATCACCAGTGTTACCGGCTGGGTTGCTGCAGGCGACATTTTTCCGGTTGAGGTTTTGATAAAATCAGCTCCGGCCTGCATGGCGATGTCGCTGGCAAGACGTACGTTTTCAAAAGTCTGAAGCTCGCCGGTTTCCAGAATCACTTTTAAATGCGCTTCACCACAGGCTTCTTTGATGGCGGCAATCTCATCGAAGATAAGCTGGTATTCACCCATCAGGAAGGCACCTCGACTTATAACCATATCTACTTCATCCGCACCCTCATTGACGGCAAATTTCACTTCTTCAAGACGGGTAGAAAGAGGGGCTTGTCCGCTTGGGAAGGCCGTTGCAACGCTGCAAACCTTGATCCCGCTTCCTTTCAAATGCTCTGAGGCCACCGAAACCATACGAGGGTAAACACAAACGGCTGCTACATGTGGTAATTCAGGCATAGCCGGGTGAGGCTGACGGGCTTTGCGGCAAAGCTGCATCACTTTACCAGTCGAGTCATTTCCTTCGAGTGTGGTCAGGTCCATCATGCTCAGCGCCATTTTAAGCGCCTGCATCTTGGATTCTTTTTTGATGCTGCGTTTGTTCAGTCGGCTCACCCTTTCTTCCACACCTACAGGGTCGATGGGGGTGATGTCACGGATTGCTTGATTCATAGGTTCGGGTATTGTCAGGCTGCAAATATAGACATAATCAGGGAAGGTTTTAATGGAAATACCATCAAAGAGCCGCAGTAAAAACAGTCTTTTGCCTGATGTACCTTTTACTCTAATTGGTTCTTATTTATTCTTTTTGTTAATTGGCAGGCAATGGGTTAGGGGGATTAGCCCATCAACACACAACTAAATTTTTGAACTCATGGACCCTTCAACCATGAACTGGCTGGCCGTTTTTGTAGCCAGCATTTTAGGATTTGTAATCGGCGGTCTCTGGTATGGACCTTTATTCGGTAAAGCCTGGATGAAAGCTGCGGGCATGACGGAGGAAATGATCAAAGAAGGCAATATGGCCAAAACCTACGGCCTTACCTGGGTGTTTACCCTGATCATTGCCGTTATTTTTGGTTTCTTTTTCAATGACCCATCCGTCGATGCCGCTATGGGTGCGCTTTATGGCTTTTTTACCGGTTTTGGATTTATGATGATGGCCGTTGCAGTGAATGCTATGTTTGAGCAAAAATCTGCCAAATATTTTTTGATAAATGGGGGTTACTGGGTTGTTATTGCTGTTGCAATGGGAGCCTTCATAGGAGGTTGGAAGTAAAAGACCGCATATTCATGCGGTGACTTAACTGATTAAAATCCTTAAATAGGCTCAGTCTTAATCATTAATCAAAGCTTTAAGTATGAAACAACTTCTTGCTTTGGGACTCTGTCTTTTCATTTATCAAACAGCACAGGCTCAAAGTCTAATAACTTTCGCAGGCGGAGATTTTGAGGGCGGAAACATCAGCATTAACTGGACCGGTGGCGGGGTTGTTACCGGTGCTTTTGGTGGTGAGAACATTAAGGTAGTCAGCGACTTTCCAGACGGAATCAATTTGATTCCCACTTCATCTGAAAATCAGGACATCAGCATACCAACAGAATTTGTGCTGGAGCAAAACTACCCGAATCCATTCAACCCTTCAACCAATATCTCTTACCGTATTGCTCAACCTTCAGAGGTGAGTATTCGCATTTATAATTCCATTGGCGCACTGGTTTCCAGCATTAACGAAGGCAGCCGCGCTCCTGGGAATTACACCGTAACATTCAACGCCAGCAATCTTGCTACGGGGATGTATATCTACACGCTATCCGCTGATAACCGGATAGTTTCAACAAAGAAAATGCTCTTAATCAAATAAGTATCTACTATGAAACGACTTTTACTAAGCCTATTTATTGTACTTCTTGCGATGCCGGTTATGGCTCAGGTGCCGCAGGGTTTTAACTTCCAGGCCATTGCCAGAGACGGAAAT
>CAYPTY010000024.1:0-33834 GCA_964413935.1 uncultured Balneolaceae bacterium | reverse complement strand
TGAATCAGACCTCAGACCGCAACCTGAAAACCAACATCACGGATCTGGATGATGGTTTGAATACCATTATGGCACTGCGTCCAACTTCCTATAATTTTAAGCAGAACTACAAAGGCATGAAATTAGCCGGTGGTCTTCACTATGGACTCATTGCCCAGGAAGTGGAAGAAGTGCTGCCATCGCTGGTACATAGCAACATCCACACATACACAGAAAAAGTAAGTGATGCTTCCGGTCCGGATGCAGCTTCTGAGAAAGAAGTGGAGGCCACTATGGAGTATAAGTCACTGAACTATATGGAGCTGGTTCCCATTCTCATCAAAGCCATGCAGGAACAGCAGGCAGAGATTGATGCACTGAAAAAGCGCTTAGAGGAACTGGAAGAGAAGTAAAAGCGAAACAACCATGAGTTGTTGTTGTCCGAAAAAGCCCTGTGGTTCTGCTACAGGGCTTTTTTTATAGATCCAGCTTGAGGTCTTTGTACTCATAGTCGGGTTCAGGCCGGTTATTAAGGGGCCAGAGCAGGGCAGTGAGAAAGCAAAGAAATCCAAATCCATAAAACATCCACGCCAGGGTTTCATGCTCATTGAGCAGTTTGGTCTGCATCAGCATATTGCGGAAGTCGTGGGCGGTAATGGGCAGGTCTCCTATAAGAGGCATTTTAGTGGCCACAGCATCATAACAATAGGCGGCAGTCTCCAGCCAGGTAAATCCGGTCCAGAACAAAGAAAACTGAGCCAGAGTAAATTGTCGTTTTTGGCGCGCTGTCAAAAAAAGCAAAAAAGGAATAAGCAAACCCATCAAGGTGCCTCCCAGAATACCCAGAAAGCGCCATCCGAATAGTCCGAAAATCATATGCCCGCCCTCATGGATGATGAGGGAGACATTGTCGATCACGAACATGAAAGGCCGGATGAAAAATGGATAGGGATAATTAACCGCAAAGAGGATATCCACACGGATAGCCATCCAGAATTGTTCCAGGCTTACCCCTATAAAAGGAAGCAGCAGCAGGCTGAATCCCCAGCGTTTAAGCAATGGTATGGCACGGTCCAGAAAGGCTTCCATTGGGTATCAATCCTGATTTGTCAGATCCTGATAGGTTTGTTTTCCATTTACGAAATACTGCCAGATCAAATTCAGATTCTTCATTGACTCAGGATCCCTGTGCCGGTTTCGATCGGCAATTTCCTGCCTGCGTTTTGCATGTATTTTCGGCCATCTGCTGAAGAAGTAAAGATGGGCTTTGGCAATAGCGGTAAAATCAGCAACCTCTCCGCTAAACAGCTCCCGGTATGCGGCAACCACATCCAGTAATAGCCGGATGGGGAAGCGAAGCAGCAGACTGCGCATCGACCAGTTTTTCCAGAGCATCTGCAGGCTGTTTCGGAAGTTATAGTACACTTTACGGGGAGATCCCATCGGAAGTGAACCGCCACCCAGATGGTAAACTACGCTTGAAGGCTCACATACCACCCGGTAGCCCCGGTTCTGAATGCGCCAGCAGAGGTCAATTTCCTCCATGTGAAATTCAAAATCCTCGTCGAAGCCATCCAGATCAGCAAAAACTTCTTTCCGCACAGCCAAAGCCGCACCGGAAGCCCAGAAAATATCAATGCTATCATCATATTGGCCCTCATCCGCCTCCACGTGTTCCATGATACGTCCCCGGCAGAAAGGATAGCCCAGCTTATCCAGATAACCGCCGGAAGCCCCGGCATATTCAAATCGTTCAGGTTCTTGATGATCCTTCATCTTGGGCTGGGCAGCCGCAACTTCCGGGTCATTAAATACAGGAGCCAATTTGCTCAGCCAGTCTTTTTCCACGCGTACATCATTATTCAGAAACAGCAGGATTTCTTTATCGGCATAGGGCACTGCCCGGTTGTTCCCCCCACAATAGCCATAGTTCTGATCCAGCTTAGCAATTTTAACATTCGGATGATGCTCCTGTAGCCATTCCACACTTCCATCATCAGAATTATTTTCGGCAATGATGATTTCGAAATCCGGATAGTCGGTCTCTAACACACTGGGCAGGAATGCTTTAAGGTGATGAAGCCCATTCCATGTTACAATGATGATGCTGAATCCGGGTGCCTTCACTTGGTGGACCGGTTGATGAAATTATTTATTCAGTTATGTGTTAATATGCGTATAATCGCTAGACCGAGATCGGCACAATGATACTAAAAAATGATCAAAGTCGGCTTAATATCAGACACCCACAGTTACCTGGATCCTCAGGTTTCGGATTACTTTGCCCATTGTGATGAAATATGGCATGCCGGCGATTTTGGCAACATCGAAATCGCACAGAAACTTGAGAAAATTGCCCCGGTTCTGGGGGTATATGGAAATATCGATGGGGAAGATATCCGAAATGTGTATCCGCTGCACCAGCATTTTGAGCGCGATGGCATTCGTTTCTGGATGACACACATTGGCGGAGTGCCAGGACGCTATTGCATTCCCATCCGTCAGGAAATTGAAGATAATCCCCCGGATGTATTCATCTGCGGACACTCTCATATCCTTAAGATTGCGCGGGATCAGGCTCTGGATAAAATGCTGTATATCAATCCGGGAGCGGCCGGAAAGCAGGGTTTTCATCAATACCGTACCATCGTCCGGTTTGATATTGATGGAGGAAAAATCCACAATGTGGAAGTGATTAATCTCGGCGAAACCAGCCTGAAGACTCCCTAGTCCTCTTCTTCATATCGTTCAATTAATTTGAGCGCGTTCAAGGCAGACTGCATCACCAGGGGAATTCCTCCGCCGGGATGTGTGGATCCTCCAACAAGATAGAGCCCGTCAATATCCCGGGATTTATTTCGGGGGCGAATAAAGGCCGATTTTTTATTATTAGATGAAGTACCGTAAATGCTTCCTTTATTACTCAGATAATCTTTCTGGAAATGCTTTGGGGTGATGATTTTACGGTATTTCAGATGTTCACGGATCCCATTAAGTCCCCGCTCTTCAAGCATATCCACAATCTGATTGGCCACTTCTTTCTTGTGATCCTTCCATTTGTAATTCTTGGTTACATAGGGGGCATTCACCAGTACATATAAGTTTGAAGCCCCTTCAGGCGCGTGATCGGCTTCGGTGTATGATGTATTTGCCACATAAATGGTGGGATCGTCCGGCATCACCTTATCATAAAAAATCTGCTTGAATTCTTTTTGATAGTCGGATGAGAAAAACACGTTGTGATGCCTCAGTTGGTCAAACTGCTTTTCCACTCCCAGGAGCAGTACAAAGCCGGAGCAGGAGGGCTCAATTTTCTTGATTTTTTTCTTCTTCTTTTTTGAAAAGGATTCTTTGGAAAGCAGCTTCGAGTAAGTGTAGGTGGCATCGGCATTGGCTATAACAATGTCAGCATCCACATACTTACCGTGTTCATCATAAATTCCCTCGACGGCCTTATCGGATACCGCAATCATCTCAACCTGATTACGCATCCTGAATTCCACTCCCTGTTTAGTGGCCAGCCGTTTTAGTAAACGCGCAATACTGTACAAACCCCCGCATACATAATAGCCGCCCTGATTCAGCTCCACATGAGGAATCACGTTCATGGTAGCCGGAGCCTGATAGGGAGAAGATCCGTTATAAGTGGTAAATCGCTTGAAAAACTGTTTCAGATGATCCGACTGGAAGTGCTTGTCCACTTCCTTACTTACCGTGGAAAAAGCATTGATGGAGAGCAGATCCATATAGTTGAGAGAACCGGCATCCTTCAGATCAAAAAGGGGATTGAAGATGAAGGACGAGGCTGTTTTTTCGTAAATGGAGGATGCTTTTTTGAGAAAGTCCCGGTAGGCCTGAGCATCTTCGGGAGCAAATTTCCGAAGCTCTTCCTCATTTTTGTCCTTATCGTAGAAATTATCGAAGACGATGCCGTCCGGAAAGAAATATCGGCAAAGAGGTTCCAGTGGCAGTAAATCCAGTTCATCATCCAGCTGGCAGCCACAATGATTGAGCACTTCCTCCAGAATAAAAGGCATGGTGAATAAACTCGGTCCGGTATCGAATCGAAATCCCTTTTTGGCAACCTCGTTCATCTTGCCGCCCACCGACTTATTCTTCTCGTAAACCGTGACCTCATGCCCCTTGCTGCTCAGCAGGCAAGCTGCGGTTAGTCCTCCAAGTCCTGCACCGACGATAACTACTTTCATTATTCCTGATGCCTGTTCATATTTGGCATCTTATCTCCTCATCATTCGCGATTATGTACACGGCACTTTTCAGTTCGGAAATAAAGACATTTATCCGAGAAAACATAGAAAAAAACCCTTCAGAATTGATGCTGGGCAATCATATGGCTGCAGATTGGCCCAGAAAGCAGATAGCTGAACAAATCAGAAGCAGGCAGAAATCCCGGAAAAAGCTACCCGAATGGTTTTCCAACGATGATCTGATTTTCCCGGTACCACTGAGTGTTGAACAGAGCAGTTCAGAGCTGCTGGCCAGGCATAAAGCCAAAATCACAAAAGGTGAATTAATGGTGGACCTAAGCGGAGGATTCGGGGTGGATGCAGCCTATATGTCGGTTTCTTTTGAACAAGTGATTTATGTAGAGCAGAATGAACAATTGTGTGAGCTTGCCCGGCATAATTTCACCGTACTGGGATTGAATCATATTGAAGTGGTTCATGCTGATGCCCTGACTTACCTGCAGAATTTTTCCGATAAAGCTGATCTGATCTATGTAGATCCATCCCGACGGGCCAAAAACGGTGAAAGGGTTCAGGCTTTGAGCGAAGGTAAACCGGATTTAAATGAGCTTTTACCTCTGATGAGGCAGAGATCTCATGAAATCCTGATTAAAGCCTCACCCATGGTTGATGTAAAAGAAAGCCTTCGCTTACTCGAAGACTTTAAGGAGGTTCAGATCCTGGAAAGAGATGATGAAGTCAGAGAAATACTGTTCAGATATCCCGGTACTGATTCTTCAAGTTTGGAAGTCTTCCTATACAAAATCAGCAGCTTGGTCAGTCAACATCGTTTTGAACCTGATAGGGAGAAAACGATGCCGACTGAGGAAGCGGACATCCGTACATATCTCTACGATCCATCCGGAGGAATCCGAAAAAGCGGGATGTTCAGGCAGGTTTCTGAAAGTTTTGATTTGCCTAAAGTGGGCAGAAACACGCATCTCTATACCTCAGATATAATCCTGGAGCACTTTCCGGGACGGGTTTTTGAGGTATTGGAAATCATGAAGCCAAAAGCAGTCAAAAAGCGTTTTAAAATAGCCAATATCATCACCCGTAATTATCCCCAAAAGCCTGAAAAGATCAAGAAGGCATACCGAATCAAGGATGGGGGAGAAGACTACCTGATATTTCTTCGGGACCGGCAGGAAAGTCATCTGTGCCTGCACTGCCGAAGAATAAAGTAATCAGTCAGTTCAGCCGGTGCAGATGTTCTTCAAGGGCAATGATGGAATCAAAGAGCTGGCGGAAGGAATCGATCTGATAGTAAATCCACTGAATTTCAGAAGTAACAAAGGGCTGTTTGATGATGGAGAAGATATCGTAGGGCCTGATTTCTACCTCGTCATTGAAAATGTGATCCGATTCGCCTGAAGAGGACATAATACCCGCTCCATACAGCTTTGTCTCACCCTCATATTCAATCAGCCCGAACTCAATGGTAAACCAGTAGAGTCGCTGAAGCTGCTTTACAATCTCCTGATTATGTTTGTACTGAACACCAAGATTGCCCATTTTCTCCGCGAAATCGGTAAAGTCCTTATTCATCAGCAAGGGGATGTGGCCAAATACATCGTGGAACATATCCGGTTCTTCCAGATAATCCAGCTGAGATTTTTTTCGGAGCCAGGTGGAAGCACTGAATTTCTTCTGGCTGAGCAGTTCAAAAAACTGGTTTACTTCGATGAGGCCGGGAACCACGGTAATGGACCATCCATGGGTGGCAAGCAATTTGTGGTTCAGTTTTTCAAAATCCGGTATTTCATCCGCATTCAGCTCGTCTTTTAGTAAATGCAGGCATCTCAGGTATTCCGGATGGGCTTTATCCTGAAGGTTCTGAATTTGCCGCTCTGCCAGAATATTCCATACTTCAGTGTCTTCGGTCGTGTACTTTGCGTAATCCTGTAACAGTTCCTGCATGTCAATAAGTGCCTTTTGATGAATGTTTAAAGGTAAAAGAATACAGTATTTACAATCTCAGCGTTCGAAAAATCAGTCTGAGGCAGGATTAAACTTCTCAACCTTATTTTCAACAGCAGGTATGCTTCTCAGATAAGCATAAATGGCTTTCAGATCCTCTTCAGTTATGCCGGAATACTCATTCCAGGGCAAATAACTCTGATAATCACCTTTATTGATCACAGGTGGGGTATATGTTGAATCACTGAATGATTTGAATTTGCTCACAAATTCTTCCTCCGACCATCTGCCGATACCGGTTTCATCATGCGGAGTGATGTTGGGTGTTAAATTATAGGATCCATCCGGCAGATTAAATCTTCTCCCTCCGGCCATATATTCTCCAACCTGGGTTCCGCCCTCATAATTGGTGTGACAATCGTTACACACTGAAATCTGAACCAGGTATTTTCCGTAGGCAACCTTATCCGATGCCTCAGGTTTGGCTTGAAGTTCGGCGTCTTTGGGCATGGTGTTGATGATGAGGCTCATCGGAAAGTCTGAATACGATGTATCCTTTTCGGATGCTGCCGGCTCAAGGGTGCGCAGGTAAGCAATTACGGACTTGAGGTCTTCCTCATCCATGCTTCGTTAGTAGGTGTAGGGCATCATCGGAAAAAGGGGACGACCGTCTTTTGAAACACCCACGGTCATAGCTCTGAATATTTCACCATCGGTCCAGTCGCCCAGATTAGAAGGAGTGAGGTTCGAGGCCACGTAATATCCGGGTAAACCTTCTTTCTGGCTATGTGCATAACCTTTCCAGGCTTCCCCTTCTGCAATGGGACCGGCAAAAAGGGTGAAATCTCTTTTTGAGTGACAGGATGCACAAACCATAACATGATGAGCCAGATATTCCCCGCGTTCAATGCGCTCTGCTGTTAGCTCAATTTCCATTTCAGGTGCTGCTTCCACATTTGGAAGCCCATATCGTACATATAAGAGCAGGGCTGCGATTATGACCCCGATTGATCCCAGAATAAGCCCCAGTATTTTCAGTGCTTTTATATAATCCTCCGTTAATTTGACAGCTGAAAAAATGAATTCTATTACAAATTAAAAGGAGCGGATGTTAAGAAAAGGCTAATTCACTACTCGTCTTCGTCGCCGAAAATCTTATGCTGAATATAGAGACCTAAAAAGCTGCCCAGCATAGCAGGAGGGAAGGTGTTGAATATCCCATACAGCACTTCAAAGACAAGCAGATTGTGTGTGGCTGTATCCATCCAGCTTTCATATAAAGCTCTGATCAGGATGGATGAGACAAAACCAAGTGTGATGATAAGCACCGTATGACTGCCTTTTAAACGAAGTAAGGGTTTGGTAAGCATACCCAGCAGAAAAGCGGAGAGAGTCCACCTGAGTACAAATGAGGTATTCAGCAGATCAATTTCATTGTAGGGAACGGGCCAGTAAATAATACCCAGTACCGATGCGGATAAAATCAGCAGGATAAATATCCTACGTCTGTACTTGTTACTATTCAGGATCAGGGGTCTTTTGGTTTAGCCGTACTTAATTTGAATGGCAGATATAATGGGCAGAAGCTCACAAAAGAGGTAAGCAGAAATACGGCAGCAACAACCAGCAGAACAATCCCAAGCGTTCCGGTTATGGTTTCAGTGAAATAAAGCGCAGCAATGACAAGAGCAATAACACTCCGAATGATACGATCCGGATTACCCATATTCTTTTTCATAACAATCCCGATTAATTAATTGAGTTCCTGTATAATATATACGGCCAGGGTGATTAATGACAAGCAGAGAATGCAAACTCCGATAAATTTCAGAACCTGCTTTTTCAATTTTGTTTCAACCTCAGTTTAGCCACCGCTTCCACATGATAGGTCTGGGGGAACATATCCACAGGTTGAACTTCCGGGATATCGTACACTTCAGCCAGGATGGCCAGATCCCGGGCCATGGTTGAGGAATTACAACTTACATAGACCAGTCGGGGTACTTTCAGCTCACACAGTCGCTGAACTACATCAGGATGCATACCCGAACGTGGGGGATCTGTAATGAGTACATCCGGTTCGCCGTATTGCTCAACCAGCTGTGGCCCAAACACTTCTTTCATGTCACCTTTCACAAAGTCCACGTTCTTCACCAGGTTTTCTTCTGCGTTGCGAATGGCATTCTGAACGGCCACATCAACCAGTTCAATTCCCACAACCTGCTCAGCTGCATCACTCATGAATAAACTGAGGGTTCCTACACCGCAATAAAGGTCAAATAAGGTATCCCCGGGTTTGAGTTCAGCATAATCCCGGGCTGCCTGATACAATTTCTCCGCCTGCCGTGTATTGGTCTGGAAAAAAGCGTTGGCATTGATCCTGAATTCGTATGCTCCGATGCGATCACGGATAAAACCGGGTCCGTGAAGCACCTTTTCATAGCGACCCACAGCTGTTGGATTGGGCTGGTCGTTCACATTATTCACGATGGTTGTGATAAAAGGGAAGGCTTTTAACAATTCATCTCTAAGCTTAAAAATCAGCTCCTCATCCCAGGCATAGGTAACCAGATTCACCATAAAATCATCGGTAAAATGGCTGTTACGAACTACCAGATGTCGGAAAAAGCCGGTTTTGGCGATGGAGTCGAATGCAGGTATTTCATTTCGGATGGCATAGGAGCGAACAAAATCAAGCAGTTCAAAGCTGCGAGCGTCCTGTAGATGACACTCATTCAGATTCAGAATTTTGTCAAAACGTCCCGGAGCATGTAAACCGGCAGCGAAGCCACTGTCATCCACATACTCATCCGATTGTATTTCCTCTTCAGTGAGCCATCGGCGGGTACTGAAGCTGTATTCCATCTTGTTACGGTAGTAAAAGGCCTCTTCATTGGCCATCGCCGTGTGTACCAGCGTATCCCGCAGACCCCCGATACGTTCTACATGGTCTCTGACCTGTTTTCCCTTATACTCTACCTGTTTCTCATAGGGGATGTGTTGCCAGCTGCATCCCCCGCACACATTGGCATGTGAACATTTGGGTTCGATACGGTCCGGGCTTGCTTGCAGAATTTCAAGCAGTTTGCCCTCTTTATGTGATTTTTTGCGGTTTACGATACGTGCTCTAACAACATCCCCCGGTGCAGTTCCGGGTACAAATACGGCAACGCCCTCAACCTTGCCTACGCCCTTACCCTTGAAAGCCGCATCCACGATTTCAACGGTTACTTCAGATCCTTTTTTAAGCGACATTCACCTTAGTCTTCGTTTGGATCTTCGTAATAGCACTCAAACTGAATGGTGAGTGCTGTCTGCAGATCGGTGTAGTCTGTGAGTCGCTGGGTGGTTTTTTCCAGCTGTCTGAGGGCAATATTCGATAGAGTTTGCAGGAATTTCACGGCAATATTGGGATGGCGATCTCGCAGCAATTCAAAATCCGGTTTGAAAAATCCAAGTAGGCTGCAGTCTTCGATACAGCGGGCTGAAGACTTTCTTCTCAGATCATAGCCAATAGAAAGGGCACCGAAGCTGTCGGGCGGATCTAGCAATAAGCCGGGCGCCCAGTCTTCGGAATCATCCCCAACATCCACAGTAAGCTCTATTTGTCCCTCCTCGATGAAATACATTCCGGTACCCGGATCATTGCGATAAAAAATGTACTCGCCTTTCTTGTAATGCCGCCTGTGGCATAGCTGCAGGAATTCATATCGCTCAAGCGTAGATAAGTTATACAGGAACTTAGACTTAAATACGATATTGGATTGATTTTTTATGCGGGATAAACGAGACATAAGTCTGTGATTGATTTAAAATGAGTGCCCGATACCAAAGCTGAAATATAACTGCCTGTTGTTTAACCATCCAACATCAAGATCATGTACACGGAAGGTAAAATCAAAGCGAAGTACAATGTATTCCCAGTCCAGCCGCAGACCCAGTCCGCTTCCCACTGCAATCTGTTTGTAGAATTCATCAAAGCGGAATCTGCCTTCCTCCAGTCGGTCATCGTTCAATGAATCAATAAACCGGTTACGAGGACCATACCAGACGTTTCCGGAGTCAACATACCAGGCGCCCAGCCAGTTTGCCCCAATCACATCCGAAAGAAAAACCTGCCGGGCTTCCATAAATGCGGCCAGTTTGATATCCCCACCGTTTACGGTAACCTGATCCGGGTCGATGGATCCGGGTCCCAGGCGGAATGGAGCCCATCCCCGGATATCATTACTACCTCCGGCAAAAAAGCGCTGGTTAAGTGGGATGGTGTTGTCATTTGCATAGGGCTGAGCAAAGCCGGCAAATCCCCTGTAAGAAAAAACTGCTGCTTGAGAAATGGGTATGTAACGCCTGTAATCAGCCGAAAACTTAATAAACTGCCCATACACCAGAGCATTATCACTGATCCCGAAAAGGGAGGGCAGATTGCCTTCAACGGTACCCGGAGTAACCATATAGCGGTCAACGAGATAGGGGATGTTGCCCCCAATAGCAATGGAGTATTCGCTGAAGTATCCGTAATTACGCTTGATAAGGTCGGTTCTCTGCGACCTGAATGAATATCGGATAATGGACAGAATCTGCGGCCTGAAGTCCTCCCGGATACGCTGCAATTCCAGAGATGGGATGATGGTGCCATCGCTCAGGGTATCGGATGGAAATTCATTTTCCAGATTGTCCAGGAAAGTCGCAGAAGGACTGGTATCGGTTAAGTCCAGTTCGATCAGGTCCAGATTGGAGCTGAATCGTTCGTTATGGGTAACTTCGTAGCGAAGGTTAAACCGAATATCAGAATTGATATCGAAGAAAAGCTGGTCACTCTGCGAATAGGAAAGGGAATAACGGGTTCTGGAATTGATGAAAAGGTCACTTTCATCCAGCCTTCGGAAGGGGAAATTAAGTCGGGGCAGGGAGTAATCGATTCCAAAATCATAGGATCGGAAGATGGATGACTGCTGCTCGGTAGGGGAGATTTCTTCCAGGGTTCGGGAGGTTACGAATTCAAAATTGGCTCTTGCGGATATGCTGAGAGCCTCCGCTTTGCCGAAAACGTTGTTATTGGTGAAATCCAGACCGATACCGGTACCGAAACCGTAACGCCTTAAGCCGGAAAACTCGGTGCGCAGGGAGTTTTTAGTCAGGGTTTGCAGGTCAAAATAAACCGGAATCTCTTCTTTGGAGAAATCGGGTTGGATAGTGTTTTCCCCAAGACTAAAACGGCGGATAAAGAGCATCCCCAGATTCTGATACTCATTCACCGTTCGCAGGTATAATGAATTGTTAAAGACATCTCCCGGGCGAAAGCGAATCTGTTCATGCAGCAGGCTGAATCGTGACTGGGCAGCCTCATCCTTTGAGAGATAGATGGAGTTTCCGGGTTGTGTAAAAGGCGGCCCGCTGAGCGTATCTTTGTCTTCATAGTTCTGCTGCCCTTTGGAACCTGAAAGGCGTACATAGGTGTCTCCGAAACGGTAAATATCACCTGCATTGATCCGGAACAGAACATCCAGCTGTGTGGGATCCAGTGAATCTTCCCTGACCAGGGCAATCACCGAATCTTTCTGTATGGCAGCATAGCCGTTATCTTTAAGGAAAGATATGATGCGTTCCTGCTCTAGGCGCAGATCCAGGGTCTTGAAATACTGATTTACCGTGTAGGTGGTGTCATCGATGCGGCCGCGGGTAAGATCAGACCGGCGGATAAAATCAGTTCGCTTATTCACATCATTGAAGGAGGGCAAACCGGAATAGGCGATGGTATTGATGCGGGAACGGGGTCCCTCGGTAATAATGAATGACACTTCCACCCGGTTTTTCCTGAACTCCACAATAGTTGTGTCGACCTCAGTCTGTGCATAACCAATGTTGTCGTAATACTGCTTGATCCGCTCCATATCCTCAGCAACGGTGGTTCGGTTCAGCAGGGCGGGCCGTTCCCCAAAACGATTGGTAAGGCGATAAACAAAATACCAGGGCGTGAATCGGTTTATGCCCAGAAATTCACGGTTTGTACGCGTACGAATCAGGTTCTCCAGAGTATTATTCCGGACGTTTCCATTTCCGGTGAAGCGAACTTTACGGATTACCAGGTCCGTGCTGCCATCCGACACATCCTGTGCTCTGGTATCACTTGGAATACTTAAAAAGAGTAAAATGAGAATGATCAGTGCTGAACAGTTAGGGAAAGGGAACCGGAATATGTTCAACAGTAGATGGGATAAGTGCTGGAGCACAGCTCCGGGACTAAACGTCGTCGTAGTCGAAGCCTTCGTCTTCTTCGCCGTGAAAGAAGTCTTCTTTTCGAATGTAGTCGGGCCAGATATCTTCAATGCCTTCATAGATGGTTTCTTCCCCCTCATCAATCTCATCTAATTCATGAAGATTATCAATTACCTGCTGGGGAAGACCATTTCGTTCTGACCATTCAATAAGTTCTTCACGGGTTGCAGGAAAAGGGGCTTCATCCAATGCAGCTGCAAGTTCTACCGTCCAAATCATGTGCGTTGTCTGCTTCTGTTAAATTGTTGCTTGTAATAAACGAGAGAATCGGAAAAATTCAAGTGCCTGAGAAAAATTTTTCTAGTCACGAATTCGTGCGGAAAATATTGTTATCTTTGCTCAATTACATTAACAATTTTACAGGCATTACCTATGCAACTCTTCATGATTTCCACCCCCGGTTTAACGGAAATGATTATCATACTTCTGGTGATCATTATCTTCTTCGGAGCCAAGCGGATTCCTGAACTGGCCCGTGGACTTGGACTGGGAATTAAAGAATTCAAGAAAGCCTCCAAGGACATCAAAAAAGAAATCGAGGATACAAGCAGAGACATCGAAGATTCCATAAACTCCTCCGATACCGAAGAAACTAAAAACAAGTAAAAGCGCCGTTCCCTTGCAATACCATCAGATCAAAACCGCCAAAGAAGCGGTTCTGAACCGGAAAATTTCTCTTCCCGAACTGGTACAGCATTTCGCTGATCAGATTGAAGCCAAGAACCCTGAAATCAATGCCTTTAATTCAGTGGACACTGAAAGGGCTTTGAAAGATGCGGAGCAGATACAGCAGAAAATTGAAAAGGGTGAAGCAAGAGCACTGGCAGGTGCGGTTATTGGTATCAAAGACCTGATTTGCGAGAAGGACAAACCCACCACCTGTTCGTCCCGAATGCTTGCCAATTTCAGTAGTGTGTATGATGCCCACGTGGTTGAACAGCTCAAAGCTGCAGATGCTGTATTGCTGGGCAGAACCAACATGGATGAATTTGCGATGGGTTCATCCAATGAAAACAGTCATTTTGGATCGGTTAAAAATCCTCATGACCATTCCCGGGTACCCGGTGGGTCTTCAGGTGGATCAGCCGCCGCTGTGGCCGCTGAAATGGTTCAGGCAACACTGGGTTCAGATACCGGGGGCTCGATCCGTCAGCCGGCATCCTACTGCGGGGTAGTGGGACTCAAGCCAACCTATGGACGGGTTTCGCGTTACGGACTGGTTGCCTTTGCATCCTCATTTGATTCTATCGGCCCCTTGAGCAATTCCGTTGAGGATGCGGCTCTGCTTCTTCAGCATATAGCCGGTTATGATGAGCGTGATAACACTTCCTCCCGCAAAGATGTAGAAGATTACTCAGATGTGCTTGCTAAGCCGAATTCTAAGATAAAAATCGGTGTACCAGAAGAGTATTTCGGAGATGGCCTGGATGATGAAATCCGAAAGGGCATTGAGGAAAAGCTGGGCATGCTGGAAAAAGATGGTGCTGAGCTGGTTCCCATTCATCTGCCCAATATGAAGTACGGCATTGCAACCTACTATATCCTGGCGACAGCTGAGGCCTCCAGTAACCTGGCCCGATATGATGGAGTCCGATACGGCCATAGAGCTAAGCGGGATGAAGTACTGGATGAGCTCAAAATCGAGGAACGGGAGCTTCAGCAGCTGCTGGCCAAGGTCGAAGACGGAGAAAAGGCAGGCATCGAACAGGAGCTTTCACGCATGGATTCTCCGCTGGTTCGACTTTACAAGAAAACCCGCACAGAAGGTTTTGGTGCTGAAGTCAAACGGCGCATCATGCTGGGCACCTATGTGTTAAGTGCCGGTTACTACGATGCCTATTACGGAAAAGCGCAGCGTATCCGGCGACTCATCCAAAACGATTTCAGGGATGCCTTCAAAAAAGTGGATGTGATTGTGAGTCCTACTGCACCAACCACCGCTTTCGGGCTGGGCGATAAAATGGATGATCCGGTTCAGATGTACCTCAACGATATTTACACCATTTCAGCAAATCTCGCCGGAATTTGCGGCATCAGTGTACCGGTAGGGTGGCATTCCAACGGCATGCCTTATGGCATTCAGTTTATGGGTAATGCCTTCAGGGAAGCAGATATCCTGAATGCCGGCCGACTCATCGAGCGACTCTAAACACTTCATTATGTACAGATTATGGGGAAAAACAGTACTCATCACGGGTGCCACAGCCGGAATCGGCTATGCCACTGCCATCGAATTTGCAAAACACGGAACTAACCTTATCCTGACCGGGCGGAGGGCTTCAAGGCTGGAAGAGCTGAAAGAAAAAATTCAGGCTGATTATAGTGTTGAAGTTTCCATTCACGCTTTTGACTTGCTGGATGAAGCCCAAACTACCGCATTTCTTGATAGTCTGGATCAGGAAATTGACATCCTGATCAATAATGCTGGCTTGTCAAAGGGGCTTGACCCGATTTATGATGCGAAGCAAGCCGACTGGGATCTGATGATTGATACGAATATCAAGGCTCTATTGAGAATGAGCCGCTTTGCAGCCCGGCAGATGAAAGAACGGCACAGCGGACATATCATCAATCTGGGTTCCATAGCCGGCCATGAAGCCTATCCGGGCGGTGTGGGTTATACTGCCACCAAGCATGCGGTCAAAGCGATTACGGAAGCGACCAAAAAAGACCTGCATGGAACCGGTGTTCGTGTGGGCATGGTGTCGCCAGGACTGGTAGAAACCGAATTCAGCATCGTACGCTTTTCAGGTGATGAAGATAAAGCCAAAAAAGTGTACACCGGTATGCAACCGCTCACGGCTGAGGATATTGCTGAAATTATTGTATTTATGGCGTCCAGGCCGGCTCATGTAAATGTCATGGATTGTCTGGTTTTCCCGACGGCTCAGTCTTCCTCCACCATGGTTCACAGGGATGAAACCGCATGAAAGTAGCACTACGTTTAGGCCTTTTCTTACTGTTACTGTCTTCCTGTGAGGCAGAGGAAAAGGGTCTTATTTTTGAAGAAAAAGGTCGTTCAGTCCCATCATTCTCTGCAGATTCAGCGTACAGCTTTACGCAAGCTCAGGTTCAAATCGGCCCAAGGTACCCGAATTCCGAAGGGCAGAAAGCGGTACAGGACTACCTGAAACGGAAATTGAAAACTTATGCCGGGGCACAGATGGTTTTCAGTCAGGACTTCACTGCTGAAGGTTATAACGGCGAGGAGCTGAGGCTCAGCAATATCATCGCTTCCTTTAATCCCACTGCCGCCGATCGCATAATGCTTGCCGCCCATTATGATACCCGCCCAAGAGCCGAAGAAGACCCTGAGAACCCGGAAAATCCAATTCTGGGAGCGGATGACGGAGGCAGCGGAACCGGTGTGATCCTGGAACTGGCCCGATTGTTTTCAATCGAAACTCCACCTGTGGGCGTAGATGTCATTTTATTCGATGGGGAAGATTACGGGGAGTCGGGCGACCTCGACAATTACTTCCTTGGATCCCGGTACTGGGCAGAAAATCCGCCTGTACCTGGTTATAAGCCTCGTTTTGGGATTTTACTTGACATGGTGGGTGGTGAAGGGGCTGTTTTCCCGAAAGAGCAGTATTCCATGACCTACGCTCCCAATCTGGTGGATGAAATCTGGTCGATTGCTGCCGAAAAAGGCTACGATGATTTTTTCCTGGATGAAGATGGTGCAGGAGTGGTGGATGACCACGTGATCATAAACCGTGTTTCACGCATTCCTTTTATCGATATTATTTACCACCGCCGAAATGATCAGGATGGGGCTGATTTTGCACCTTACTGGCATACCATGGATGATAATATGGATATCATTTCCAGAAAAACTCTGAATGCCGTAGGTGAAGTACTCGCTGAACTGATCTACAATCGAATCTGAGTATTCATGAATTACATCCGATTGCATTTTATTTATCCCGCCGATCAGCAGGAGCTCTTTATAGCCGAATTGCTGGATATGGATTTCGAGGGCTTTGAACAGGAATCGGATCTTTTAATTGCTTCCATTCCCCAGCATCGCTTTGATGACACGAAACGTGAAACGATTGAGCGCATGATGATCGTGAACTACATCGAAGGTGGGCTTATCAAAGAAGAAGTGGTGGAACCTCAGAACTGGAATCAGCAGTGGGAGGAAACCATAAAGCCACAAATGATCGGTGAATTCCTGGTCCATCCCACCTGGGAAAGTATTCCTGACCACGATGCGAAATATGAGATTATTCTGGATCCAAAGATGGCTTTTGGGACCGGGTATCATGAAACTACCCAACTGATGCTGGAGAGCCTTTCCGGAC
The DNA here is from genome assembly GCA_964413935.1 of uncultured Balneolaceae bacterium. Taxonomy (GTDB): domain Bacteria; phylum Bacteroidota; class Rhodothermia; order Balneolales; family Balneolaceae; genus CAYPTY01. The sequence goes on along the minus strand of CAYPTY010000024.1, from coordinate 17,099 downwards.
TGGTTAAACCCGGTGATCAAGTCCTGGATGCCGGTACGGGAACCGGTATTCTTGCCATCGCATCCGTTATGCTGGGCGCGGATTCTGTATTTGGCTTTGATATTGATGAATGGAGTAAAGACAATGCTGAGGAGAATGCGGAACTGAATGAGGTAAGTGATCGCTGTAGTTTCGCGCTGGGATCAGTTGAAGTCATTCCTGAGGGTGCGCAATATGACCTCATACTGGCCAATATCAACCGGAATACCCTGAAAGACCTGCTCCCATATCTCCGAAGTCATCTGGCTGAGGGAGGCCGAATACTATTGTCCGGTTTGCTGGATCAGGACGAAGATATGATGCTAAGTGTTGCTGAAAAGCTTAAACTACAGCATAGGCAAAAGCATCAAAAAAATGAGTGGATAGCACTCCAGCTGGAAGATGAAAGCGGCCATTGACATAGGTACCAACACGGTTCTTCTGCTTATTGCGGATAACAAACAGGATCAGCTTCGGGTGATCCGGGAAGAACAACGCATTCCAAGACTCGGAAAAGGAGTGGATTCAAGCAGGGTGCTGCATCCTGATTCAGCCCAGCGGGTGGTGGACGTCTTAAAAGAATATAAAGCTCTGATTGAGAAGGACTATCCGGAAGTGGACGAAATCATCGTAACCGCAACCAGTGCAGTTCGGGATGCCCGAAATCGTAAGAGTTTCCTCAACTGGATTCATCAGGACACCGGACTTGAGGTCACAATTTTAAGCGGTGATCAGGAGGCTGAATTTACCTATCTGGGAGCTCTTTCTGTCTTACCCATCGACGACAGCGGTCAGGACATCATGGTGCTGGACATCGGGGGAGGTTCAACGGAACTCATTCTGGGCAGGAAGGGGAGCATCGTGCAGGCTCATTCCTATGATATGGGCTGTGTACGCTTCACCGAGCGTTTTTTCGAACATGACCCGCCTTTCAGGGAAGAAATCCTTTTATGTGAAGAAGAAATAAGCCTTTTGCTGGATGAGGTTAAGATCAAACCCAAGAAACACCTCAGCGCCATTGGGGTTGCCGGCACCTTAACTTCCCTTGCAGCCATCGACAAGCAGGTAAGTCAATATGATTCAGGAATGATTAACGGGCATGTGATTGAACTGGAGAAGCTGAAAAAAGGAATCGAAATATTCAGTTTGCATACCCATCAGCAGTTGCTTGAGCTGCATCCTGAAGTCCTGAAGGGCAGGGCGGATATCTTTCTGGCCGGCCTTCTTATCCTGAAACAATTCATGGTTTATTATGATCTGCAGCAGATCACGGTTTCAACCGGAGGGGTGAGGCATGGAGCATTGCTCCAATAGGCTGAAACAAAAAAGGCGCCCATGATGGAGCGCCTTTAAGCAGTATTATAAGCTTATATCAGTTTCCGATACCGATACGGTAACCGGCACCAATCACCAGCTGGTCGGCATCACCAAGCACATACTTGATCTCAGCGAAGATGTTTCCGGGACCAACACCAAATTCAGCACCTGCGCCAATATTCAACCCCAGCTCAGTGCTGCTGTCATCAACCGTATTGCCAAGTACCGTAAATTCAGTACTGGTAAATGCAAAATTCAGACCCGCAAGAGCATATGCATTAATATTCGGAACATTCGGGATGATGTAGTGGCCGTTCAGGTTCAGGGTATTGAAGCCAAAAGAACCTCCGGGAGGATCTTCAACAAAGAAATATACAAAGTCAGCTGCGGCTCTGATATTGTCTGTGATCTGGTAGGTACCGTTTACCTGCAGACCTAATTCCTCAATTTCAGATCCGTATGCAAAACCTGCACCGGCCTGAATCTGAGCAGTTGCACTATCTGTTAAAATGAAAGCAAACAGGGCAACGATGATAGATAGGCTAAGTTTTTTCATAACTCCAAAGTTGGTTAGCGTTAGCGGCATAAAGTTAGGCAAAATGAGGAGAGATGCAATCGGATTCCACGCCGAAAAGAAGCCTAACGAATTGTTAACATATCCTGTAATAAGCCGGTTCTTGAAACAAAAAAGGCGCCCGAAGGCGCCTCAATTACAAAAGAAATGATCTATTTACCGAAACCGATTCTCACTCCACCGGCCAAAGCAAACTGATTATCTACATAAGCGTCCGAAAACACCATTTTGGCTTCAGCAAAAAAGTCAACCGGACCCAGCGGTAGTTCAGCACCGGCACCCAGATTAAATCCGGTTTCGGTTTCTGAATCAGAAACTCCCGCAAAATCAACGGAAACTGTGGTAAAGTTCAAACCGGCTAAAGCATAAATATTAGCTTTAGGTACAAAACCAAACACATAGTGCGCATTTATATTAGCTTCCCAGAGATTGGTTTCAATGGTTGTGCCCAGGATTTCGGAATCCTCCACAAAAAAGAAGCCTATATCAGCAGCAGCACGCAGGCTGGTCACGGGAAGATCAACAACTCCGTTCACCTGCAGGCCAATTTCTTCAATTTCACTTCCGTACATCAGTCCGGCCCCTACCTTAATTCCCTGTGCCGAGCTCGTCTGTGATAACAACATGATAAATACTGCACTAAGTACAGCTATGCTTATTTTTTTCATAACTCTCATATTGGTTAAAGTTAGCGTCACAAATTTAGTTAAAAATGATTCTTAATCAATCGCTTATGGATTGAAAATCAGCTGAAAGAATTTGCCGGGTTCAGGCTGCACCATATTAATTTCATTATAAAAAATGGTTAAGCTTTGTATTTTATGCCGCTATAAAATTTGTATGACTGACGATCAAACGGCACATAACGATAACGCTTCTCCCCGGCCCAATGCTTCAGCAAGCAGTCTTCAGGATGATCATTATGTGATGCAGGCCAAGGAGGGGGATGAGAAAGCATACAAACTGCTCACTGAGAAATACAGTCGCGCCCTCTACTTTCATATTCAGAAGATGATCAGGGAAAAAGAATTGGTGGAAGACCTGGTTCAGGAAGTTTTCATTAAAGCCTTCAAAAACCTGGATTCTTACAGCAATGAATATGCCTTCAGTACCTGGCTGTACCGTATCGCCACCAATCATACCATTGATTATCTGCGAAAGAAAAAACTGCAGACCCTTTCCATCAATGAGCCTTATAAAACCAAAGATGGAGAGCTGGAAATTCAGCTGCCGGATACCAGCTTTGCCACTGACCGTCAGATTCTGAAAAAACAGCGGGCTAATATCATCCATAAAGCCATTGATGACCTTCCTGAGAAATATCGCAGGGTTATTCAGATGCGTCATATGGAAGAACTCAGCTATCAGGAGATTTCAGATGAACTGGACCTTCCACTAGGCACGGTAAAAGCACATATTTTCAGAGCCAGAGAGCTTCTCTACAAGGCACTTAAAGACAAGCGCGATCGATTTTAATCCATTCTTAACCTGCCTTTTTTAGGATTCCGATGCATTTTTTCGATATTAGGCCTACTAAAACCCATACAACTAACAGCTAATTATTACAGACACATGAATTACCCAAAGAGAATCATGCAGTTTGCTCTGGTTTTTGCCATGAGCCTATTTTTAACTACCGCCTGCAGCGACAGCTCAGGCACTGACGAAGAACCACCAGTTGTTCCCGATCTGGAGGCCATTCAACCCGACTTCGATTACTTTGATCAGAATGCAAAGCAATTGATGGACCCCACCAACTACAATAACGGGGCGGTTTATGCCGGACTAATGGAGGGACTCTTTACCATCTATTCTTCCTTTTCCCTGATTTATCTGGAACTGGCAGAGGATACCGAAGCCGATCTGGAAGGCGATACTTGGGTCTGGAGTTATGAATATTCAGCCGGTCCCGAAAGCGTGGCCTTTGAACTGCGCGCCACCCCTCAGGGTGATGAGGTAAATTGGGAACTCCTTTTCAGTGCAAGCCTTCAGGATGGTACCTCTTTCAATGATGTGAAGTACATGGAAGGCACCATTGCCAATGATGGCCTGAGCGGAAGCTGGAGCATTCTGCCATTCCTGGAAGAAGGATCATCATCCGGACCGGTAGTAACCTACTCCTGGGACTATGAATCTCAGGAAAATGGTGAATCCGTGATTACTTTCTACGATGGAGCCAATGCTTTTGCAACCATCACTTACACCAAAGACGGCGCCGATAATACCGTTGTATTTGATGATGACGGAGATGTGATTACCCTCTACTGGAACACCGATACCAATACCGGTTATTACATTGATAACGGGATGCAGTATTGCTGGGATGCCAGCCTCCAAAGCGTAGCCTGCAGCTGATCAGGCCAGGTTTTTACGAGCAATTTCCCTGTTTCGGATGAAGCCCCGGTATTTAGTTCTTTTTACCGGGCTTCCTTCGAATATCTGATCGAACTGCTCTTGCTGCATTTCGAAAACCTCGTCTAAACCGAGTTCACTCACCTTACTTCTGGGATGTAAATCTGTAAAAAAAGCCATCTTTGCCTTACTGTTCCAGGGACACACATCCTGACAGATATCACAGCCGAATATCCAGTTTTGCATATCCGTATGGTATTTTTGGTCGATATCGCCTCTATGCTCAATGGTGAGATAGGAAATGCATTTAGACGCATCTACGCGGTAAGGTTCATAGATCGCATCCGTAGGGCAGGCTTCAATGCAGCGGGTACAGTTACCGCAGTGATCGGTCTGAGGTGAATCATAACTCAGCTCCAGATCCAGAATGATTTCCCCGATCAGGAAAAAGGATCCGATATTTTTATTCAGCAGGTTGGAATTTTTACCTATCCATCCAAGTCCGGCCAGCTGGGCCCATTTTTTATCCAGTACCGGAGCGGAATCCACGAAAATACGACCCTGTACATCACCCACTTCAGCCTGGATGAATGCAAACAGCTCTTTCAGCTTCTTTTTAAGCACTTTGTGGTAATCTCGTCCCTGGGCATACTTTGCTATCAGAGTTTCATCCCTATTGCCGATCATGTTCCGGTGGGATGGATGCCAGTAGCTGCTCAGCACTGAAATAACGGTTTTGGAATCCTCAACCAGCAGGGTAGGATCCAGCCGTTTGTCGATGTTTCGCTCCATCCAGTCCATGCTGCCATGGCGATGCTGCCGTAGCCATTCATCCAGCCGGTAGGCTTCTTCATCGAGGAAGCGGGCACGGGCAAAACCGCAGGCATCAAAACCGATTTGTAGGGCTTTTTGCCGGATCAGCGAGGTAAGTTCGCTGCGGTTTTTCATGGCATCAGGGTTGGGGTCAGGCTACCACCAGTTTGTCGCCTTTCCATTTCAGTTCCTGCAGATGCCCGTCTTTCAGGCGCAGGGTGCGATACTGGAATTTCTTGACCAGATTGTAATTGTGAGTGATCATCAGCACAGCCATACCGCGGTTGTTGATCTGCTGCAACAACTCCATAATCTGAATGGCCGCCTGGGGATCCAGGTTACCGGTGGGCTCATCGGCCAGTAGAATTCGGGGCTCATTAGCCAGTGCACGGGCTATTACTACCCGCTGCTGTTCACCGCCGGAAAGATCATTTGGCATATTATTCCGACGATGGCTTAATCCCACCATAGCCAGTACTTCAAGTACCCTGGATTTGATAAAACGGGATTTCTCATTGGTAACCTGCATGGCAAAAGCCACATTATCGAATACATTTCGATCGGGGAGCAGCTGAAAATCCTGGAACACAATACCCAGCCTTCTGCGCAGATTGGGAACCTCCCGCATGCTTATTTTATTCACGGGGAAGTCGGTAACCCGAACCGAACCCTCATCCGGCACCAGATCCCGGTAAATCAGTTTAAGAAAGGAACTTTTACCGATGCCGGTTGGCCCAATGAGATAAGCGAATTCCCCGTTTTGAAGCTCAAAATTAACACGGTCTAAAATAACACGGCTGTCAAAGCTAAGGCTGACGTTTCTGAATTCAATTACGGAGGATTCTGACATGTAAGTACAAGGGTTATGCGTGAACTTTTTTCATCCGCTTCACTGAGTTCAAAATCACCATAGGCAGCGATCAGCGACCAGGGCGACTGCTCAACAAAGCTTTTCATCTCATCGAGGGTGTACACCCGCTGGCAATGGACTTCCGTAAAGGTGTCGGTTACCTGTCTGCTGTCTGGGTCAAGCCGCTCAATTTCGAAGTGATTGTAATGAAGATGCGTTTTTATATCAAATGAACTTTTTCGGAAAAACCGATAGTGTCCGATTTCGGCCTGGTCGTTATCCAGGTCTTCAACCGATTCCAGCGAGTTTTTGGGTGTGGCAAAATCGAAAATCAGCAAGCCATCTTCATTCATCAGTTTTACAGAGTCATTCAAAAAGGCCTTAACCTCATCGGGCTCAGTGAGATAGTTAATACTGTCGAAAACTGAATAGAGTACATCGTAGGTCTCATCGATGTTCAGGCGCTGAAAGCTCATCGGAAAAAAATTAACATCGGAATCCATCAGGGCACTTTTGTGAATGGCAATATCCAGCATTTCCCGGGAAATATCGGAGGCGTCGATGGTATAATAACCGAGTTCATCCAGTGAAAGGGCGATGGAACCGGTACCGCAGGCCAGTTCCAGCAGGAATTCGGCTGTAGGATGATGGGTCTGAATGATCTCATCGATATAATCGGCCCAGGATTCATAATCCACATCCTTCATGAGGGTATCATATACGGAGGAAAGTGCGGAATAATTCAGGCTGAGGTCATCCATTTCGTTGCCCGGCGAGCTGAATGGCCAGGGTCAGAGCCTGTATGAAAGAGGAGGGATCGGCCTTTCCCTCTCCGGCAATGGCAAAAGCGGTTCCGTGATCGGGAGAGGTGCGGATAATAGGAAGTCCGGCCGTAAAGTTCACACCCTTGCCAAAGGAAAGCGCTTTAAATGGTACCAGACCCTGATCATGATACATAGCCAGGATGGCATCGTAGTGCCGGTGAGAAGCCATTCCAAAAAAACCATCGGCCGGAAAGGGGCCTTCTGCTTGGATTCCCTGCTCCTGCAGTGATTTAATTGCGGGTTCGATAATCTCCTGTTCTTCGCGTCCCAGTACACCGCCATCGCCGGCATGGGGATTCAGCCCGAATACCGCGATCTTTGGCTTTTCAATACCGAAGTCCGCTTTGAGGCTTTGATGAAGAATCTCACATTTACGCCGGATCAGCTCCAGTTTGATAGCCTGACTTACATCACTGATGGGAATATGGGCGGTTACCAGGGCTACACGGAGTCCTTCTGAAACCAGCGTCATCAAAACCTCATCGGTTTCGGTGAGCTCGGCCAGGTATTCGGTATGACCGGGTACATCATAGCCGGCCTGCTGAATGGCATCTTTGGAGATGGGAGCGGTTAACAGGGCATCACAGGAGTTTTTCAGACAGAACTCTATTCCGCTTTCAACTGCTTTCATGGCATGACGGCCGGCATCCGCAGAAAGTTCTCCTTCTGTGATGAGGATCGTCGCTTCAGGTTCCGGATTCAGTACAAACACCCCGGCTTCTTTCATTTCGGCAGCCTGCTTGATTTCAGAGAAGTTCAGGTCCAAATTCAGTATGCCTGAGTAATGATTCAGAATTTCCGGGGCTCCAAGAATGAGTACAGCTTCATGTTCCGCATAGCCCATATTCAGGGCCTTCAGTATCACTTCAGGCCCGATGCCATTATAATCCCCGATGCTGATGCAAATCCTGTTCATATTCACCGGCCTGTTATTGCAGTTTTCATCCGTTCAGCCCGTTACCAGTACAAAATCCCCGAAACCGGTGGTTTTGCGAAATACAAAGCTTCGGTTGCCGTAGGTCCACACTTCGATTACATCCCCGTTGGTGGGGAAGCGACGGTCAATGTCATCAGGCGGACCGAATTTTATATAAATCTCTCCCTGATCGCTGTTAAATCCGGCAACCTGTGGGCTGGAAAAATTCTCGAAAGCATAATCCACACGCCGGTAGTATTCGGCCATCAATTCGTTCATGACGGTGCCCGGTGTGGGATCTCTTTGATCCCAGAAGGCTCGGAATTTCTGTTCTTGCTCTTTCCTGCTTCCTTTTTTTAGCTCTTTGAGCTGTTGCTCAGAAATGATAAAGCGAAGCATATCCTGGGCAATATCCAGGCTGAAGAGGGCAGCAGGCATGTCGGACCAGAAAGAACGAACAATCTGCGCGGCCAGTGGCTTAATTTCATTGCCTTTATGAAGGCTGAGGCGGTACACGGCACTTTCAAATTCTGAGTTTGGTATCTGAATGAGGGCATAGGTGAATCTTCCCTCGCCGGGTTTAAGCTGAAGGGTGGGTTCCTTACTGTTATTCAGCAGAGTGAGGTCGGTATCGGTGTAGATGCTGTTCACATCCACCGGCATATCCATCACATTTTCGATGGTGGTGGTGTCTTTGCGTCCCGGGTTTACCCGATTCATTTTGATTCTGTATTCTGCATCTTCGTCATAATCGGGGATACGGATCAGTGCATGAAAATCCTCTCCGAAAGGAACACTCTGGTTCATATTCGTGAGTGTGAGCTGTGGTTCGGCACTTTCAGCCACCTCACGGATCAGGTAGATTTCGCCTCGCTTTTTCTTGCTGAAGTCCATAATCCGTATATCGCGACGGGAGGAATTCCGGTCATCAACGGACTCACCCAGTCCCAGTTGCAGTAAGTAATTGTAGGTGCCGTTTTTCAGGGTAGATGTGAGCTGGCCGGAGGCATACAGATCGGATGACTGGGTATCCTCAAAATTACTGGTATAAACCGTATCACTCCAGAAATCACGGTTTACGGAAATAAGATTGTCCATTTTGCGGTCATATTTACCCTCAAATATTTCAGCGTTTAAACGCACCGTAGCATAGTACTGGGCATCTTCGGGGGCGTTGATCCTGGTTTCAGGCAGGATCTTCTTGAAGGGCAGAAAGTCGTATCCGAATCGAAAGATCACGGTAAATTCGGCTTCTGTGGAATCTTTACCCGGTGTGGTGATGGTATCAATGTACAGGCGGGGTTGATTGGCACGTGCCTGCAGTGCAGCATAGGAAATTCCACGCTGAGCCAGAAGATTCTGGGAATAGGTGAGTAAGAACAATAAGAGAATGATACTGCTGAGGTATTTCATATATGCGGCAGGCTTAGGTCAAAGTAAATGTTGGTAATGAAAATGCTAACCCGTTTGAGTCTTCCAAAATTTCGGTAACTTCAACGCCCCAAGTTAACAGCTATTATTTAAACAACGAAGAGTAATCATGTCATCAACCGCGGGAAGCGCTTCCAGCCACTGGCTAAAGGATTTCATCAGCACACTGAATACCCAAGAAGAAAAGATCAGGCTGGGAGGTGGGCAGAAACGCATCGACAAAGAACACGGCAAGGGTAAAATGACGGCCCGGGAGCGCATCCAACAGCTCATCGATCCGGAATCAAGGTTTCAGGAGCTGGGGCTCTGGGCCGGCTATGAGATGTATGAAGAGGTGGGAGGCTGTCCTTCAGGCGGAGTGGTAACCGGAATCGGGGAAGTAAGCGGCCGTACCTGTATAATTGTTGCCAACGATGCCACCGTGAAAGCTGGTGCCTGGTTTCCCATAACGGCAAAAAAGAACCTGCGTGCTCAGGAAATCGCTATCGAAAATCATATTCCGTTGATTTACCTGGTGGATTCAGCCGGGGTGTTCCTTCCCATGCAGGATGAGATATTTCCCGACAAAGAGCATTTTGGCCGCATTTTCCGCAATAATGCCGTTATCAGCGCTAAAGGTATTCCGCAGATTGCAGCCATTATGGGTCCCTGTGTAGCCGGTGGTGCCTACCTGCCCATAATGAGCGATGAATCCCTGATTGTGGACGGTACCGGTTCGGTATTTCTGGCCGGTTCCTATCTGGTAAAAGCGGCAATTGGGGAAACGGTGGATAATGAGACCCTTGGAGGTGCGACAACGCATACCGAAATCAGCGGGGTAACAGATTATAAAATGCCGGATGATGAAACCTGCCTCAAAACCCTGCGTGATCTGGTTGATAAGCTGGGGCCTTATGATACAGCCGGTTTTAATCGCAATGCAGCCAAAGAACCTGCCCGTGGCAGTGATGCGATTTATGATATCCTGCCTGAGTCCAGAACTTCCCCTTATGATATGTATGAAATCCTGGATTGCCTGGTGGATGAGGGCAGCCTTACCGAATTTAAAAAGGGCTATGGAAACACGCTGATCACGGCTTATGCCCGTATTGATGGCTGGAGCGTAGGGATTGTGGCGAATCAGCGAACGGTAAGTAAAACGAAAAAGGGGGAGATGCAGATCGGTGGCGTAATTTATTCCGATTCGGCCGATAAAGCAGCCCGTTTTATCATGAACTGCAATCAGAAGAAGATTCCGCTGGTCTTTCTGCAGGATGTAACCGGATTTATGGTAGGCAGTCGCTCTGAGCACGGCGGTATCATCAAAGACGGCGCCAAAATGGTGAATGCCATGAGTAATTCAACCGTACCTAAAATCACCGTGGTAATTGGGAACAGCTACGGAGCCGGTAACTATGCCATGTGCGGTAAAGCCTATGATCCCCGATTTATTTATGCCTGGCCAACCGCGAATATTGCGGTGATGAGCGGAGCCTCTGCTGCCAAAACCCTGCTGCAGATTCAGGTGGCAGCGCTTGAGAAAAAAGGGGAGACCATCACCGAAGAAGCCAAAGAAAAGCTGATGGCTGAAATTACGGATCGTTACAATCATCAGATGGATGTACGCTATGCGGCTTCGCGTTTGTGGGTGGATGGGATCATTTTGCCGGAAGATACCCGGGAGCGAATTTCAAGTGCTATCCATTGCGCCAACCTGAATCCGGAAATTCCTGAGTTTAAGACGGGTGTTTTGCAAACCTGATCCCAGATGCGCTATAAAATTGAGAAGATCGGACAGCAGGTTCGGGTGGAGACGGAAGCTTCTTTCACCCTGATCGATTTCCTCGCCTTTTTCACCTGCCTGCTGCTGGGTATCTTCTTCGCGGTATTTCTCTGGATTTTCGCCTCCGCTATTCTGGTGCGCCTTTTTACCAAAAAAGAGTTTGTGTTCGATTATGCGAATAACGAGGTCAGGCAATATCTACTGATTGCAAGTTATGTTCGTATTAAGCGCTTTAGATTCGATTTTTCAGAATTGCTGGTGGTGATCCTGACCAATGCGGAAAGCGGACCGGTTTTATTTGAGTTCGGAACCAGGCAAGCAGAGTGGTACACCCTTGAAATCCGCACCAAAAGCCGGGTGTATCCCATGGTGAAGTGTGAGGCCGATGAATTTGAGGATATTTATGCCCTCTATTTTGAGATGGAGCAGCAACTGGGAGATATCCTTTTCTTTCAATCCGAGTTTATGGATTTTGAGGGGCGAGGCTGGAATAAAAGTTGAGTATAAGTCTATGTTTTGGTATGGTATGGGGGATGGATGTCGACATATAAGCTAGTTAGTGCAAATTAAATTCTCAGATGACTTTTTTTTCGATTTCAGATAACGAAATAAAAGATCCTCTTTATAAAGACATAAAGAATCGAGAATATTCGCAGAATCAAGATTATCACTGTTATATAGAGAATCTCTATAATAGAACTTGTCGATATTTAGATAAAGATTTACCACAAAAAGCTTCTGAGCATTTTCATGCTCGTTTCTGGGAAATGTATCTATGTGACGCTCTTTTATCACAGAACAAAAATTTAGCAAAAAGATCGGAAAGAGAATACCAAGAGTCGAGGGGTCCAGATTTATTCATTAAAAAAGAGAATCAAAACATATGGATTGAAGCTGTCACTGTTGGTTCTGGAACTGGGCAAAATGAAGTCATTATAAAAGAAATTGAGGAAGTACAAACTGTACCTGAAGATCAAATAATGTTAAGACTTACAAGCGCCATCAATTACAAACAGCAAAAGTTCAAAGAATACCAAAGCCAAGGAATTATTGGTGAAAACGATATTACATTGATTGCTTTAAATGGTAAAAATGTTCCTCTTTCCGTCACAGATCAAACTGTTCTTCGTATTGTTAGGTGTTTGTTTGGTATAGGCGACTTAACTTTTTCTTTCGACAAACCGAGTAACTGTTTCACCAACTCCTATTATAAAGAGAATTCATTTACTCAAAACCCAAACAAAGAAGAAATTCGATTTGTCAACTTCTTAACAGAAAAATATTCACATATTTCAGGCATTTTATATTCTATAGTAGACATTTATAATATGCCAAACGTAGTTGGCAACGATCTTACAGCAGTATATAATCCAAAAGCTTTGAATCGCTTGCAGCTTAATTTTATTAGTGTTGGACAAGAATATTATATGGAAGGAGATGAATTGAAACATCAAAGCCACTACTAAATTTGCACTAACAACGGTTTCAACGCGGACTTGGCCACTATTTGCAAATTCAAGAACTGTAAGCTTATAAAAAGTATATGGTTTAACTACATTACAAGCCAATGAAGCCAAGTCGGTAAAACCGCAAACCGTTGTATTAATTATTTATTAATTATGAGTGACATACAAGAAATTACTGATGCATTAATCAAATTCCGAAATGACAGAGACTGGGAGCAATTCCACAATCCCAAGGACTTGTCCCTTGCTCTTAGTATCGAAGCCGGTGAACTATTAGAAAACTTTTTATGGAAACCTGCCAATGAGGCTGATCCGGAAAAAGTAAAAGAAGAGTTGGCCGACATTTTAGCCTATGCCTTTTTGCTGGCCGACAAGTACGGCTTTGACGTGAGAGAGATGCTTTTTGAAAAAATCAAGAGAAACGGCGAAAAGTATCCCGTTGATAAGGCGAAAGGAACAGCGAAAAAATATAATGAGCTGTAATGATTTCACCCCAGGTCAAGGTAGAGCAGTTTTATTTTGAACCTTCACTGTTCGAAAATTTCAATACAAATCATTATGCCAAAGATTTTTGGCCCCTGGTTTACATCTTAAGTGATGGTAAAACAAAAACGGCCTATGTAGGAGAAACTACGGATGCTTATGCTCGATTGAGTACTCATTTAAAGCATAAGAAAAAAAGTAAACTGACATCCGTTCACCTCATAACCAGTGATAAGTTCAATAAATCAGCAACACTAGACATTGAATCAAATCTTATCAAGTACATGTCTGGTGATAATGTTTACCAACTGCTAAACGGAAACCTTGGACTTGCAAATCATAACTATTACCAGAAAAAGGAAGTTTACCGGGACATCTTTGATTCGGTCTGGAATCAGCTGCGCGCAGAAGGTATTACGAAACACTCTTTAGAGCACATTGATAATTCAGATTTATTTAAATACTCGCCATACAAAAGCCTTACGGTAGAGCAGAGTCAAGGCCTTCATCAAATTCTTGAAAGCCTGGCCACAGGTAAATTTAAGAATACAGTAGTGGAAGGTGGGGCAGGTACAGGTAAAACGATCCTGGCAATATTTCTTTTTAAGATGCTTAGCAGTGAGTTAGGGGATTTTAGTTTTAAAGAGTTTGGCACAGAAGAAAAAAGCTTTATTCAACTTGTTGAAAAAATCAGGGAAAAATTTCCCGAACCTAAAATGGCACTGGTTGTACCGATGTCATCTTTCAGGTCCACGCTAAAAAAGGTTTTTAAAAATATTAAAGGATTGAGTGGCAGTATGGTGATCGGACCTGCAGAAGTGAGCAGATCAAAATATGATTTACTTGTTGTTGATGAGGCACACCGACTGCGAAGAAGAGTGAACCTTGGCGCCTATTATAAAGCATTCGACAATGCATGTGAAGTCCTGGGCCTGGATAAAAACAATTGCAGTGAACTGGACTGGATATGCATGCAGTCGTCTAACACAATTCTCTTCTACGATGATGGACAGTCTATTAAGCCATCGGACACCAGAAAAGAAGACTTTGATAAATTCAAGGCAAATAAAGACACCTCAGTCTTAACATTAAAGTCACAGTTCAGGGTCAGAGGGGGTAATGACTATGTTAAGTATATAGATTCACTTCTTGGAGGCTCTTTGAATAGCGCTTCCCCGGTTTTCAACTCAAAAGAGTACGAATTCACCTTATTCGATTCGCTTGAAGAGATGATTGCGCAAATTAAGAGGAGGAATGAGGAAAAGGGTCTGTCCAGACTCATTGCCGGCTATTCCTGGGAATGGCTATCGAAAAAAAAACCGGAATTGTATGACATAAACATCGATGGTGTACATCTAAGATGGAACAGTACATCAAAAGATTGGATTAATTCAGATAACTCGGTAGAAGAAGTTGGTTGCATACATACCACACAAGGCTACGATTTAAATTATGCAGGAATCATTTTCGGAAATGAAATCTCTTACGATCCGGTCAAAAATGAGATCATAATCAAAGAGGAAAACTACTACGATAAAAACGGCAAGCAGTCCATCAAAGACTCTGAAGAACTTAAAGCATTCATCACAAACATCTATACAACAATACTACTACGAGGTATCAGAGGCACTTATGTGTATGTCTGTGATCCGGAGCTAAAAAAGTACTTTGAATCACATATCCCAAAATACAAGCATGATTCTGTCAAAATGTATTCCATTAGGCAGGAAGAAGAAATAATTCCTTATGAAAACTCTGTCCCATTATATGATTTAAAAGTAGCAGCAGGTAGCTTTGGTGATATTCAGGATGTTCAGGATAAAGATTGGATTAGAGTACCTGAAGGTATAAAGCCAGATGAGCACTTGTTTGCCTGCAAAGTGGTTGGTGAATCGATGAATAAGATAATCCCAAATGGTGCGATTTGTCTTTTTAAAAAGTATACAGGGGGTTCACGAAACGGTCAAATTGTTCTCGTAGAGAATACCAATTTCAAAGACCAGGACTTTGGATCGTACTATTCTGTTAAAGAATATGAGAGTAAAAAGTATCAAGATGAAGATGGATGGAGGCATCAATCTATCATTTTGAAACCTCGATCTTATGATGAGGCCTATTCAGATATTGAACTTAAAGAGGATGAGCTGAGTAATTTTAGGGTTATTGGAATTTTTCAAAAGGTGCTTAAGTAGAAATCTTCTTCGTCACACTGCTCCGCTGTGTGACCTATTACCTGAGTACAGGGTCAGGAGAATGAACAAGGTCATTGGAACTACCGCTCGTGAGCAGGGCGTTCCGAAGCAGAGCTTCGGAACGAGCTAAGCTGTCACTCCACAGACATGTGGAGTCTGGGCTGGGGAGAGGGCTAGGCTACTACGGATTCCGCTGAAGTGGAATGACAGACAAAGGGGGTGAGGGAATGATACAAGCCCCGATGGAATCGGGGCAGGCTGCTTGCGCCATTATTATTCATCTGTCACTCCACAGGCATGTGGAGTCTGAGCCGGGGATGGGGCTATGCTACTTCGGATTCCACTGAAGTGGAATGACAGACAAAGGGGGGTGAGGGTGATGGCTATACTACTACGGATTACACTGAAGTGGAATGACAGACAATGGGGGTGAGGGAATGCCACAATCCCCGATAGAATCGGGGCAGGCCTGACTGCCCTTAGGTAGTCTGCTTGAGCCGTTTTAAGCACTTCACTGATTATCCCTCACCAGGTTTCAACAAATGAAAGGCATGATCCCATTTGTTTTCGGCGAATCCGCGAATACACCAGAGCATGGCCAGGGGCTCAATGGCCCGGGCTGCTTTAACCGATCCCATATCATAGACTTCCCATCCAAATTGATCCAGGATTACGCGTGCTTCTTCTTTGGCAGCATCTGCATTCCCACAGATAAACATGGTGGGCCTGTTTCCTCCGAAATCCGGATTTACCATAAGCGCTGAGCCCACCTGACTGAAGCATTTCACAAAATGGGCCTCCGGAACTGCATCCTGTAAATCCTCCATCAGGGATCGGTTGATGTCTGAAAAATAGGTAAGAACCCCGTGTTCAGGCATTCCATTTGCGTTGGATGACTCATCAATGGGATTGGTGGCATCCAAAATGGTTTTATCGGCCAGATGCTCGGCCGGAATGCCTTTGACCACATTCAGGGCTGCCTCTCCCTTCACAGCCAGCACCAGAATATGTCCGAATGCGGCGGTTTCTTCAAAATTTCCGGTCTGCATGAGTCCGCCGATTTCGTGCTTCAGTTCTCCTCTTTTATCAGCAGAACGTGAAGCAATCATCACCTCATGATGGTGTTTCAGAAAGCCTTTGGCCAGAGCCTGATTCACGGCTCCGGATCCGATAAGTCCTATTTTCATATATCCCTCCAATGGTTACTGTAATACCAAATGTAGTTGGCAGAGTGAAGGCAGTCAATGAAAACATGTTGGAGCAACACATATGCTAAATAATTGTGCTCTATTTAATTGATTAATTATGTTTGGACTGGGATTGATTAATTATGTTTGGACTGGGATTAAGATGTATTTACTACAAGAGTCAAAGAATAAATAAAGGGAATATGAAACAGTTAGCAGTACTTCTCATTTTGGTTGGGTTTAGTTCAATACACACAGTAGCACAAGATCTGAGTACTGAATATTATATAAAACAAGGGGATAGTCTGATTGCGAAGAATGATGGTAAAAAAGCCATTTCTATGTATAAGAAAGCCATCGACATTGATGCTGAGCATGCCATGGCTTATCATAAGATTGGTCAGGCTTTTGTTGGGGAATACAGAAAAGAAGGGACAGAAAATTTCTTTGATAGTGTAATTGTGTATGAAAATAAAGCAAGGTTAGCCGATCCTACATTTTTTGATGCATATGATTGGGAAGTAGCAGCTTATCGTGCAAAATGGCGCCATGGGATGATTCGAAAAGTATTAATGGATGCCATTCAGCATCTACCTGATCATCCTGAAATTCAAATGATGCTAGGCAGAAATTATTTTGATACCGGTAATCCGGGATTAGCTCTCCCGTACCTTGAGAAGTCAATAGCAGTTGGGGGAGAAAATGCTCCTGGTGTAGCTTAACGATTTGCAGGCTGGTGCTGGTTCTACTTAGAAAAGCATGAAAAACAGTTGGATTACTTTAACCAGTTCAGGGAAATCGATCCAAATAGTCTGATGGGTATTGCCGGACAAATTCACTCATATATTGGTCTACGGGATTTTGAACGGGCCACTGAGCTTGCAATTCAAATCAAAGATGAAAACCCTGATTAC
>CAYPTY010000023.1:0-39906 GCA_964413935.1 uncultured Balneolaceae bacterium | reverse complement strand
TACCGACGCCGGACTCAACGATACACTGGCCGATGAACCGACTGTTGAACAAACGCCCCCTCCAACCGTGTTTAACGGTAACGATGGAATGGGATCAGCAAATGAAGAAATGAAAAAACCCGACTAAAGAATAATTCTCATAAAAATTTTGGTACTTATGAAATCTCTCAAATCTACCCTCGCTCTTGTTGCCATCCTCAGCCTTGGATTCGGTTGTGCCAGCGTTACCGACGCCGGACTCAACGATACACTGGCCGATGAACCGACTGTTGAACAAACGACTCCTCCAACCGTGTTTAACGGTAACGATGGAATGGGATCAGCTAATGAAGAAATGAAAAAACCTGATTGATAATTAATTGAAGTTGTTACTAGTTTTTATACTAATAATTCTTAGTACACAAAGTGTATATTCTGAGTATGGGTCACAGGCATTTGAACAAACAGATATTAATCTACAATACTCACCCAAAGAATTATGGAGTACTTGTTATAATACTAAAAATACTATCAAAACTGACATATGTGCAAACTACATAGAATTAAATGATAGTCTTTTCCATGAAACTCATAATTACGATTATTTAATAAATATTATATGTGAACACGAATACATAGATAATATTGATCTAAGTTTAAAATCATTAAATGATATTAATATATTGGCTTCTTCTATAGAGAACAATAAAATTGAAGATATTGAAATTAGTTTTTTTTCTATTTTTCAGCTTATATACATCAATAGTAATAAAGACTTAAAAGACATTGATATTGGTAATTTTACAAAGCTTGATCAATCTAATTTATACTCTAATCTACTATCTTTTTATAAAAACTATCAAGAAGATAAATATAGTCAAGCAATTCAGTTCATTAATATAATTGATTTTGATCTTTTACCACTACATAATTTTAGGGACAGAGTAAATAAACAAATTGTTTATTCACTAGTTCAGTTAAATAATAGCAGTCGGCTAATTGAGTTTATTGAGAGTGAAGCATTAAAAACTTCATCAATATTAAATCTAAGTTCAGTTTATCAATATGACTATATACGTGCTAAAGAATACTACAAACTTGGCAAGTACGAAAAATCACTAGGAATACTCATTGATTTATATGAGATAGAAGCTCCAATTGATAATATTGAAAATGAAATTGCAATAGCTTACTATAGTCTAGGAAAATATTCTAAATATTTAGAATTCCAATTATCAGCTGAAAAAAATGCTATTCTTTATAATGATATATATGCTCTTCTAAATATCTACAGAAACTTACACATATATCATAAATACACTTCCAATTGGAAACTTGCTCTTGATTACATCAACAAAGCTAAAGAAGTAACAAATGCAATCTCTAATAATAAAAGAGAACTCAGTGCACTGTACAGATCTCTTGGCGATTTTTACTGGGAATCAGATCGGAACTTGAATTTGGCTCTTACGAATGTTGATAAAGCATTAAAATTAGTTACTTCCGAGGAAAATTTTTACGATTACATCAATCTCCTAAACATCAAAGCTAAGTTCTATGAAGAGTCTATGATGTTTGATGAAGCTATAGCATTATTGAATCAGGTTAGTAATCTTTCTAAGGAGCAATCCAGTCAAAAATACTACTTACAAGCCCAGATCGATTTGGCATATATATTTCTAAAATCAGGAAATGTAAGTCGAACCAAAGCTATCATTACCACACTTGATACCTATGACCTAAGTCAGGTCGATTTTCTAAATTTAATTAGGTTCAAGTACGCTAAGGTGGTGACCACAGAAAGCTCTGAGAAAATAAAATTGATCTCGGATCTTGCTGATCAGGTGATGGAGAGAGCTAAAAATTCAACGATATCACAAGGTGGTTACTGGAATCTTGAAAAAGAATATTACGACATATTTCAGGCTGTTGTTGATGAGCACATCAAATCAGAAAATTTCTATGCTGCTCTACAATATCTTGACAAAGCAAAGACAATCAACGATGCAAATTACTTTAGTAATCCCCTTATTGCTTCATCTAAACTTTCTGATGAGGATATTGAAGTAAAAAACAAGCTTAATCAAGAGCTCAGCACCCTGAGAAAAAAGCTCCTAACTGCCAGTAGTGATGAAAAAATTAATATTCAGACTGAGATTGACAGAAAATCACTCAGGCTTAGTGAACTCCGGAATCAGCTAAGTTCTTCAATGAATTCCAAAACAGTACCAGTTTGGGCAGTAAATCGTAAGCTTAGAAAGGGTCAGGCAATTTTACATTTTACGGAACTTGACAATGCTCTGTATAAAACCACTATTTCAAATCATGATATAACGATAGATAAGCTTGAATTAGATGAAGAGACTTCAGCATTATACGACACTGTTGCCGCTGGGCTTTCCAAGCAAAAATCCGACCTAAATGGATTATTTCAGATATATCAACACCTTGAACTTCAGGATATACCTGATAATATCACTGAACTTATCATATTCCCAGATAGCAGGCTGTTAAGAATACCACTTGATATTCTACCCACAAATAAGCCTGATAATTTTTACTCTTTTGGGTCAGCCAGATATCTCATTGAAAATTATCACACGAGTTATTTTACATCGATAAAAGAATTTTTTGAAAATGACAGGGAACAAAACAGTCGTTTTGCCACAAACATAAGTGCTTTTGGAGTAGCTAACTTTGATCATATTTCCTCTAAGTCACTAGTCCCATTACCTTTTGCCGAAGAAGAAATAACTTCAATTAATAACAGATTGGGAAACGTAGACCGAAAGGCACTTAGTGCTGGTAAAGAGGCTTCGAAATCTACATTCTTTGAAATAGCTCCAGGTTCTAAAGTACTTCACCTGGCAACACACAGCGAAGTATCTGATAAAGATCCTCTTTACTCAACGCTTTATTTTAATACTGGCTATGATACTACATTAGCGGGTGATGATGGTATTGTCTACGCTTATGAACTTTACAATCTAAATCTAAGGAGTGAACTTGTATTCCTGAATTCCTGCAGTTCAGGTTCAGGAAACTATATGCAGGGAACTGGGATAATGGGGATCAATCGCGCTCTCAGGTATGCCGGCGCTAAGTCATTGATTTTAAATCTTTGGCCAGTAAATGATGTAGTTGCAGCTGATTTTGCTGCGGACTTTTATCAGGAACTCTCTAAAGGTAAATCAAAATCAGAGGCTCTTCGCGATGCCAAATTGAATCAGCTTAGAAAAGGTAGTGCTGATCCTCATTATTGGGGCGTCTATATGTTGATGGGAAATCCAACACCTGTATTCAACTCGCAAACACAATCTGCCAGAATCTTACCAATTATAACGTTGCTTCTAATTAGCAGCTTATTAATCGCTCGTTGGCAACGCAGTCAACAAAAAGCTGAACTTTATTAATCAGTAAGTGACATGACATCCAGGTAGCTTTTTGCCACTCGTCTGTATTGTCCGTTCAGATTGTAAGCCTTCAGAAATGCGTCTCTGGCTTTATTATTTAGATCAACCTGAAAGTAAGCATTACCAAGATAGAAATACCCCTTTTCTAAAGTCAAAACCTCGATATCAGGTTGAGATACTGTCAACTCAAAACTTCCAATTGAACTGAGATAATCGCCATTGTTGTACTGAATAGCTCCAAGGCTCAAACCTATCTTTGCTATTCTTGTATCATCATTAGTATTGTCCAGCTCCTCATTCAGCATATTCAATGCTGTTTCAACTTCACCCCGGTTGGCTAATTCAATGGCCTCCTGAATTCGGGCATCCGTCATTTCTTCATTAATGACTCCTTCTGCACTTCTGTATGTATCGAGAGGAATATTACTTAAGGCATCAAACGAAGCATTTTGATTATTGCTGAAGTTGATAATCCCAATTAATGCAATGAGAGCTACTACAGCTGCAACGGATGCATAACCCGCAACCAATCTAAGTCGTGATGGTTTGGTAGTCTCACTTTCGTTTCGTTTTGATTCAATAAGATCCTTGAGATTGGCGAAGGTCTTAGTATAGTCAAGGTAGTAGTCATCCTGAATTAAGTCTGACCACAAATCGTCAATTTCTTCAGTAGTTAACTTACCGTTGATGTATAAGTCGATCTTTCTCTCAAGATCATTTTTTACATTACTTTCAATCATTTCTGTCTGTCTTTCTGATTACCAACCATTATGTCCCATCCAAATAATCACTACTGCCAAATTATTATTTCTTTATTTCGAACCAATGTAGTGATACAGCCAAATTTCGATGCGTATTGTACATAAGAGTTAGTTCACTGTTCGATGTTACATTTTTTTTATCCATAAATTCAGTTAATCCAATACAAAAGCTCAGGAACTGAACCAATATTTACTCCAGAATCAGGAAATAACTAAATCTTTCCCTTTTCACACTTAAAAAGACCGCTTTATCAGGCATTAATTACATTAATATTTTCTCATATTTAACCCACAATGACACATAATTCAGGTCAAATAACAGCTAAACTTATTTTATTCAGCCTACTGCTGCAATTTCCTTGTGAAACTATTGAAGAGCCAACTAATCCTAAATTAAGTTACTCTCAGGCAGCTTCAGTTTTGATGGTGGGTTTCAGAGGAGTCGAAATAGACAGAAACAATACTCTGATACAAGATCTCATTAAATTCAGAGTTGGGGGGGTAATCCTTTTTGATTACGATGTTCCAAGTAAATCCTATGGCCGGAATATTACAGAACCTGAACAGCTTAAACGATTAACTACTGAGTTAAAGAAAGCTTATTCTGAACCCCTATTAATAGCAGTGGACCAGGAGGGGGGCAAAGTAAATCGACTCAAAGCCAGAAATGGTTTTTCGGTTCTTCCCTCTCAGGCAAAAATTGCAGCTAGTTTCAGCAGAAGGTACTCTGATTCCCTTTACAATAATCAGGCAAAAGTACTTTCAGAATATGGCTTTAACGTAAACTTTGCGCCCGTTGTTGACTTAAATATCAATCCTGATAATCCAATAATTGGTAAACTTGAACGCAGTTTTGGAGTTCAGCCGGATACGGTCATAAAATATGCATCAAGCGCAATTGAAGCCTATTCAAAATACCATATTCTGCCTGTACTCAAACATTTTCCGGGACATGGCAGCTCACATGAAGATTCACACCTTGGAGTTGTAAATGTGTCGGAATACTGGACTAATTTAGAGCTGCTTCCTTTCCAAAAATTAGTCGATCAATATCAGAATATTGGAATAATGACAGCTCATATCTATAATAATCAATTAGATAAAAGATGGCCTGCTACTTTATCTGAATCCGTGATTCAAAAGCAACTGAGAGACAGTCTGGGTTTCATTGGTCTCATTTTCTCTGATGATCTACAAATGGATGCAATCCGAGAGGAATATGACCTTAAAACAACTATCCGACAGGCCCTTTTAGCCGGAATTGATGTTTTGGTCTTTGGCAATAATTCAGTCTATGACGAAAAGATTATTCGGAATAGCACTGAAATTATTATTGAATTGGCGGAAGAAGATCATCGAATTTATGAACAGGTTTTAAGTGCACAGAAGAAAATCAAAAAAGTTCATCAACAACTTTCTGAAGGATCATGACTTCTGCTGAACAAATTGCCAAAACGGAATCCTTTGTCAGGAAAAACCTCAATGAAGGCAGCACAGGTCACGGGTGGTGGCATACCCACAGGGTTCGAAATCTGGCACTGCATATATGCAGTAGTGAAAAGGCAGATCCCTTAATTGTAGAATTAACCTCATTACTGCACGACATTGCTGATCATAAATTCAATGATGGCGATTTGTTTAAAGGGGCTGAAATCAGCCGAGAATGGCTGAAATCTATTCATATTGACCCTACGATTGTAGAAAGAGTTTGCTCAATCATCCCAAAAATTTCTTTCAAAGGTGCGAAAGTAGCTGATGATGAGCTATGTATTGAAGGTAAGATTGTGCAGGATGCAGATCGTCTTGATGCTATAGGTGCCATCGGGATAGCGCGTACATTTGCCTATGGGGGGTTCAAAAACCGCGAAATTTATGATCCTGGAGTAAACCCGAAGATGCATGCTTCATTCGAAGAATATCAGCAAACAAAAAGCCCTACTATAAATCACTTTTACGAAAAGCTTTTGCTGATCAGAGACAGATTACATACCGAAACTGCAAAGAAAATTGCCAATCACAGACACACTTTTATGGAATCTTTCCTCGAAGAGTTTTATGCTGAATGGAAAGGAGAGCGTTGAACAATGTATACATATGATTACTATATCCGACAATTTCAGGATGCCAAAACTTTCATAAAAAAACTGGATCAGAAAATTGATAACCCTCAATTCAGCACATCCCCGCAAACAGGTAAATGGTGCGTTGGAGAATTAATTCAACATCTTAACCTGACAGCGGAAGTGTACCTTCCCGTTCTCACAAAAGCTATTGAACAAGCACCTGACACACTCAAATATGGTGGCGAACCCTTTAAGCTTGGTTTCTTTATGAGACGCTTTCTTGATTTAGTCAAACCCGAGGCAAAGCGAAAGATTCCAACGTACAGTAAGTTGAAACCCACACCCTTAGAGGGGATGGATCGTGAGCAGATTGTTCAGAACTTTCTGAGTATACAGGATGAGATACTGGAACTGTTAAAAAAATCGCAAATTGAACACCTGGTTTTGGATAAACTCAAATTCAAGAACCCGGAGTTTCCACTGGTACCAATGGATGCTAATGCAGCATTTGCTATACTCGAGGCCCATCAAAGAAGGCATTTTGACCAAATGAGAGCTGCTTTGAAAGCGATTTCAGCTTAGCTACTCTTTCTTTCCCTTCTCGGATACTTGTCGTAAGGGAAAAGAAATAATCCATATGGTTCCTGTCCTTTTTTCCCCACGTCCTGATGATGATTTTGATGGGCTCTTCTAATAAGTCTCAGGATTTTGTTGTCACTCTTGAAAGGCATAAATCGCTTATGAGCAAAGAGATCGTGAATAATAAAATACAGTATGCCGTAGATAGTGACCCCAAGACCGAGACCAAAATATGGCTCTGTTCTCATATGCTCAGCACCATAAATCATGAGCGAAATAGCTATACCCGCAAAAACCAATGAAAAAACATCGTTTAGTTCAAATATTCCATGATTGGGTTTATGATGGCTTTCATGAATATTCCATAGAAGCCCATGAAATAGAAAACGATGAAGACAGTAGGATAAAATCTCCATCATGCAAAAGCCCAGTAAGGTTATTAAAATCAGATACCACATACCTGTGAGGTGAGTTAACTTACAATGCAAAGCATAATAATAATCCTCCTATAAATCATTCCGATGTCCATACTTTTACTTTCTAAATCAAAGGATTTCACAACTCTAAAGAACACTATTCAAAGTATCGATGAGAGTATAAATGTTGATCTCTGGCCTGCAATTTCTGATAAAAATGCAGTTCAAATGGCAGTATGCTGGAATCATTCTTCCGGAGCGCTTGAGTCTTTTCCTAACCTTAGATGTGTAATGTCTTATGGTGCAGGTGCTGATTACCTATTAGCAGACCCTGGCCTGCCTGATGTGAAACTATGCCGAATGGTTCTTCCTTCCCTCAGCAGGCAGATGGCTGATTATGTTTTGTTGATGTGTCTGATCATACAGAGAAAATACAGGGAATATTTAAAGCAGAATGTTGCTCATGTATGGAGACAGTTAGAACCATTGCAAAAAAAACATCTTAGTGTAGGCATTATGGGAGCTGGGCAAACAGGAACTGCCATCGCTGAAGTACTGGTCAACAATGAATTCCGGGTCAATACATGGGCGTTATCAGAGCGACATACTCCAGGTGTAAAGCATTTTGCAGGAGCTTCTTCGCTGTCGGGTTTTTTAAGGGAAAGCAGTGTTTTAGTTTGTGCTCTTCCTTTGACCAGTGAAACGGACGGCATCCTAAACCTGGACCATTTTAAACAGCTTGAGCAGCCAGCTTATCTAATCAATATTGGCAGAGGTTCTCATCTGGTTGAAGAAGATCTGATTTATGCGCTGGATATCGGTTTAATTAAAGAGGCTGTACTGGATACATTCCATACAGAACCTCTTCCTGAAAACCACGCATTCTGGAATAGAAATGAAGTCACAATTACTCCACACATTGCTGCTTTAACGGATCCTAATGAAGCAGCAGAATTGATTATTGAAAACTACAAAAGGGTCGTTTCGGGGATGGACCCACTCCATAAGGTGAATAGGGAGAGGGGTTACTGATCAGATTTTTTCAGCCAGAGACAAGCCTGCCCAAACGGCCAAAACACCTATGGTTACCTGAAAAAGGATATTTATTATTGCAAGATGGATGTTTCCTTTTTCTATTAGGAAAAAAGTTTCAGCGCCAAAAGCTGAGAAGG
Source organism: uncultured Balneolaceae bacterium (assembly GCA_964413935.1). Taxonomy (GTDB): domain Bacteria; phylum Bacteroidota; class Rhodothermia; order Balneolales; family Balneolaceae; genus CAYPTY01. The sequence goes on along the minus strand of CAYPTY010000023.1, from coordinate 31,523 downwards.
TGGTGAATCCACCCATCAATCCAACCAGCAAAAAAGAGCGCAAATGCTCATTGATAAGACCCCGGGTTTCCATCGAACCTGCAATCAAACCAAACAGAAAGCAGCCAAGAATATTTACGGACACCGTACCCAGTAAGTACAGAAAAGGTTGTTCGAAGTCTGAAAAGATCCTGGAGACCAGATAGCGACTAACCGAACCAATTGCACCCCCCAATGCTATAAACAGGACATTCAGCAAATTTTAATCCTGAATATTGACGTTCATCACCCAGTTATGCTCATCTTCCACATTACCATACTGAATATCTGTTATGGCCTTGAAGAATTTGGAAGCCATCGGCCCCACTTTACCTTCCGTAATGGTAATTTGTTTGCCTTCATGCTCTATGGTGCCCACAGGTGAAATCACAGCGGCTGTACCTGATCCAAACACTTCATCCAGTGTACCATTTTCATGCGCTTCCATGACTTCATCAATCGAAATGGGGCGTTCTTCCACTTCCATCCCCCATTCTCTGGCTAATTGGATAACTGATCGCCGGGTTACCCCTGGTAATATGGAACCGGTTAGTTTAGGCGTAATGAGTTTTCCCTCGATTATAAAGTGAATATTCATTGTGCCCACTTCTTCTATAAACCGATGTTCCTTGGCATCCAGCCACAGTACCTGGGTAAAGCCCATTTTTCTGGCTTTCTGAGCTGGCAGAAAACTTGCAGCATAATTACCAGCCGCTTTTGCAAAGCCGGTTCCGCCTTCCACTGCTCTAACATATTTTTGGGTAGTGATCAGTTTGACCGGGTTGAATCCTTCGGCATAATAAGCACCCACCGGCGAGGTGATGATAAAAAGCCGATAACTTTCTGATGCCCTGGCGGCAATCACATCATCGGTGGCAATAATAAAGGGGCGCAGATAAAGGGCAGTGCCATGCTTTTTGGGCACCCATTTAAAATCCAGCTTTATTAACTCTTTGAGTGCTGAAATAAACAAATCGCGATCAGGTGCCGGCATACAAAGGCGATCTGCTGAGTTTACCATTCTTTCATGGTGAACTTCGGGACGAAAAATATTGAAGTTCTTCTCATCTACATAAAAAGCTTTCATTCCTTCAAAAATAGCCTGCCCATAATGAAACACACTCATTGCCGGTGTTACTCCAAAGCTCCCAAAAGCCTCTATTCGGGGGTTTTGCCATTTTTCATCCTCATAATCCATGACAAACATATGATCCGAAAAAACTTTTCCGAATTTAAGGTCATCGAAGTTAACCTCATTAATTCTGCTGTTTTCAGTTTTCTGTATCGGAAATGTCATTAAGTCTTCAGTCATGGTTATAACAGATTGTTAATTAAACAATTATTTCAAAGGTCGGCGACTGCATACTGACCGCAGTTGTAAAAGCGAATTCGGATTTGAGAGTTCCAAATATAGCCAAAAGCTGAGCGAAATGTTGATTCTCTACATTAGCATTTGATTACCTATCCCAGTGTATTCGAATAAAATATGTACACGCCCATGATTATGAGAAAATACCCAAACACTTTTTTAAGCATAGGTTGAGAAATGTACTCGCCTGCCTTTTTCCCAATCAGACTTCCTGCAGCACCAATCAGACTGAATATGATGATTATTCGCCAGTCTATCTGATACTCTGTGTATTGAAGGATGTCAACATATTTATAGAATCCAGCCAGGCTTTTCATGGTAATGATCAGAAGACTGGTTCCAATAGCCAGGCGCATGTTCAGTCCGCCAAGGATAACCAGTGCTGGTATGATGAGGAACCCACCTCCAACCCCTACCAAGCCTGTTACTACACCAACTGCCAGTCCTTCAAGAATGATCAATGCAACCGGATGCCGGGGTTTATCCGGATTTTCAACTTTCTCATAATTCTTACCCCTGATCATTAAACCGGCTGCAAGCAACATCACTACAGCAAAAATGACCAACTGGGTGGATCCGCGGAGAAATTCGGAAAGGGCTGCTCCACCATAGGTTCCGGCAACACCAGGTATGCCGAAAAATATGACACTGCGCCAGTGAACCTGTTTTTTTACTGCATAGGGAATGAAGGCCACAAAGCTTATGAATGCAACAATGGCCAGTGATTCAGCTATGGCGATTTTCTCCGGCTCATCCAGTACATAAACCAGAATGGGCACGGTAAGTATAGAACCTCCCGATCCCAGCAGGCCCAGGGATAAACCGATTAAGAGTGCTCCTAGCCAGGCCCACCACATTGACTCAGCCCGCTTTTACATTAGCTGACTCAAGCCATGGTTCAATTTCATCATTGATATGATACACTGTATATCCTTTTTGCTCCAGCAGTGAAACAGCTGCCGATGCTCTGGCTCCGGTCCTGCAGTATGTAATAATGGGTTTATCTTTGGGAAGCTCATTATATCGCTCCAGCAGTCGGGTATGAGCAATATTTGAGGCACCGGATACATGTCCTTCGTCAAATTCTGTTTTCTTGCGCACATCCAGAATCTGGTAATTCTCTTTATCAGCCAGTTTCTCGATATCGTCAAAAGTGTAGACCGGAGTGGTGGCGGTCTCCCCGATGTAATTGTTCATTTCTTCAGTTGTTGCAAAACCCATCACATTATCCAAGCCAATACGGATAAGATCCAGCACAGCTTCTTCCAACTGATTCTCATCTACGATCAGATAAATGTGCTCATCCTCAGTGATAAATGAACCTGCCACTGTATTAAATGCTTTATTAACCGGTGCATATATGGAACCAGGAATATGTTTCTCCATGTATTTTAACCGCTCTCTGGTATCGATGATAACGGCATTCTCCTTTTCGGTGATTTCTTGGATTGAGATTCTCTCCGGTTCAGGAATTTCACCCAGTACTTTGGGGCCGAGCTTATTGTCTCGCTTCATCCTGGCAAAATACAAAGGAGGCTCAGGTTGCCCCTCAAGTATATAGTTCACAAAATTTTCTTCACTGGAAGCTGCTCTAATTGAACCATTGAAACGCTGTTCATAGCCTACCGTTGAATCCGGAACCGCACCCAGTGCTTTTCCGCAGGCAGAACCGGCACCATGCCCTGGCCAAACCTGCATATAATCCGGCAGATCCATGAACTTTTTCAGGGATTTGAAAAGAACCCGGGCAGAATCCTCCATAACACCTTCCTGTCCGGCAGCGGTTTCCAGGAGGTCCGGCCGGCCTACATCACCTACAAAAATGAAATCTCCGGAGAGAATACCCATAGGCTCATCGGTTGCAGCTCCGTCTGCTACCAGGTAGCTGATGTGTTCAGGAGTGTGTCCCGGACTATGCAGTACTCTGAATATAATGTTCCCGATTTTAAAGGAATCCTGGTCCTTGAGTAAAACATGATCATACTTACTTCCAATTACCCATTCATATTTCCAGTCTGCATCTCCTTCATCAGAAACATAAACCCTTACTCCTCTTTCGGCGAATTCACGCATGCCGGAGAGATAATCGGCATGAATGTGGGTTTCGGCTGCAGCAACAATTTTTAAGTTATTTTTAGCGGCTATCTCAATATAGCGATCAATGTCGCGCATGGGATCGATAATTATTGCCTCACCTGTGGCCTGGCAACCAATCAGATAAGCATATTGTGCCAGTTTCTCTTCAAAAATCTGTTCAAAATACATGTATCGGATGTTTAGATGCTTTGGAGATTTTTCAATATCCCTTGAAATTCAAATTTCAATTAACCTCTAATATACTGAAGCTATTTGTCCGAATCTGCGCTTAGCTTAACATTTCTTATACCCTTTCGTTTAATGTTGCCGTTTGTTCAACAGTTGGCTAAATGTTAGTTTTACACTAATGCTACAAAGACTATTCACTCTCAATCTTAACAAACCAGAATAACCATGCGAGTTAGATATCTAAACGGAGCACTTCTCTTAGCTCTGATGTGTAATCTTCTGTTTATCGGGTTTTCAAAAGCACAAAATGTTGAAGACTTCGAAAAAAAGGTTACTGAATTTACCCTCAAAAATGGCATGCACTTCATCATCATTGAACGCCATGATGCACCCGTTGCCAGTTTTTACACTCATGTGAGTGTTGGAGGCGTTGACGAACCTGTGGGCCAGACAGGAATCGCCCACATTTTTGAGCATATGGCTTTTAAGGGGACGGAGTACATTGGAACTACCGACTGGGAAAAAGAAAAAGTACTTATCGAAAATATGGATCAGGCTTATCAGGACTGGTTGTATGCTAAATTTGATCCTAAGGTATCTCCGGAGGAGCTCAATAAAAAATGGGATGCCTTCCAGAAGCTACAGGAAGAAGCAAAAACCTATGTGGTAAATAATGAGTTTTCCCAGATTATTCAGAACAATGGCGGTACCGGATTAAATGCCAGTACCAGCTGGGATTTCACCAACTACTTCTACAGTCTGCCATCCAATAAAGCTGAACTCTGGTTCAATCTTGAAGCAGACCGCTTTAAGAATCCCACATTCCGAGAATTCTATGTAGAAAAAGAGGTGGTTCGTGAAGAAAGAAGAATGCGCACAGAGTCTTCACCCATTGGCCGACTCGTAGAAGAGTTTCTGGCTGTAGCATACACTGCACACCCCTATGGTCGCGCGCTGGTGGGATGGAATTCGGATATCACCGCTACCACCATTGAAGACGCAAGAGCTTTCTATGAAACCTACTATGTACCCTCTAACATTACAATTGCGATTGCCGGCGATGTCAAACCAAAAGACATGAAAAAACTGGCTGAATCCTACTTCGGTGATATTCCAAAAGGTGAGCCGGTGCCCCCTGTTACCACCATTGAACCCGAGCAGCGTGGTGAGCGCAGATTCACCATTGAAGGTAATACTCAGCCAATCATGCTGATTGGATACCATACCGTATCTGATTCCGATCCGGATTATGAACCACTTACACTTTTGGGTAACATCCTGTCCGGTGGGCGTACTTCACGGCTTTATAAAAAGCTGGTAGAAGATGAGCAACTCGCTCTTCAGGTTGGAGCCTTCAATGGTTTTCCTCAGAGTCAGTATCCTGGCATGTTCCTGACACTGGCTGTACCTAATCTGGATGTTTCTGCAGATACCCTGGAAACAAGAATTTACGAGGAATTTGAGGCGGCAAAAGAAGGCAGCATTACCCAGGAGGAACTGGATCGTTCAATCACCAATGCAAAAGCCAATTTAATCCGTGGCCTTGGAAACAACACCGGCCTCGCCTCCGCCTTTGCTTCAACCTATGCCAGTAAAGGGGACTGGAGAGACGTATTCGACAGTATTGAAAGACTGGAGTCCGTTAGTCTTGAAGACTTACAAAGGGTTGCCAGCGATTATCTCATTAAGAAAAACAGAACCGTGGGAATGACGGTCAAATCAGATTCTTAAACTATTTATGAACAGTATTATGAAAAAACTAAGCGTACTCATTCTGCTTTTTGTGGTTACGGCCTCTTCGGCAATTGCCCAGAAACGATATGACGAAATCAAGTATCCTGAACTAAACGACTTTGAAAAGGCCAAAGTCGAAACCTTCAAAATGGATAACGGCATCGAGTTCTTCATTGTTGAAGATCGCGAACTGCCCCTTATCAATATTGACGTGACCGTGTACAGCGGGAGCATTCTGGAGCCGGAAGATAAAGCCGGACTGGCTTCCATGACCGGACAGGTTATGCGTGAGGGAGGTTCTGAAAATTATCCGGCTGATGAACTCAACTTACTGCTTGAAAATAATGCAGCCAGTATGGAATCCTACTTTGGATTCGGTTCAGCCGGTGCCGGAATGAACATCCTGGCTGAAGACCTGGATGAATTACTTCCGGTTTTCATCGATTTTATTCAGAACCCCTTATTTCCTGAGGAAAAAATTGAGCTGGCAAAAACCCAGACCAAAAGTGGAATCTCCAGAAGAAACGATGACCAGGGTAGTATAGCCGGACGCGAGTTCCGTAAACTGATTTACGGGGAAGACGCCGTTTACACCCAGCAGACCGAATATGCCACCATCAATAACATCACCCGTGAAGATATGCTTAAACTTCACGAGGATGCCTTTGTCGGCAATAATATGCTAGTGGGTGTGATCGGTGATTTTGATGCGGATGAAATCAAGAAAAAATTACAGGATGCTTTCGGAAGTATTCAGGCTGGCCAGAAAACCAATCTGATTTATCCCGAAGTAGATTATACTTTCAAACCAACTGTAAATCTGGTTGATAAGCCGGATGTGAACCAGAGTTATGTGATACTTGGCCACATCGGCGGACTTCGCTCGAATCCGGATTTTGCCGCCCTTCAGGTGATGAATAATGTACTCAGCAATGGTTTTGCTGGCCGGCTATTTCAGGTTGTTCGTACGGACCTCGGACTGGCCTATGCCGTTGGTGGCAGCTACAGCAGTAATCGAAACTACCCCGGACAGTTTAACCTGACGGTAATGACTAAAAGCGAGACTACTGCTGAAGCAATTGATGCCATTATCGGTGAGGTTGAACGCATGCAGAATGAACCTATTTCAGCTAAAGAGCTGAACGATGCAAAAGACCGTTTTCTCAATTCTCTCATATTTCGATACGATACCAAACGGGAAATTCTCAGCGAGCAGATCAATATTGCTTACAACGGTTCTGACCCTAATGAGTTCGATAAGTATGTAGAAGAAATCAAAAAGGTTTCCGTTGATGATGTACAGCGCGTTGCCTCAGAGTACCTGCAACCGGATAACATGCAGATTCTGGTGGTAGGGAATAAAGAAGAAATTGGCAATCAGCTGGACAAATATGGTACCGTTAATGAAATTGACATCACCATACCACAACCAGAGGTTGCCAAAGACGAGACAGCCGGTGACGCATCAGCTGGTAAAGAGTGGCTTAATCGTATGGCCGGTGCAATTGTGGCTGATGGTACTAAATTCACAACGCTGAACCTGAAAGGCTCCCAAACCGTGATTACTCCTCAGGGAAACATCAATCTGGGAACAGATTTTACCATTAATTTTAAGGAAGAGTCGCTTGAAGCGAGCATAGAAAGTCCGCAGGGAACCATTATGGTAACCATCAAAGACGGCAAAGGTACCCAGGCACTGGGTGGACAGGAATTCCCGATGCCTCCTCCCGCGGTAGAGCAGCAAACCAAAACCATTCGCAATAATGTCATAAATATGGCTTTAAACCCGGATGCCTTTGAGGCTGAATATCTTGGTGAGGAAGAAATTGATGGTAAGACCTATGCTAAACTTCGCATAAATCTGGATGAGCCGGTTACCTTTATTTTAGATATGGAAACCAATCTTCCGCTTGAAAAGAGAAGCAGCACATTTAATCCACAGATGGGAGCCCAGGTGGATGTTGTGGAACAGTATTCTGACTGGACCGAAGCGGATGGAGTCAAGTATCCCTACAATACAGTTACCCTCCAAAACGGAAGCAAAGCTCAGGAATCTACAACAACTGAGCATAGTGTTGTGGAATAAGGTTCAACTACCTGTATATTCAAGTCCTCCGATTAACTTCGGAGGACTTTTTTATTTTCTGGCGTTAATGAACAAACCTATCAGCAAATGAAAGCATGGGACAACCAATACCCTGAAGCCACTGAATATGCTCACTTCTATGGTACTTATGTACAGGAAGTGCCCCGTACAAATATCATCGAGTTTCTGAATGCTCAGATGCATGAATTTTATACCTTCATCAACTCCATTCCAGGAGATAAACTTTTTGATGTTTATGAGGAAGGTAAATGGAGCATCAAACAGATCATCGGTCATATCATTGAAACCGAAAGGATTTTCTCATACCGCGCTTTGAGACTCAGCCGTGGAGACAACACTCCCCTGCCCGGTTTTGATCAGGATCATTATGTTTCCTCGTCAAATTATAATGAGCGCAGTATGGCGAATCTGGCAAATGAGTACCTGGCGGTACGCATATCTACGGTACATTTGTTGCAGAATATGACGGAAGAGATGATTAAACGAAGCGGCAAGGCAAGCAATGCTGATTTTACAGTTCGAGCCATTGCCTACATTATTGCTGGCCATCAGCAGCATCACTCTAATATCATGAAAGAGAAATATTTAAGCTGAAGCCAGCCTTTTCACTTCTTTCTTTCCGGCAGCCATTATTTTATCTGCAATATCGTCTTCATCACAGATTTCCGGCAGGTGAAGAACCGTCCCGCTGTTTATCCAATTATTTACCTGATCGGCAAAGGTGGAATCGATATTGAATATTACCTGTCCGCCAAGCTCTTTAATAGCCGCAGCATTGCATAGCTGCTCGTATTGATTGCGGATGGGAATAACCAGCAGTTTCTTGCCAAGGAACATGGCCTCTGAGGTGGTTTCAAAGCCTGCGGATGAAATGATCCCCAAACTGCTTTCAAAACTGTCCAGAAATTTGTCTTTGCTGACAGGATTAACCTTGACATTTCCTTTTTGATAGGCCGCATCACAGGTCGGGGCAAATACATGCCATTCAACCTGTTTGATCTGTGAGAATAATGAAACCAGCGTTTCATGATCAAAAGCGGGAAGGTATACCGTGATGTGGGATCCCAGACTTGGATTCAGGTCTTTAATTTGTCTACGAATGATTGGCGGCTCTATAAATGAATCATAGCGCAAGTAATGTGAACCGAGCGGTACGGTACAAGGAGCAAAATGCTTCATAACCTGTTCGGCTACCAGAGACTTTCGGGCAGGTCTGGGTGGTATTGGCGACAGAAATGATGCCTGATGGGATATTGCCACGCAGGTCTTATCTGCGGCCATAGCTGCCCATGCTGTAATGGGCTCGAAGTCGTTTACCACAAAGTCATACTCTTCGACCGGAACAGTTTGAATATCCTTGATAAACTTAACCGGTTTGAGATTGAGCGCGGTTTCGAGGACGTCCACGCTTCCATTGCTGTCGTAGGTTAGGCTGATACCACGCTTCTTGTAGGCAATCTCGCCATCCAGTTCCATATGGAAATTATAACCCGATATCAGTACGTCAACTTCAGCGAGTTCACGCAATTTGGGCAGAACGACCCGGGCTCTGCTGATGTGGCCGTGCCCGGTTCCCTGAACCCCGTAGAGAATTCTCATCCGATCATTACTTTTTTGTCGAAGGTGTGCTTGCTGATCAACTGATTGATTCTGGGATTATCCTGCATCAGTTCATCCTCGAAATAGCGGTACATGGACCATTCAGTTCCGTCGTATTCAAGTGCCGTCAGGTTTTCAACCCAATCACCGGAATTCAGATAAATGACAGAACCCTTTTCATTTTCATAGCCGCGAATTTTTGGCTGATGGATGTGGCCGCAAACTACATAATCGTATCCGTTTTCAATGGCCAGGTCCATAGCGGTAACTTCGAAATCATCAATAAAGTTAACGGCCTGCTTTACGCTGTCTTTGATTCTTTTGGAGAGGGAGATTTTACCGTAACCCAGTTTCTTCATTACAGCATTGACGGCACGGTTTAACAGAATCAGGAGGTCGTAACCATAACCACCCAAGCGAGCTATCCACTTCGAGTACTTCATGGTAACGTCAAAAATGTCGCCATGGAAAAACCAAACTTTTTCACCATCCAGCTCAAGAACCAGTTTATCCTGTACATAAAGCGGGCCTAACTGCATGCCGGATACCTTTCTGAGCACCTCATCGTGGTTGCCTGTGAGGTAGTAGATGTCTGTTCCGTTAGTCATCATGTTGATGAGTGTTCTCATCACCATCATGTGGGTTTCGGGCCAGTAATATTTACGGAAATTCCATGCATCGATGAAATCTCCGTTGAGTACGAGCATCTTTGGCTCGATAGAATTGAGATACTGGGTGAGTTCAATTGCGTGGCAGCCCACCGTTCCTAGGTGGACATCAGATAGTACAATGAGTTCTAGAGGTCTTTTCATAGCTTGTAAAGGTGTGTAGATGATTTATCTTATAAAATCACCTTCAAATGTTACCTAAGCATATAGCCAGTATAAATTTACGGTAACTTGTTTATTAACTTAAGGTAAACCAAAAATGGCTGTTTATAATTTACAGCGCGCAGTGTTAGGTTACCGTAACCGCTTCAATAAATGAGTAACAGCATGGAAGATAAGAAAACACCATCAAAAAAGATTGTACATGGGCATATCAGCAGCTCCTCTGTGTACCGAACCGAGTTAAATGCCGGTAATCACACTATCATCTCTGATGAACCGAGTACGGTAGAAGGTGGAAATGATGAAGGACCCGATCCCTACGACCTATTATTAATGAGCCTTGGTTCCTGTACGCTGATGACGATACAGATGTATGCAAAGCGAAAAGGCTGGAAACTGGGTAATATGTATATCGAATTACGCCATCATAAAACACATGCCAAGGATTCCGAAGAAGTCGTTAATCCGAACAGTCGGATTGATTTCATCGAAAAGGAAATCACCATTGAAGGCGAACTGAATCAGGAACAGCTGGACAAGCTCCTCGAGATATCAAAGAAATGTCCTGTCCACCGCACTCTGCTAAGCGATGTACGTTTTGAAAGCAGTATTGAGGGGAGCCTGGCTCAGGACTGAGCCAGTTCTCCTTCTTCGTATTCTGAAAGTGGTATACAGCTGCACATCAGGTTACGATCGCCATAGGCATCATCTACCCTGCTAACCGAAGGCCAAATTTTTTTGAAGCGTAACCGGCTCACCGGGAATGCGGCTTTTTCTCTGCTGTAAGGCCGATTCCAGTCATCATTCAGCGTAACCCGCATGGTATGCGGAGCATGCTTCAGCACATTATTATCCTTCTCTGCCTTGGATTCTTCAATTTCCCTGATTTCCTCGCGAATAGTAATCATAGCTTCGCAGAAACGATCCAGTTCTGCCTTGGATTCACTTTCGGTTGGTTCAATCATAAGGGTTCCGGCTACCGGGAATGACATGGTTGGCGCGTGGTAACCATAATCCATCAGTCGTTTAGCGACATCAGCAGCTTCAATGCCTGCCGATTGTTTAAATGGACGCAGGTCAACGATAAACTCGTGTGCAGATCTGCCTGTTTTACCGGTATACAGGATCTTGTAATGATCCTTCAGCTGGTCTTTGATGTAGTTTGCATTCAGAATTGCAAACTCGGTAGCCTCTCTCAGGCCTCTGGCACCCATCATGCGGATGTAAGCATAGGAAATAGCAAGAATGGATGCACTTCCCCATGGGGCAGCTGATACTGCTGTAATCCCTTTATCTCCACCGGTTTGAATGAGTGAGTGTTTTGGAAGGAATGGTGCCAGTTTTTCATTCACACCGATTGGACCCATTCCTGGTCCACCACCGCCATGTGGGATACAGAATGTTTTATGCAGGTTCAGGTGACACACATCCGCTCCGATGATTCCTGGACTGGTAAGCCCAACCTGAGCATTCATATTTGCACCATCCATATATACCATTCCGCCATTGGCGTGAATCAGTTCGCAAATTTCCTGAATCTGATGTTCGAACACTCCATGTGTGGATGGATAGGTAATCATCAGTGCCGAAAGTTGGTCACTGTGTTTCTCGGCTTTCTCTTTCAGATCATCAAAATCGATGTTGCCATGTTCGTCCGTACCTACCAGAACCACCTTCATTCCGGCCATAACGGCACTGGCCGGGTTGGTACCGTGTGCTGAGGCGGGAACCAGAACCACATCACGCTGGGAATCTCCACGGTCGAGGTGATACGCACGAATGGTCATCAGGCCGGTGTATTCACCTTGAGCACCAGAGTTGGGTTGCAGTGATACGGCTTCAAATCCGGTGATTTCAGAAAGCCAGTTTTCCAGGTCACGGAACATTTCCAGATACCCTTCGGCCTGCTCGAGTGGAGCAAAGGGGTGAATCTGTCCCAATTCGGGCCAGGTAACCGGAATCATTTCGGTGGTTGCATTCAGTTTCATGGTGCAAGAGCCCAGTGAAATCATGGAGTGAACCAGAGAGATGTCCTTGTTTTCCAGTGACTTCATATAGCGAAGCATCTCATGCTCAGAATGGAAACTATGGAAAACCGGATGCTCCATATATGAAGAGCTGCGTTTTAAAGCTTCCGGAAATTCTGCTTCGATGCTTTCAGGGTCAGGAAGATGGCTATCCTGAAGCTCAGTACCTTTCAATTCAGCAAAAGCAGCCAGTACTTCTCTGCAATCATCCAGGTTCTTGGCTTCATCGAACGCCAGAGAAACGCGTTTTTCATCCAGACGGCGGAAATTCAGTTCATGCTTTTCTGCAATGCCTTTTAGCTTTGTTGCAGCAGCATCCCCAAGATCAACTACAAAGGTATCGAAGTATGCTTTTGTTTCAATTTCAAAGCCCAGTTTTTGCAGTCCTAGTTGGGTAAAACGAGCCAAACCGTGAACGCGCTCGGCAATTTTACGCAGACCTTCTGGTCCATGATAAACTGCATACATACCAGCCATGACGGCAAGCAGCACTTGGGCGGTACAAATGTTGGATGTTGCCTTTTCCCGGCGAATGTGCTGTTCGCGGGTCTGAAGAGCCATACGGTAAGCCGGGTTGCCTTCCGCATCCTGGGATACGCCAATGATTCTTCCTGGAATCAGTCGCTTAAATTTGTCTGTTGTTGCAAAAAATGCGGCGTGTGGTCCACCATAGCCCATGGGTACACCGAAACGCTGAGAGGATCCTACAACAACATCCGCGCCCATTTCACCCGGTGATTTCAACAGAGTAAGTGAAAGCAGATCAGCGGCAAAAACAGAGTAAACTTCATTTTCAGCAGCTGCTGCAACAAGGTCAGAATAATCCCGGATGCTGCCGTCAGTTCCCGGATACTGAATTAAAACGGCAAAGAGGTCATCGCGAGTTAAGTCGATTTTCGAAATATCTCCGACTTCGATTTTGATGCCAATCGGCTCTGCTCTAGTCTGCAAGACTTCCAGGGTCTGCGGGTGGCAAAGATCAGATGCAAAGAATACATCCGCATCTTTTTTACTGCGTGACTTTTTGCCATACAGCATGTGCATGGCTTCAGCTGCAGCAGTTCCTTCATCCAGAAGGGAAGCATTGGCAATTTCCATACCGGTCAGATCGGAAACCACAGTCTGAAAATTGATCAGCGCTTCCAGCCGTCCCTGTGAGATCTCTGCCTGATAGGGCGTGTAAGCTGTGTACCATCCTGGATTCTCAAGAATATTCCGCTTTATCACATTCGGAGTGATGGTATCATAGTAACCCATCCCGATAAAGGACTTAAAAATCTTGTTTCTGGAGGCCAGTTGTTTGAATTCTTTCAGAAAATCAGCTTCGCTTACAGCTTCCGGTAAGTTCATATCCTCACCCATCAGGATTGCAGCAGGAATGGTTTCGCGGATCAGTGTTTGCATATCAGCAGCATCCACGGAATTCAGCATTTCACGGGTTTCATCCGAGGTTGGGCTATTGTGGCGGCTGGCAAATTGAGCAGTGTTAAAATCGATTGGCATGTGTGCGATCTGTAGGGATTTATAAGGTTGGAAATTCGTAATTCAATGGCGGCAAATAAGTTAATTTGACGGCCCTTTCCGCCAAGTAGGCTAATCTTGCAAAACTAAAGAAAATCTAGCGAAGTAACGTCCATAAGAGGTAAAATAATTCGATTTTTCGATGAATTAATTTATAATGAAGGCCATCCTAAAATCAGCTCAAAAATTATGAAATCAACATTGACAAAAAGATCGCTGCTCGCTCTTGTGATGCTGGCTCTTTTCAGCAATATTTCCGCAGCTCAAGACGAGAATCTGAGTATTGTTATCGAACCTGCTGACATCACCATTATGGTGGGCGAAGAAATGCAGCTGAAGGCTTATCTAACTAATGAGAATGGAGAAATACTTTCCGAAGACATCCGATTCTATTCCCGCAGCCGGAAAGACATGATCCTGACCCGCGAAGGCAAATTATCTGCCGTAAATCCCGGCACCTTTACCGGCCTTGCCCTCTATTCCGGAGATCAAATCAGTGGAAGAAGGCTAAGAAAAGATTTTCAGGTAACCATCACTCCTGCCCCTATCCAAGAAGTAGTGTTTACCGAAGTCCCTGAAAATGTTTACTCGATGTCTACCATTAACGTTGGCATAAAGGTAACCGATACTGCAGGATTTGACCGAAGCGAAGATCCCATCAATCTGAGCTCCTCCAACACTGAGGTCGCTGAGTTCAAGAATGGAAAGCTTAAAGTATATCAGGAAGGTAAAACAACCTTAAGAGCCGAAGTGAGGGGAAAATCTGCTGAATATGATCTGAGAGTAAAAGCAAATCCGGTAGCTTCCGCTAAGATCAGGAATAAAACTACAGTAGCCCGCACCGGTGATGTGATTAACTTCGATGTTGAACTGACAGACAAGAAGGGAAAAACCCTGAATGATGTCCCTGTCACTTACACATTTGTAGCTGAACCGGATGATGATCTTGCAACCATCGCAAGTGCTCAGGTGAACCAGAAGGGTAAGTTTGTCGCCAATATTCCGGGTGATTATACCATCATTGCCCGTGCGGGTGATCAGATCGCAGAACAGAATATCCGTATAGACGCCCGTAATGTGGAACAGGATCTTGTCGTGGTTGGACACGGACCCGTACTGGATGTGCATACCTCAGATCTCTGGGTTTGGGAAGGGGTTGACGGGCGTGATTATGCGGTAACCGGAACCTGGGGCGCAAATGGAGATGCCTATTTCTGGGATGTAACTGATCCTACTAATATTGTAGCCATTGATACTGTGCATGTGGATGCCCGTACTGTTAATGATGTGAAAATTTCTGAAGATGGCCGGATCGGTGTACTTACCCGTGAGGGAGCTTCAAACCGTAAGAACGGTATCGTAATTCTGGATGTGAGCAATCCCAGAGAGGTTAAAATCTTATCTGAGTATAACGAAGACCTGACCGGTGGTGTGCATAATGCTTTTATTTATCAGGATCATGTGTATGCCGTAAATAATGGCCGCAAATATGACATCATCAATATTGAGGATCCTGAGAACCCACGAACGGTGAGTAAGTTTGAGCTGGACACACCCGGGCACTCCATTCATGATGTTTGGATTGAAGACGGCATCGCCTATTCATCCAACTGGTCAGACGGTATTGTGGCTGTAGATGTAGGCAGTGGTATCAGCGATGGGAGTCCGGAGAAAAAAGGTATTGCCGGAGGATCGCCCGATAATCCGGTTTATCTCGGCAGCTACACCTATCCTTCCGGATGGAACCATGCTGCATTTCCATTTAAAAGTGAATCAACCGGAAATTTTTATGTGATTGCCGGTGATGAAGCCTTTCCAAACGGACTTCCTTCCCGCAATAACCCGGTAGCGGCAGACGGATGGATTCACTTTGTAGAATTTGACGGATGGGACAATCCGGATGAAGTTGCCCGGTATCAGATCCCCGAGGCCGGTACTCACAATTTCTGGGTTGTAGGCGATGTAATGTTTGTAGCTTATTACAACGCCGGTCTTCGAATTGTAGACATCTCAGGTGAGCTGATGGGAAATCTTTACAATCAGGGACGAGAGATCGCCAAATTTATGCCCAATCATCCGGATGCATTGATTCCAAACAGTCCGTTTACCTGGGGACCACAGCCCCATAAAGGCCACATTTTCATCTCTGACTGGAATTCCGGTATTTGGGCAATCAAACTGGTAGATCGACCAAAAGGAACCAACTAATACGATTTATTTATGATTCGTAATCTGATTCTTACACTCTGTGTGGCTGCTGTTATTTCAAATGCAGCAGCCGCTCAGAACTATTATGTATATGTTGCGGCTGAGTCTGAAGACCAGGTTCATCTGCTTCATTTCGATGCAGCCAAAGGTAAAGCCCGGATTGCTGAAACTATTGATGTGGGCACCTTCCCTGCCGAAAATGAAGGGCCTCACGGCATGTCTGTTTCCCCGGATGGCAAGTATTGGTTTGTAACCATTGCCCATGGCATGCCTTATGGACAGTTATGGAAATATGAAACCGGGAGTAATGAATTATTGGGTAAAGCTGAACTAGGGCTTTTTCCGGCATCCATGGAGATTTCAGAAACTACCGGTTTTCTGTACATCGTTAATTTCAACCTGCACGGGGAAATGGAGCCTAGCACGGTTTCTGTAGTTGATCCGGAAAGTATGACGGTGATTGATGAAGTGGCTACCGGGATCATGCCGCATGGTTCGCGCATCTCACCGGATGGCCGTAAACAATATCATGTTTCTATGATGACCGATGAGCTTATTGAGGTTGATACCGAAAACCTGGAGGTGTCCCGTCGTCTGAGTCTGATAGATCATAGCAAAATGGATCACAGCATGCACGGTTCCGGTATGCAGATGTCTGAAGGCAGTAAAATGAAACATAATCCTTTAGTGAAACCAACCTGGGCCGATCCTCATCCGGATAAACCACTGATTTATATAGCAGGGAACGGTAATCATGAAATTCTGGAAGTGAGTACCGAAAGCTGGGATGTTACACGCCGATTTGACGCTGGTGCAGGTAATGCTCCCTACAACCTGGAAGTGAGTCCGGATGGTAAACTACTGGTGGCCAGTTATAAAGGCGGCGGTTCAACCGGGGTCTGGGATCTTGAAAGCGGAAAAGAAATAGCAAAAATCGAAAATACCAGAAAGGTTTCGCACGGAGTTGCCATTTCTCCGGACAGCCGCTTTGCTTTCATCTCGGTGGAAGGCATCGGTGCCGAACCAGGATCTGTGGATGTGATTGACCTGAAAAGCTATGAACTGGTTGATTATGCCGAAACGGGCAAACAGGCCGGCGGAATCTATTTCTGGAAAATGGAAAGCTGATTTAATTCCTAAGCCGGATGGAGTGACTGGCGTTTATATCCTGCTGATGCAGGTCATAAATTTCCTCCGGAGACAATTTCGTCAATACATAGCCCAGATGATGTGCCAGGGTTTGCAGCACGGGTTCCAGTCGCCCGTGATCCGTATTAAACTTCACCATCGCGCCACCGGTGCGCAGGTCAATTTTCCGTATTGCTTTGGCCAGCATTTCCCCACAGATTTCAACTTCTCTGAGTGAATAATCCTGTACATCATTATTATCTACTGGCTTTACTGTTTTGGTTATCTCACTGAGAAACTGTTTAAAATCGCGGTCATTCTGCATTTCAAACCACTGCAGATTAGCCTTTGCAGATATGACCCGATATTTGATGTAGCTTGATCGTTTATTTTCTATTTCAAGTGAAACATCGCCCATCCAGGCTTTCATCATCTGATCGGTCTCAATCTCTATGACCACAGCCTCAAAATCATTCTTCAGTTTGATCCGGTCGTCGGTTTTACCCGCTCCTTTGTTGATGCTGCCCTTTAACCGCTGATCCAATTCCTGAATAATATCTCCCTGGTCATCCTGTAAATTTATTTTTAGCTGCAATTCATCTTCAAGTACGTCCACAAACTCAGCTGCAGAGTTAGAATAGGATAGCAACACGTCGCTCAGCAGAATATGAAGTTCAGCTCCGGTCTTTTTTACAACCTCTTGCTCAGTATGCGAATCAGCTTTTGCCACATTAACCCAGTGATTTTAACAATTCAGAAATATGCTCATTTTTAATGAGAGAATAAATTTTTAGCTTTGACTAAAAATTTAACCCTGTTCCCGATCATTTATGGAAATCAACTTTTTACCCGACTGGTTTTTTGAGCTTAGTCCCATTATGCAGGCATTAATGGGAGGTTTATTCACATGGTTTGTGACCGCACTCGGAGCTGCGCTGGTCTTTTTCACTAAAAAAATAAATTACCTGCTTCTGGATGTGATGATGGGATTTGCGGCGGGTGTAATGATTGCCGCCAGTGTATGGTCTCTGATTGTACCGGCCATTGAAATGTCTGAGGCTATGGGAAATATCGGGTGGGTTCCAGCAGTCATTGGATTTCTGGCTGGTGGACTGGCTCTTCGTATTGCTGATCAATATATGCCTCATCTTCATCTGGGCATGCCGCGGAGCGAAGCAGAGGGGGTCCCAACCACCTGGCGTCGTGCCACCCTGCTCGTACTTGCCATTACCCTGCATAATATTCCGGAAGGCCTGGCTATTGGCGTACTTTTTGGTGCTGCCGCGTCGGGAATTGACCCCACAGGTACTGCTACGGTTGCCGGAGCGATTATTCTGGCTATTGGTATAGGTATACAGAATTTCCCGGAGGGTCTTGCTGTCTCCATGCCGCTGAGGCGTGAAGGGGTCAGCGTTAAGAAAAGCTTCTGGTATGGACAAGTATCCGGAGTGGTTGAACCCGTATTCGCGGTTATCGGTGCAGCTGCCGTGATTTTAGTGCAACCCATCCTTCCCTATGCACTGGCTTTTGCTGCCGGTGCCATGATTTATGTAGTTGTTGAGGAACTCATTCCCGAATCCCAGCAGCATGGAAATACGGATATGGCAACACTCGGAACCATGATCGGTTTTTGTGTGATGATGACCCTTGATGTTGCGCTGGGTTAAGCCAAAAATTGTTTATCCGATTCCTTCAGAAGGCAGACTGTTACCCGAATTGATCTGGGTATGAAAACCCGGCACAGACCATTTCAATAACCTGGCAGCATCCTCTTTATCCAGATCCAATAGTTTGAAGGTGATACCTTCGTGACCGGATGCCACTTTAATGTCAAAACTGGATAGAAATTTACGTGCCTGAAATGGATTAATGGTCATTTCAGCGGCTTGTATCCGTGGCCGGCGAACCAGAATCGTTTTCCGATTGAGAAAGCGGTTTATAACCACCATCAGATCCTCTCCGGTGCGGGCACCGTTTTCCTGATAGGAACGATAAGCCAGAAATATCAGCGGCAGACAAATGATCAATAGCCAGGCAGAATTCACAGTCCAGATAAAGATGAGCGGGGTAATAATGAGCAGGGGCAGGTACAAGGGGCGTCTCAGATAACGAAACAGGGCACGTGAAGGCGGACGCACTTCCACTTCTTTTAATTCGTATTCATTCAGGAAGATTGACAGGAATTCCGGAATCTCCTGCAACCTGATCAATGGCATAGCAACCACTGACTTGGATTTCTGTTCCTGAAAACCTGCACTTTCGATGTAAATCATAGCCCGTTTAATAGGCATTCTCAAAACCCCTTCAACAAATCGTACAGCTTGTATTCGATTGTAGGGAAGGGTGACGGTTTTACGCTCAAAAAGGCCCCGGCTGATGATAAGTTCATCCTCCCCCTTTTCTATTTTGAAGTCGGTATACTGAATCAATACCCCAAAAAATGAGAGCAGCCAGGAAATAACGATGAGTACAAGTACAATTCCGGCAATCACCATCATATTATTGAAGCCCGGTAAATGGGAGGCTATCCAGTCTACATTTTCCTCATTTATGATTTGATTCAGCTGTGAGGTTATACCCCCCACTATTGACGCTATGATACCGAATGAGCCGCTGGTTACGGCTGCGATCATGAGTTCACGCCCGTCCATTTTCCGAAAAACAGGTTCTTTTGGGGTGGATACACCCTCTTCCTGCTCAACGGAGCCTGCCCTGCGATCTCGACTCAGTAACTCTTTGAGCTCCATCGCTCTTTCCCGGCTTATGGCGCTTATGGATGCTCTTTCGGTACCGCTACCGGCTGTTTTGATCTCCATTTTCACCAGACCAAAAAAGCGCTGAATTATACCCTCTGTGATATCAATAACCTGTATGCGTTGACGGTTCAGGTATAGTTTCTTTCTCACAAAAACGCCATACCTGATCTGTAGTTCGCCATCCACCACTCTGAAGGTATATTGCCACCAGCTCAGCGCACCATAAACTAAGGCAAAGCCCACACCGACGAGAATAGCGATTAGATTGATGTTATCTTCCGAGCCTCTGAGCCCAAAAAAGAGCAAGACCAGAATGGGAATCAAGTTGGCACGAAGGGTAGTCAGCAGGCGGGTAACGGCCGCTATAGGGTGCTGTCGCTCAAAATCAGACATCTTCCCGTGCCTTGTTCACAAATTTTGAAATATTATGACGCACTTGTTCCGCAGTTTCATCGTCCAGAGCGGGTATTTCATGCGTGGTTGCGGCTGTTGAAACGGTTACCGAGGATAAACCAAACATTTTGTAGATGGGTCCCTGTCGGTTATCTACGTGCTGTATCCGGTTTATGGGCACCAAAGTGCGCTTGGTAATAATGATCCCCCTTTGCAGATCGATGTCTTCCTCGTTTATCTGATAGCACCATCGTTTCCAGCGAAGGCCGGGCAAGAGCAGTATGAAAAGAATAAAAAGGGTAAATCCCAGGATCAGGTAAACTTCTATGAAAGGAACACTTTGGATCTGATCAACGAAGTAGTAAAGGGATATTGCGGTGATAAGGAATGGCAGCAGAAAAAATATTCCGGTAATTCTCCATGCTCGAATGGCTTTCTTGTCGATACGGGATTCCGGTGCTGTTATTTTCATCATCCTAAAATAAAAAAAGCCACCGAATGGGTGGCTTTAAAATCAACTGGTGGTGAACTTAGCCCTCGTTCTTCACAGACTGGATTTCCAGACGAATTTCCTGAGCAAGATTTTTCAGCGATTGAAGGTGCTTGCGAGCGCGTGTTCCGGCTGCTTTGTTCCCTTTGTTGTAAAATTTGTCGAGTTCAACTTCAAGCTCACTTACCAGTGATCTCACATCATCTACTCTACTCATTAGTATCTCCTAAAAATAAGTTAATGTTAAAGCGTTTACAGAACCTAAATACCCATGCATCCGGCTCCCGACAGTTTTGTACTGTCTGATTATTTAAGTGGCACAATTTACCATATCTGAGAATAAATGCACGCATAAAAGCCTAAAAAAATGAACTTTTTTGCCTATTCCCTTTTACCATTTATCTGATGTGCTGGAGCCTCTTTCACGCCCAGCATAATGAGGAAACCAAGTATGAGTAATAAGAGTATAGCCAGCATTCCGATTCGCTGTGATCCCGCAACCAAAGTTATGGTACCGACCAGGAAGGGACCGATAAAGCTGGTCACTTTTCCGGATAGTGCAAATAAACCAAACATCTGGTTCATCATATCAGCCGGAGCAAGTCTGGCCATGAAGGTTCGGCTCGCGGCCTGAACCGGCCCCACAAAGAAGCCCAGAACCAAACCAAAAATGATAAACCAGAAGCTGCTTTCAACAAGTACCAGGGCAATAAGCGGCAGAATGAGACCAATCAGAGATATCAGAATGGTTTTTTTAGATCCGGATTTATCATCCATCCATGCAAAACCAAAGGCCCCGATTCCGGAGGTTACATTCAAACCGACCCCAAAGATCAGAATTTGTGATTCATCCATGTTGAATGTACCGGCGGCATAAACCCCGCCCAGGGCAAAGATGGTGGTGAGTCCGTCATTGTAGAACATACGGGCCAGCAGAAAACGGGCTATATTCTTGAACTGCCTCACTTCTCTGAGACTATTCAACAGTTGCCGCAAGCCCTGCTGTACTGAATCCTTAATGCCAAGCTGAGTGGCGGGAGTATCCGGAGTATAAATAAAGATGGGGATGCTGAAGAGCGCAAACCATACCGCAGTGAGTAGAAAAGTAGCCCTGATATGTTCGGCTGACTCCACATCCAGGCCCAGCCAAAAACCTTCCGTTTGAATAAAGGCAAAAAGTGCAACCAGGAGGCAGGCAAGTCCACCGGCATAACCCAGTCCCCATCCCCATCCCGACCACCGGCCTATGCGATCTTTGCTTACCAGGTCGGGCAGCATCGCGGAGTAAAAGATGAAAGAGAATTCCGCGCCTATTGTCGCAAAAAACACCATCACCAGAGAATAAAAAATAAATGATGAATCCGGCTCAGCAAACCAGAGCAAAGCGCATGCTAAAATGCAGAGTATGGAAAAGAAGGCTATCCAGGGTTTACGCTGACCGGCTTTATCCGCAACAGCACCCAGCAAGGGAGCAAACAAAGCAATGACAATTCCGGCGGCCGATATAGTATTTCCCCACTGAGCTGTTCCCAGTGTTGGATTCTCCGCGATAGACCGGGTGAAATATGCGGCAAAAATGAAGGTCTGAATGATTACGAAATAGGAAGAATTGGCCCAGTCGTATAGAGCCCAAGAAAATAAACCCCGTTTTTTTACTTCATCCGTCATATGTGTGCTGTTGTTATGCTGAGGGATAGTAGGGTTAATTTAACAGCTAAACCAATACATTTAATGGCTTCCGGGTTTTACTAATGCCTTCTTTTTCCGATAATAATTCAAAGAGTGCGGAGTCTTCAGTCAAAAAAAAGAGTTGAAGGTTTGTAGTACATTGATAATACAGGTTTATGGATTTCATCAGATACGTTGGAGAAGCGCTGGCCAACAGTAAACAGCATATTTGCTGTGTTACGGATTTGGATTCAAAATTTCGTTTTGTAAATCAGGCTTTCTGTGATTTCTACGGATACCCGGAGGAGGAGCTGCTTGGTAAGTCTTCGGATTTATTAGTTGACAAAGAAACGGCCAGCAGAGCTCGAAAACAACTTACAGATTACCTGTTAAATGACATTGAACCTTCTCAGGACTGGGAGGTCATTACCAGAGACGGGGCATATTATACCGTTGTTAATTCCTATTCCAGGTTTGAACATGAAGGCGAACCATTCATGCTCTCCATCATTACTACACTGGAACCTTCTGAAGCCGGTGGGGTCAAAAATATAGGGCTGAATTCGGATGATACGAAATCACGAACTGCAGGTCGTTATGTCTATGAAATAGGTAAGGGGATACAAGACTGGAGCAAGGGTTTATATGAAATCTTTCGCTGGCCGGAGGAAAAAGGCCCCATGCCTGAGGATGAGCAGGTTAAACTGCTGAAAAAAGAAGATCAGATCATCCTGGATGAGTTGTTAAAAAAATGTATTCAAACCGGGGAAACCTTTGATCATACCTATACCCTGAACTTTCCTGATGGGATTATCAAATATGTGAGAAGCATTGGTGAACTTTATAAAGAAGGTTCTGAAGGGCAGACACTGATCGGCATTATGGTCGACATCACCTCTGAAGTACAAGTTCGTCAACAAATGGACCGGGTAAACCGGTTGCATAAATTAGCAGTTAACAGCGCGAAAATTGGAATTTGGGAACTGGATTTCATTACCGGTGCAAGCAATTTCAATCACATGTGGCATTCCATGCTGGGCTACAGTAAAGAGGAGGTAAAATTCAGTATCGACTTTTTCTTGAGTCTTGTGCACCCGGACGACCTGCCTCACATGACTGCAGTGCTTGAAAAGATTTATCAGGGTATCGATGACATTGAAGAAGTAATCCGGTTGAAGGCTAAAGATGGTTCCTACAAATGGATTCTGGATACCGGTACCGTAACCGAGCGAAATGAAGAAGGTGCCCCTACCAAAATGGCCGGCTGTCATATCGATATCACCGACCTGAAAGAAGCTGAACAATCGCTGGTGGAAAGCGAATATCGTTACCGCTTCCTTACCGAATCCTTACCTCATATCCTCTGGACGGCCAATGAAAAAGGTGAATTGAACTACTGCAATCAGTATGGACTGGATTACCTTGGTGCCAAACGGGCAGATATCAGTACATGGAACTGGACCAAATACATTCATCCGGATGATAGTGATGAAGTGATTCAAGATTTCTCTGATGCCATTCAAAAAGGAGTGCCCTACATCAAACAACAGCGTTTGAAAAATGCGAATGGAGATTATCGCTGGTTCAGGGTAACGGCTTATCCGCAGAAAGATACAAATGGGGTTACCCAGTCCTGGGTAGGACTTTCCACAGAAGTGCATGATGCCATTGTTGCTTCAGAAAGTCTCGAAAAGACGAATAAGCGGCTTCGTTCACTCATCGACGCTTCACCAATTGCCATTTATTCCATAGATCCGGAAGGAATGGTATCGGATTTCTGGAATCCGGCAGCAGAGATCCTGTTTGGCTGGCAGAAGGAGGATGTTATCGGGAAGTTTCTGCCTCATGTGCAGCAAGAGCACCACGAAGAGTTCAGAAAGCTGCTTGGTGACATTAAAAACGGGCAAGAGGTATATAAGAAGCGCATTGTACGAACGGACCGTAATGGCGCTGATCTTCATATTGAACTTACAGCCGGGCCGATTTTTGATAAAGAGGGCAATATTGAGGAAATCCTGATTCTGACTTCCGATGTATCAGAGCTGGAGCAAAAGAGTATGGAGCTTCAGGCTTCACTCAGCGAAAAGGAAACGCTGCTGCAGGAAATTCACCATCGGGTTAAAAATAATCTGGCTGTCGTTTCCGGGCTGCTTCACCTGCAGGCTTTCAGCTCAGTCGATGAAGGGCAGCGCTCCAAGCTCACCGTTGCCCAAAACCGAATTCAGACCATCGCTATGGTTCATGAGCTGCTATACCGAGCCAAAGACTTCTCCAAAATTAACCTATCTGACTACTATGAGCAGTTGGTAGATCTCATTGCCGGTAACCTTAATTTCCCGGCCGAGGATCTCGACAAAGAGGTTAAAATTGATGTGAGTTATTTTAATATCAACCAGGCCATTCCGCTTGGTTTACTGCTGAATGAACTGCTGACCAATTCTATCAAATATGCTTACAGCGGCGATATGGATGTGAAGAAGCTGCTCATCCAAATTGATCAGTATAAAGATGACATCACCCTGGTTTACGAAGATAACGGACCCGGTTTTGACCTGTCTGAAGTTCGTATAAAGCAGACGGTTGGCTGGGAGCTTATCCGCACACTCATCGACCAGCTGAATGCGGACAGTGAACTGGATACCACCGGGCGTTTCTATCTGAAGCTGACTTTCAAGAATGCGCTTGAAGGCCGCGGCGCCTATTCCAATATGCTCATCAAATAAAAAAAGCAGCCCTTGTAGGCTGCTTTTAAGTTCTGAATCAACCGAATCGGTCAAAGGTTGCTTTTTCCAGCGCTTCACGGTGATCCGGATGCGCGATCTGGGTTAGTGCCTGTGCCCTTTGTTTCAGGTTCTTTCCGTAAAGGTTTGCAATCCCGTATTCCGTAACCACATAGTGAACGTGGGCACGTGTGGTAACCACCCCTGCACCCTCTTTCAGATAAGGAGTGATACGACTCACCCCTTTTCGGGTGACGGATGGCAACGCGATGATAGGCTTACCCCCCTCTGAAAGGGATGCACCCCTGATAAAGTCCATTTGTCCGCCCACACCAGAATAATGATAGGTACCGATGGAGTCAGCACACACCTGTCCGGTCAGGTCAATTTCTACTGCAGAGTTGATGGCCGTTACTTTTGGATTACGCCGGATAACTGCCGTATCGTTTACATAGGCGATATCCAGCATGGCCACTTCCGGGTTATCATCGATAAAGTCATAGGTTTTACGGGATCCCATCACGAAACCGGCTACGATCTTATTCGGGTGAATGCGTTTTTTCTTTCCGTTGATCACGCCTTTTTCAACCAGGTCGATTACACCGTCAGAAAACATCTCGGTGTGAATTCCCAGATTTTTGTGATTACCAAGGGCATTTAATACGGCATTCGGAATGGCTCCGATACCCATCTGCAGGGTTGCGCCATTATCGATGAGTTCAGCACAAAACTTTCCGATTCGTGTTTCCTCATCGCTGGGTGGCGGGACAATCTGCTCGGGCAGAGCCTCATCCACCTCCACCATGGCATCGATGTCGTTTATGTGAATCAAGCCATCCCCATGGGTTCTCGGCATCTGCACATTCACCTGTGCAATGACCCTCTTAGCCGTTTGTACGGCGGCAACAGCAGAATCAACAGAGACTCCCAGCGAGCAAAAACCATGTTTGTCTGGAGGCGATACGTGAATCATGGCCACATCCAGCGGCAGAATATTTTTACGGAACAGAGCCGGAGTTTCACTTAGGAAGATGGGCACATAATCCCCAAGTCCTTCATTTACTGCTTTCCGCACGTTGGCACCCACAAACAGGGCATTGGTAAAAAATGAATCCTTGAATTCAGGTTTTGCATAAGGCGCTTCGCCTTCGGTGTGCAGATGAACCAGTTCTACATTTCTTAATTCTGAAGCCCGGGCTGTCATTGCTTTTATGAGCACCAGTGGCGTTGCCGAAACACCATGCAGAAATACACGGTCTCCCGATTTGATGAGTTTAACAGCCTCATCAGCCGTCATGTACTTTTTCATTACATCCCTTTGTTTACAGCTTGGTTATAGGTTGAATAGTCGTTTAAAATAGATGATTTATGTTAGCTGTGTATTAATCATCCACCGTTACATAATTACAAGTAAAGGAATCTTGGAATAGAATGACAATTGCTGGGAATAGCCTCTTTCCAGTAGCTTCCTGATAAAACTTTTTTCGTTCCGGGTCATGACCAGCAATGCCGAATCGGTGGAATCCGTGAACTGCTGAATACCATCATAAAAATCCTCTCCGATCAGTAATTCATAGCGAATATGGGAAAGGGGTATTTCATCCATCACATGCTGTTTGAATCCTTTGAAATTGATGAGGGAATCAAATTTTTCCTCTTCTTCCACATGTACAACGGTTAGTGCTGAGTTAAAGCGTTCAGACACCATGGTTACCAGACGAAGGGCTTCAATATCTTTGGCCCGGTAATCTGTGGCAAAGGTGATATGGTCGAATCCATCGTAGCGTGCTTCTGAGGGGATGGTAAGAACCGGCACCTCTGAGAATAGTATCACTTCTGAGGGATAAGATCCGAAGAGGATTTTCTTAAGGGCACTAGCTCCCTGTGTCGACATCACGATGAAATCGATCTCATCTTTTTCAGTTTCTTCCAGGATAGCCCTAACTACTTTTCCGATGCGGATGGCATAATGAACGGTCAGCTTCTCATACCGGGGCATTTTTGAAATTTCATCAACTTTAGCCTGAAGCAGCTCTTCCACTTTTTTGGTCAGTTTGCCCTTGTATTCTTCAACCACTGTTGAAAAATCATAGGGTTCTTCTATAGCATGAAAGAGAGTAAGTTCAGCTCCAAACTGGCAGGCCATCTCTAGGGCATAGGGAAGAGCATTTTCTGCGTTCTCTGAGAAATCCGTTGGAAATAAAATATGATTGATATTCTTCATAACAGCACCTCCTCACCTTGTTTGTTGATCTTCGAATGAGGAATCACACCTCTTCAGAAGTATGCTATTGAATGAGTGTGAATATCCAATGAAGTCGGCAATCAGCCTTCAACAACTTCGAAATCCAGCTCTTTGCCTATTTTGTTTCCGGATTTCCGATCGGTGATTTGAAGTTTCAGGCGATAATCTCCGGGAAGCAGCTGTCGGGTCTGGATTTCAAGATTTTCGATGTAGCGCCGACCCTCTGTAGCCAGGTCCAGGCTCAGGTTCACGCCGGTTTCCCTGTCCTGAAACAGATTCACCCCTCTTTTGTTTTCGATGGAATAGTTAATATTGAGCCGGCCGATTCCATCCTGATCGGTCTGCAGATTATACACCTCAATGTGCACCGCCAAAGCTTCATTTTGAGGTATCTGCTTCCTGTTTGCGACAACAAAAGGAAACAGCACATCTTCTGCTGCATTTTCATTCATCTGATACCCGAAAACGAGGTCCGACATCTGCAGTTCATCTGCATCATTACTCAGCGGACGGGGCAGTTGTTCTTCAGCTTTACCGATACCACGCACTGTTTTTTCGAAGGGACTATCGTATCGTGGCTCGGTAATGGGATTGTTGTTGTACAGCTCAGCACCAGTTATGATACGCAGCTTCTGATTGCTCACATATGGAATGGTAAAAACAGAGGAACTCGGGGTTTGCATAGTCGGATCAATGATCAGGTTTGCTGCTATACGACTTTGCAGCAGTAACACATTATCCTGATCCAGTACTTTGATGCTGTGCATCAATTCATAATCATCGATCACATCCAGTATTTCCATATCCGGATCTTCGGCCAGATAACGTTTTTCATTATGTCCGTAGTCCTGCACAAAAGGCACGCCCGGATAGCTTTGCATGAAGCTTACAATCAGCGGCTGGTTATTTTCGTCCAGGAATCGGTAATGAAACATTTCGATGGGAAGCTGAAGCAGATCTCTTTCGTAGGTCGAGAATTCATCCGGATTTGCGGCTTCAATCTCCAGTTTCTCATGTTTGGTCTGGTTTCTGGTTATGAATCCCTGAAAGCGTCCACTTCGTTCGGGATCGCCGTTCATAATAAAATCCAGCTCATTAAAGCGATTGGCAAAAAACGTATCCTTTCCGGCTATTTGTCCATAATAAAGGTACTGCAGCACCATACCGGGAGAAATCCTTTGCTGGCCGGGGTTTGCCGTTGATGCTGAAGCCCACTCATAACGCCGGCTGTTGGTAAAAGCCCGGAAAGGGATCAGTTCATCAATCCCGTCAATGGCTTCAAAGCCTCCGCCGGGAGTATCCCCAAACATCTGAATAAGATTATCCTGGGTTTCATCATCGTTCATGTAAATCCATATCTCGTAGCCCGGCCGTTCATGAATCTGAAAAATAGCTATGGACATATCATTTCCGTCACAGGATTGCACAAGCTGAGCGCAAAGAGCAATAATCTGGCCACGGGTTGCTTCGAGGAAGCCTTCATCTTTGCGGTCAGGCTCACCAAACTGAATGTAGGCTATGCCTCTGTCGTCCGTGCCATATACCGTTCGGTTATTTCGGTCAAACTCTTTCCGGGCATGGGCAATGCGTTCCCAGTGTTCAAGCAGGCGTTCATTATACTGAGTACTACCAGGAGTCGGATCCATCGCCTGCCAGAAACGATACATCTCATTCAGCACTTGTGGATCCTTCTTTTTTACTCTCTTTCGCCAGTCATTATAGACGCTTCCTTCAATCAGAGGCCTCAGCATTTCGATTTCGGTACGCACTACCTCCTTTTCGGAATCTCTGATGCTGTTCGCGCTCAGACCCCAGAGGTAGATTGAGGAAGCAACTTTGTAATGCTCTTTGGAGCCAATTTCGGTTGCGAGACGAATATACTCCCGCCCCACTGTCAGACTGGGTGATGGAAGCTCCGAAAATGCATTTGCCCAGGTATCCAGGGCCTCTTCGTATTTACCTTCCGATTCAAGTTCAAGACCGCGTTCCAGTAACTCATTTTCTGATGTACCAGCGGGTGCCTGGACGAATGCAAGGATAAAAAGAAGGATAATTGTCATAGTGGGCATAAAACGAAGCTACTTAATTGATATTTTTCAATCTTTTAAAGCTTGTATTACTGCCGAACCAATATTGAGCTTAATTTATTCCCAAAATTAAAAAAGCGGCCCCGATGGAGCCGCTTATAAAACCCAGCTTTGTTGCTGCAGCTGAATAAATAAGAAAATAGTCAGGGAGAGCGTCAACCCTCCTTGACCAGATTGAACTTACGTAGGAGTATTTCTGGTAAACAGAAATTTGTAAATGAAGACTGAAACAGGTTTAAACCCGCAAAGGCCGTCAGCAGAAACCAGTAGGGGCTCACAAAGTAGCCCAGTCCTACACTAAGCATGACCACCGTACCGGCCAGTCTCCGAATAATTCTTTCCATTTTGGAAGTTGGTGTACAGGTTGCGTTTTGGGTATTCACAGTTTTATCTCTTTGTTTTGGTGTTGATATCGTTTGTTCAGACATAGTTCTCAATTCCAAGTTGATAGGCATGAATGGGATAATTTTCGTTGCTCTCATCCTCTCTGTTGAAGTCTTCAATAGCTTTCATAACCCTTTTAACGGAATCCTCGCTTTGAATGGAGAAGAAGAGTTTGGAAAAGGTGCCCTGCGGTGCCTGTGCAAACCAGTTGCTCAGGTCGGTTGAGCTATTTCCCACTTTGAAACCGTGTATATCGGTTTCGCTGTATACCGGCACGCCTTCGCGTGCCAGTATTTTTCTTACGGAATCTTTGTATTCCTCAATACTCAGGATCAGGAGTAGTTTCATGCCAGTACCTCCTCGGCTTCAGGTTCAGGTTCATCAGTTTGAGCAACTTCAGGATATTTGTGTTTCTCCGCGATGAAGTAGATCAGCGGCACCATCAGCAGAGTCAACGCGGTTGAGGCGATGGCTCCACCCATCAGCGAGATAGCCAGTCCCTGGAAAATGGGATCAAAAAGGATCACAAAGGCACCGATGACCACGGTTCCGGCTGTAAGCAGGATGGGCATGGTTCTAACGGCACCGGCTTCGATTACGGCATTTTTGAGATCAGAACCGGCGTCCAGCCTGATTTGAATAAAGTCGATCAGGAGTACGGAATTCCGCACCATGATACCGGCCAGCGCAATCATACCGATCATGGAAGTGGCCGTAAAGAAAGCACCCATGAACCAGTGGCCCAGAATGATACCCACCAGTGAAAGAGGAATGGCAATCATCATGATGATGGGCACTTTGAAATCCTGAAACCAGCCGATGATGAGCATATAGATAATCACAAGCACTATGGCAAAAGCGATGCCGAGATCACGGAATACCTCGTAGGTAATCTGCCATTCTCCATCCCACTTCAGGGTGTAATTTTCTTCGGCGAAAGGCTGACCGGAAAAGATCTGAGTGAGACTGTAGCCTTCCGGCATGGCAATACGGTCGATTTTTTCACCTGCATCCAGCAGGGCATATACCGGAGATTCGATTTCACCGGCAACCTCGGCCAGTACATAGAGCACATCACGTTGGTTTTTTCGATGGAGGGAAGCTTCACGGCTTTCTTCTTCCACATTCACTAGGTCGATGACCGGAATCATGGATCCCTGCGGATTTTTAAGGTAGATGTCGCCCAGTTCCTGAACACCGGAGCGTTCTTCTTCGGCAAGCTGTATAAGGATGGGGACCTCATTGATGGCATTGGGATCATACAAACGACCTGCAGATTGCCCATGGAGAGCCATGGTCACGGTTTCGGTCACAGCGGCAGGCTGAATTCCGGACTGCAGGGCCTTGGCTTTGTGGACATCCAGTTTATACTTGGGCTGATCGGCTTCAACCATCCAGTCCACATCAACCACACCATCCATATTATTGAACACTTCCATAACTTCTCGACCGATGCGTTCTCTTTCAGCCTGATCAGGGCCATAAACCTCAACCACCAGGGTTGACATCACCGGAGGTCCGGGGGGCACTTCAACCACTTTAATGCTGGCATCGTACTTTTCGCCCACTTTCTGAACCAACGGACGGATACGCTTGGCGATGTCGTGACTCTGATCGCTGCGCTCAGACTTATCCACCAGGTTCACCTGTATGTCTGCCACATTGGAACCCTGTCGCAGATCGTACATACGTACCAGTCCGTTGAAGTTAATCGGTGCGTTAGTTCCGGTGTAGATCTGATAATCCCTGAGTTCCGGAATCTCTTTTAGCTGAAGTGCGGTTTCGCGGGCTACAGCGTAAGTGCGCTCCAGTGTGGTTCCCTCCGGCATATCTATGATCAGCTGCACCTCGTTTTTGTTGTCGAAAGGCAGCATTTTCACTTCCACCATGCGGAACACAAAGAGCAGAGTAGATGCCAGCAGCAGGCCGGTAACCCCGAGAATTAAGACCCAGCGGGTGCGGGCACTTTCAAGC
>CAYPTY010000022.1:22393-40231 GCA_964413935.1 uncultured Balneolaceae bacterium | reverse complement strand
ACCGGCTATAATGGATGTAATCAGATGAATGGCTCTGTTGAAGTGAGTAAAACTAGAATCGAATTCGGCCCAATCGCTACTACCCGAAAATTATGCCCTGATTTTGAAGATGAGCAGCGGGTAATGGATATTTTTAACGGAGAAAAAACCTATTCAATCTCCCGAGACACCCTTCAGATTAGAGGATCAGGGGGCAATTCAGTTGCTCGTTTTATTCGGGTTGATTCAGATTCTACCGAGAGTGATTAAGCTCTTTGCTTCTTAGATTTTCCGCAGCCATCGCATAACCTCCCTCATCCCCATCCACAAAATGAAAGTGGAAACCGTTGTATTTTTTCACCATACAGGTCACGATGGCGGCTTCTGAAGAATGTGAGCCATACACTATCTCACCTTCCTCCTCCATTTTATCCAGATAGTTGAACAGGAACTTTTTCTCACCTTTAGTTCCCGAAATAACCACCCTCAGCATATCATCCAGCTTGCGGTAATCTGTATTTACGATAAACTGCTTTTTGTAATCGCCCCAGTTTGTTTCTCCGGTACGCATTCCGAACTTCATCAAAAAGGCTCCCGTGGCATTCCGATAGTATAGTTCCAGATAATACAGCATCCGCGTTAAGAAGGATTTACCAAAAGTACGGCTGCGGGCCTCATTCCGGAGCCAGCGTGGATTGTAGGAGAATTTCATGGACTGCCTGGTTACCAGATGCTCATCCTCTATACCATCTTCAATTTTCTGGATGATGTCGGCGTATATGGACAAGGCTTTTTCCTGATGCGGGCTTCGGGCTTTGACCAGTAAACAGGTGATGATTTTATTTTGTTGGGCAACCCGATCCCAGCGGCATTCCAGACCGGTAAAGTCGGCCTGAATAGCCTGATTTTCCGATTTTACCAGATATTTCTCGCCTTCTTTGATTTTAATGAGCTCATCTGCCTTATTGATGCCTCCTCCCGTAAAAACCGCCTGAGTGTAAAACTTTGAGATACGAAAACGGGCAACCAGAACATCACAATTGTGGTGGCGAATCTCAGAGACCGGAATCATTCCGCATCGCAGGTCAAAACCGAAGGCCACCCTGGCCATATTCTGGGTGCCCAGCAATGCGGCCTCAGCCTTTTGAACTGCTTCCGGAGGGATACAAAGTGATGCTCCATCCCCGCCAAAGGTATAGGGTATCTGCAGGGGATGCAGGGCATTTACAATGGCTGTTATACAGGCGGCCCCAATGGTATTTACTTCTTTGTATTTACCGTCATCAATGGCTTTCCGGGAATTGGTGACTCAGATGCGATGATCAGCCAGTCGTTGGGCAGTGGTGTAAAATGCTCCAGTCTGGTGACCTGAGTAAAATCGTCCAGAACAGGAAGGGATTCATAAAAACCTGATTCGGGCATGATTTAAAGCCACTTCATCCGTTTCATATAAATCCAGAGACCTACACCCAGCACAAACATGGAGGAAATCAGCGTTGGGTAGGCCCATTTCCAGCTCAATTCAGGCATATATTCAAAGTTCATCCCATAAATTCCGGCCAGAAAAGTGAGAGGAATAAAGATGGCGGCAACTATGGTCAGTGTTTTCATGATGGCATTCATCTCATTACTGACCAGCGAGATGTGTAAATCTACCAGCGAGGTCAGCATTTCTCTCTGGTCTTCCAACTGAACTTTGGCCTGCTTTACATGATCCATAAGATCCATCAGAAAATGCTCAATATTATCTGATATCAGGGGAGATTCAGATTTCATGAGTTCCAGCACAACCAACTCCAGCGGGTATATAAACTTCTTCAGCTTGTAGAGTTCTTTCTTCATGGCCGTAACCTTACTGATCACATGATCCTGTTCCTGACTCAGGATTTGTTCCTCCAGTTCTTCAACCCTCAGCCCGAAGGCTTCAGTCACCAGAAAATAATGATCCACAATAGCATCCATTAAAGCATACAGCAGATAGTCATTCCGGCGGCTTCGAATGCGGGCACCCGGCATGCTAATGCGCTTGCGTACTCCCTCAAATACATCGCCCGCCTCCTCCTGGAAAGAGATCAGATACTCCATGCCCAGCAGCAGACTCACATGTTCCCGGCTCACCTTATTCGTTTCCGGGTTCAGGGAAAGCATTTTCAAGGTTACATAGAGGTGATCATCCAGCTCCTGACTTTTGGGGAGCTGATCCGGATTTAATACATCTTCCAGGATCAGATTATGGATACCGAAGCGCTGACCAATTTCCGTAACCAGATCTACATCATGAATGCCGTTGATGTTAAGCCAGTTGGTTTTTCCTTTTTGTATTTCGATGTCGCTAATTCCATTCGTATTTCTCCTGATTTCAGCATCGTGGTCATCAAACTGAATGAAATCTGTTTGGATGAGGGTTTTGGCTGACCTGTGACCGGTGTAAACCAGCGCACCCGGTGCCAGCCCGATTTTTGACTTATTCAATTTTTGTTTCCTGCTTTTTTTCTTCTTTATATCTGTCTTTGAACACAACCGTACGGTATGGGAATGGAATTTCGACTCCTTCGGTGTCAAATCGTTTTTTGATAGTAGTCAGAAGGTCTGACTTTATCTGAAAGGCATGATAGGGCTCTTTAGTCCACACAAAGGCCCTTAGTACAATGGCACTATCTGCATATTCTTTGAGGCGCATCACCACTTCAGGTTTTTCGTCCCTTTTATCCTTCGCAGTACGAACATCAATTCGAAGCGGGTGAGCCAGGATTTCCTCCAGCATGATACTCTTTGCCAGATCGATATCAGAATCATAAGAGATGCCGATATCCAGCAGTGTACACATACGGGCATCTCCCACATTCCAGTTTATGAGTGTTTCCCGGCTGATGGTTGAATTCGGTATAATAATGCGTTTGTTTTCCCAGCTTTTGATCACTGTATGCCGGAGCGTAATATCTTCTACCTCGCCTTCCAGGGTTCCGATCTGAACGATATCTCCGATCCGGAAGGGCTTGAAAATCACAATGAAAACCCCGCCCACAATATTGGATAAGGCTTCCTGTGAAGCAAAACCGAGTATAACCGTCAAAACCCCGGCAGATGCAAAAATACCGGCACCATAGGCCCTGAGTGCCGGAACTGAGTACAGTATGCTGATCACAGCTACAGTATAAATCAATAAAGCTGAGGCATTGTTCA
This sequence comes from uncultured Balneolaceae bacterium, assembly GCA_964413935.1. Classification (GTDB taxonomy): domain Bacteria; phylum Bacteroidota; class Rhodothermia; order Balneolales; family Balneolaceae; genus CAYPTY01. The sequence goes on along the minus strand of CAYPTY010000022.1, from coordinate 37,069 downwards.
GAAATTTGTAGTTGGTTTTGTAATCTGAGGCCTCGGAGGTTGACTTGGTAAGCTGCTTTCGGATGACCCTTTTAGTGATCCGGTGAATAAAAAAAGCAACCAGCAAAATGAGCACACCCCCGGTCAGGTGGATTACATAAGGGGGGATGTCGGCCAGGGTGAAGTTAAATTCCATTTAAATAACTGAAAGCCATAATGTTATTGATTCAATGAATATAGTAAGTTGATTTTACTTTCATAGAGATTAAATCCTGGCCAATACACATCACATATTAAACGGCGATGCTCTGAAACAGCACTTCCTTAAAGGCGTTGAGGATAGCATCATCATTTTCCGGGAAGCACTGGTCGACGGCCCTATTCAGGCAGCATCACTGGAGGACTTATTCGAAATCAGGGCCTCCTATTTGGCTGAAACTTATGGCCATCAGGGAAGCTATTCAGGCCAGAAAGGATCAGTTAGCTGGAAAACCTGAAGATCTGATCCGGGAGATCATCAGAAAAAGTGGAGCCAAATCTTTTGGGCCGATATTCAGGGAATTCCATGACAAACATGCCATCTATGGCTTTGGGGATTTGCAGGTGAAGCGCCTTTATGATGCCGTGCAGAATTCATGAACCCATTCGGTTCATAAAATCCTCCTTGTAACTAGAGCCAATCGGAATTTCAGCATCCCCGATCTGTATGACATTTCCTTCCACAAACTTTACCCCAGAGATGGCAACCGCATAAGATTTATGCACTCTGCATAAGCGATTACGGGTCAGCTCCAGTACTTTCTTCATCGTCATGTACACCATCACCTTCTCCTCTTCCAGATGAATCTGAATATAATCTCCTTTGGATTCCACATAGCGGATTTTTTCCACTTCGATGCGATAGGTTTTCCCGTCGGCTTTCACTGAGAAGCTGAAATCGCGTTCTTCCTCCTTCACCTTCACTTTCTCGATGGCCTGCAGAAAGCGTGGAAAGGAAATGGGTTTCAGCAGGTAGTCGGTTACATTCAGGTCAAATCCATCCAGCGCGTATTCTGCATAGGCTGTGGTCAGGATTACCTGCTGTTGAACCGCTTTCGTTCTGAGCAGTTCAATGCCGCTGAGTTTGGGCATGTTGATGTCCAGAAAAATCAAATCCGTTGGGATTTCCTTTAATTTTTCCAGTAGCTCGAGGGCGGAAGCACACTCTGCGGCCACACTTAGCCCGGGGGTGTCTTCCACATACTGCCGAAGAATATCCCGCGCTACCGGTTCATCGTCCACAATCATACATCTGATATCAGCCATGGCTAAGCCTCAGGGTTATGGTGTATTCCAGTTCTTTCTGTACGGCTTCAAATTCATGTTTTTCCGGATACAGTAAATCCAGCCGCTTTCGGATATTATCCAGTCCCATACCAGTGGAAGCCGACATGGGTTTATGACTTGGATCCACACTGTTTGCACAGTGTATTTCGATAGCATTCTTTCCGCATGTGATTTTCAGGTCAATGAATGCGCCTTCGGTTTGAATATTTCCGTATTTGAGGGCATTCTCCAGAAACTCTATGATCATCAGTGAAGGAACCCGTTGCTCGTCCACCTCACCCAGTACATTCAGGCGTAATTGATCCGGATATTCCAGTCTTGCTTTCTGGAGGTCGATGTAATCCTTCAGGTATTTAATTTCATCACTGAGCAATGCCAGTTCATCACTGCTTTTCTCCAGGTTATATCTCAGAATTTCGGAGAGGCTTATGATACTTTGTGGTGCCTTCGGATCACTTTTCAGGCTTTGGCCGTAAATGGTGTTTAGTGAATTGAACAAAAAATGGGGTGAGATCTGAGCTCTGAGCATTTTAAGTTCATTATCCGTGCTGAGCTGCTTCACTTCAGCCAGTTCTTTCTTGAGTGCCAGGGCCTGAAACCAGGATTTGGACAAGACCAGCAGGGTAGAAAAAAGGAGATAGATAAAAATGATACCCACCGTCTCATACCATTCATAAACGGCCACAAAGTAGAAGTCCGGGAATATCCAGTCTGAAATGGGATCAAAAGACAAACGGTAGAGGCTGAGTCCCAGTCCAAAGTTGGCCAGGGTCGTAAAGCCGTAGGCTACATAATTGCCTTTTTCCAGATGTTTCGGAATCAGGATCAAGGTATTCAGGCTTACCGCAATCACAAGGTGAATGTGAAAGAGCAAGGTGTAAATCACATCGATAACATTGATGTTGCCATCCTGATCCATCACCCTCAAAAGAATAAAAAAAGAAACCACCCAAAACAGCAGGTGCTGCATCAGGTGGCTGAGACGTTCTTTCCACGTTTTATTCATTGCCTGGCTCCCGGTAACTGAGTTTCAGCGGATCTTCGAAGGCCTCTTCTTCGTTCGCATATTTTTCCACAAACTTCTGAAGTTCTTCGGTGGAAGCTGTGATCAGAATATCTTCATCAACTTTCTCATGCTTGATGCGCACACGGTTTGAGCTGATGAGTTCTTTAATGAAGGAGGATTTAAAAAACTCCAGTTCCATTCCCTTGTCATTCACGCTTATTTTCGAAATGGTATGAACCGGGAAGAGGTGAGAGTCTACAAATGAATTTTCGGTATTCTCCAGCTCACCAAGACTCTTTGCCCAGAGCTCCAGGTCCAGAAAATAGGCGCCGTCCAATTTGATCACGGATCCGACAAACAGAGCAGTATCGCTGCTTGCATCGTCCAGGTTTTCATACAAAACCAGGTAGGCATTTTTGAATTCTGAATCTTCCTCATGTTCAGGATCTCCTTCAAAAACCGGTGACAATTCCGGAAACTTGGTGAGGTCATTGATGAAGGTCCATCGGGTTTCATCATCGAACCATCGGCCTTCCAGTCCGGGTAATAGTATACTGTTCTCCGGCTTAACCAGAGGATGAACCGTTTGAAGAAAGCATCCGGTAAAAAAGAGGGATGCAATAAAGAAGAGTAGGATTAATCTTAGCTTTTTCATGATTATCTCGTGTGGTTAGTGTTCAGGTACTGAGCCTAAATTGAGGAGAAGCCCCGATTACCGAAAATCTTTTCGATGAAACCGGAGCTCCACACGATGAAAAAGCATTTAGATCAGCTTTCCGGAACCACCCGGAAAATTCCACGGGCGTCAATAGCCAGATAAATATATCCATCCAATCCCTGTCGAACATTCCGTACACGCCCCACATCACGGAACAGGATTTCCTCGTTTACGATCTCATCTCCTTCCACATCACAGCGAACCAGATAACTGAATTTCATGGAACCGATGAGCAGGTCTCCCTGCCACCCGGGATATTTATCGCTGGTTACAAAGTCCATTCCAGAGGGAGCAATAGAGGGCACCCAGTAATTGATGGGGTTTTCCATACCTTCGCGGACGGTGTCTTCAGCGAAAGAGGTACCATTGTAATTGATACCGTAACTGATAACCGGCCAGCCGTAATTTTTGCCGGGTTCAATAATGTTTAGTTCATCCCCGCCGCGCGGACCATGCTCATGCTCCCAGATTTTTCCGGTGTTTGGATTTTTCGCCAGTCCTTGAGGATTGCGATGACCGTAAGAATAAATAGCTGTTTTAGCTCCGGCTTCATTTACAAAAGGATTGTCAGAGGGGATGCGGCCATCATCATGAATGCGGTAGATCTTACCTCCGTCTTTGGTGATATCCTGCGGAAGCACGTCGCGGTTTCCTCGGTCGCCGATTGAAAAATACAGATAACCTTCGTCATCAAATTCGAGTCGGCTACCGAAGTGCACACCACGAGTGGTATTGGGAACTCCCTTATATAGTTCTTCGATATCGGTGAGTTCATTGCCGTTCAGTTTAGCCCGGATGATTTTGGTGTTGCCCCCATCGCCTTCACCCTCTGAAGAGGACATGGAGATATAAATCCATCCGTTATTCTCATAATCCGGATGCAGTTCCAGATCCAGCAAACCACCCTGTCCGCTGGCATAAACATCCGGTAAACCACTAACGGGTTCGCTTCTGAGCACACCATCTTCCATTACCCAGAGATCACCAGCCCGGTCTGTTATCAGGAATTCACCGGTAGGCAGCCATTCCATACCCCAGGGAATGAATGACTGATCAAGTACCTGTTCAAGGGTATAGGTGGTATTGCTGTCCGTGACCTGAGCTTCGGGTTCCGAACTACAGTTCAGGTTGAAAACAACAATAATGGATATGCAAAGTAATTTATATTTCATGACGATTTGTTCTCCTCTTTGAGATAAAGAAAGCGGCGCAGATCGTCCACTCCCATGTAACCTGTGTTTTTCTTGATTAGATTTCCTTCTGCATCCAGAATCATGACCGAAGGAAAAGCATAGATACCATATTTCTGAGCCAGTTCGGCTCCTGTGGTAGTTGTTCCCAGAAATTCAATTTCTTCCTCACCGTTACCATTAATCTTGGCTGGTATGTATCCGCCTTCCAGCACAATTTTGACTGTTGAATCCGGATAGACTTCCCGCTCCATAGCCCGGCAATATTTACATCCCACCTCAAACACATCTATAAAGATGAGTTTCTGCTGCTGATCAGCCAGCTCGGAAACCTCTTCGATGGGTTGCCATTCGGGTGCATTGGTAATTTCGGGCGGTTGAACGGTAATAAGTGCTTTCACCAGAAATAGAGCAATGAAAATGCCGATAAATACGGTTATCAGTGTTTTCTTATTCATAAGGTGAAAAAAGCGATGAGGTTGATTTGGATTTTGGGCTTAAGATAATAAAATACATCCAAGGAATGATGTTAAAGCATTATATGTAAATCTGCGAAAATTACGGCTGATGTCTAAAGAAATTGAAGCATACAAACTGGGAAATATTCAGGTTACCGTTACCGAATCCGACAAACCCAATAAACTGCAGGTAGATTGCAATGACGGTAACTACCATTCTTCCTTTCTGGTAAGTGAATATGAGTTTAAGAATTATCGCCGGCTTATGAACATCCGCATCCGGGAAGGCTTTTCCGGGGCCCATTCATCCGAGGATTAATTGGCAGAGAACCAGTAGGTAAATTTGATAGCCAGCAGGTTATCACCCCGGTTGTTAAAGGTAGAGGTAAGATCACCGGGTGACACAAAAAATGATTCATCCAGATTGCTATTGCGATTCTGCTGCCAGACGAGGAACAAGGTACTGCCAGGAATCCACTCATAACGAATCACAAAATTGGACCGGAATGAACGGCGTACAAAATCCGGATCCCGCACTTCAAACTGGGTGTTACCGTCGGTCACAATCAGATCATCACCGTCTGCAGTTCGACTGATGATCTCATACTGGCTCAGATTGTAGGATTGAGGCCTGGGCAATTCCCCATGATTCTTGAAATTACCGCTGGATGCAAAGGGCTCAGCATATACTTCCAGACTCAGATCCGGAGTAAAAGAATAATTCACTCTCAGCTGCATGGAGAGCGTTGTTCTTTCAACAGTGGCAAAAACGTATCGGTTGTTAAACGTGGCTGCTGGTCCGCCTCCTTCAAGAATCTGCACGTACTGCCTGTTATCCACAGTTTGATTGTAGCGTGGGGTGATGGAATATTCAAGTCGGCCGGGGGTGGTAACCCTGAACTGCCCATTCACCGTCCATGAGGATCCTCCGGTTTCGTCCCAGCCGGCCCCAAAACCGACCCTACCAAAGGTTGGCAAGCCGAAATTTGTGCGAAGGTTAGCATCGACACCCCATTCGGAAATATTTCCCATTAAAGGGCCTCCTCTCGTCAGATTATCACTCTGCGTTCTCGGGCGGTAGCTGGCTCCAGCGTTGAAGCCCCAGAAGTTATTGAAGGTGAACCCTGAACCAAAACTGTACCGGGCACCTGTCATGGTACCGCCGAAGTTCCAGTCATAGTTCGCACGCACATTCATGTCGTACTGATTAAAAAAACGGTTCGGAATGTTCTCCCGCCAGATCAGTCTTGCGCCCACCTGATAGCGGTCCGTGTTTCTGAGTATTCCGATATCATTCAATTCAAAACCGGGTGAGTTTACCGAGCCGTCCGCCCCCCAGAGCCAGTGCCGCCCTGCATTTTTCCTGAATCTCAGGCTTGCCCGATAACCACTGATGGAGGTAGCGCTGGAGTCCAAATTCACGTAATCGGCATCCGGACGCTGGTAAAAACGGGCAGAACTACGCTGAATGCGGGTGATAACATCTTCCGAACCTTCTACATGGGAAAAGCCGACATCCCCCGAAATGGTATATTTACCACCCTGAAAACGAAGATCCCAGTCCATTCCACCACTGTAGGCTTCATCGGTGAGAAAGTTTTTCAGTTCAGGGTTTACACTGTTTTCCCTTCGTACGCCGGTGAGTATGATGCCAGCTGTCGAGGCATACTTTCCGAACTCCTGCTGTAAACGCAGCACCCCATACGCTGATCGGGGTTCCACAATTTCGGAACCAAAACGATTAACCGTTGGATCGTTATTCTCTGTAGAGGTTCGTGCTTCCTCTTCCGATGTTGCCGCAAATAAAGCACCAATGGAAAGCCCGGAAGGCAGCCTGCCGGTAAGTTTCCCAGCTCCAAGAATAGAAGTGAAATTTGAAATATCCGTAAAATCGGCATCGGGTGAGAGGGTGGGCCGGGACCCGATTCTTCTCGAATAAAAATATTCTGCCCCCCGGCTGTCAAAAAGCTGGCTACCTTCATTGAAAAAAGGCCTTTGTTCCTGAAAGATAACTTCGAAAGCAGACAGGTTTACCACAGCCGGATCGGCTTCTACCTGCCCAAAATCAGGATTTACGGTTGCATCAAGCGTCAGATTTGGTCCCAGTCCCAGCTTGACATCGCCACCCACCCGCACATCGTAATTCATGTTATCCACAAAAGGATCGGCCGGATCCACAGAAGCGGGAGAAAAAGCATTGCCTGCCAGATAAGGGATCAGCTCCACGCGCCGCTTCGGAACCACATCTTTAATACCTTCCAGATAACCGAATCGGGACGACCAGCCATTGTCATCCCTGGGGATCATCACCCAGAAAACATCTTCATTCCGACTTGGAATCCATCGGTTAATATTTAAGCCCCAAGTCTGCACATCTTTATCATCAAAGCGAAGCTGGGAAAAAGGGATTTTCATTTCAGCGGTCCAGCCCAAAGAATCAACCTTTGAACGTGCAACCCAGACCGGGTCGTAGGAATAATCCCGATCCCCGTCATTATCGCTGGCGTGGTAGTAATCGCCCCGAACACTAGATGCAGAGATACTGAAACTGTAGGCGGTTCGTCGATCCAGAAAAGTATCAAGGGATATTATGAGTCTTTCCGTGTTACGTCCGCCATCCCGACGGGTAACGGTAGCGAGAATATTTTCAGGATCATCGCTGTACATGCGGGCACCCACGTAGAAATATTTATCATCGTAGGCGAAGGCTACCTCAGTGCGCTCTGTTGCAGGCTGACCTTCAAAAGGGGAGCGTTGCTGAAAACCCGAAACATAGGTAGCATTCTGCCAAATGGCATCATCCAGTCTGCCGTCAATGCGTACACCGGTTTCAGGAACACTGAATGCCTGAGCCCTTCTTGGGGCTGCATCCTCATCTTCCTTGCCGTCTCCCGGTCCCCGGGCCGATGCCTGTAAAGGCACAAAACTGAGTATGATTAAAAGAAATTTTAACATGCGTGCTGAAATCACCCTACAAACTTGAAATTACGCAGTTTTCTCCCGTGATTTTGAAAAGAAACGTAAAGGGAAGTGAGGTCATTTTACAGGCTGAAAGGCATAAAAAAAGCCGACTCTTCCGAGACAGCTGCGCCTGTGTTTTCGAATAACTGCTAGCAATATACGGCACTGAACCCACGCCAAACAAATCTTTTTGTTATTCGATAACTATTGATTATTTATACTGTATCAATTGATACTTAATCTATAACTAATTTATAGTTATTGCATAGCGCATATGCCAAAGAAAATCGGAAATCTTACCCTCTTTTCGGTGGATGATCTGCACAAGGAGCTGGGTTTAAGCAAAATCACCATCCGAAATTACCTGAAAAGCGGTCGGCTGAAAGGCCGAAAACTGGGGGTTGCCTGGTACGTAACTGAAGAGGCTCTTCGGGATTATTTTGAGGAACCTGGTCCTGAAGCGGAAATGAAAGAAGCGGTCCCAAAAGAAAAACGATATGTGGTTCAGGGGATCAACGACCTGGTGAGCGAAAGCGAAGAGTGTGAAAGCATCGAACAGGTTATTGAAGTCTTAAACGAACAGGCTATATTAAGTCTGTTCCAGGTATCCATTATTGATAAAAAGAATGATACCGTCCTGGAATTAATGAAAGCACGGGATTTCCTTGAAAAATACGGATCATGAAAGAAGCTATTCCAACTGCACTTGAAATATTCACCTTCGGAGATAAACCGGAGGATGTCTTTTACCTGCTCTTCGACAAGCGAAAGTTTGAGGGAGAAATAGAACTGGATCGGCTAAGACTGGCGGATCCCCGGAATTTCGATGGTATCCTGAACGAGATGGGCTGCGTGATGATGCTAACCGGGGATGAAATTCAGGAACTGGAAAAACGCGGGAATGTGGACCGTGAGGATCTTCATACCTCCATCATGCGGCTTGCCGTAAAAGAGGGAATTATCCGTTAAGGCGTTTTTGCCACCATCGCCAGGTCCGGAGCAGGCAAATCTGTGTTTTGCCATCCGTAATGCGATCCTCATCTACCATCCGCATACAATCCTCAAAGGAAATGCGCTCGCGGATCAGGAATTCATCGGCGTCGGTATTCATATCGGTCTGGGTTAAATCCAGTCCCGCGAAAATGTGTATCACCTCATCCGAATAGCCCACACCCGGAAAGAAGTTGCCCACATAATACAGTTCTGCTGCTATGACTCCGGCCTCTTCCTCTAACTCTCTTCTCGCGGTTGTCTCAATGTCCTCGCCTGCATCAATCTTGCCGGCCGGTACTTCCAGGCACAGTTCCCGCACCGGATACCGATACTGATGGATCATCATCACATCGCCATTCCCGAATATGGGAACCACTGCGCAGGCACCCGGGTGTTTGATCCATTCGCGGGTACCTTCTCCGCCATCGGGCAGGATGGCGATGTCTTTCCACACATGCAAAAGCTCCCCCTTATAGATTTCTCGGCTTTCTTTGGTTTCTTCAATGAGGTCTTCTGGTTTGTGCATATTATTTTCTGAAAGATGAAAAGTGAACCTGTGCCCGCTATACCTTAATTTAGGCTCATGTTTGTAGGGGACAAAAATATTGAGAACGTAGACGGGAAAAAACTGATCGTAAAAGATACGGTTTTTACCTGGTCCAACCTGATTTCCGTATCCCGTATTCTGGTGGTTTTTCCCATCATCTATCTGCATCAGAACAACAGCCTGCAGATCAACACCCCCATCATGATCCTGATTGTATACGGGGTGATTTCCGATTACCTGGACGGACTCATCGCCCGACTCACCAACAGCATTTCCGAATTCGGCAAAATGATGGATCCCATCGCCGATAAAACCGCGGCGGGATTGCTCTTTATTTATACTGTGTGGCTGGGATGGGTGCCACTCTGGTTTCTGGTCTTCTTCGTACTGCGTGATCTGCTCATCATAGCCGGCTCCACCCTCATCCGGCAGAAATACGGTAAAGTGGCTATGGCCATCATGAGTGGTAAGATTACCGTGAACGTTCAGGCCTTATACTGGATTTCAGTATTTTTCTTTCCCGAGCGGACGCAGGTTCATTTCTGGCTGCTCTGGGCTTCCGTGGCCATGATGAGCTATTCCTTCCTGGACTATTTCAATCGATTCCGGGTGATCATGCGGGGCGCACAATTCAATTAACGAATAACGATTTTATAATCAGCACACGAATATGGGTATTTTCAGCAAATTAACCGGTAAAAAGCAGGAGCGCCTGGAGGAGGGCACGCAGAAAACAAGAGAAGGACTGCTGGGTAAAATAGGGCGGGCCTTTGCCGGCAAGGATACGGTGGATGATGCCATCCTGGACGACCTGGAAGAGATTCTGATCACCTCCGATGTGGGAGTGCCCACCACGCTGGATATCATCCGACGCATTGAAGAGCGGGTGGCCCGGGATAAATATGTGACTCAGGCCGAGCTGCAGGAGATTCTGCGGGATGAGATCATTGCCCTGCTTCAGGACACCGATGCCGACAAACCCGCCGAATACGATGCCGATTTTCCCACCAAACCCCACGTGATTCTGGTGGTGGGGGTAAACGGGGTAGGTAAAACCACCACCATCGGAAAGCTGGCCCATCAGTACAAGCAGGCCGGGCAGGAAGTGATTTTGGGTGCGGCCGACACCTTCCGGGCAGCAGCGGTGAACCAGCTTAAAATATGGAGTGAGCGGGCCGGGGTGCCCATCATTGAACAGGGGCAGAATGCCGATCCGGCGGCCGTGGCCTTCGATACCGTAGCGGCGGCTGAAGCCCGTGGTTCGGATGTGGTGCTGGTAGACACGGCAGGCCGACTGCACAACAAAAAGGGATTAATGGATGAGCTCAGCAAGATCAAGCGGGTGATGGGCAAGAAAGTGGAGGGAGCTCCTCATGAGGTGATACTGGTGCTGGATGCCTCCACCGGGCAGAATGCCATGCAGCAGGCCAAGGCCTTCACCGAAGCGGTGGATATAACCGGACTGGCCCTTACCAAGCTGGACGGCACCGCCAAAGGGGGCATTGTGATCGGGATTTCCAACGAGCTGAAAGTGCCCGTGAAATACATCGGCGTGGGAGAGAAAATTGAGGATCTGCAGGTCTTTGACAAGGCCGCCTTCGTGAATGCCTTGTTTGGGTAGAGCTATCGGCTAATCTTTTTTTTGATTTTTTCTGTAAGGAAGCCCATAATTATCGGTCTATATATGTAAAGAGGGGGTCTTCATGAAAAAGAAACATACGATCTGGCTTACATTAGCATTCCTTTTCTCAGGAATATCAGAAACTTACTCTCAGTCTTTAAAGGTCAGGGCTGACAGTCTGTATAATTTAGGCATTCATCATTTCAGGATTGACAATGATGAATTGTCGGTAAAATACCTCAGGAAATCGGCCGGGATATATCTCAGCATTGGTGACAGTACTAACTGGTTTAAGGCCAATATGAAATTAGCGGAGGGTATGTCCTACACCAGTGCACGCGATAGTGTACTGGATCATATGGATAAGATGAGACCCTACATTCGTTCAAAACGGGATGAGATGAGCTATTGGGTGGCGAGGGGGTTTATTAATTACAAGTTCTACGATTATCAGATATCAGCCAGTCAATATGATTCGGCTCTGCAACTAGCTACAGTATTGAATGATAGTTTGAATATTGCTCATATCAACTATTACCAATCCATAAACTATTACAAATTGGGGAGATATGATGAATCGTTGATGCTTAGTGAATTGGCTAAAAGTTACTTTCAAAAAAAAGATTTAGGCTATGAGTATGCACAACAATTAATTCTAAAATATCACCTGCATAACTGGTTCGGTGAGAAATCTAAAGCATTGCAAAGTCTTAAAGATGCAGAGAAGATATCAGATGACCATAACCTACCGGCCACTAGCTCAGTCGTTAGTAAGTTTCTCGCATACCACTACCTAACTGCAGCAGCATATGATTCTGCGATATTTCATTTTGAAAAAGCAATTCAAAAGAGGAGTGAAGCGGAGAGCAATTATATTGATGTGAACTTATATCTAGCACTTGCTGGCCTATATATAGATATCGGCGGTTTTGACAAAGCAAAAACTATTTATAACGATCTTATAGGTATCAGGTTAGCAAACAAGGATTATTGGAATGCTGCTTCGCTACTAAATAAGTTTGGAGCCCATTTTAGAAACTATAACCAACCTGATAGTGCAAGAATATATTTCGGATTATCAGATAAATATTTCCAGCTGGCTAAGAGTGAAGTTTCTGATGTAGCACTCATCGAAAGAGGAAGGTCCGCTTTACTTTGGGGTGAACCACAAAGGGCACAAACGTTTGCAGAAGAAGTGATCGAGCGCAACTCAGACAAAAAACTCAGTCTTATACGCTCTTATGCTTATCAGCTACTTTCACAGATTGAATACTACAAGGGAGACTATGATAGGGCTTTATCTCTGGCCAGAAAAGCAAAAGACAATCCCAGGGGTTATCTGGATGACAAGGAGATTCATCTAGATATGGATCTTAATATGGCAAGAGCGCTTTATAAAAACAGTAATGACAGTGCGATCTACTACGCAGAAAATATCTTAAAGCAACTGATCAAACTTGAATTCGAAGTAAATGATGAATTCACAAGACGAATTTCAGGTAACTATCAATTCCACCTGAATGAGGTGGCTGCCTGGTATGCTGAATTAAGAAAGGATCCGGAAACCGCATATGAACTAACTCAGCTCGTTAAAAACCAATCACTGGCTAAATTTTTTGTAATCAGTAAAAAGGCAAAAAATGATCTGACCAAATTAAAAAGTGATCTGAAAGTAAATGAACTGACCAACCTTTTTCACCGCTTTTCAGGCGATGATATCAAACGTGATACCTCAAATATCAATGTTCTGAAAAAAGAGTTCAGCTTTGAGGCCGAGCAATCGAGATTAAATGGCCGTTCAAATATATATCGCGCTACAGATCACATTCTGCCGGTTCATGAAATACAGAAAATGATACGTGATGAAACAGCCATTCTGGATGTTTCATTTTTTGAGTATGGCCTCATTGTATTCCTGATCACAAAAAACGGAATTAAACATCAGACTTACGATGCGCAGGTAAAAGATGCTCTTATGCACGCTTTCGATGATCAAAACAAAAGATTCATTCAGATCATGAAAAATGAACTGGAGATGAATGAATTGACATCTGTGTCGGATTTCTACCGCACATATCTGATCGACCCTTTTGAAGAAGAGCTTCAAGCTATTAAAAACCTTATGGTAATTCCTGATGGACCTGTTTCTCAGATTTCACTTGATCCACTCTATGACAATAATGGCCGCTACCTGCTAGAGCGCTTCAATATCACTTACCTGCCCTCTGTTTCTGTAATTCCCAAACTTTCAACCTATCAGGAGAATAAGGACAGTAAACTTTTTGCCTATTCGGCGAGCGACTTCAGCTATTCAGAGGATGCACCCTCAGATATCAGAAGTAAATCACTTTTACCGCTCCCCTTTGCAGGAATAGAAATAAGTCATGTTTCAGAATATTTTGAGGATACTGAAATCCTTAAAAATGACATTTATGTTGAAGACTACATAAAGCGGACCAACTTATCCGGATACGATTTTATTCACTTTGCAACTCATGGCATTAATAATTCATCCTCCTCAAAATTTAACAAACTCATTCTCACTAATAAACTTCTAGATATGAGCCTAACCAATGATGGCCATTTAACAAGTTATGAGGTTCAGAATCTAAACTTGGATGCTGAGCTGGTGGTACTCAGTGCATGTAACATGGCAAACGGTACTTATATCAGAGGAAACGGCACATTCAGTATGCAGAAATCTTTTCTTATGGCAGGGGCAAAGTCGGTCATTGCAAGTCAGTGGGAGGTGGTGGATCAAAGCACGGCTGATTTTATGGACAAATTTTACAGCACACTCACCAACTATAAGAGCAAAAGCTGGCTTGAACGAAAGCTATACAACCAGCAAAATGAATCTTCATTCGGGATCAATTACAAGGCGCAGGCCCTCAGGGATGCCAAACTTCAGATGATCAAACATCCCTACTACAGCCACCCTATGCACTGGGCGAGTTTTGTGTACACCGGGATTTAATCACAAAAAAAGGCTACCATAATAATGGAAGCCTTTTGTACGCCCGTCCCGACTCAGCGGGAGAACCCTCAATACTGAACTGAATAGCTTAAAAAAGACAGATTGATAATTGTTAAATTCATTTAGTTCTGAACTCATCAAATTGAGTATAGCTCATTGAAGCCATTCCCATACTAACTGAGTGACAGGCACTGCCTTTTCCACCATAATCTACCCAAAAGACAATTTCTCTAGGGTTAAAGTCTATGCGGAATTCAGACAGATTATATTTATCAAGATCTGCAGACCTTACACATGGTCCTTCAAGTTTGATATTTTCTTCATAATCCTTTTTCAGCTTATAGTTGAGATAATCAGTTACTTTGTCAGATGCTTGACCGAAAATTGTATCCAGACTAGTGTTGATCAAACGCTCATTTTCTTTAAGAAAGAGCTCACTTTCCCAATAATATCTTCCTTTGTAATCAGGTGACCCGGTAGATTTTATTACTACACCTTTATAACTGCACGTTCGAAAGATTGTAGGATCTAGATCCGAAATTTGATTGGCTTCTTCTTTCGTCGCGCACTCTAATTTACTTTGTGCTAAAATATTAGTCGATATGAAAAAAAAGAGTACTAGAGTTAAAGATTGAGAGAATTTCATAGACGAATTCTAATAAAAAAAGCCGTACAAATCATAGACTTATACGGCTTCTTCGTACGCCCGGAAGGATTCGAACCCTCAACCCCCAGAGCCGAAATCTGGTACTCTATCCAGTTGAGCTACGGGCGCATTTTTTTCAATAAATATAGGTAATCAGGCAATTAGCTTTGAGCTGCACGCCCGTCCCGCCTCAGCGGGAGAACCCTCAACCCCCAGAGCCGAAATCTGGTACTCTATCCAGTTGAGCTACGGGC
>CAYPTY010000022.1:0-22293 GCA_964413935.1 uncultured Balneolaceae bacterium | reverse complement strand
AATTAGCTTTGAGCTGCACGCCCGTCCCGCCTCAGCGGGAGAACCCTCAACCCCCCAGAGCCGAAATTCCCGATTCTATCGGGGTTCAGCTACGGACTGATCGAATCAGTAAAATTAGCTATTAGTTGATTGAATAACCACAATTGATTGAATATCTAAAGCTTAAAATCCTTAATCCGAATGTTCTAAATGAAAAACCAGTACCCAATTCACTACAAAAGCAGCATCCCATCTCCGAAGGAATAGAAGCGGTACTTTTCCCTGATGGCATGATTATACACCTTCCACATTTCCTCCATTCCCATAAAGGCACTCACCAGCATGAGTAAGGTGCTTTTGGGTAAATGGAAATTGGTTATCAGGGCATTTACATTTTTATACTCATAGCCGGGCATGATGTAAATATCGGTCTCACCCATCTCAGCCTGATATCCACTTTCTTTCCAGGCCGCTTCCAGCACCCGTACACTGGTGGTACCGACAGCCGTCACATGTTCTGCCCGGTTTAAAGCATCAGCGGTATCCGCATCCAGCCTGTACCACTCAGAATGCATGTCATGTTCTTCAATTTTTTCCGTCTTAACCGGATGGAAAGTTCCCATGCCCACGTGCAGGGTTACTTCCAGCTTTGAGATGCCCTTATCCTCAATTCTCTGCAGCAGTTCATCCGTGAAGTGCAATCCGGCCGTCGGTGCCGCTTTGGAACCCAAGTCCTTGGCATAGACCGTCTGATACTCTTCCGCCAGTTCTTCGTTTTGCTGAATATAGGGCGGAAAGGGTGTATGCATAACCGACTCATAAACCGGATCATCCAGGGCAGGAGTCAGTTGCAGTGTTCTCAACCCATCCTCAGCTACATGAGTAACTTCAGCGCGGATACCATCCCCAAGTTCCAGGATTTTGCCTGCCTTAAACTTTTTACCCGGCCGTACCAAAGCCTCAACCGTGTCATTATTCCGGCTGTTAATCACAAAAATTTCGGTACGTCCTTCATCGAAGAGCAGGCGGCATTTTTCCACCTTTGAGTTATTCACCACCAGGCTGGTGTGCTCAGGCAGATACTCATGAAGGTTGTAGAAATAATCATCGGTGATACGACCGGTTTTTCGGTTGTATACTAACAACCGCGCATGGTCTCTGGGATGAGCCGGTGATTGCGCAATCAGTTCTTCCGGAAGGTGGTAATCGAAGTCTGAAAGGGTATAACTCACGGCGTATGCTGAGATATCACTAAGGTGTTACCGGATGCATCCTCAATTAAAAACTCACGCGTCTGATGCTCGGTGTCTTGAGGTTTATATAGGGGCTTCCCGCCTCGTTTTACAACTTCCTGATAGGCTGCGTCAACGTCCTCGACATAAAGCCAGGTTAAACGCGGGCGATCATAAACCAAACGGTTGGAGAGCATGATGTCGTCCTTATCATTTCTGCGATCTGCCCAGTAAATGCCCTTATCATCTTCCAGCGATCCCATTACTTCATATCCCAGCACTTTACAATAGAAATCGATTTCCTTATCCAGGTCCTCAACGGTGTAATATGGAACCACCTTAAAAAACTTCATCGGTGGATCAGATGTGAACCAGGGCTTTTTTCACTGCTTCCACAATACCATCCGGCCCGATTCCGACTTCATCATGAAGCTGCCGCTGAGAGCCATGTTCAACAATGCGATCCGGTACCGCCAGAATATTTAGCGTTGGGTGATGTTCTTTTTCGATGTAATACTCGGCAACAGCTGATCCGAATCCACCCATTTTACAGCCGTCTTCCAGGGTAATCACATGCCGGTATTTAGTGGCAATTTCATCCAGCAGCTCAGTATCCAGTGGTTTGGCGAAACGCATATCGTAATGGCCGATCTCAATGTCTTCCTCTGAAAGTCGCTCAGCTGCTTCCGTTACATAATTACCGATGGGGCCAAATGAAAGAACTGCGATGGAATCACCTTCCCGGAGGGTCTGACCCTTTCCGATTTCCATAGACTCAAATCCTTCAGGTATATCCATTCCGGTTGCTTCTCCGCGCGGATAACGAATGGCCCAGGCCGCATCGTCATACGTGCTGGAGATAAACATCATGTCACGCAATTCTTTTTCATTCAGAGGAGATGAAACCACCATATTCGGAATGGCACGCAGATAAGCAATATCGTACAAGCCGTGATGGGTGGGTCCATCCGCGCCGGCAAAACCTGCCCGGTCGATACAGAATACCACCGGAAGTTTCTGAATGGCTACATCATGGATCACCTGATCATAGGCTCTCTGAAGAAAAGAGGAATAAATCGCACAAAAAGCTTTTTTGCCTTCGGTTGCCATTCCGGCAGCGAAGGTCACGGCATGCTGTTCAGCAATACCCACATCAAAGGCGCGGTCAGGATAGGCGTGCATCATCGGCCAGAGTGAGGAACCACTGGGCATGGCCGGAGTCATACTCACAATATCTTCGTTTTGATCAGCCAGTTCTACCAGCGCATCGCCGAATACATGCTGATAGCGAGGAATCTTCTTACCCTGTTTAGGAGCCGCCAGTGTATTGCCGGTAATCTTATCAAAGGGGGAACTGGACGCATGCCACTTCGTCTGCTCTCTTTCGGCTGGTGCAAAGCCTTTACCTTTCACTGTCACCACATGCAGTAATTTCGGGCCTTTTACCTCGCGAAGGTCTTCCAGCGTTTTGCGCAGTGCATCTACATTGTGCCCATCCATTGGGCCATAATACTTAAATCCGAGAGCTGTAAAAAGAGAACCGGGAGTAACCGCAGCCTGAACCGCTTTTTCAAGTTTGGATGCCACACGACGCATTTTATCACCGGCACTTTTAAAATGCCCCAGCATGTCGTAAATCTCATCCCTAACCTTATTAAAGGTCTTGCTGGTGGTGATGTCGGTCAGATATTCTTTAAGTGCGCCTACATTCGGGTCAATCGACATGCAATTGTCGTTCAGGATAACCAGCATATCGCTGTTCATGTAACCAGCGTTATTCAGCCCCTCAAAAGCCAGACCAGCAGTCATGGCTCCGTCACCGATCACCGCTACCACTTTCTTATCATCCTGATTTAAATCTCTTGCCACCGCCATACCCAATGCAGCCGAGATGGAAGTACTTGAATGGCCTACACCGAAGGTGTCATATTCACTTTCTGATCGTTTCGGAAAGCCAGACAGCCCCTCATATCGACGGTTGGTATGAAATTGCTCTCTTCTGCCGGTCAGGATTTTATGTCCATAGGCCTGGTGCCCCACATCCCAGACCAGTAAATCTTTGGGCGTATTATACACATAATGAAGGGCTACTGTGAGTTCAACAACACCCAGACTGGCTCCGAAGTGTCCCCCGCGTACTGAAACCTCATCGATGATGTACTGCCGCAGTTCATCGCAGACATCCTGCAGTTGTTCAGGAGTACATTTTCTGAGGTCTTCCGGGCTATTCAGTTTAGCCAGCAGCGAACCGGGTTTCGTAATATCAAATTCCATGCTTGATCAGTTCGTTTATTCGTCTTCTTGAACTTTTTTAATTTTGAGCTCGGCTTCTTCCAGTGCCTGATTGCAGAACTTTGAGAGTTTTAGTCCTTCCTCATAAAGTTCTACGGATTTTTCCAGGGATATGGATTGGTCTTCCAGTTGGCCAACAATATGTTCTAGTTTGCTTAAAGCTTCTTCGAAGCTAATACGTTCCTTCTCGCTCATGAGTGATGATGATGCATGATTTCAAATGATTGATCAGGAATAATACGGCTTTTTGGGATGTTAGTCATTTGAGTATATCCACCCTCCATTTTACCTCTTTCACCTCTTTTCCATCCGACTGAAGCCTCACCGCACCCTGAAGGGCAGTATAGTGTATCATTTCTGTATGCTGATGCAGCTTAATCACCGTTTCTTTGTGAGGATGCCGGAACTTATTCCGCAAAGCACAGGAAACCACCACCCGCTCCGGTGACAGTATCTCAAGAAAGTGATGCCCTGAGCTGGTTCTGGATCCGTGATGACCGGCTTTCAGCACATCGGTATCCGCAAAATCCGGATAAAAATCTTGTAGCCACTCTTCGCTCTCATGTTCCGCATCTCCGGTAAATAAAAACTCCGTTTCCCCGTATATCACTTCCAGAACTACAGAATGTTCATTCGCATCTCTGCCCTGATAATGAGGTCCCGGAGCATAAATGGGAATCAGAATGGTTGGATCCGGCCGCAGAACATCCCCGGCTTTCAGTGAGCGCACAGGTATCCCATATTCTGATGCCAGCCTCAGGTAGTTTTTGTAGAGTGAAGACTCATAAACAAAGCCTGAATTAAAAATGGTATCGATTGGGATGGACTCTATCAGACCAGTAATTCCACCGATGTGATCCGCATGGGGATGAGAGAGGATAACGGCATCCAGCTTTTGTATGCCTTCTTTTTGAAGATGATCCAGAATGAGGCCGGATGAATTATAACCGGGCGACCAGATGCCGGTATCAATCAGGATGTTTGAATCGCCAGGCGACTGAATGAGGGCCGCGTCCCCCTGTCCCACATCAAAATAGGTGACCTCCAGTTTGTTCTGCGTTCGGATCATTCCGATTTCATATCCCTGACAAGCAATCAGGCTGCCAAGAAACAGGCAAAGCAAAGGCCATCGGACTCTTCGGAATCGAAAATGACTCATGAATAAGATCCCGGACAACCATACGGCCCAGATCAGAGGATTGGACAGACTGAATGATTTCCAGGCCAGTTCAGAGCCGGCAATCCATTCAGAATAGTAAATCATCACGTTGAAATACCAGCTGTTCAGGTGATTTATAAAAATCGCAGGGTCCGGTAGCACGTAAGAAATAAGAGTGCAGATGAGTGAAAGCGGAAGAAAGAAAGACAGCAAAGGCACAAAGATCAGATTGGACAGAGGGGAAACAAGGGAAACCTCGTTGAAGTAATAAACCTGAACGGGAAAGAGTCCGATCTGCAGTACAAAGGAAACCAGGGCAGTGGTGAGTAAGGGAGAAAACCAACGGTAGCGTAGTGAGGTAGGAATGCGATTTTCAACCATCGGCAAAATCATCAGAATGATATAAACAGCTGAAAATGATAATTGGAATCCTATGGAAAAGAGGGACTCGGGCCGAACGATTAGAATGAGCAAAGCGGCCAGAGAAGTCAGATTCACCGGCCTCGAAATGCGAAAGAATAAACGGGCTGCAAACAGCACGGCACCCATGATTGACGCACGGACCACCGATTCACTGAACCCGGTTATGCCACAGTAGGTGTAGAGAAACAGGATCAGCAGCAGACCCAGCACTATCTTTAACCCGCGATAGCTCCAGACATAGGGAATCAGCATCCAGAAAGGAGCCAGTAAAAAACCGACATGTAAGCCTGAGACCGCCATGATATGGGATAACCCAACCCGGCTGAAGGCCTGCCTGATTTCCGGATGTAAATCTGTCTTATTTCCAGTTACGAGGGCCTGTGCCAGTGCCCGACTCTTTACCGGAAACAGAATATGAATCCGCGATTGAAGGGAGGAACGCAGTGCCGTCCAGCTGAGACTTTTTGATTCCCCTTCCAATACCACAGCTTCGGATGTGCTTTTCAGCTGAAGCAGGATGTTTTCACGATTCAGCCATGCCCTGAAATCAAAATCATGAGGATTCGCCGGAGGCCGGATAGGAATCACTTTCCCATTTGTCCTTACATAAGTACCTGCCTCCAAGCTTTTCTGAACCCCGGTTAACAGAATGGTACTCTTCAGATGATATCTATGTCCATTTTGAAGCCCTATGCTGTCTGTTTCGATTTTCAGACGAAGACCGGAATTCTTATCCGCTCTTTCAAGTATTCTGCCGGTTATCTCGATCTCTTCCCACTCAAAACTCCGAAAATACGCTCTTTTGACCTGCTCACGGCTATCATATGCCGACAGGTAAACAATGCAACCACTGATCACAATGAGCAACAGGTATGAACAGATTTCAAACAGATACTGCAAACTGTAGAAGCGGTCTGCAAATACCGTTTTTGTCATCAGAGGCAGCAGGAAGATGAGGGCTGCAAGGACGCCGGCATAGGGTAGCACCTCATAATGCAGCTGACTGCCAAACAATATGCCTGCTGCAAAACAGATTGCAATCCGGACGGAAGGGTAGGCAGCAAATGAATACATCTCAGGGCGCATGATGATAGGACCGCTGAGACAGCCCTGCCTTACATCCTGGGATTTTTTCGATAAAAAAAGCCGCCCTCGGCTGAAAGGCGGCTGTTAGTGACAAATGGAATAATGCGATCCGAAATTTATTCCAGACCGTACTTAAACCGATCCCTGAGTTCCTGAATATAGATGCCTATGTCATTTCGGATTTCGAAAAGACGGCGATGGAAATCGGCATAGGTTTCGTGGCTGAAGTATTTATAACCTTTCAGTTCCTGCATATGCTTCAGGGCCTCATTAGCGAAATGCAATGCGCGTTTGGTGTAAGCTATATTTGCTCCCAGATAATCCGGCTCAAAGCCAAAGGAATAGCCCCCCGCCAGCTTGGCGCCTATCTTAAGACTATGGGAAACATACTCTTCCAGCATAGGTGGCCGGGCGCTAGCAGGAATTTTTTCTGCCCACTTAATGAGATCCACAGCAAATATCCGGCTGAGGGTATAGAGATTCAGATTGTCGATGGAGCCATAATCAGAAAGGGTGTATTCCTCACTGAGGGCTTTCCATTCTTCACCGGAATCGAAATCTTCTTCGTCCTCATCCTCAAACATATCGTTTGATCCGAAGAGAAAATCATCTTCATCAAAATCATCTTCATCTTCCCAATCGTCATCATCCTCCGGAAAGTAAGCTTCATCCAGCAGCAGTTCTTCTTCAATAAAAGCGTCTACTGCATCGTCTTCACTTAAACTTTCTTTTAGCAGGGTAATCCAGCGGGGAGTATTGCCTTTCTGATCGGATGAGATGAATCTTCTTAACTGTTCACTCTTCTTTTCGACCTCTTCCAGGTGAGCTTCCCATTGATGCTCGTCCCAGAATCCGTCCTCGAATCCATCCGTATGCATACGCAGTAAAGAGGTGGGTTAGGTTATGGTTTAGGTATAGAAACAAAATCTTTTCTTCAGCCGCAATAGCTGTGTTGACAACTATCGCTTTTTGTGGAAAAAAAGTTAAATCAATGCTTATAAACGTTCCAAAACGCCCATCATTACGCGGGTCATCTTAGGTTCTGCCATGGCGGCCGCCTCCAGCACTTCCTCGATATTGATGGGTTCGAGGGCATCCGGAAAACATTCATCGGTGATTACGGAGATACCCAGCACATCCATACCCATGTGTACAGCTGCGATTACTTCCGGTATGGTACTCATGCCCACGACGTCTGCACCAAGCATGCGCATATATCTATATTCTGCTTTAGTTTCCAGCGATGGCCCGGCAATGGCCAGGTAAACTCCTTTATGCATGGGAATCTGTTGTTCCAGTGCCACATTCTGCGCCACTTCCATCAATCGCTCGGTATAGGGTTCGCTCATATCAGGAAAACGCGGCCCCAGTTTATCATCATTTGGTCCAATCAGCGGATTGGTGCCCAGCAAGTTGATGTGGTCACGAATCAGCATGATATCTCCACGGCGGTAATTGGTATTCATACCCCCGCAGGCATTGCTTACGAAGAGCGCCTGACTGCCAAGGGCCCGGGTTACCCGCAACGGAAATACGATCTGCTGCATGGTATAGCCTTCATAAAAGTGAAAGCGTCCCTGCATGGCCACCACCGCTTTGCCACCCAGATGACCGAAAATCAGCCGGCCTGCATGGGTCTCAACGGTTGAAAGCGGGAAATGCGGAATATCTTCGTAGGAGATGGTCATCACTTCTTCGATTTCATCTGCCAGTTGTCCAAGGCCGGTACCCAGAATCAGGGTAAACTCAGGTTCGAAATCGGTTTTAGAGCGGATGAAATCCAGAGCCTCGTCCCGCTGCGCTCTGAATTCTTGAACGGTTTGGTATTGCATTCAGGTGTTGTTAGAGAAAGTTGGAAGTGAGATCAATCGATTTCGTCGAGGATATCATCAAGACGGTCAAGATTGGCATCTTCGGGATCTGAGTTCAGATCTACCCTGCCGTTTTGTTTCTTTCTGTTGCTTTTGTCTTCATCCTCTATGGTATCCTCAATGGCATCTTCAAGATCGATGTCCATATTTTCACTGAGCTCCAGGTTTACTTCCTGACCGGTTTCATCTTCGGTATCCAGAGTGATGAGCCGGGAGGGGGCTGGCATTTTATCCAGGTCTTCCTCATTGGGCAGGGTAAATATTTCCTTATCGTCCTTGATCAGTTGCTTAACTGAATCCTGCATCATATCGATGTAGGATTGCAGGCTTCGGCTCATTTCTTCCTTTTTGTCGATGAGGCGCAGTATGCTCTGTCTGATTTCCCTTCTGCGCTGATGGGCTTCGCGAATGATGGCATCGGCCTGTAGCTCTGCTTTTTCGATGGAGTTCCGTGCCTCTGCCCGGGCTCCTTCCAGTTTCTGTTCCGCTGATTCTTTTGCGGTCTGAAGGGTTTCATGCAAGGCTTCCTCAACCCGCTCATAGTGTTTCACCCTTTCTTCGAGGGCATCAATCTTATCTTCCAGATCGCGGTTTTTATTTTGCATGTGCTCCCATTCACTCGAAATGAGCGAAAGGTAGGCTTTCACTTCTGCGACGTCATAGCCCCGTAAGGATCTCTCAAATGTCTGTTGTTTTATCTCAAGTGGAGTAAGCTTCATTGCTGCAACCTTATAACTACGTTATTCTACTTCAATTAACTAAAATAACACTTATTCATCTAACATGTTCCGCAGATTGCCCGACTCCTTCTCTTTGCTTTTGCTTTTACTCTCTCTTACTTCTTCTTCCTCTATTTCGATGGATGGGGCTTCTTCATTCATCTTCTTAAGTGGACTGCTATGTGTTATGTCCTCTTCATCTTCTTCAATTACAATGGCTTCCAAGCTGGATAAGCGACGCTCGGTATTACGCTTGAATTCACTCAAGGCTTTGAAGAAACGTGGATCCAGCTCTGTCTGAGATTTATTGCGGTTTATCCAGGTTTTTATAACCTGAAAAAAACCTCCCAGGAAGATACCGGCAACCACAGTTACGAAAACAATCCCCACCAATGCAATGATAAACTCCTCTTCAGTCATATTCGGCTCCTAGGATTTACTAGCCATCTTTTTTACGGCTTTCTGGTTTTCTTCCACCGCATCAATTTCGTCTTCAATTTCGATCTTACCGATTCCCGATCCGCGAATTTCATCCGGTGACTGTGCTGCAATAGCCTCCAGGTTTTCGATACGGCTTTTCAGGGAACCTACCATTTTTCTGAGATCATCCAGCTCTTCATTTTTTGCTGTGATTGAACTCTGCATTTTCAATTTTTCGGTTTTATACCCGGTGTACATACCTCCTACAATAGCTACAATTGCAATCCAGGCGAACCACGGTAATCCAAACAACATGAGCCTTGCCTCCAAAGAATTTAAGTTGAAACGCTGTTACGGCTTGTGCTAAGTATAGTTACGCTCACCGAAAATTGCACGTCCAACCCGAATCATCGTAGCACCTTCTTCAATGGCCACCTCCAGATCATTGGTCATACCCATTGAAAGGTGCTCGAGCGTTACATTTCCCCCATTCAGGTGCTGATGCTCATCCAGTAACTTTTTCAGCGCTTTGAACTGCGGGCGGACTTCTTCGGGGTCTTCGACCAGTTCAGCAATACCCATCAGTCCACGCAGCCGAACATGTTCACAGTTTCTGGAATAGTCAATAATCTTGGGCAGGTCCGATGGTTTACAACCGCTTTTCTGATCTTCTTCACTGATATTCACCTGTACTAGCACATTAATCACCCGATCATACTGGGCGGCTCTCTTGTTAATTTCCTTGATATGTGATGATTTTGCAGCTGAATGAATCCAGTCTACTCGCTCAGCGATGTATTTGATTTTATTGCTCTGCACTGTGCCGATCATATGCCATACAGCATCCTTATGATCAAAGGCTTCCATTTTTTCCTGAAGCTCCTGCATGCGGTTTTCACCGAAGTGGTGCTGACCTGCCAGCAGTGCTTCGCTGATCATCTCAACCGGTTTGGTTTTAGAAACGGCAATGAGCGTAACGCTGTCGGTCGTTCTCCCTGCCGTTTTACAAGCATCCGATATTCTATTCTGTATTTCTGTAAGGTTCTCTTTAATCATACCAATCAAACAATGCACACGCCGAAATGCGTTTCAATTTATCCCTTCAAGATATCCTTTTATGAATCGGTATAATGTCTTATTTTAATTGTCTATTCAAAATGTCGTTATAGTCTGAACCTATACAGTTACATATTCCGACCGCCTGTGATCAGGCAAAGCTCTCTAACCGGATATGGAGGAGCAGAAGGGGCATGAGTATAACCGTCCGGCATATCTCCAACTTTCTGAATCAATGGGCGCCCCCAAGCATAAAAATGGAGTATGATAATGTCGGATTACTGGTTGGAGATCCCTCAACCCCGGTACATAAGATTTTAACCTGCCTCGATGTTACTGAAGCAGTAATCGAAGAAGCCATTGAGAAAAAATGTGAGCTCATTGTTGCCCACCATCCGCTGATCTTCGGAAAAATTGGCTCCATCAACCCAACCAACGCGCAGGGCAAATGCATCTACAAGCTGATTCAGAATAACATCAGCCTGCTGGTAGCCCACACTAATCTGGACGCCGCACTCGACGGAGTTTCCTTTGTGCTGGCAAATATGCTTGGCCTGGACAACCTGAGTTTCCTCAATAAGGATTACGGCATCAGCCATAAAATCAGCCTGACTACCACCTTCGAAGACCAGGAAGCGGTATTGCAGCTCATGAATTACTACTCTGCCGAAGATGCCCACTTTTTTGAGGTGGATGGCCGACAGGAAGGCGTTACCTGCTATGAGGCCATTATCGATCGGCATAATGTAAAAACACTGGAACACGCGCTTAAAGAAGCCAACATGCTCAAAGACGGGCATTTCCAGGTAACCAGTCTCACTTCCCCATCTCAGAATTTTGGAATGGGGGTTGTTGGCGAATACCCTGAAGATGGATTAGCCCAGAACGAATTTCTCCATCTTGTTGGACAGGCACTAGAAGTGAAAGCCATGCGATTTTCCGGCGAAGCTGAAAAAATTAAAAAAGTGGCCGTTTGCGGGGGTTCAGGTGTGAGCCTGAAAAGAGCTGCCATAAACGCAGGCGCCCAGGCCTTTGTTACTGCTGATATCAAATACCATGACTATTTCACCGAGGAAAGCAACTTTCTGCTGGTCGACGTTGGCCACTACGAAAGTGAGTTTCCGGTTGCTGAAGCACTCCGAAAAGAGCTCAGCGAGGCTTTTGAAGAAACCGAAGTATACGTTACGGGTGTTGTCACAAACCCGATGAGAACTTACATCCCAGACCTGAAAAACCTAAATATCCAATCATCCTGATCCATTCACAGCAATGAAAGAAGTATTACAACAACTAGCTAACCTGCAATACATCGACAGCAGAATCGATGAAATCAAACAGTTAAGAGGAGACCTGCCCGAGGAAATTCTGGACATCGAAACCGATATCAACCGGCTGGAAGCCAGAGTCGCCAAACTCACTGAAGAAGCCAAAGAGCTGGAAGTTCAAACCGATAAAACCAGGCTCGATATTCAGACTTCTGAAGAGAAGGTGAAAAAGTACGAGGAGCAGCAGATGGCGGTTCGCAACAACCGCGAATACGATGCCCTCACAAAAGAAATCGAAGCACAGAAGCAAGTCATCGAAAATTCGCACATCCGCCTAGAAGAGATGGAAAAGCGTAATGAAGAAGTGGGACCAGAAAGGGAAGAGGCTGAAAAAGAACTGGAAGCCACCAAATCTCTGCTGGAAGACAAAAAAGAGAGCCTGCAAAAACTTACCAAGACCACTCAGAAGGAAGAAGATCAGCTGATCGAAAAGCGCAAGGAAATCGAGAAAGACATTGAAGCTCGATATCTGAGAAGCTACAAACGACTTCGCAACGGACTAAACAACGGTCGGGCTGTGGTAGCTATGGAAAAGGGTGCAGCCCTTGGAATTGCCCTGCCACCCCAGACCCAGGTAGAAGTTCGCCGCATGAATAAAATCATCATTGATGAGCATAGCGGACGCATTGTGATCGATCCAACCTTTTTTGACGAAGCTAAAAAGCTGCTTGAGAATTAAGACTTCAATCATTTAATTTCAAACTGATCAGCACACCTTAATAACAGGTGCGGGGGCTATGACTTCATAGCCCCTTTTTTATTGCAGGCTGATGTAGCTGCAATTTCGTATCTTTTGGTTTGGCAGAACGGGTAATCGCCTCGTGCAAACGGGGAGGAAAGTCCGGACACCAACAAGCACCGCGCTCTCCAAAAGAGAGGGGTTTGGTCAGAAATGGCTGAATCACAGATAGTGCCACAGAGAATATACCGCCACGCTCAGGTGTGGTAAGGGTGAAAAGGTGAGGTAAGAGCTCACCGCCCCGACTGTGAAGCCGGGGGCAGGGTAAACCTCGCGGGGTGCAAGTTCAAGCAGATTGTATGTGCCGCTTGTCGCGTAGCAATCGGGTGGGACGCATCAGATAAATGATTACCACTCTCGACTTGTCGGGAGTACAGAATCCGGCTTATAGTTCTGCCACAAATACGGAAAGGCCGTCCCTAAAGGATGGCCTTTTCTTTTTTACAGAACATCGGCTTACAGATTAACCTTGTAGCTGCCCTTGATCTTTTTATCCAGCTCGCGCTTGGTATCCGCTTCTTTGATGGATTCCCGCTTGTCGTATTTCTTTTTACCACGCGCCAGGCCAATCTGAACCTTCACATAAGGACCTTTAAAGTACATCTTAAGCGGCACCACTGTCACACCTTTCTGGTTGATCTGCTTATCCAGCTCGCGGATTTCCTTTTTGTTCAGGAGCAGTTTGCGGGGGCGTCGGGCGTCGTGGTTCATCACGGTTCCCTGATGATCATAGGGTTTGATGTAGGCATCCATCAGCCACACTTCCCCTTTTTTGAGGGTGGCAAAGGCATCGGTCAGGTTTGCGTTGCCCTGCCGGATCGACTTCACTTCGGTACCTTCCAGAGCAATGCCGGCCTCGAAGGTTTTATCGATATGAAAATCAAAACGCGCTTTGCGGTTATTGATCTGAGGGCAACTATTTTTTTCTTCTTTAGCCATTTCAGTAATTGAAGCCCAGCCTTCTCAGCTCTTCCACGACCTCTTCATCGGGTGAGCGATCCGGGAAGGTGGCATAAATACCCATAATCTGTTCGATTTCGGATATGGCTTTGTCGTTGCTGCGGTTGATATCCAGCACTTTGATGAACTGCCTTAAACCGTTGTTAGCATTTTCTCTCATCTGAGCCGGATCTGCATTGTATACAATGTGAATACCGTAATTCAGATGCACTTTTTCTTTCAGCTGAAGGATGTCCTGATTCACTTCTTCCTCATCGAGGCGGGCAAGTGCGGTTTCATATTCGTCCTGAGCAATGTAATAATCGATTTGCTCACTCAGGCTCATGCTGATGAGGTCCGGAGCCGGAGCCGCTTCTGCACTTTGTTCCTGCTTTTGCTCACAAGCGCTAAGCATGAAGGTGAAAGAAATGATGATGAACAGAATAGTTGATTTCATAAGATTTACTGAGTCACGATTGATATTGGATTTGGGCTGATGCAAAGGATAAAGATAATCATACTGATCCATCCCAGCACTTTTCTTCCGGGACTGAGGGGCTCTTCCTTAAGTACCGGAGGGTGTTCAATTTTGATGAGGTAGGTGAGCAGCACGATCCAGAAAATCCAGATAGCATTGCCGTTGTAGTCATGCTGAGGATCAATCAAATAAATGTAAGCGGCCGACATCAGCAGTGATGCAGTCCAGCCCAAGGCCGTCCACTGCTGATCTTTTTTCATGGCGGAGGTCATGATCAGGAGCAAGCCCGATGCCCAGATCAGCCAGGAAACGGTGGCATAAACATTGTCAATATCCGCCAGTGCTTCATGTAGCAGGGGAATGGCACTCAACCCGGCCAGGGCCGTCAATGCGATAAACAACACCCGGGCCACGGTTCTGTGGCGCTCATAGCCAATGAGTGAATAAAGTACATGTCCGCCATCCAGCTGCCCCACCGGCATCAGGTTCAAAGCCGTAAAAAAGAGTCCGAGCCATCCTGCAAATAGAAGTGGAAAGTGATACATCTCCCACATGGGCGGCACATTATCAAAAAAGGACGCCAGAAAATTATAGAGGATGGTATCGCCCACCACCAGCACACCAATTTCATTTTTATCCAGGATTTCATCCGGCCAGGCGCCATATTGCTCCACATAGGCTTTGGTACTTTCATGTCCGCCGAACTCAAAGATAAATTCAGGGCCCGGCAGCGTCGCAAAACCCACAATGAGCACAATGAGGGAAACCACAAATCCGGCCAGCGGACCAGCAATGCCGATATCGAACTGCACATGCATTTTCGTGATCCGCTCTTTGATGCGGATAATGGCTCCCAGCGTGCCAATAGCAATCAGAGGCAGCGGAATGAAGTAAGGCAGACTCACTTTCACTTTATGATAAACCGCTGCAAAATAATGTCCAAATTCGTGCACCGTCAGAAAACTCAGCAGCATGGCAGCAAAAATAACTCCCCTCCACAGTTCAGACTCAATGGTGGAATTTTCGCCGCCCAGGCCAACATATAGAATACCCGTATAGGCTACACTGGCAAAGGTGAGCACAAAAAGGATGCTGTGCCGGATGGCTGCTTTTCGGGTCACTTTATTTTTCGGTCCCGGTTCAGAAACTGGGGCAAAATGCTCAAAATCCTGATGAATACCGTTTCGCGGTTCTTCCAATCTAATCCTTTATTTCTCTGTAGGTCTTTTTGCTAACTGTGATCATAATTCTCTGGAAATAGGCATGGTCATACAGCGCGCACCGCCTCGTCCTCTGCAAAGCTCATTTCCTTCAAAGCTGATGGCCAGTTTTTTACCATCCTCGATGTTCTTGTTTTTGTACTCTTCCACAAACTCATACTGAGTCAGGTAATCATACCCGTGATCGATGAGGGTGTTAAAGGTTCTGGTATTACGCTCGTAGCCCACAATTATTCCGGGAGCCAATGCAAAAATATTGGCTCCGTCGGTCCACTGCTCACGAAACTGTGTGGTTCTGTCCTCC
The DNA here is from genome assembly GCA_964413935.1 of uncultured Balneolaceae bacterium. Taxonomy (GTDB): domain Bacteria; phylum Bacteroidota; class Rhodothermia; order Balneolales; family Balneolaceae; genus CAYPTY01. The sequence goes on along the minus strand of CAYPTY010000022.1, from coordinate 7,051 downwards.
CCGCCGCATTTGATGAAGGTGTAATTTCTTCCGAGGTAGTCATTAAGGGCGAACTGAAGGTTTGGCATGGATTCCGCGTTGATCTTACCATTGTCACGGGTCAGAACAACTACGTTGTCATTTTGTTCCATGATGGCCGGAGGGAAAGCCACACATTCTTCCTTGCTGGCAAAAGTGAAGATGGTATCCAGGTGCATGGAGGCTCTTTGCTTGGGGATGTCGACGGCGATGATGTGTTTCGTGTTACCGTCGAGTAAAGCCGATGCTGCATTCATGAGTCCGCTGAAGGAGGTGCGCTCGCTCATCCCGATCAGGACTACGTCTTTGGATTCCACCAGTACATCCCCGCCTTCGATGGACTGATTTTCAGGGATGCGGATGGCGTGATTTTTCACCTTTTCAAACAAAGGATGAAAGTGGACCATGGTCTCGATCATCAGGGATTCCCGCACCCGCACTTTCTTAGCTGCCCTCGAAATGAGGATGGCATCGTTCACCACGGCGGCCAGATCGCGGGTAAAGAGCAGATTTGGCGATGGCAGCATGTTGAAATGCTCGATGCTGTCCACCTTCCCCAGAATGGCCAGTTTCAGCAACTCATCGTACTCCAGCTTCAGCAGATCCTGTTCCACGGTAGAAACGTTGTACTCCGGAAAACTCTTCACCAGCATTTCAATGAAATAAGCCCGGGCATCGGGTGATTTTAACGTGTCCAGAAACAGGTCGGTGATTTCTAAAACCTTGCCTTCTCCCCGCATGGCCGTGTGAAAAATATCCAGCATGGCCAGATGCTCTTTACGGGCGTCATCCTCAAAAATGATATCATCAAACAGAAGCTCATCCTTGAGTTCGGGATTTACCAGCGACACTTCGTGTCCAGGCGTGTGGACAATCACGCCTTTTAACTTTCCGGTTTCTGAGGAGACTCTGATCTTCATGGATTTCTGATTTGGGGGCTTGAACTGTCAAATATACAAGTTCAAGGAACCAAGTTTAACATGGATTTGTAGTAGGTGATCACTATAATAACAGCCCCATAGCTTTAGAAAGAATCGAAATTTAATGGCATCAAGATCTGAAATTGAGTCGCTGCTGTATCTGCTGGATGATCCCGATCCCTTCGTAAAAAAGAGCGTAAAAACACGCTTTGAGGAACTGGGTGAGCAGGTGGTACCGCTACTCGACAGCTTCCGCACCGAAACCAAGAATGAAACCCAAAAGCAGCATGCCAATGACATCCTGCATGACATCACCTTCCGCCATCTGCAGGCAGACCTGATGGATCTGCTGGACCGGGGCATCAACACCCGGGAGCAGCTTGAGGTGGCCATTCTGACTCTGGCCCGTTTCGGAACGCCCACCCTCAGCATTAAAGCCTATCAGAACAAGCTGAATCATTTTGCCAAGATTCTGACTCCGCAGATCCGCTACAAGCTGGATGAGCGCCGCAAGATGAAAGCACTGCTCAAGTTTGTATTCGAAGATCTCAATTTCAGCGGGGATGACAAGGATTATCACCATCCCGACAACTGTTTTCTGAATACGGTAATCGACAACCGAAAAGGATTACCAATTTCCCTCAGCCTGGTAGTCATTTTTCTGGCCCGCCGGCTGGATCTTCCTTTCTTCGGGGTAAACATGCCCATCCACTTCATGCTGAATTTTGTGGGTGAAAAGGAAGAAGTGCTCATCGATCCCTTTGACGATGGGGCCAGCGTGACTTACGACCAGTGTTATTTCTTCCTCAAGAAAAACGGCATCGAACCCAAGCCGGAACACTTCCAGATTGCCCCCGAACTGGATATTCTGGTGCGCGTGATCCGTAATCTGATTCATTCCTATGAGCGCATGGAGCAGCCCGATCGGGTAGAAGATGTGAACCAGCTGCTCAACATTGTGGAATCATATCTCGAAGACTGAGTCGTCGCTGTTATAGCGGGTAGGACAAACCATTTCTGCCAGCCGGAAGAAATCCTGAGCTTCGGATTCATTTCCGCTGAGCCGGTGAAGCTCACCGCTCAGATGCAGCAATTCGGGATGATAGGGATATTGTCGGATCAGCTGCTGAAGCTGTTCAACCGCACCCTCCAGATTCCGGTTTTCCACCATCAGCTGGGTTTGTACGATACGGAAAGGCAGTGTACGGTATGCCTCAGGTACCGAATCCACATACAGTGCCGCCCTGGAGTAGATGTTTTTGCTGAAATAATATTCGGCAAGTTCACGGGCCAGGTAAATGGGTACGGAATGCTGAATCAGTTTATCCTCGAAGCGGCGTAACAGCGGCCGGTCGTCCAGGATCATCATCAGCCTGGTGATGATGGCCAGCATCTCGGGGCTGAGTTCAGCGGCAAAAAGCCGGGTCAGTTCCTCTTTGGTAAAGATATCGCGCAGATAATCTACATACTCCAGTTGGGGATAGCGCGGATTGATGCGCTCCTCGATGCGGATCAGCTGGGTGGCAAAAGGAAGGGAAGTGAGCTGTTCGGTGATGAGGGCCTGCCTGCGCCATTTTTTATCGAAGCGGGAGGCATTATTCCAGAATACATCGCTTTCGGGATCTAGGGCCAGCACCCTGCAGGTAACCGCGTACTCGTGTTTTACCCGAACGGCCGGCATAAAACCCGTTTTCAGTCCTTCCGCCCTGCACTGCATGGACAGGTCCCGATCCTCGAAGTATGCCATTTCGTATTCCGAATCGGGCTGGAAGCCGGAATCTTTGCGGAACATCATCAGGAAGCTATCCACGAAGGCACACTCATGCAGGCCGGGTTCCGGCTTTTCCCTCCAGACCTGCTCTTCATTAAAACACTGATCTGCCGACGCTCCCACCAGACCAAATTCCGGATGCAGATGCAGGGCATCTTTTAGGGCACCCAGGGCATCCGACTGAAGCTGCACATCGTTGTGCATCACCGCGATAAATTCACCGCTGCTCTGTTCCAGTCCCTGTTTGATAGCCGTGGCAAATCCCAGATTCTGTTTGTTCCGGATTACAATGCAGTCCAGAAAACGATCCTCTTCAAGCTGTTGCAGGTATTCAGGAGTATCATCGATGGAGGCGTTGTCGATGAGGATGAGTTCCGGATGCAGATCGGCGCAGTGGGTGTACAGGGAAGCCAGGCATTGCTCCAGCAGGGGTTTGCCGTCGCCGGTGGTTGGGATGATGATGCTGATCTCGTTTTTGCCGGACACTCGAATTTGGTCTTTGTATGCCTTAGCTTATTCAGGGAAGATGCGTGATTCCCCTCTTATTTTAAAATGAATTTCAACCTATGGCCAAACAAAAGATCACGAGAGAAGAGCTGATAGAAATCCGGAAGAAGGAATTGGCCCGCAAGGAGATGGAGCAGAATATCCGTCACTGGACCCGGATGGAAGAGGATGAGCAGCGTTATACGGATATGAAATTCCGGGATAAGAATCCCTGGTTTGTATTCCTGATCCGCTTCGGATATGTATTCATCATTCTTCAGGCTATTGTGTTTGCATTAGGTGTTTTTCTTCCCTTTGTAAGAGCACTGTCACCCTTTGATCAGATCTTCATCTGGACCTTTTCACTGCTGGCCGGCATCCTGGATGAGAAGAATTTCAATCATCTGATGAGTCTTTTCAGGTGAATGACCGAATGACCGAATGACGAATGTCCGAATTTTCGAATGTCCGAATTTTCGAATGTCCGAATTTTCGAATGTTCGAATGACGAATGTCCGAATGTTCGAATGTTCGAATGTTCGAATGTTCGAATGTTCGAATGACGAATGTTCTAAATTCTAATTCTCTAAATCTCTAAAACTTAAGCTTTTTAAGCTATCCAGGTTGCTGAATCGCAGATTAGGTGGATTTTAAGATTTCGCGGATGGCCCCTTTTTTCCTCCCCTTTTCTGTCATTCCACGCCAGTGGAATCTGAAGCTTTTCAGGCTATCTGGGTCGCTGAATCGCGTGCCTGCGGCAGAATGTCCGAATGACGAATGTCCGAATGTTCGAATGTTCGAATGACGAATGTTCTAAATTCTAATTCTCTAAATCTCTAAAACTTAAGCTTTTTAAGCTATCCAGGTTGCTGAATCGCAGATTAGGTGGATTTTAAGATTTCGCGGATGGCCCCTTTTTTCCTCCCCTTTTCTGTCATTCCACGCCAGTGGAATCTGAAGCTTTTCAGGCTATCTGGGTCGCTGAATCGCGTGCCTGCGGCAGAATGTCCGAATTTTAGAATTTTCGAATGACGAATGTCCGAATGACGAATGTCCGAATTTTCGAATGTTCGAATGTTCGAATGTTCGAATTATCCAATTCCCCATTAATTAATAACCAATTCTCTAATAACTAACGCTCAAATCCTCCGGACCAGAAACCAGGTGATGTTAATGCTGAAGAGGATGAGAGCGATGCCGGCAATCCACTTGTCAAAAAGGATTTCCCCTACGCCTACCAGAAATGCGAGGATGGCCGCGAAGCCCAACAGGATATTCAGAATGGCCGGCCACAGAGATTCTTTCGCGGGTCGGCCCACCTGCACATCGTTCCAGCTTTTACCCAGGGGTTTTACCCGGTCGTAGAATACCCTCAGCGTTTCTTCGCTTTCTTTGGGGGTTAGGAAGGTCACAATCAGCCAGGCATTAGTGGAAAAAGCCGTGGTCACAATCATACTCATGGCGAAATCGAAGTCCCAGGCTTTGCAGGCCACCGCCCCGATAGCTGCTGCCACCATCGCTGTGATCTCCGACCACGCGTTGATCCGGCTCCAGAACCAGCGCAGCAGAAGCACTCCGCCAATACCCGCACTCAGCGAGAGAATAAACTCCCATCCCCCTTTAACGGAATCAAAATAATAGGAAACCAGGATGCCCATTCCGGCCATCAGGATGGTTGAAATCCTTCCCACACTCACATAATGCCGGCCTGCCCGGGTCGCATCCTCAAAGGTTTCGGGCTTACGCACAAAACGCTTGTAGAAGTCGTTCACCACATAGCTGGAACCCCAGTTCAGCTGGGTAGAGATGGTGGAGACAAATGCGGCCAGAAAAGCCACCAGCATCAGTCCATACCAGCCGGGCGGCAGTACCTCTTTCATCATCAGCGGATAGCCGCTTTCCTTATCCGCGATTTCCGGAAACACCACCATCGAAACCAGGGCCACGATGATCCAGGGCCAGGGACGGATGGCATACATGGCGATGTTGAACAGCAGGGTTCCGGCAACGGCGTTTTTCTCATCCTTGGCGGAAAACATCCGCTGGGCGATGTATCCGCCGCCTCCGGGCTCCGCTCCGGGATACCAGGCTGCCCACCACGACATCCCCAGCCAGACCAGGGCAGTGGTCAGGGCGATTTCAGGATTGGTGACGGGATTGAAACTAAGCACGTCAAAATCCACCACATCCCCCAGCTGACTTTTCAGGGAATTCAGTCCGCCTACATAATCCACCGAGAACCAGGCCAGGGCGATGGCGCCGGCCATGGCGATAAAAAACTGCACAAAGTCGGTAACCACCACGCCCCAGAGTCCGGATACGGCAATGTACAGGGCGATGGCGGAATAGAGGATGGTGATCACCACCCACTGCTCGGCGCCGGTGAGCACGGTGAGCACCTTGGCCATGCCCACGGTTACCCAACCCATGATGAGGCAATTGAAGGGAAAGGCAAAATACAGGGCCCGGAAGCCCCTCAGGAATTTAGCAGGTGCCCCGCCGTAGCGCAGTTCAATGAATTCCACATCGGTGAGTACGCCGGCCCGTTTCCAGAGGCGGGCGTAGATGAAAACGGTGATGAGGCCGGAGAGCATCCAGTTCCACCAGAACCAGTTACCGGCAATGCCTTCAGAAGCCACAATTCCGGTGATGGCGAGGGGGGTATCCGCGGCAAAGGTGGTGGCCACCATGGAAATACCCACCAGCCACCAGGGCAGGTTTTCACCTCCGGCAAAGAAGTCGGAGATGGAGTTTTGACCCCGCGCCTTAGCCAGCCAGGCTACCCCAATGAGGAGGATCACATAGGCTGCAATAACGAGGATATCGATGGTCTGAAACATGGGGTGAGTATAAGGATTTCGGGAGTATAAATACTTAAGTCATCAAAGGATCTCTATGCTCAAAGTCATCAATAATTTATTGTGTTTCTTATATCCAATTTTTCCAGAAATACATAAACAAGTTCATGTTTAACTAATTTCAGTGAACTCACTAAATTGGGAACAATAACTGCAGCCTATGAAGTCCACGCTTCTGTTTATGAAGAACCGAAGGTATGCAAGTAGCACAATTCAAGCATACAGAACTGAGATCTTGAAGTTTATTCGATATTGCTCAAGGAAGAGTTGGCAGCCTTCCGATGTTCAAGATCATCTCATACAGCAATATTTGTTTGACGAATTTACTGTTTTAAAGAGATCGCGGTCTGCACAGAACATTGCTGTAAGTGCACTTAAGTTGTATTTCAGAAATGAGTTTGATAAGGAAATTGGACTTCATATTCATTTGCGTCCAAAAAGAGAAAAGCACCTTCCTGATGTACTCTCATCAGTAGAGGTAAAAGCAATATTAGGAAACATAAGGAACCTGAAACATCGTTGTATTTTCTATGTCATCTATTCAGGTGGTTTAAGAATCAGTGAATGCTTACATCTTAAAATTGAAGACATTGATTCTGGCCGTATGGTGATACATATACGTCAATCAAAAGGAGCTAAAGACCGTGATGTTCCTTTATCACGAACATGCCTCGAAAGCTTAAGAAGTTACTATAGAATGCATAGGCCTAAGAACTATTTATTTGAAGGGAAGAATGGATATCCATATAGTGCATCCAGTGTCAGAAAAGTTTTAAAGAAAAGCGTAGAGAAGAGCGCAATTCAGAAGCAGGTGACTGTTCATACTCTGAGGCATTCTTACGCAACTCATTTGTTGGAGAATGGAACCGATTTGCGGCTGATACAGGAATTGCTTGGGCATTCGAGCTCGAGAACAACGGAGTTATATACTCATGTAAGTCAAGCTACCAAGCAGGCAATTCCTAAGCCCTTAGACAGCTTAGGTTTATGAAATGCTT
>CAYPTY010000021.1:0-41208 GCA_964413935.1 uncultured Balneolaceae bacterium | reverse complement strand
GAATCAAAACAAGACATAACAATGTATATAAAAAATAGGCGAAACAGTACTAAACTCAATGGTTCTAGCTCGTATCAAACTTTGTGTTTAACCGAAAGTTTCGTGCTTCGAAACCGCCTACTTTTCATATACTAACCCTTAGGCAATTTCCCCTCCTTTCAGCCTCCCCTTGAGAAATGTAACAGAACGAGGCAGACCGAAACCCCGCCTCGTTGGCACTAAAAAAAAAGCTATATCATGAAATCCAAAGCAAGCATCTGGGTACCTCTTGTGGGTATACTAGTCGGTGCAATATCATATTGGCGAATTCCTTACGCTGAGATAAATTTTTTAGATATTAATATTTGACTCTTTGTTGGTTCTGGAACTTTGATTGGCGCCTTATTTTCAACTTTGTTCTTAAAGGAAAAGCCTTGGAAAATTGGGCTTTTAATAACACTTGGAGTTATTCTAGCCATAATTATTCGAATAATTTATGACGTCACTTTTTGGGATTCCACATCACATAATCTTGCACCATTTGAAGTTATAATCGGTGGTCTTCAATCATTACCGATGGCGTTTCTTAGGGCATATTTAACCAAGATCATCCAAAAATTAAGAGAATAACTACCGCCAATAAGGACCAATAGTCACCGCTGCCCTTCGGACCAGCAACGCTTTTTTGGCTGGACCATACGGCAATTTCACCTCGCATATTCCCCGATTTTCATACCTTCCGCTCATGGCTTATGGTATTCCATATCATTTGGGATGTTCGGTCTGGTCGCTGCAGGAGTGGGTGGGTACTTTTTATACCAAGCATGCCCGGCCGGCTGAATTCCTTTCGCAGTACGCTTCCGTCTTTAATACTGTGGAGGGCAATACCACTTTTTATACCATCCCGGATGAGGAACGCATACAGCGCTGGTCGGAAGAGGTGCCGGATGGCTTCAAGTTCTGCTTTAAATTCCACCGCAGCCTGACCCATGACAACCTGCTGCATGTAAGCCGGGATCAGGTGGATGATTTCATCCTGCGTTTCGAAAAGATGCGCCTGAACCTGGGCCCCTTCCTCATTCAGCTACCCGCCAGCTTCGGGCCCGACCTGCTGCCCCGCCTGGAAAAACTCTTTGACCAGCTGCCCCCCACCCTCAGCTATGCGGTGGAAGTGCGCCACCTGGATTTTTATGACAAAGGCCTGCATGAACACCGGCTGGAACAGTTGCTCAAAAGTTTTCACGTGGACCGGGTCATTTTCGATACCCGAAAACTGCATTCCCTCAGGAGCAATGAGCCCGGCATCATCGAAGCCCAGAAAAAGAAACCCAAGGTGCCGGTGCGTTTTTCGGCCTGGGGAAGTCGGCCCGTACTGCGTTTTGTGGGCACCAACGATGTGCTCAACTCCGAAGCCTATCTGAAGGAATGGTCCATCATCGTGGCTGAGTGGATCAAAAAAGGGCATCATCCCTATGTGTTCATCCACACACCGGATCAGGTGAGTCAGCCTAAACTCTGCTATCACTTCCATCACCTGATGATCGGCCTGCTGGGACTGAATCACCTGAACGACTGGCCCGTGAACCGGGAAGACAAGCAGCTGGGATTGTTCTGAGATTCTCTCTTTTTCCTCGTATTTTTGGACTTAAAATTTATACCTGAAAATCCATGTCACACGTCGCTGCGGATCAGCACATCATCGAAGAGGCAAAGAAGAGACGCACCTTTGCCATCATTTCCCACCCGGATGCGGGTAAAACCACCCTCACCGAAAAGCTGCTGCTTTACGGCGGAGCGGTGCATGAGGCGGGTTCCGTGCGGGCCCGTAAAGCCAGCCGGCATGCGGCCTCCGACTGGATGGCTATCGAAAAGGAGCGGGGCATCTCGGTAACCTCATCGGTGCTGCGCTTCGAGAATTCGGGCATCCGCTACAACCTGCTGGATACTCCGGGCCACAAGGATTTTTCTGAAGACACCCTGCGCACCCTGGTGGCGGCCGACAGCGGACTCATGGTGATTGATGTGGCCAAGGGCGTGGAGGAACAGACCGAGAAGCTTTTCGAAGTGTGTAAACTGCGTGCGGTACCGGTTATCACCTTTGTGAATAAGTGCGATCGCCCGGGGATGGATCCGCTGGAAGTACTCAGCAACATCGAAAATAAACTGGGCATCGAAGCCGCTCCGGCCAGCTGGCCGCTTGGTTACGGCCCCAAATTCCAGGGTATCTACGATCTGATCGACCAGAAAATCCATCTCTACGAAAAAACGGAGCATGGTACCAAAAAAGCCGAAACCCGCATTGTGGATTTCGAAGAGGGACTGGAAATCGCCAAGCTTTCAGATCCTGAAAAGGATGCCTTCCGGGAAGAGATCATGCTGATCGAGGATATGTTTGAAGGCATGGACCCTGACGCTTTTGCTATCGGAAAAGTGACGCCGGTTTTCTTCGGATCGGCCCTGAATAACTTCGGGCTGGATGTGTTCCTGAATCATTTCCGGAACCTGGCACCATCCCCCAAAGAATATGCCAATGCCGAAGGGGAAGACCGTAAGCTGGATGAACCTTTCTCAGGTTTCATCTTTAAGCTGCAGGCCAATATGAATCCCGGCCATCGCGATTCCGCCGCTTTTGTGCGCATCACCTCGGGGCAGTTTAAACGGGGCATTGAAGTGGTGCATGAAAGCACCGGCAAGAAAGTGCGTATGGCCACGCCCCACACCCTGATGGGCGGTGAGCGTCAAATCCTGGAAGAAGCCTTTCCCGGTGATATTGTATCGCTGTTCAATCCCGGTTATTTCCGCATCGGATCTACTTTGTATGACAAGGATGCCGTCCGTTTTAATGTGATCCCTCTCTTCACGCCCGAGCATTTCATGAAAGCCACCACCAAAGATCCTTTCAAGCGAAAGCAGCTGCGGGAAGGACTCAAGCAGCTCTCCGAAGAAGGGGTGGTTCATGTGTTTGAGGTTCCGAACGGGGTTGGAAACGAGCTGTTACTGGGAACCGTGGGTGTGCTGCAGTTTGAGGTGGTTGAGCATCGCATGCAGGAAGAATACAATGTGGAACTGGTGATGTCGGGCGTGAACTACCATGCCGCCCGCTGGCTGCCGGATGATGATGCCATCATCGACAAACTGAGCAGCAGTTATTCTACACATGTCACCAAAGACCTGGAAGGGCATCCCATTGTGCTTTTTGATTCACTGTATGCCCTCACCCAGGCAGAGGAAAAAGTAGGCGCCGAAAACCTGTTCAAATACAAACAGGGCTAATTAATTCTGCTGCGCCTCAATCACTTTGAGGATGTCTCTGAAGTCGTAGATCTCAAAGGTTTTATTGTCCGACATCATGACCAGAATGCCCTGTGGAAATTGCGGGCTCAGTGAGTCGGCCACCACTTCGATGCCATCGGTTTCATTAGCCTGTACATTGATTTCGGCAATGAGCGGATGGCTGTGAGGGTCATTTTCACTTCCTTCACGGGCAAAGACATCCACCTGCCGGTTCTGCTGGTCGGAAACCAGGATGTAGCCAGTACCGGCGCCGGTCGGATAAATGGCGATGCCTTCCCGGTCTTCCACAAAGCTGTCTAAACCGAAGCGGGCCAGTTCCTCATCTCCTTTTGCTGGATCGGCATAGTACTTCCGGATGCAGCAGCCTTCATTGGAATAGTAGATGTAGCCCAGTTCGTCGTCCACGGCAATGGCTTCGATTTCGGTGTCGCCCTCAAAGCGGCCGAAGCGGCGAAGCAGCTCCGCTTCGATGGCATTGCTTTCAGCATTGTAGCTTAGCTTATACTGCTGAAGGTAGCGGGAGGAGTCCGGCGCGGCCTTGCGGCTCAGGATGAAATAAAAGCTGCTGTCTTCCGGATTGTGGTAGCTTGCGATGCCCATCACCTCCCTATAACCGGCTTCGTCTTCGAACACGGGCAATCCGCCATTGTCCACGGCCTGCATGTCCGGCACGGAAAAAGCCCGAACCTGTGATTTAATGCGCTCGGTAAAGAGGGCCACATCCACGGTGTAATCCCCCATCGGAAAGGCGCGGATCAGAGCCACATTATTCGGACGGTCTACATTTTTCACCACTTTATCCTGCAGGATGTTACCCGAAAGGTCGAAGGCGTAGAGTGCTCCCGATTCTTCAAATTTATCCGTTCCCAGAATGATGCTCTGATCCGGCGATTCGGGATGTACCCAGATGGCTGGATCGTCGCTGTCGTGGTTAACGGCTTCGGTTACGGCCACCGGAAGCACGGCATCGGGCGCGGGTTTGCCCGGCCCGCAGGAAAGGATGAATAAAAAGATAAGTCCCAGGCCAAGGCTAAGGATGGATACATGATTCTTCATATTGAAGCTGTTTTATTAGTCAAATTTGGCAGGATTCACGAAATCGAATGAGTGTCCCCTGCGGTATTCATCAATGTATATGGTTTTTTCGGAGCTGATGCTTTGCAGCGCCTCCAGGCCCATTTTTAAAATATGGCCGTCATCGTCATTAAAACCTATGGGGCCAGTGTATTCCACCACCATCTCTCCGTTCAGCCAAACATTGAATTTACCGCGATTGTCGTACATCATCACAGCTTCGATCACCAGGTCATTCCATGCATTGCTTTTGAAGCGGGCATTGCCCCTGGTGTTGACTGCTGAAGCTTGCACGGTTTCCGGTTTGGAATTGTAATTGGCATCGGAGTAGGCTTCTATTTTCAGGCTGCCTTTATCCAGCTGAAGCTGAATGGGTGCCGGGCGTTCATTGATTTCATAGTCATTATCGGCTTCACCATACCACCATTTTGCAAAAGTATATTTACCGGATGCCAGCTCTTCAGGCATAAATACACTGAATCCATACCAGGTGGTGTTATTGTAGCGGGCTTCGTAATCGTCGGTCAAATAGGCCGGTCCCCGGGCACCTGCTGTCAATGAAGCTGCATGTTCACCTCCCCTGGCCTGGTCGTGGGTCAGGGACACGCTGCCTTCGGATTCATCCAGCAGGAATTCCTCGTCCTTTTCGGTCTCAAAGGTGACCGCCAACGGATTGTCATAGGAAATGGTGTTACTGAATCTGCGTTCCGGGATGCGATGGTCGGTAATTTCTACCATCCGATTCGGCCCATCCTCATTTTTGATGAGGTAAAAAGCATCGTACACTTCGCGGGTTGCAGTGTAGGAGTAATAGGTAAGGGTATCCCCGGAGATATCAATTTGCTGGAAGAGCTGTGTATTCTCAGCCGCACTCATTCGTTTGGCTTCAAAATCTTTCCAGGCATCCGGACGGAGCGAATACATTTTGCCCCCACTTACGGAAACCACATACACCGTTCCGGTCTGGTCTTTGGTGTTCACACCGCTCATCTCATTTTCAGCAGCCGGAGGAGGCGTGTTTCCACGGGCATAGCTGTGGTCGTGGCCCTGCAATACAATATCCACCTGATGTTTATCAATCACCGGTTTCCAGAGGTTTCTCAGCTGTTCATTATTCCGGCCCGCTGAAGCTGAGAATATGGGATGGTGAAAGGTGAGAATGGTCCATTTCTGCTCGTTTTCGGTGAGTACCTTATCCAGCCACTCGGCCTGTTCTGCCCGCATCACATTGGAATTCAATCCCACGATGCGTGCTCCCTGATAATCCACGTAATAGGCCGTTTCTTCCAGGCCTTCGGGGCCGTTTTTGGGGAGTTCAAACTGAAAGTTCCAGTGTTTGGACAGGTATTCCTCATCCTCATCCGGATTATATTCGTTGTATTCGTGGTTACCCGGCACCGGCAATGCGGGCAGCATACGGTGAATCCATCCACCGGCTTCAAACCACTCATGCCACTCGGAATCTTTGTGCGCCCGGTTCACCAGATCACCGGCATGGATGATAAATGAGGCATCGGGTTGATTGCGATAGCCCTCTCGAATCAGCCTTGACCATAATTCCATGATCTGATTCTGGGTATCTCCCACATATAAAAAGCTGAAAGGCTCTGCCCCTGCTTTTGCTGTGCGGTACTGAATCCATTCGCTCCAGACCTCGCCGTCACCCACTCTGTAGGCATACAGGGTATTGGGCTGCAACCCGGTGAAAGTTACCGTGTGGAAGTTCGAAATAATCTGTGCATTGGCGATGTTGCTGGCATCCATGGTTGAGGTTGACGCATCCATGGTTTCTGCATTTCTCCAGAATCGGGGTGCCGGTGTAGCGAGGGCGATCTCGGCAAAAGCGGTGGTTACTGTGGTATCTGTTCTCCAGCTTACACTAAAGGATGTTGCCGGATCACCCGAGAGGGTGAGTGAAATCCGGTCAGGATATCGGCTGGCCTCGTGCCACTCTTTTGTGTAGAGGGGGGCTTTGTAGGCTCTGTATTCCGGTTTCTGCTCCTGAGCTTGTGCCAGTACTGAAAAAAGGAAAGCCTGGCACCATATCAGTGCCAAGCATCCTGTTAATTTTGCGATGTTCATCCCTGAGGGGTTTAGTTTAGAATCGGATTTTAACCCCAACCGTAGACCAGAAAGAGTAGAACTCCTGCTGCTCAGGGCGACTGCTAACGCCGTTGAAAGCACGCTGCGGCCGGTTGGTCAGGTTATTTACTTCTGCGAAGATCTGAATATTCGGAGTGATGAACTGAGAAGCCGAAACATCCAGCTGCAGGTGTTCGTCATAAATTCGATCGTCGAAAGACTGATCACGCACTTCCTCTACAAAAGATCCGGCATAAGCCAGGGCGACACGGCCACTGAATCCGAACTTTTCATAAGAGAGCGCAAAGTTACCGATGTTCTCAGCCTGACCAGGCATAGTAACGGTTCTGATATCACCATCAGAGTTAAATACATCGGCTTCGGAATAGGTGTAGGTATAATTGGCATAGATACCGAAACCATCCAGTGCACCAGGCAGGAAGGTGAGCTGCTGCTGCAGGTTGAATTCAAAACCAAGCACGAAGGCATCTTCCCCATTCACCGGTTGAACCGCATCAAATCCGTCGAAAGGTCCGCCACCGGCGATCTGGAACTGTCGTTCGTAAATGAAGTTCTCGATGTCTTTGTAGAACACTCCGGCAGAAATCACACCCACTGAACTGAAGTAGTATTCACCCAGCAGGTCAAAGTTCATGGATGTGGTCGGATCCAGACCCGGGTTACCCAGTTCCACTTCGTCATCCTCACGGTTGATGAGCGTGTAAGGTGCCAGATCAAAGTAGTTCGGACGGGCATAGGTATTGGTCCATGCAAAGCGGATGTTGGTAAAAGGTGATGCAGCATAAGTCAGGTGAACCATCGGCAGGAAGAATCCAAAGTCATTGGTTCCCTCAGTGTTGGTTATCGGCAGCAGGTCACCGTTTGCATCAAATTCAACCCGGCGGGCGTTGTACTCGATATCCGTGTACTCATAGCGGAAACCAATAATACCGCTTAGTTGGTTTTTGCGGAGTTCAGTCATCACATAACCGGCATAGGTGTTCTCGGTTGCATCAAAGCGCTCCGACTCGGTATCCACTTCACTGTCTTCATCTTCAAATTCGAAGTTGGCCCGGTTTGCGTTGAAGAAGTTTTCAATGGCATCGGTACCCGGGAAAAGGCCAATTCCCTGCGGATACTCATTGAAAAGGAAGTCGCTGTCGTTGAAGCTGCTTTGCACATCGCTGTACAGCAGATCCCCGTCATAGCCGTAAATATTCACGGTTGGAGTGGTTTCTTTGGACTTGGTACGGTAAAGACCGCCAAATTTCAGTTCACCGGCAACATCATCTCCGATGGTGTAGAATTTCTTCAGGTTGAGGCGGGTGGTGAAATTCTGGTCACGGGTTATTTCTGTGGACTCACTGTACTCATTGAACTCGAACTGACCATAGTTATACGCGCCGGCGCCGGCAGCCTGAGCTTCGGGTGTGAGGTTAAACTGAGGATAGTCCGGATCAGTGTTGCTGAATGTGATCAGATCGATGGCATCTCCGTTCACGTCTTCCACTTCCTGTTCAAATACAATTTCACGGTCTTTTGGGGTGTTCTGATCGGCATAGGAATAGGAAACCAGGTAATCCACAACGAAGCCGGTTCCTACCTGATGTTCACCACCACCGGAGAGGCTGAAGATTTTCTGTTCTTCGAAACGATCTTTCAGCTCGCGGGCAAAAGCATCTGTCTGAACGGCCAGCAGTCTTCTTACCTCATTATCAGAGAAATAGGTAAACATACCGTTTACAAATACTTTTGAAGTCGGGTTAAAACGGTAATCCAGCGAACTGGTGAGTCCGTAACGATCACGGGTCAGCTCATAATCGCGCAGCTGCAGTTCATCGATGTCCCTGTCATCATACTCCATCTCGTTGTTGTCTGAAGCACGGTTGAATCGGGTTGCACTACCGGAGAAGAAATATCCCAGCTTGTTGTCAAGGGCTCGGTCGCCATACGCCAGGGCAAAGTTTCCGCCGAAGGGGGAGAAGTCCTGCGGCTGGTCGTTGTAGTTACCCGCAAAAGTGGCTCTGAGTGTACGGCCGCTAACCCCTGAAATCGTATTCAGGTTCACCGCACCGCCGATGGCGTCCCCATCCATATCCGGGGTAATGGCTTTACTAACTTCGATGGAGCTCAGCACATCGGATGGAATCATGTCCATGGCAACGAATCGAACATCACCTTCGGGTGATGGAATCTGCTCGCCGTTGATACTCACGTTACTCAGGTTGGGAGCCGTACCGCGGATCTGTATGTATCGGGCGGCACCCTGATCGCGTTGTACAGTGATGGCCGGAACCCTTCTGAGAGCCTCTGCAGCATTCGCATCCGGGAAACGCCCGATCAGATCTGCAGCTACAACATTTTTGATATTCGGGGCTGTTTTCTGCTGGTTCAGCGCACGGGCCTGACCTTGGAGGTTTGCCTGAACGCGCACCCCTTCCAGTTCGTAGAAGTTTTCAGAAAGATCCACATTCAGTTCAACAGAGGCGCCTGCCTCTACCTGAACGGTTAGCTCCTGGGGATTAAACCCGAGATAGGTTACACTGACGATCTGTTCTGCGGCTGGTATTTCCCGAAGGGTATAGCGTCCGTTTCGATCGGTTGAGGTACCATAAGAAGTTCCTTTGATCACAACATTCGCACCTGGCAATGTTTCGCCGGTGTCTACGTCTTTAATCACTCCATAAATGGTACCCGTATTCTGGGCCATGGTCTGAACTGATAAAAGGGCAAAGAAAGAAAGGCATAAAAAGGCCTTGGTTAGCTTAAGCAAAGTGTTAGTTTTCATCATCCCTGTATTATTTGAATCGATAGATAAGTGGTTGAAACATCTCACTGTCACATCATGCTTTCATTAAGGGAGTGAAACCTAAATGTTAATTAAGCTAAACGGATATTAAGCCATTGTTAGGCAACAGATTAAAGATTATCCCAATATTATTTATTCTGGCCCTTACCGGAGCTTGTGAGGAACCCAAAGCGCGCTTTGTTTTTGATGAAGTAACCCTTGAATACACGGCCAACGACGAAAATATTCTGGACGCTTTCGCTGCTACTTTTTTTATCGAGGGTACGGAAGAACCCTTTGATGGAGAGGCAACGATGGTTGGTGCATTAGCTCCCAAGATGATCTGGTATTTTGAAAAAGGGAAGGTAAAACAGGTAGACAGTTACAATCGAAAAGACCAGCGCCTGCGGTCAAATGTGTATGAAGACGGCCACACCATCGCTTCCCGTACCTGGTACGATACCGGCGAACTGTGGGTAGAGTGGAGTAAGGAAAGTGGGATTACGAAAGAATACTACATCAATGGGCAGGTCAAATCGGAGGTACCCTGGAGCGATGAGGAAATCATCAACGGCACCGTGAAATATTTTGATGAAGATGGCACCCTGCTGGAACAGCATGAATATGTAAACGGAGTGGTGATGAAGTCGGAGGTTATAGGGGAGGACACGGGAGAGGAATAACACATCAATACTGTGTTTTACTTACCCGTATGCGCTCTTGCATCCTCGGCAAGAGTGAGCACGGCCTTACGGTATAGGGTGCTGTTATTGTAGCGCAGCACGGCTTTCTCGAGAGAGCCGGTCACCTCTTTATAGTGGGCCAGGAAGTTGGCAACCGAGTAAATATTATTGGTCATGTTGTACACATCACCGCCCACAAACCAGCGATTCAGCGACCAGGGCAGGAACTGGGCGTAGGAAATGGCTCCTGCATAACTGGATTTGAGTTCCAGTACATCCAGCTCGTGCTTCTGGGCAAATAGGAATAACTCTTCCAGCTGGGCCAGGGCAAATTTGCTGCGGTAGTCCATGGCATACATGGAAACATAGGCACTGAAGGGATTGTATTTGCCAGCATAGGTTCCGTATTCAGATTCCACGCCCAGGATTCCCACGATCACTTCGGTCGGAATACCGTACTTGCGTTCAGCCTCCTTCAGCGCTTCGGAATGTTCCCGGATGAAGTCGGCCGCTGCCTTCCGTTTTTTGTCATAGTTGATTACCTGCTGATAATCCTCAAAACTCTCGATCTTGATTTCCACCGCGCGGGTAAATTTATCCCGGATATCACTGATCAGCACAAAGCGTTCATCCTCAAAATAGGCCCGGATGTCGATGCCTTTCCCATCGAAATGTGCAATCAGTTCCTGCTGGTAGTTGGCATTTACCGGTTCCCGTGCTTCCATCGAAAAAGGAATAAGGAAGAGCAGGAGGGCCATCAGGCCGACATACCGGGTACGGAACTGTTTTTTTATCATGGGGTTAGTGCTGATTTTAGGGTCGACAATTCCCTTTCAATTTAGTTTTCTCCGCTGAATTCTCAAGAACATTTTTGAATTGTTTTCCGGACTGATGCAGGATGGGCAGAAAACTTAAAAGTGTCCTCGAAAAACCGTACCTTTTACCGCTTTTTAAACCGACTGTTCTCCAGGCGGTTTGTTAACCAAAACTATTTTTAAGAGATCATGGCAAAACAATTTGATGTATGCGTTATCGGTTCCGGACCCGGCGGTTATGTGGCGGCGATCCGGGCTTCACAACTGGGTTTTAAAACAGCGATCGTGGAAAAACGCCACCTCGGCGGTGTGTGTCTGAACATCGGCTGTATTCCAACCAAAGCCCTGCTGCGTTCAGCGGAGGTTTTTGAATCCATCGAGCATGCATCCGATTATGGCGTTACCGTAAAAGATTTTTCTGCCGACTTCGGCGGAATGGTAAAACGCTCCCGCAATGTAGCCAACAAAATGAGCAAAGGGGTTCAGTTCCTGATGAAGGCCAACAAAATTGAAGTCTTCATGGGTGCGGGCTCTTTCAAATCCAAGAGCGAGCTGGAAGTGAAGGATGAATCCGGCAAGGTTACCGAAACCATCAGCGCCAAAAACTTTATCGTGGCTACGGGTGCCCGTCCACGTGAAATTCCATCTATCCCCATCGACGGCAAAATGGTCATCGATTCAGAACGTGCCATGCAGCTGGATAAACAGCCCAAGAAAATGGTGATTATGGGTGCCGGCGCCATCGGGGTTGAGTTCGCTTACTTCTACAACACCCTCGGGACAGAAGTCACCATCATCGAGATGCAGAAAACACTGGTTCCGGTTGAGGACAAGGATGTGGGACGCGAACTGGGTAAGATCTACAAGAAGAAAGGCATGAACATCCTGACGGAGGCCACGGTCGACAAAGTGGAGAAAAAAGGTCAGGGCGTGAAGGTGACCGTTAACACCAAAAAAGGAAAAGAAGAAATTGAAGCCGACCTGGTTCTCTCCGCGGTTGGTGTAACCGGTAATGTTGAAGGCATTGGCCTGGAAGAAATCGGCGTGAAGGTGGAAAAAGGCGCCATTCAGGTAGATACCAAAACCTACAGCACCGGTGTGGACGGCATCTACGCTATTGGTGATGTAATCGGCGCTCCATGGCTGGCCCACAAAGCCTCGCATGAAGCCATTGTCTGTGTGGAACAGCTGGCCGGTATTACACCACACGGCGTAAATTATGATAACATCCCCGGCTGTACCTACTGTGAGCCTCAAGTTGCTTCCGTCGGGCTGACCGAAGAAGCCGCCAAAGAAAAAGGCTATGATGTGAAAGTGGGTAAATTCCCATTCAGCGCCTCCGGTAAGGCTACTGCCCTGGGACACGAGGAAGGTTTCGTGAAAGTGGTATTCGATGCCAAGTACGGTGAGTGGCTGGGTTGCCATATGATCGGATTCGGCGTTACCGAAATGATTGCAGAAGCCGTTGTGGCCCGTGATCTGGAAACAACCGGACATGAAATCATCTCCGCGGTTCACCCGCACCCGACCCTTTCCGAAGCATTGATGGAAGCCGTAGCTGAAGCCTATAATGAAGGCGTTCACCTCGGTACTCCGGTTAAGAAATAAATAAAACCTGTCATAGCACAGATGGAAGAGGCTCCCGGCGGGAGCCTTTTTCGTCTCTGCATGGTTTATCTGAATCATGAAAAAGATGGATGCATACGATCTGGGCCTGATTCCCTACCGGGAAGCCTGGGACCTGCAGCATGAAATACAGGCGAAGATCATCGAGGAAAAAAGGGCCGAACAAAAAGGCACCTTCTCCGGTGAACGCATGGACGACATCCTGCTGCTGGTTGAGCATCCGCATGTGTACACCCTGGGCAAAAGCGGTGAAGAACAGCATTTACTGCGCAGTAATGAAGAACTGCAGGCCCTGGATGCCGAATTCGTCAAAATTGACCGCGGCGGTGATATCACCTATCACGGGCCGGGACAAATAGTGGGATATCCCATCATGGATCTGGACCGGCATTTCACCGACATCCACAAATATCTGCGCTACCTGGAGGAGGTGATCATCCTCACCTGCAAAGAGTATGGTTTTGATGCCGGTCGCATTGAGGGTTTAACCGGTGTCTGGATCGGAGATAAGAAAATATGCGCGATGGGTATTCGTTCATCCCGGTGGGTGACGATGCACGGATTTGCTTTCAATGTGAATGCACATCTGGATTATTTCAGTCACATCGTGCCCTGCGGAATTCAGGATAAAACCGTGACCTCCCTTGAGGAGCTCTGCGGCACCAAAATCGACATGGAAGAATGTAAAAGCCGCGTACTCAAAAACTTTGAACAAGTCTTTTATGTTCAGATTCACCGGCAATCAGCACTGCCTGCTGCATTCGCCAATTTTTTGTAACTTAGTCACCCTTTGAGATTCCCCGGACCAAGAATATGATTAAAGAATTACAGATAGTAGAAAAGGCCGAAGAACGGCGCCCCGAATGGCTGAGAGTAAAACTGCCTTCCGGCGATAAATTCAAAGAAGTCTCGGATACCATCCGAAAGCACAACCTAAATACGGTTTGTGCCGAAGCCCGCTGCCCGAATATGGGCGAGTGCTGGGGCAACGGTACGGCCACATTCATGATTCTGGGAGATGTGTGTACCCGATCTTGCGCCTTCTGCGCGGTTAAGACTGGCCGTCCTATGCAGGGGCTGGACTGGGATGAACCCCGCCGTGTTGCGGATGCCGCCTCCAAAATGGGACTCAAACACGTAGTACTGACCTCGGTGAACCGGGATGAGCGCGAAGACGGAGGAGCGCCCATCTTTGCCGCCTGCCATACCGCCCTGCGCGAAGCCATCGAGGGTGTTACCATCGAATCCCTGATTCCTGATTTTCGCGGTGTCTGGGATGCCCTGCAAATCGTAATTGATACCCCGCCGGATGTGCTCAGCCACAATCTGGAGACCGTACCCCGGCAGTATCGCCGGGTACGTCCGCAGGCACGCTACGAGCGCTCCCTGGAGTTGCTGCAGCGTACCAAGAATGCCGGCATCCGAACCAAGACCGGGATCATGGTGGGACTGGGAGAGCAGCCCGAGGAGGTAATCTCCCTCATGCAAGATTGTGTGGATCATGGTGTGGATGTACTTACCATCGGGCAGTACATGCAGCCGACCAAAATGCACCACCCTGTGAAGGAATGGGTTCACCCCGATCAGTTCGCTGAATACAAGCGCATCGGAGAAGGACTCGGACTGGAACACGTGGAAAGTGGTCCGCTGGTACGATCCTCCTACCATGCCGAAAGACACGTCTGATTTTATCGCTTTTTCGTTTACCTTTCGACGCGTTTTCCTGACTGACTAATCAGCTCATATGCTCGCTTTATTTACTGTTATTTTAATCAGCTACCTGCTGGGTTCCATCCCCTCATCCGTGTGGGTCGGGAAGGCTCTGAACGGAGTCGATGTACGTGAACATGGCAGCGGAAATGCGGGAGCCACCAACACCTTCCGGGTACTGGGTTTCCGGTCGGGATCCATTGTAGTTGTGATGGATTTCATCAAGGGATTTTCAACCACCTTCTGGATCAGTGCCTTTGCATTTAATGTGGGTGTTTTTCCTGATGGGCCTATTACCCCGCCCGGCTGGGACGTGGATGCTTTTCTACCCATGATCTGCGGTTTCACTGCAATGATCGGACACATGTTTCCTGTCTACGCTGGATTCCGCGGGGGTAAAGGCGTACTTACGGCCTGTGGCATGCTTTATGGCATTGAACCGGTTTCCATCTCCATCACCTTGGCGGTCTTTTTTATTGTGATGTTTGCCAGCCACTATGTTTCTCTGGCGTCCATCATTGCATCCTCGGCTTACCCAACGAGTTTGATTGTACTCAAGTTTGTGTTTGAATGGAACATCGATGGCAGCATTGTGATCTTTGGACTCATTGCGGCTACCGGTATTATTTATCGCCACCGGGTAAATATCAAACGACTGATGAACGGTACGGAAAACCGTGTGAAATCTTTCCGGCCAAGATCCGGGCAGATTAAAACACAGCCTGAGGTGGAAGCATGAAACGGGTTGCGGTAATTGGCGGAGGTTCCTTTGGTACAGCCTTGGCTCTGGTGCTGGATACTGCAGGAAACCATGTGCGCATCTGGGCCCGGGAGCCTGAAATCGTGGAGGGTATCAATAAAGAGCATCACAATCCCACCTATTTGCCGGATGTTGACCTCCCATCCAAAATTGTAGCCTATAACAATATTGAAGAAGCTTTGGATGGGGCAGATATGGTGCTTATCGCTACACCATCCCATACCGTCCGGGAAGTAGCCGCCCGTATTAAAAATCATCTGCAGGGACATGAAATTATAGTTACCATAGCCAAAGGTATCGAAATGGATACCTTCAAAACCATGAGTCAGGTGCTGGTTGAAGTGCTGGATGGTAAAATTATTGAGGATAACATCGGCGTTTTATATGGTCCCAGTCATGCGGAAGAGGTATCCAAACTGAGGCCTACCACTATTGTGGCCTCCGCCTATTCCCAGCGTACCGCGCGCATCATTCAGGAGACTTTCATCACACCTATGTTCCGGGTTTATCACAATCAGGATATTATGGGTGTAGAGATTGGGGGCTCGGTAAAAAATATCATGGCCATAGCAGCCGGAATCGTGGATGGAATCGAGCTGGGTGATAATGCCAAGGCAGCCCTGATCACCCGGGGACTTCATGAAATGAAACGGATGGGTGCCGTACTCGGTGCCCGGATGGATACTTTCTCCGGCCTAACGGGCATCGGTGATTTGATTGTGACCTGTAATTCGACCCACAGCCGGAACTGGAATGTAGGCTATCGTATCGGAAAGGGTGAAAAACTGGATGAGATTATCAGCAGCATGAATATGGTCGCTGAGGGCGTCAAGACCACCCGGGCCATTCATGACTGGTCCGAAGCCAATCATATCGATCTTCCCATCACCACTGCCGTTTACAAAATTCTTTTTGAAGGAATCGATCCCCGGGATGTTCTCTATGAATTGATGACACGCGATCCCAAAGATGAAATTATGATCTGATTCCCTTCGTTGAAGGGTCATCAATATCACGCCAAACAGCCGATTTGAAATCATGAAAGACGAATACGCCCTTTATCTCAAGCATATCGACAGCATCAAAATGTCGGATATGTCGAAAAAGGATTTGCAGAACCTGATCAGCATGGGCGAAGGAACCTATCTGGAATTTAAGCAGCGTATCGCATCCCCAGAAAAAATTGCACGAGAGATCGCCGCTTTCGCCAATACCAAAGGCGGTACCATCCTCATCGGTGTGGATGACAAAGGCGAGATTACCGGAGTAGAAGGGTATCTGGAAGAGGAATTCTGGCTGAATCAGGCGGTAAATGAACTTTGTATTCCTGCGGTCAACATCGACATTGAATTACTGCATACAGGCAAAACAGATGTACTGATTGTGAAGGTGCCTGAAGCCAAAAAGAAACCGGTTTATCTGAAGGGCAAAAAGAAACGGCTGGTACTGATGCGGGTACAGGATGAGAATGTGGAAGCATCTGATGAGCGCATCGAAATAATGAAAAACAGCAGCTCCTCAGACGGGGTGACATTCGAGTACGGAAAAAATGAGCAGAGCCTGTTTCGATTCCTGAATGAATACAGCGACATCACCGTTGAACGCTTTTCCCGGCTCATCCACGTTACCAGTTTCCGGGCCTCGCGCATTTTGGTTGACCTGGTAAGTGCCGGCGTGCTGGATGTATTCATCAAAGATGGCATCGAGCATTATACTTTTTCAAAGAAAAGTGCGTAGTTTTACACACAATTTAAGATTATGGCAGTAAGAGAAGACGAAAATTTAGACGACATCATTGCATCCCTCATCGATTCGGATGAGGAAGAGAGTACTCCGGCTGAACCGGAGCAGAGAGAACTGACCGGACGACCGGTACAGCTTACCGAGCGTGCGGCCAGGCAGGTTCGCCACATTATGGAGCAGGAGAACCTGGATGAAAGCCTATTCCTGCGTATGGCTGTTGAAGGTGGCGGATGCTCCGGACTAAGCTATAAACTGGGTCTGGATTTTAAGACGGATGAGGATGTAGTGTTTGAGAGTCATGGTATCCACATTGTGGTTGAAGAAAAGCACCTGATGTATATCGAGGGCATTGAAATTGACTATCCGGATGGACTGGACGCCCGTGGTTTCACCTTTGACAATCCTCAGGCTACCGAAAGCTGCGGCTGCGGCACCTCATTCTCGATTTAGTGGCTAGAAACCCAGCAGCAGTTGGGATCTTTTCAGGATGACCTGCTTTTTTCATCCTGCCTGACCCGCACCAGTGGGTACACGAGAAAAAGCGAAGTGAAGGATCTCATCAGGATGAGGTAAGATCCCTCGCTGCGCTCAGGATGACCTGTTCTTTTTATCCTACCTGACCCACCCAAGTCATCCTGAACGAGCGAAAGCGAAGTGATGGATCTCGTCAGGATGGGGTAAGATCCCCCGCTGCACTCAGAATGACCTGCTTTTTTTATACTGCCTTACCCGCACCAGCGGGTACACGAGTGAAAGCGAAGTGATGGATCTCATCAGGATGGGGTAAGATCCCTCGCCGGGCTCAGGATGACCTGTTCTTTTTATCCTGCCTGACCCGCACCAGCGGGTACACGAGTGAAAGCGAAGTGAAGGATCTCATCAGGATGAGGTAAGATCCCTCGCTGCACTCAGGATGACCTGCTTTTTTTTGTACCCTTCCATTTACGAACCGTGTGATCTACTCCCAGAAATTTGACCAGCTCTTCATCAGGTGGCCAGGCACCCAAAAGCTGATAGTTTAGAAACTTTAGAGAAGGGTTAAAGGATCTTATCAAATCCTCCTTCCATGACCTTCTTTTCCTTTTAATAATTTTTTCAGCTCGGATTGCATCCGAAATGGAAGAAAATGTTTCGAAGTACAATAAATTATAGCAGTAAAATTTTCCTGCAAATGTGCCGTCCTTCCCTCTTGAGACATAATGTTCGACAATACGCCTTTCTAAATTATTGGTAACTCCTGTATACAGTACCTTTCGGGTGGGGTTTGTTACCATATAAACATAATAACATCGCATGCTGATAAGACCCGTGTGAGTTATATGCCTTACAACAGTGGGCCTTTATTGATAATGAATATGATATGTTCTCCAGCCTGACCCACCCAAGTCATCCTGAACGAGCGAAAGCGAAGTGAGGGATCTCATCAGGATGAGGTAAGATCCCTCGCCGGGCTCAGGATGACCTGTTCTTTTTATCCAACCTGACCCGCACCAGCGGGTACACGAGAGAAAGCGAAGTGAGGGATCTCATCAGGATGAGGTAAGATCCCTCGCCGGGCTCAGGATGACCTGTTCTTTTTATCCAACCTGACCCGCACCAGCGGGTACACGAGAGAAAGCGAAGTGAAGGATCTCATCAGGATGAGGTAAGAGGATTACTCTAAAGCTGGTACACCCTTACGTAATCGATGTTTAAATCAGCCGGGAAGATGGAATCATCAACCCCCATATAACCGCCCCACATCCCTCCAACAGCCATATTCAACAGAAAATAATGGGGTTTATCGAAGGGCCAGTTATCCTGATTGTATTCCTCCGGACGGTTGATGGTGAGGTAAATATTTTCGATGTCGTCCAGATAAAAGTGAATGGATTCCTCATCCCACAAAATGCCGTAATTGTGGAATTCCTCTTCCGCCGTCTCCAGTTTGATTGCCCCCGTGGTAATGTGCGTTTTGTCCATGTGGTTATTATCCCTGGTATGCACGCTGAAGTGGATCTGGTTTGGTTCATAGCTTACATACTCCATGATATCCAGCTCGCCACAGCGAGGCCATCCGATTTCCTTAATGTTCTCACCCAGCATCCAGATAGCCGGCCACAGGCCATTACCTTTCAATTCCGGCATCTTTGCCCGTACTTCCATCCTGCCGTAGGTGAAACTTTGTTTGCTGTTCAGACGGGTGGAGTGATAATCAAATTTCTTCTGCCCCTCTCCCTCCAGTGTTGCCGTGATGATGAGGTTTCCATTCTCAACGCGTGCATTTTCACCGCGTGTATAGTGCTGCCATTCATCATTGGGCCAGGGCACACCCGGTTCGCGGTATTCATACAGCCATTTACTGCTATCCAGCTCATTTCCCTCGAAATCATCCGCCCAGACCAATTTAGCACTGCGCCATTTTTCGAAGTCGACCTCGCCACGCTCAGTAGTTACCACATCAGGCGCGACGTTATCCCCATCAGCATTTTTCTTATTCGAACAGGAAGAAGCAAAAAACATAATCAGCAAAAACAGAGTTAGAGTTGTGAAAAATTTTCCCATAAACCCATCATTAAATTCTCAGGCGAGTAAGAATTAACGAAGATCGGGGGCTTAACTCAAGAGGGAAAAAATCTAATCTGCACTAATCGCTTCATCTTTTTCAAGGAAATCTGATCCTAAGTTTTCTGAAGCAAAACTGTCCTCAAAAACAGACCTACTGATCAGCCTTACACCGCGTTTGAAGGTCAGGTAATGATAAATCCACTCAGCAAATACCCTGAATTTGTTTCTGAAGTCGATGAGGAAGAATATGTGAATGGCCGACCACAGCAACCAGGCTGCAAAACCGGTAAGTTTCAGGCCTTTAATATCCGCAACGGCTTTGGCCCGTCCGATGGTAGCCATTGTGCCTTTGTCGGTATATCTGAATGGACTCCGTTCTGCTCTAGGTTTCCCGTTTTTGATGAGTTTTGAAAGGAAGCGACCCTGCTGCATGGCCACAGGTGCAACTCCGGGCAACGCTTCACCCTTTTCATCTTCCAGGTAGGCGGCGTCTCCGATCACGAATATATTTTCGTTGCCCTTAATGGACAGATCCTGATTCACTTTCACGCGTTTGATGCGGTCCATCGGCTCATCCAGCGATTCCAGAATGGGTGATGCGGCTACTCCAGCTGCCCAAATGATATTCGGGGTTCGGATAAACTGCTCATCCAGCTTTACGCCATTCGGTTTGATGTCTTTAACCGGTGAGTTGAGCATCACCTTCACGCCCATCTTTTCCAGCTCTCCCTTGGCATTGGCAGATAGCTTTTCGTCAAAGCCGTTGAGTACCCTATCACCCGCCTCAACAAGAATAATTTCCGTTTCATCTGCCGAGAAGTTTTTGAAATCCCGCATCATATTTCGTTTAACAATCTCTGCAATGGCTCCGGCCATCTCTACTCCGGTGGGCCCGCCTCCGATGGTTACGAAGGTGAGGTAAGGTTTTCGCTCTTCAGCCGTATCTTTTCGCTCTGCTGATTCCAGCGAAAGCAGGATACGCTCCCGGATTTTAAGGGAATCTTCCAGCGTCTTCAGTCCGGGTGCCGCTTCAGGCCAGTCATCATTTCCGAAATAGTTATACTGAGCACCAACAGCCAGAACCAGATAATCGAATTCCAGGCAACGGCCGTTTTCAAGAGTTACACAATTGGCATCCTTATTTACAGACTTCACTTCGCCCAGAATCACGCGGGTGTTATCCTGCCGGCTGAAAATGGAGCGGATGGGGGTGGCAATATCGCCCGGTGAGAGTGCCGCGGTAGCCACCTGATAAAGCAGAGGCTGAAATAGGTGATGATTTGATTTATCGATGATGGTGATTTCGTAATCTTCGGATTTTAATCCGCGTGCTACGGCTATTCCGCCGAAACCGGCGCCTACAATTACAACTCTCTTCTTATTCATTTGATGGGTACAAGGGGTGTGAATTAATTCAGTTTAGCCTGGGCTTCGGTTATCAGCCTGCTGATTTCTTCTTTTGAAACGTATTCATGGTTGTTACAGTAATGACAAACGATCTCCTGACGTTCACCTTCCATCTCTTTTAAATCAGAAACATTCAGCATAGACAGAGCATCCAGGAAGCGGTCTTTGGTACAACGGCAGAAGAAATCCACGGGCTGCCGGTCCAGCTCTTTCACATCCATCGGCTCCATAACCTGATGCATGATGTCGTCGATATAAATATCTTTTTCGAAGAGGGTATGAACAGGCGGGAAGCTCTTCAATTTCTCCTGCAGTTTTTCAATCTGTCCTTCCTCAGCGTCCGGCAATCGCTGTACCAGCACGCCACCTGCCTCGGTTACTTCACCTTCCTCGTTCATGCCCACATCAATCAGTAAGGCTGAGGGCACCTGTTCTGATTGCGCCAGGTAATGGGCGATGTCGGCTACGATATCTCCCTTAACAATTTCAATGGTGCTGACCCTTGGTTCCGCTTCGTTATACAGCACTTTGGAAAGAGTAAGCAGACCCAGCCCGATTCCGTCTTCCAGTTTGGTTGCCGGATCGGAATAATCCAGTTCGGCTTCAGGGCGACCTACGTAACCCCGGATCTCTCCCAGGCTGTTGGCTTCCGCGATGATGTAGCCAATTGGTCCATTGCCATCAAAGCGTAATTGAATACGTTCTTCTCCCTTCAGCTCAGATGCAAGCAGCATCACGCCGGTCAGTGCTTTGCCCAGCATAATGGTATTCAGCAGGGAAAGATTATGGTTTTCTCTTGCCGTCTTTATCACATCCGTAGTCTTGACCACAGTAATTTTGAAATGACCGTCTTTACTGATGCCTTTGATAATGCGGTCTTTGAGTTTGAACTGTTTCTTATCCATCTAAATGATTGTCCCTCAGTTGATACAAAAAAATCCCCTGCTCCATCGGAACAGGGGATTAACATACAATTTTCTGCAGGAATCAGTTTCGGTCCTGCAGATAAACTTCGCCCTTGCGTCCGGAAAAGTGGCTGGATGAGGAATAAATGGAATTGAGGCGCTGAACCTTACGGATGCGCTCTTCGGCCAGTCGGTTGGAAGCCACATAGGTCGGTATGCGGTTGTCTTCCGAGTAGTTTAGGATATCCAGCATAGTATCATAAATGCGGGATGCTTTCTGATGGGCACGCTCACGGTCGTAACCCTCCAGCTCGCTGGCTACGTTGATGAGTCCGCCGGCATTGATCACATAGTCCGGAGCATACATAATGCCTTTATCCAGCAGCATACTGCCATGTTGATCCTCATCGTCCAGAACGTTATTGGCCGCTCCGGCGATGATATCACATTTGAATTGATCGATGGTGTCATCATTCAACACTGCACCCAGCGCACAGGGACTGAAGATGTCCACGTTCAGTCCGTAAATGTCATTCGGATCCACCACCTGTGCATTGGTTTCGGATGCCAGAGCATAGGCTTTCTCCTCATAAATATCGCAGATAAAGAGCACAGCTCCTTCTTTGGCCAGGTGACGTGCCATGTAAGAGGCCACATGTCCGGCACCCTGAATGGCTACTTTCTTACCTTTGAGGGAGTCAGAACCATAAGCTTTCTTGGCGCAGGCTTTCATGCCCATGTACACGCCATATCCGGTAACCACAGAAGGGTCACCGCTGCCGCCAATAGACTCAGGCAATCCGGTTACATATTTGGTTTCGGCATGAATCCATTCCATGTTCTGCACTTCCATCCCCACATCCTCAGCAGTGATGTAGCGTCCTGCGAGTCCGTCCACGTAGCGACCAAAGGCGCGGAAAAGTCCTTCAGATTTATCTTTATGCGGATCACCGATGATGACGGCCTTACCACCGCCCAGGTTCAGTCCTGAAATCGATGCCTTGTAAGTCATGCCTTTGGAAAGGCGGAGCACATCCCGAAGTGCTTCCTGCTCGTTCTGATACACCCACATGCGTGTGCCGCCGAGTGCGGGACCCAGGGTAGTATTGTGAATACCGATGATGGCTTTCAGTCCCACGCTGGGCTCATTACAGATAACCACCTGTTCGTGCTCCATGCTGGCCATGGTGCTGAAAATGGGAAAATCATTGTCCTGATCGGTATTCGTCTGCAGGATTTCTTTAATTTCAGACATATCTCATTAATTATATTGTAGTTGGCTGATTCAACAGTCTTTCATGGAACCGCTTCCAAATTCTGAAATTAATTCCTTTATTGCCACACTTCCCTAGCTTTTTTACAAAGATAATGCCTTGGCAGAGTTGAAATAATGGAGACGAAAAGAGTCTATAAATTGACCATCAATCTGCGATCAGAAATTTGTATTTTAACAGACATGTGTTCGGCGGGTTTGACCGCTCCCGGATTCTTTGTGAAAAGAAAAATAAACAAACAAAACCATGCCATTCCGCTGGGTATTTGCCCGGCCGGAACAGGAGAAGACCGTCCATTCCTTGCAGGAGGGGCTCAGTATCCCCCAGGAGATTGCGCACCTACTTGCCATCAGAGGAATCACGACTTATGATGAAGCAAAGTCCTTTTTCCGGCCAACCATAGACTTACTCTATGATCCATTCCTCATGAAGGATATGGATCTGGGTGCTGAACGATTATCAAGAGCCATTCGCGAGCACGAAAAAGTGCTGGTTTACGGAGACTACGATGTCGACGGAACCACTGCGACCTCCATCCTCTATACTTTTCTGCAGGAATTCGGGGTGGACGTGGATTTTTATATCCCTCACCGGTTTAAAGAAGGCTATGGAATTAATCCTGAAGGCATCCACTATGCCATCGACGTGCAGGCCAGCCTGATTGTATCGGTAGACTGCGGAATCACGGCCATTGAGGAAGTTGAAATTGCCAAAGAAAGCGGCATTGATGTCATCATCTGCGATCATCACACCGTGGGCGATGCCATTCCCGATGCCTGGGCCGTGCTGGATCCCAAGCGACCCGACTGCAATTATCCTTTTGACGGACTTTCCGGTGCCGGTGTTGGTTTCAAGCTGGTTCAGGCAACCCTGACCCGCCTGGGACTACCACCCATACTGGCGCATAAATACCTGGATCTGGTTGCCATTTCCATCGCTTCCGATATTGTACCCATCATCGATGAAAACCGGGTACTGATGAGTGCCGGCCTGCACATGATCAATAATAACCCAAGGGTTGGCATCAAGGCTTTACTGGACCTGATCAAGGTTAATCCGGTTGAAGTGAATACCTCAAAAATTGTTTTTTCCATTGGACCGCGAATTAATGCTGCCGGTCGTATGGGTGATGCCACCACAGCAGTGAAACTGTTGATTGCTGAAACCGCTGCCGAAGCCAAATCCTATGCCTATGAACTGGAATCCGTGAACCTGCGCAGGCGGGATACCGATTCGCAGACTATGAAAGAGGCCATGGAAATCATCGATGAAGAATACGATGTGGAAGAAACCGCCATGCTGGTCTTGCATAAAGCAGAGTGGCATCTGGGCGTGATCGGCATTGTAGCCTCCCGCCTTGTGGATATGTATCACCGTCCCTCCATCATGCTGAGTACCGTTGACGGTAAGATTAAGGGCTCGGCTCGTTCGGTCAAAGGCTTCAATATCTATGACGCCCTCCGCATGTGCGATGATTTACTGGAGCAGTTCGGCGGACATGAATTCGCCGCCGGTATGACCATAAAGCAGGGGAAGCTTTCAGAGTTCAGGGCACGCATCAATGAGCTGGCCATGACCGACTTATCCGAGAACTCTTTTGAGCCTGAGTTGATGATTGATTCCAGGCTGGATCTCAGTAAGGTGGACATGAAATTCTGGAAGCTTCTGCATCAGTTTGAGCCCTTCGGCCCCTTTAATTTAAGGCCTACTTTTGTGAGTGAGGATGTGAGCATTGTGGGCGAGCCAACCATTGTCGGAAACGGCCATTTGAAAATGCGCATCCGCCAAAATGGTTCCAACACCTTTGATGCCATCGGTTTTAACATGCATGAATATATGCCCCAGTTGCGCGGCGATCAGAAGATCAATGTGGCCTATGCGCTGGAAGAGAACCACTGGAATGGGCGCCGAACCATTCAGATGCGCCTCAAGGACATACAATTGCAGGATTAGTATAAAATCTGCATTGTGTTCGCTTTTCAAGAGTGGTATATTTTATGCTCTTTTGCCGGGACTGTAGCTCAGGTGGTAGAGCAACGGACTGAAAATCCGTGTGTCGGCGGTTCAAGTCCGCCCGGTCCCACAGAGATATTAAAACCCTTGTCTTCGAAAGTCGGCAAGGGTTTTTTGTTTCTATTTATCCCGATAAATGTCTCTTCTATGTCCGATCCGAACAACCAAGACCCTTACTACATCATCTTTG
This sequence comes from uncultured Balneolaceae bacterium, assembly GCA_964413935.1. Taxonomy (GTDB): domain Bacteria; phylum Bacteroidota; class Rhodothermia; order Balneolales; family Balneolaceae; genus CAYPTY01. Next base: position 16,318 of record CAYPTY010000021.1, on the reverse strand, counting down.
ATCTGGCATATAATTCGATAGTCACCAATTCGATATCTCCAAAGACCTTTTATCCTGCCCTTTATTGCTTTGCCAAAACGTCTTGGATCTTCCTCAACCGCAATCTGTTCTCTTAACCAACTTAGGATTCTGCTTTGCGACTCATGATCCAGTTTTCGTAATTCTTTTCTGGCACGGTTATCAAACCTAACCTTCCAGATCATCTCCATTCTCTAATTCCCTGAGTGTCCAGCTTTTATCTTCAGGTTCTTCGATTCTGGACTCTGCTATATAATTATCTTCCAGCTCTTCCAGCTTTTCTTCCAGGGCTTTCTTGATATAGTAGGACTCTGTGCGCCCGGTAAGTCTGGCCAGATCATTCAGTCTTTTTTCCATCTGCTCTCCTAATTGTACTGTAATGGGCATAATATCATGTTAGAATTACTTGTAATACATGTAATCTAAATAAAATAACCGGAGCTATTCGGGTAAAGCATTATTGTTATCAGAAAAGTCTTTACCTAGTGAAATTCAAACTCTTGTTTTTCGATGCTAGTGGAAGAGTTGTGATGTTATATGATAACACGTCACGGAGCTCTGCGCTGTGATAAATCACCTAATCCCAAGACCCATACATGGCATTCGGTAGAATCAGTATATCTACCCCTTGCCTTTTCAGGAAGGCTTCCAGATCCGCGTTTTCCTGAGTGGTCTTTTCGAAGTCTTTGATGTTATCACCAATTTGCATTACCAGATTCAACTTTCGATTCCAGTTACTTTTAGCCTCCGGATAATTCTCCCAGCAATATTCTGCTGATCCGGATCGCGCATTATTTCTTCTGAGATCTTTGTCGTTCACAATATCGGGTTGTCCAACGGCATCCTTGTCCTCCTGAGCCCGACCCATGATACAAGCATTCGTTCTGTCGAGCGGATACCCTAAAGCCTTCAGGTTATTCCAGGTATAATTATCCAATACTCTGTCTCTATTGGTAATCATGACTATTTGCCCACCCGCTTCAAGAACAGCTTCCACAAATGCTTTCGAACCTGGTATTTCAGTAGCTGCTTCTTCTTTGACCCAATCGGCCCAGGTTTCAGGCGTAAAACCTTTGCCAAGCTGATCTCGTCTTCGGTTGTATTCGCTGTTATCAAGCAGTGTTTCGTCTATGTCCATAAACACGACCCAGGGTTCAGTTTTGTTCATGGACGTAATGCTCTCTGCAGCACCCTTGTATAAGCCAGCGGTGATAAGTCTGTACTCTGCGCTTTTTTGGGTCCAGGTAACCGCAGAACTCACCGGATAGGTTTTGATAAGCGAAAGCTGAATACTAACCGGACAGTGATCACTCAGCATATCCTCTTCGGTCATGCTCTCAGGTGAATCACCGAAATAGTGCACAAGATTACTTCCATCCACGATATATTCGGCTGCATTTGGGCCCATAATCACATGATCAATGGGGTCCGGATAGCGAGGATGACATCCTCTGACGCCATCCATGCTGCTTACTAGTTCAACTGTTTCTCCATTGGTCACATTAAGTTCGCGCCAAAATTTGTTATTCCGAACCGTTAATCGGTGGTTGAAATCGCCAAGCACAACAAAGGCTTCGTCATTAGAAATTTTTTCCTCAACCCAGGCATCAAGAACCGGCGTTTGCTTTTCAAAAGTCTGGCAAGCACCGGAATCAGAGGTCGAATAGTCATCTACAAAGCAGCCACTTTTTAAATGAACGGACATGACATCAATAGGCTCAGGTCCGCCGGTTAATCGAATAATTACCCCGTATCGTAGTCCGGGATTTCCAACAGCAAGTTCTTTGAAGCTATACATTTTTTCGAAACTAATACCTTTTCTGACAGCAATGGCTACTTTGCCTTGTGTGGACATCCGTCCGTTTCCATAACATTCAAAGGGTTCGGTATCAGGGCGATCTGAAATCACAACAGTCCATTCACTTTCAGGAAAAACACGATGTACGGCTTTGACTGATTCCACTTCCTGTAAGCCCACCACATCCGCATTCATAGAGGTAGCGAAGGATCTCAGTTTAGCGTAATCAGCATCATCGCGGGCAACACACCCTTCTCCGTTATTTTCAGCCAAGTGCTCTACATTCCAGGCTGCTATTCTGATTGCTTCCTGGGCTGTAGATGATGAAGTAAAGGTTCCGCAGAAGAGGAGCAGAAGTACATAGATTTTTTTCATGTCGAGCACTTTGATCTAGGTGCTTTTAAAAAGCTGGTTTTGGATTGGTTTGATCTGATTTTTAAAGTGCATAAATATCAGATTTTTTGATATCTGCACCAATTAAAACAACATCTACCTATGTGAGACAGGGTTAGTTAAATCTGTTTACCGGGTGGAATTACGAATAAACCAGGGTCACACAGCAGAGCCATGTGAACCGGTTTATACTCCATTTCAGTTTTATCCCCTAAATCGTACTCATATCAATCACAAAGCGATACTTCACATCACTTTTCTTCATGCGCTGATAGGCTTCGTTGATCTCATCCATGCGGATCATCTCCACATCACAGCTAATGTCGTGTTCTGCGCAGAAATCCAGCACTTCCTGGGTTTCAGGTAAGCCTCCGATAAGGGATCCAACCACCGATCTTCTCATGAATACCAGGTCAAACGCACTCAATGGCTGGGTGACCGGAGTGATCTGGCCTACCACTACATAGGTGCCATCCAGGGTCAGCGTCTGCAGATAGGGATTGAAATCATGATCCACGGGAACCGTATCCAGGATGTAATTCAGGGAGCCCATCGCCGCCTTCATCTGGTCCTCATCCGTGCTGATAACCACATGATCCGCGCCGTTTCGCTTTGCTTCATCCACCTTATGTGCTGAGCGGGTAAAAACGGTGACTTGCGCACCCATGGCTTTGGCCAGTTTTATTCCGATGTGGCCCAGTCCGCCCATACCAACCACGCCCAGTTTATCGCCCTCGGAAAGATTGATATGCCGAAGCGGCGAATAGGTTGTGATGCCGGCACACAGTAAGGGAGCGGCTGACTTCGGGTCCAGATTATCGGGAATGCGCAGTACAAAACGCTCACTCACCACGATGTTGTCTGAATAACCCCCGTAAGTAGGATTTCCCTCTTTGTCTACCCCGCCATAGGTGCCCACCCATCCGTTGAGGCAGTAGTTTTCCAGACCCTCTTCGCAGGAGGGGCAGCTTCGGCAGGAATCCACCAGGCATCCTACGCCTACCGTATCGCCCACTTTGAAATTCTGCACATCACTCCCGACGGCGGTTACGGTTCCGATAATTTCATGTCCGGGTACTACCGGGTACCGGGTCATGCCCCAGTCGTTTTCCGCAAAGTGGATATCGGAGTGGCAAACCCCGCAATAATCAATTTTGATAGCCACATCATCCGGGTTGGGAGCTCTTCTTTCCAGTTGCCAGGCTTCGAGAGGAGTAGAGTCAGAGTGTGCCGCGTAGGCTTTGGTATTCATAGTGATAGGATAAATTGTTGAGTTGAGGCTCAATGAATCGCTTTTTCAGATGGGGTGCAAATTAAGCTTGCGCATCCCGCTCTTTCAGATACAGAATCAATCTTCTATATTCTCGGAGCTAAATCAATAATCAATCAGCGTAGTAGCCCATAATTTGCAAAACAAAGATCAGCCCTCTGCAGACCAAGCCCCTAAACAAAAATCGGGCTGCGGAGATATGGTATTGGGTTGCCTCTTCAGCTTAGCTATCATTTTTGCAGTTGCCATTTTTTATGCCACCTGCGGAAGTGGCTTTGTAGAATTTGAACCCGGTGAAGCTAATATGTGTACTGAAGCTATTGCCGAAACTTTTGGCCGGCTGGACGAAGTGGTGCCCGACAGCCTGATTATCACATCCGAATTGAACGAATTCAATTTCTACAGCAGCTGCAAAAGCTTTGCAAACCGGGCCTATGTAGTGAACCCGGTGCTGGATGCCGTCCTGAAAGCCGACACCACCCAAAAGTATAATTTCCAGTACATCGCCCGGGTCGACCATGTGGCAAAAGGCGAGTTTGAGGTCAGCCGTTTTCAGGTGGATGAGATCTGGGAGAAGTATCATCCTGAAGAACAACCTGAGAATGAGCCTTTCTTTAACGACCCTGCACAGGATTAAGGGCAGCCCTTATCACCTCACCCCAGATATCGTAGCCTTTGGTTGTCATATGAAGACCATCCTCAATGAAGAGGTCACCATCCAGCCCGCCTTCTGCATTCAGCATGGGATTCCAGACATCAATAAAGATCACGCCCGGCTGCATTTCAGCAAGTTTACTTAATGTTCGATTGGCTTCTTCATAAATTTCCCTTAATTCCCAGCGGGCAGCACTTGGCTTCGGTGAAATCAGATAGACCGGAATATCCGGGTCATGCTTTCTGATGATGCGAATTAATTCTTCCGCGTCTTCAAGCACATCCGCCGGTGATTTTCCCTCTGCAATATCGTTATCCCCTTCATAAATGAAGATGCGATCCGGGTTGTGCTGGAGTATCAGCTCATCCGCATAATAAATCAGATCGGTGAACTGGGAGCCTCCGAAACCTGTATTCATGACCTGATACTCCGGGAAGTACTTCTGAATATTATCCCACATCCGGATGGAAGAACTGCCGGTGAAAAGCAGTTTCTCGCGGACATCTCCGGTATCCCAGGAGCTGGCAGACAGTGCTTCCACCTCGCAGGCAAAACGGATGGGATCCTGGGCCTGTGCTGAGGGGTTCAGAAAAAGGAAGGCTGTGAAAAGTATGGCTGCAAATTTCATGATCAGAATGCCAGGGTAATCAGCCAGATGGTACCAACAATCAGATCGGTTGCAAGTCCAACCCCCATCAGCATAGAAGTTCCGGTCCCGATCGTATGTGTTTTAAAGACTACTTTTTCTACCTCTTCAATTGGTATCAATTCTTTCCGGGGGGATTCAATCCCGGGAAAGGTGCCCCTGAATCCCAAAAAAAGCGCATTAATATTGTTGCCCTGTATATGTACCCAGTTTTCCTGGAATCCTCTTTCCCCATTTTCATCGTCAGGATAGGTAAAGTAGGAAAATTCCAGCTCTTCAATATCCCCGAGATACCATTCAGAACCCTGATTGTCGCCGATAAAGCTTCCATTCTCATCATATCCTGCGGAAGTTATGTATACCCGGTCAGATCCCTCTTCAGACTCAATCATAACCTCCTGCCCGGCCAATGAATACAGACTGTCGTCTTTTGTCTGTATCACAAACTGTATCATTGATTGGGTCTCTATAACCTCATCACGGGTATATACTTTCATCCACTTTAACTGGTTACCTGAAAAACCATTCGTAAACTTCTTCTTATAGGTTTTTTTATGCGGGGATTCCAGTGCATATCCAACTACAAAATTGGTGGCTGTGCAGGCCGTCAATGCGGTTGAAAGCAGTAAGATCATAAGGAGTACTTTTTTCACACTTTACAAGCTTTAAACAACGGTTTATCAATTAGTTTGTAAGTATAAATAAGCATGTTAATCAACACAAAAGATTATGAATCAGAACGGGTTTTATTCTCCATCCCGCAAAATTCTTCTCCTTTTCAATCTCATCTGGTTTATCGGAACCGTGCTACTTGTTGCCGTGATGACCGATCTTTTTACTGAATCGCCCTTTCAGGGTCAGTATCTGATGCTGCACTTTCTTGTCATTGCATCAACGGTCATGGTTGGCCGGCTGAATTATAATTACAGTAAAATGAAAACGGCAGCTTAAGCGGCTTTTCAGGTCTCCAGGAACGTAATCTTCCTACAGGGCATTGAGTGAGTGTACTTAATAACCGAGATATGAACAACATCAGCAAACCAAAAAGAGATCCGATAGACTACGACGGAATGGGCGATTTCTCCCGTTTCGTATCCAAAGAGAACAGAGACAAACGAAGCCTGGAAAATGAAATCCGCTTCCAATTAAGTAAAATGCTGAAAGTATTTGGCCTGCGCCTGAAGAATTAACAGACCCTGCACCGGGCTAACTGATAAACAGGTCAATCGGACAATTAAATCAGCACCCCAAACCTGCATTAAGCTTTCCTAATGCCGGAACTCTATGTTGTAGCATTCGTTAAATGGTTTGTACTTTAATAACAACGAGAGAAAATGAAACACGAGAATAATTATAATGTAGTTTATCATTACGGCATGGGCCACATTTCATCCAATGCGAAAGATGAAACCAAACGCAGCCTCATGGAAGAAATTCGGCTCTATTTTGTGAGCTTGTATAAAGGCCAGCCCAATTAAAAAAGAATTTTAATTTTTTTTGTAAGGAGTAGGCTCTCTCCCGGTCTTATAGGTGGTTGAGAGAGAGTCAGACTTGAGCCGCTCCGGATATTATTCCGCAGCGGCTCAATTTATTTTAACCGTATGTTGGTCAAATCCCCGTATTTTGAACCATGTTCCGGTATCTGTCTTTTATAGCCTTCTGCCTGCTCATCTGGAGTCCCGCCTACTCGCAGACCGGCATGGAAGCGCGACCCAAGCTCACTTTTACTAATTCATTTACCCCTCAAATTGATCTGGGCATCAGCCGGCTGGGTTATAACATCAGCGACATTTCCTACACCACAAACCTGCATTCAGTACCCGGCCCGCGACCCCGAACTTTTACCGTCATCAACAGCACAACGGAGTTTCGCTATCAGCGGGTATTGCTCGACAGCGAAATAGATTCCTATTTCCCTGATAATCTGTTTGCGATGACCCTTAATCTGAAAGTGCTGCAGTCTCTAAATTCTAACTGGTTTTTATACAATACCGGAACCTTTGGAATTTTTTCTGATGTGAAAAACATCAACAACGACCATCTATTGCTCGAAGGCGGCATTGTACCGGTTTACTGGCTTAAACCCGAGCTGGCTGTCGGAATCGGACCGGTCTATACCTATGCTTTCGGCAGACCCCGGGTTTTGCCCCTTCCTTATATCAAATCCACAGGTGAGGGAGATTCACGATTCAGTATCAGTATAATTCCTCCCTCTGAAGGTCGTGCAGGATATCAGCTCACGGATCTTATTGACCTTGGTTTTGCCGCCGGCATCTTCAGAAATACGTATGAACTGGGCGATCCCAGAGCGGTTACCGCCGGATCCAGTCCCGCACTGGTATTCTCCGACTGGTCGCTGGGACCGGATATCATTTTCACGCTGGCCAGAGAAGTGCAGCTCAGGTTTCATACCGGAACTACAATTTACCGGCAGTTTGCCATACAGCAAAGAGGTGAAACGCTGATCAGCATAAGTCTTGATGATACTTTTTTCCTGTCCACATCCCTTACTGCACAGTTCTAGTGCTGATGCCTTAACACAACCGGTCCTGATCGTTTCCCGCTGAGTACTTCCATCAGGTTCTCCTCCAGCTCATCCAGCCCTATTTCCGTGGCCCAGTTTCGCATCACCGGATCGAAATGCTGTTCCATGAAAGCCCAGATTTTCTTTCGTTTGGGCATGAGGGTATTGCTTGAATCCACGCCCAGTAAACCAACTCCCCTCAGAATAAAAGGATAAATACTGCTCTCCACTTTGTGTCCGCCGATGTTGCCACAACAGACCACGGTTCCGTTGTGTGCCAACTGACGGATCACCGTATCCAGCGTCTCACCCCCAACCGTATCAAAGGCAGCCTGCCAGATTCCTTTCAGCAGGGGCTTGGAGGATTGCCCGTAGAAAGCATCCCGATGGATTACTTCTTTTGCTCCCAGCGATTTCAGATAGTCCGACTTGTCCATTTTTCCGGTGGAGGCAGTCACTTCAAAGCCTTCCCGGGCCAGATAATAAACAGCGAAACTGCCCACGCCACCTGTTGCACCGGTAACCAGCACCGGACCATTCTCCGGTTTGATGTCCATATGCAGCAGCCTCATCACCCCATAAGCTGCCGTAAATGCGGGCGTGCCCTGAATCATGGCATCATGCAGTGTCATTGCTTCAGGCAAGGGCACGATCCATCCGGAAGGCACGCGAATATAGCCTCCGAATCCCCCGGGAGTACTTTGTCCCAGATCGTAGCCGGTTACCACTACTTTATCTTCTTTCGAGTAGGTACCGCTTCGGTCTTCAATGACGATGCCGGAGGCATCCACGCCAGGAATAAACGGGTAATGAGGAGAAACCCCTTTATTGCCGGTGGCCGACAGTCCGTCTTTGTAATTCAGATCGGAATACTGAACCTGAATCAGAACCTCATGATCCGGCAGAAAAGAAAAGGGGACATTCTGAACACGGCGGCGGAAGCTTCCGTCCTGATTTTCCTCAACATAAAACGCTTTGAATGTATCCATCGGCCTTTTTGAATGGAAGGTAAGCGCTGAATTTCACTTTTACATTCACTTCATACAATTAATCGGCAGATATATTAGATTCAATTGTGACCATAAGACAGGAGGATAGCCATGATACATGAGGAACTGGTACAAAGGGAGAAGATCAAGTCTACCGTAATCCGGTGTTTTAACGCCACGGACGAGAAAGACTGGGAATCCGTAAAAGCCTGTTTCGGCCCGGAAGTACACTTTGATGTTACTTCTATGTCGGGAGGTTATCCCGCTACCCTGAATCCTGAGCAGATAGCCAGTGCATGGGAAGAGGGTTTGAAAGATATCGAGCACGTACACCATCAGGCCGGCAACTTTATCATTGATATTGATGAGCATGAAGCCCGCGTTCTCTGCTATGCCATCGCGTATCATTACAAAAAACTGCCATCAGGCCGGAATACCCGAACCTATGTGGGTTCCTATGATTTTGGTCTTTCTATGATTGACAAGGACCACTGGGTGATCGATGCCTTCAAGTACAACCTGAAGTTCATGGATGGCAACATCGACCTTGAATAACGGGCTGTGGCGATCAGAAAAACCTGCGTAACCAGCCCGGTTTTTCATTGTAGGGCGGATACCGAAAAGGCGGATCGAAAAATGTTCGGCTTTTTATGACGCTTTTCCGATGGGAAAAGGTATCGAAGCTGTGCTTCCCGTGATAGGCGCCCATCCCGCTCTTCCCCACGCCACCAAATGGCAGATTATGATTGCCAAGATGGATGATGGCGTCGTTGACCGCGCCACCTCCGAATGACATTCTGTTGAGCACTTCTTTTTCCGTTCGCTTATCGGAAGTAAAAATATAGAAAGCAAGGGGCTTGGCTCTGCGCTCCAGAATTTCAAGGACTTCTTCCAGGTTCTGATAATCCATGACCGGCAAAATGGGCCCGAAGATTTCCTCTTCCATAATCGGATCATCCCATTTAACCTTATTCAATATGGTTGGGCTGATGTATTTCGATTCCCTGTCGCTGTCCCCACCGGTGTAGATTTTCTTTGGGTTGATGAGTTCCTTGAGCCGGTCGAAGTGCCTTTCATTTATGATTCTGGGATAATCTTCTGACCGGGATGCATCCTCCCCATACATCTCCGTGATCTGTTGCTTCATGAGTTCAAGCAACTGCTCCTGAACATTCTCATGCACATACATGAAATCGGGTGCTACACAGGTCTGTCCTGCATTTACAAATTTCGCCCAGGCTATCCGTTTGGCTGCTATTTCAATGTCTGCGGACTCATCAACGATCACGGGCGACTTCCCACCCAGTTCCAGTGTAACCGGAGTAAGGTGTTCGGCTGCCGCTTTCATGATGATTTTCCCAACCTGCGTAGATCCGGTAAAAAAGATGTAGTCAAAGGGTTGCTGCAGCAGTTCCTGACTGGCTTCAGCATCGCCGGTTACCACACTGAAATAGTGCTCCTCGAAGGTTTCTGAAATCATTTCTTTCAGCAGCCTTGAGGTGTGCGGACTGAATTCTGATGGTTTCAGGATCACCGTGTTACCGGCTGCAATGGCCCCGAGCGCAGGAGACAGGCTCAGCAGCAGGGGGTAATTCCAGGGACTGATGTTCAGACAAACCCCGTAGGGATCCTTGTAAATAAAACTGCGACTTGGAAAAACGGCTTTTGTAGGCTTCACCCGTTCCGGTTTCATCCAGTCAGACAGATGCTTCATGGCATGCTTGATCTCTTCCCGCAGTGGGAGCAATTCAGTCACAAAACTTTCAAATTCAGCTTTGGCCAGATCTTTATGCAGAGCAACCATGATCTGCTCCTCATAATCCTCCAGCATGCGCTGGAAGGTTTCCAGCTGTTCCATTCGGAATTTGAGGGGTTTGGTGTCGCCGCTTAGAAAAAACTCTTTCTGTGAATGGAACAGAGATTCGATGGCTGTTTTATCCGTCATTTCTGCCTTTAAAGGTGTTCATAGAATCATAGACTCTGAAAATGCGTCCGGCTATCATATCAAAACTGCGCCCGGGCAGCAAACCACGCAGCAGGGGAACGAGTGAAACCATAAACGGCGCTTTAACGCTGATCTTATTTTGTTTAACCGCTCTGAATATTCGGTTGACGATGGAATGCGGTTTGAGCCAGGGCACCAGCAAAGGTGGAGTAACCCCTGCAAACATTCCTGTGTCGATGTAGGAAGGCATCACGGTGGTTACATGCACTCCGGTGCGATACTTTTCCAGTTCGATGCGCAGCGATTCAGACCATCCCACGGCGGCCCATTTGGAACCGGCATAGACGGTCATGCCCGGATTGGGCATCAGGCCAACCGCGGAGGCGATATTCACAATGTGTCCTTCCCGGGCATCAATCATGCGCTGAAGGAAAGCCCGGGCTACATACATCAGTCCCAGCGTGTTTACTCCAATCGTTTTTTCGATGTCGTCATAGGTATGGTGGGCAAAATCTTTCCCCACAACAATGCCTGCATTGTTGAAGAGAAGGTCGATACTGCCCACTTCATTGAAGACCTGCTTCGAGCATTCCCTTACATTATTCGAATCGGATACATCTACCAGATAGGTATGGATCTGATGCTTTTCCGGGTCCAGTTTTTGCCTGGCCTCTTCCAGTGCAGCCTTGTTTACATCCCATAAAACCAGCTTTGCAGCACCCTCATTCAGGCTTTGCTCCGCCATCAGAAATCCAATCCCGCTGGCACCTCCGGTAACCAGTACATTTTTTCCATTGAAGTCAGACATGCAGCATAGTAGTCATATTTTAAAAAGTTTAAAAGACGGCGCTCAGCCGCCTCAATTTCAAAGCTTTACTTGTGCAAATCTGCAAAAAAGGACAACTTCGACCCCTGCACGCAAATTAACGGATCTGACCTCATGAAAAACCTGCTCTTCTTAACATTCATAACACTTTTACTAAGCTCATGCACCCCTCCGGCTGATGAAGCCGCCAAAATGATTACAGCTGAAAATCTGATGGAGCACATTGAAGTGCTGGCATCAGACGATTTTATGGGCCGGGGCACCGGTACCGAAGGCGAGCAGCTGGCCGCCGATTATATCATTAAGGAATTAAGAGACCTTGGAGCCACCTCCGGTACCGAAGATGGCAGCTATATTCAGGAATTCCCACTGCTGGGACAAAAAACAGATAAAGAAACGACCCTCAGAATCCGCGGAAGCAACTCCACTGATTTCGATTACTACGATGACTTTATGGCCTGGCCGGCCAATCAGGCTGAGGAAGTTCGCATTCGTAATGCTGAACTGGTCTATGTTGGCTATGGTATTCAGGCTCCTGAAGAAAACTGGGATGACTTCAAAGGCATGGATGTGTCCGGCAAAATCCTGGTAGTAAAAAATAACGACCCGGAATACGACGAAGACCTCTTTGGCGGCAAGGCCCGGTTATACTACGGCCGCTATGATTATAAATATGAAAAAGCCCGTGAACTGGGCGCCCTGGGAGTACTTATCATCCATACCACCCCCACGGCCGGCTACGGCTGGAACGTAGTTTCTAATTCCTGGAGCCGGGAGCGTTTTTACCTCAAAACCAATGAAGATGAAGACAGGGGAGTAACCGAATTCAATGGCTGGTTAACCTACGACGCCTCCGAACAAATATTTGAACAGGCCGGTCTGGATGTGGACGAAATGCTGGCTGCGGCTGATTCTCCTGATTTTGAGCCTGTGCCGATGGAAGGCCTGCGGCTGAACCTGAATCTGGATGCCGAATACCGTGAAATATATGGCAAGAATGTGATGGGTAAAATTGACGGCTCTGATCCCGAATTGAAAGATGAATATCTGGTGATTACCGGCCATTACGACCATCTTGGGATTACCGCCCCCATCAACGGTGATGATATCAATAATGGGGCAGAAGATAATGCCGCAGGTATCGCAGGGATCATTGAAATTGCCAAAGTACTGAAAAGCATACAGCCTGAATTAAAAAGAAGTGTACTCCTGCTTGCTGTAAGCGCCGAGGAAGTCGGACTTCTGGGATCCAAATACTGGGCAGCCAATCCGACAGTTCCGTTGAATAAGGTGTCAGCCAATATCAACCTGGATGGTACCAATGTATATGGATACACCAACGACATGGTGGTTATAGGTTACGGGCGCTCTACTTTAAGCGATATCCTGGAGGAGAAAGCCAAAAAAATGGGCCGGCGCATTGAGGCTGATCCCTATCCCGATCGAGGGTATTTCTACCGGTCAGACCACTTTTCTTTAGCTAAAGTGGGTATTCCGGCGGTATTTCCGAATCCGGGTCGTGACTATGTGGGCAAAGGTGAAAACTATATCGCAATCGTTGATTCTGTTTCGGATGCCAACTACCACACTGTGAATGATGAAGTGAATGAATACTGGGATCTGGAAGGAGCAGAAGCGGATTTCAGGCTTTTGTTTAAAACAGCTGTTCGCGTCCTCAATGATGATCAGATGCAAAGCTGGCGTGCCGGTGATGAATTTGAAACTGCACGCAAGAAATCCATGAATCAATAATCCATACATCAAAAAATATACCTGCCATGAAGCAATTACTGAGTTACTGTATTCTGACAATGATCCTTTTCGCGGCCTGTTCGAATGTACAGAATGATCCGAACCGGGCTGCTTTTGTGACCCTGCTGGGTGATGACACCCTGGCTGTGGAACAATTCGTAAAAACGGACAGCAGCATCACCGCGGATGTCATCCTACGCAGTCCACGCACTACCTTCAACAGATACGAACTAATGATGGGCGGTGACTACGGCATGCAGAGCATGACCCGCACCACCTTCAGTCTGGACGAAGGTTTCTCCGGTGAGGGAGAGGTTACCTATCAGGCTGAGGTAATGGGCGACAGCCTGCAGATCACAGCCGAAGGCCGTTCCGGCAGCGAAACCCGCATCATTGCCAATGAGCGGGGAAGCCTGCCTTTCATCGACATGGTGCACTGGCCTTATGAGCTGGCCGTTAACAATGCCCTACGTGTGGGCCTGGATACGGTTGAACAGAAGCTCTTAACGGGAAGCCGGCTTTCTACTTTTATCATAGCCCGCATCGAAGATGATTCCCTCACCATACGTCACCCGTCCAGAGGCGTAATGGGGGTTACTTTCGATGAAAATGGAAATCTTGCCATGCTGGATGCCGGACAAACCACCCGCAAACTGACCGTTGAGCGTGTGCCTTCGGTTGATTTCGAGAACATCGCCGATCATTCTGCGGCCATGGATAAAGCGGGTAATCCTTTCGGATCCCTGTCTGGAGCTGCGGAAGCCTCCTTTGCCTTCAACGGGGCTGAGTTTGAGGTAACCTACGGGCAGCCTTCCAAGCGGGGCCGTGAGATCTTCGGTGGAATTGTACCTTACGGAAAACGATGGAGAACCGGTGCCAACCGTGCCACCCATTTCACCACCAAACAGTATATTAAAATCGGCGATCTGGAAGTGCCGGTAGGTGAGTACACCCTGTTTACCATCCCGGAAGAAAACGGAGGTACCCTCATCATCAATAAGCAAACCGGCCAAAACGGACAGACCTACAACGAGGAACTGGATCTGGGCCGTGTTGAATTGAAACGTATGCAGCAGGATGATGTAACAGAGGCCTTCACCATCATTGTCACAGAAAACGATGGCGGTGGTCGGCTGAGCCTGATCTGGGATCAGACCGTCTATTACGTCGACTTTGAGATTTAACAGTATCACAACCCTTTTCACATGACGCTCGATTTATTCGAACCTATAGCTGACCTTACCAAGGATCGGGTAAACCGGGCGATGAAAGACAAACCCCCGCACCTTCCCGGTGTGTACCTCATGTACGATCGCCGGGATCAGGTGCTGTATGTGGGCAAAGCGAAGGATTTATTCAAGCGAATCACGTCCTATCGCTATGCCCGAAGCCGTAAAATTCAGCGCATGCTGGCCCGGCTGCACCGTATCCGTTTCGAGGTGCGCAAGTCCGAAACCGATGCTCTTTTGATGGAAAATATGCTGATCCGCTCCATCCGGCCCGAGTTCAATTCAGCCAATAAATCACCAGAGACCTACTACTTTATTTCCACTTTTGCGCATCCGGAGTCGCTGGAGCTGAGGCTGTCCATGCGGCCGCTTGAGGATTATCAGCATTCGTTTGGTAGCTTCAAAGGCCACATCAACGTACGCAAGGGGATGGGAGCCTTGATTCGCCTGCATCTCATGTGCCGGCACAACATCACCAATGCGATGTTCCTGCCTCACCATCTTCTGCGCAAACTGGTTCCGCTTCGAACCATGACGGATCCCGATCTCATCAACCGGGAAATGCTGATGACTTTTCTGAAAGGGGAATCGGATGAATTGATCCGCCATCTGATAGAAGCCTGTGCCGGGCTCAATATAGATCACCCCTTCACCGAGAGCTTCATCGACCATGAGATTGATGCCCTCACCCGTTTCTATTTTTCCAATCCGCGGGCCAATTATCTCATCAGCCGACAAATGAACTTCGGCTCGGTTTTCATCCCACAAAATGAACGGGACGACCTGCAGGTTCTCTATCAGAAATAGTGTTTGACGATTTCCGAGGCCAGTGCTTCTGCGGCAAATGCATTTTTACGGAACCAGAGCTCCGGTTCAATAAGCTCCAGTTCTCCAACGGCGGGCTTTCCATCGTTATCCCAGATCATATCCACCCGGGCATAATGAGGCTGTGGAGAACAGGCTTCGATGCAGGCTTCGGCAAAACGAATCTCTTCTGTGGATGGATTGTAGTGATGCACAGTACCTCCAAAATCGTCCTGCACCCTGAAGTCTCCCTTTTTTGCCTTTTTGAGTACCGCATGACTGAAATGTCCTCCAATCATAACCAGTGAAACCTCACCTTTTTCAACCACATTGTTCATGAAGCGCTGCAGAAGAAAGTCTTCCCTTTCATTGAGCTGTGCAAATAATTGCTCGTGTTTGTGCTGGATTTCGGGCCTGAGTCTGTAGGTGTGTCTCGCCGTACCGGCAATGGCCGGTTTCAGAATCAGGTCCTTCCAGCCGCTTTCCTCAACCCAGGTTTTCAGTGTTTTTCCGGATTTTTTGGGGATAAAGAAGGTCTCCGGTATGTTGATGCCGGCTTTATTCAGGTCCTGCAGATAATGTTTATCCATATTCCACCGGATGATTTCGATGGGATTGATAAATCGGGTTATGGAATGGGTTTCATCCAGCCATTTTCTGAAGAGATCAAACTTGTCGAAGTAATCCCAGGTGGTGCGGAAGAGGGCAGCAGAAGTTGATGTCCAGTCTACATTCGGGTCGGCCCAGTTACGGCGCTGAACCTGCAGTCCGTGTTTTTGAAGTGCCTCAGCGATCAGTCTGTCTTCCAGTAGAATGTTCTGAGCATAGCCGTCCGGATTGGCGGGGCGATCGTAGCGCTCTTCCGTAAGAATGGTGATGTCGTGCTGCATTTCTGTATCCAAAAATTCGCCTAATTGTAAGGAATTCGGTTCAAATCAATCTAATGTGTATGAAAAGTTATTATGTGTATATCGTTACGAATCCTAACAGGAGGGTACTCTATACTGGAGTAACCAATAATTTAGAACGCCGCATTGTTGAGCACTATGTTTCTCGGGGCAAAAAAGGAACATTTGCTGGCCAGTACTATTGCTACAATCTTGTGTATTTCGAAGAACATTCTTCCATATCTGATGCTATCAGAAGCGAAAAAATAATCAAAAGAAAGAGAAGATCATGGAAGGATGAGCTAATCAAATCATTTAACCCGGGCATGAAATTTTTGAATTATCTGGTGATTGGTGTTTGGCCGCCTGATGAAGAACTAATCCAGTTTCTGGGTGTAGACCATACGGTACGTCGATGGGAAAAATCTAAAAAAAACAGTTGTCATCCTGAACGAGCGAAGTGAAAGGAGGGACCTTGCCACACCCAGGCAAGATCCTTCGTGTCCTCAGGATGACCTCTTCTTTTTTTGTCATCCTGAACGAGCGAAGTGAAAGGAGGGACCTTGCCACACCCAGGCAAGA
>CAYPTY010000020.1:0-41433 GCA_964413935.1 uncultured Balneolaceae bacterium | reverse complement strand
CAAAAAAAATTCTGGAAGCTTGCATTCCGGGTATCTGATCTGGTTTGGAAATCATCATTGAAAAATCCCTTTTTCCCACCTCAGAATCTCTCAGACTGGATAAAGCTGGGTTTGAATAATAACCCGGCAGATGCCTGGATTCTGATGTATGCTTTCAAGTCGGTAAAAAAAATTATTCAGCAGTGTGGTATCACAAATCCGGATTTTCTTGCTTTTGCCGATGAACAGCTAATGATAACCGCGCAGGCAAAAACAGACGATACTCCCTTTATTTTTGGTGCTGCCGGGCTGACCTACACCAATTACTCTAATTATTCGGTACCTGGTGGCCTCATCTCAATGATCCGGGCTGTTAAGGAATACCTGAATGAAAGAGGATCGGTTGTTAAAATAAAGCACATTGTGAACAGGATTGAAAAGAAAGAGGGGGGATATGTGGTTGAAAGCACCAAAGGCATCTATTTTGCCCCAATCGTAGTTTCCAATATCCCGGTCTGGAATATGGCCGATCTGAGTGAAGGTGAAGTTCAGGATTACTTTCAAAAGGAATCAGAAAGGTATGACAAAGCCTGGGGAGCCATAACCAGTGGAATAGTGGTAAGCGATGATTTTGATGCATCCATCTCCCTGCATCATCAGATTCATCTGGATGGTAAAAGCGTACCCTATACCGACTCAGAAAGTATTTTTATTTCACTCTCATCCAGGGAGGATAGGGATAGAAGCAAAAACGGGAATCGGGTTCTGAACATATCCTGCCACGCAAATCCGGAATACTGGTTTTCACTGAATGGGGAATATGATGTGGCTAAACAAGAAGCTGAGAATTTTATCATTCAGACTCTTCAGGACAAGCTGCCCGGATTTAAGGCCGAAGCCATTGAACTTGTTCATACGGCCACTCCGGTAACCTGGCAAAAATGGGTTTGCCGTAAAAAAGGCAGAGTTGGAGGAATACCACAGAGTATGGCACGTTCGTTGCTTGACTGGACACCAAATCAGACCCCGTTTCGCGGACTTTATCTATGCGGTGATACGGTTTATCCCGGACAGGGAATAGCCGGCGTAACATTGAGTGGATTAAACGTATATTACCGCATCAAAAATAATCATTGAGGTAAACCCCTTTTGGATCAGTATTCTCCAGGCACACAGTTTTTAAGATTTCCCCCGGCCATAAAATACCTGCTCATTGTTAACGGGCTGTTTTATGTTGCGACAAAGAGTTTATTCGGGGGTGCATGGACCCCAATCGGTGAACACCTGGTTTCTTATCTGGCCTTATTTCCATTTGGAAGCGACTTGTTCCGCCCCTGGCAGCTGATCACCTACATGTTCCTGCATGCCGATTTCGGGCATATCTTTTTCAACCTCTTCATTCTGTGGATGTTTGGCCAGGCCATTGAAAATATATGGGGCACCAAACGCTTCCTGATATACTATTTGCTCTGTGGTTTTGGAGCGGCTGTTCTTCACCTGCTATCCGGAATTCCCTTTACCTATACCATTGGTGCATCAGGCGGTGTATATGGTGTGTTACTGGCTTTTGGGATGATGTATCCTGACCGCGTAATCATGCTGCTTATTCCACCCATTCCCATCAAAGCCAAGTATTTTGTAGCAATAATCGGAGCCATTGAATTATTCAGCGGGCTTACGAATCCGAACAGCGGTGTGGCTCATTTTGCCCATCTCGGTGGTTTGCTTGTGGGCTTTCTTCTTATAAAATTCTGGAAGATCAAACGACCTAATTATTACGGTTAAAAGGCATTCAAATGAGTATGTACAGAGAGTCATTCGGCAGCTCAGTTAAAAGAGGGTTTTTAGGTTTACCGGTCGCAATCCGTACCATCATTGCGATAAACACCGTTGTATTTCTGGTGCAGCTTTTGGCCGGACTATTTTATCCCCCGGCTACTGAATTCATGATCAAGTGGCTACGGTATGAACCAGCACTTGGGACAACAGTTTTTCAGCCCTGGAGGATGTTCACCTACATGTTCCTCCATAATCCCTTCAGTTTATTTCATTACCTGTTTAACATGCTCTGGCTTTGGTGGATGGGGCGGCCGGTTGAAGAGCATATGGGACCAAGATCCTTCACGGTGCTGTATCTTGCATCCGGACTTGGAGGGGCAGTGCTTGATTTGCTGCTGGGTTTATTCATTGATATCAATCCAGTAATTGGTGCGTCCGGAGCTGTTTTTGGGGTGATGGTGGCTTTTGCCATGCTCTATCCCAGAATGCCCATCATGCTCTTTTTATTGCCGCCCATTGAAGCCCGTTATGTGGTAGCCGGATTCATCGCACTGAATGTGCTGTTCCTGGGCGGGGACGACAACGTGGCCAGACTTGTGCATCTTGGTGGTGCACTCAGCGGTTATCTGGTAATGGTTGCCTATCGCGGGGGCTATGACCTCAGTAAAATTATTCGTTTTTTCGAAGCGATTTGGCATTCGCTCAAACCGAAAAAATCTTCGGCTAATAAAAATATGCGGATTGTAGAGGATGCCGATGTTGTTGCGGAGGTCGAACAATCCGAGCTGGATCGTATTCTGGAGAAAATATCCAAGCACGGTTATGATTCCCTCACAAAAGAGGAAAAGAAAAAATTATTCGATTTAAGTAAGAAGAGCTGACATGCACACGGAAGGTATAAAAAGAAAAGACACCATAGCTGTTGATGTGGATGGGGTAGTGATTGGAGGTGGTCATCCCATTGTAGTTCAGTCTATGACCAACACCGATACTGCCGATGTCGATGAAACGGTTGAGCAGGTTGATCATCTGCATAATGCCGGTTCTGAACTAGTTCGCATAACGGTGAATAATGCCCAGGCTGCCCAAGCCGTGCCATTTATTAAAGAAAAGCTGATTAACCGCGGGGTTATGGTTCCGCTGATTGGTGACTTCCATTACAATGGGCATGTGTTGCTTACCCAATACCCGGATGCGGCTGAAGCTTTGTCTATGTACCGGATCAATCCGGGGAATACCGGCACTAAGGCTCGGGACGAAAACTTTGCAACCATTGTGCAGCAGGCAGTCAAATACGACAAACCGGTTCGAATCGGGGTTAACTGGGGTTCCCTGGACCAGCAGCTGCTTGCCGAGCAGATGGATAAGAACAATGATTTGCCAGAGCCGAAATCGGCCCGGGGTGTAATGATCGATACCATGATCGAAAGTGCTCTCCGTTCTATTGAGCTTGCCAAAAAAGAGGGTCTTGGAGAGGATAAGATTGTTGTTAGTGTAAAAATGTCGGGTGTTCAGGATCTGATTGAAGTCTATGGCAGAATTGCTGATCTGACCCGTCAACCTTTGCACCTGGGTCTAACGGAAGCGGGAATGGGGATGAAGGGGACGGTGGCCTCATCCGTTGCTCTTGCTGTGTTGCTTCAACAGGGTATTGGCGATACCATTCGTGTATCTCTTACACCTCAGCCGGGAGCCGACCGTGCCGAAGAAGTGCGGATATGCCAGCAGATATTGCAATCCTTGGGTATTCGCAGTTTCCTTCCTCAGGTGACCGCCTGTCCGGGCTGCGGACGAACCAAAAGTACTTATTTTCAGGAGCTTGCCGAGGAAATTCAGCATTACATTGTTGAATCCATGCCGGTATGGCGAAAAGCCTATCCGGGTGTTGAAGAGCTGGATGTTGCGGTGATGGGATGTGTGGTGAATGGTCCCGGCGAATCTAAAGCCGCGAATATTGGGATATCCCTCCCCGGAACCTTTGAAGAACCTAAAGCTCCGGTCTATGTGGATGGGGAACATTACACTACCCTGAAAGGGAATCATATCGGTAAGGAATTCAAAGCCATTCTGATGAAATACATTCAGGATAATTACAGATCCTGAGCTCATCTTACATTATTTCATAGGATTAATTCTCAGATAAGCACCGGTATAATGTGAAAATATTTCACATTTACTTGAGAATTTTTTTATTCGAACAGCTCCATAATGCCTAAGTAATTGATTTTTCGATATCTGAAAATCTAATATTCGTATGTTATTATCTGAAAAAAAGATAATGATTTGGTAAAGAAAGTATTGAAAAGATGTAAGCGCTTTCATTACATTACTATCGGATGCCGATGAAATTGTAAGAATCTATTCAATGTGTAGTTATTTTCAGCCGCCAAATTGCTCAAATCATAGGAGCAGAGTGCTGATCTTCATGCTGCTTTTGCTTACAACTATTTCCTGTAAGCAAACTCAAAGAGATGAAGACGTGCTGGCATATATTAATGAGCTTGAAATTAATGAAGCCCATTTCGAGAGCGCTTTCAAGGAAGTCTATTATCGATCCGGTCGAAGCCTGCCAGCCAATTTCAACACAAAAAAAGCCATTCTGGAAAGCGAGTTCCGCACTTATGTTCTGGCAACCCATGCCCGGGATCTTGGTTTTGACAGCGACCAGGTTTCACAGCGACAGAAAGGGGTCATCGAAAGAAAGGTGCTGAGTGAGGAGTACCTGCAGAAATCAGTTCTTGACCACATCCACATCACAGAAGCCGATCTGCGCGAAATATTTCTTCGATTCAATACAACTCTGAGAGCATCCCATCTGTACGCGGCGGATAAAACAACCGCCGATAGTCTCTGGAATATGCTTGAGCAGGGCGCCGATTTTGACCAGCTGGCTTATGAAACTTTCCAGGATCCCTATTTGAAAAATAACGGTGGCGATCTTGGTGAATTCCAGACCGATGAGATGGATATCGCCTTCGAGAACGCGGCTCACCTTCTGGAGGTAGGAGACTATTCCAAACCAGTTCGAACTTCTCAGGGATACAGTATAGTAAAACTCACTGACCGGTATGTACGTCCGGTGATCACGGAATATGAATATGCAAACCAGAAGGCGAATCTGACCCGCTTTGTGAAGAGGAGAAAACAACAGGAAGTCACCCGCAGCCACCTCTTAGCCATTACCGATAATTTCGAAGTAAAACAGGATATGGCGAACTGGTTATGGAAGTGGAGCAATGAAAAACGCGAACTCTTCGAGAGTAATGATCCTGAACTGATGGTAGCCGCGGGTAATGCTGATGCTCCCCTCATCCGGCTTGAAGATTTTACCTTCACGGTATCCGACTTTTTTGAAGAAACGTATTTTACACCTGAGGTAACCCGAAGCAGAATCCGCACGCGATCAAAGTTCGATGATTATATAAAAGGACTCGCTTACCGCAAGTATGCAGTAAAACAGGCCCGGGAAATGGGCATTGACAAAGATGAAATGGTTAGGGGCTCCATCAATCAGACCTATTATGTATTTCTGCAGGATCGAAGCGTGGACTACCTCAGAGAGCAAATCGAAATATCGGAAGAAGAAATACGCAAAACCTATTTCGATACACCTGAACGCTTTGTAACACCCATTGAACTTGACCTTTCCCGTATTGTGACTAAAACGGAAGCGGAAGCCAATGCAGCTATAGAGGCATTGAATGCGGATGCAGACTTTGAAACGGTATTCCGGCAGTACTCAACCCGTATACAGGATTATTCAACAGAAGGGCGGATGGGTTATGTACCCCTCACTCAGCTCGGAAACTACGGTCCTATTCTGTCAAAACTTTCTGAAGGGGATGTGAGCAGGGCTCTGCAGTATCAGACCGGTGAGTATCATGTGTACAAGGTGCATGGACGTATTGAGTCCAGGCCGATGAATTTTGAGGAAGCCGCAGTTATGATTGAACCATTTCTGCGCAAAAAGAAACTTGAAAAACTTGTAGAAGAAACGGTGGAGGACGTCAAGCTAAAGCACAATGCTTTTATTGATGAAGAAGCCATCCGCGATTTTACTTTCAATCTTTAGGTATATGTTTAAAAAGCTACTATTTACAACTCTTATTGCCTTATTCTCGGGGATGGCTATGGCGCAGTCCGGTAAAATAACCGGAAAGGTAATGGACGCTGAAACGGGCGATCCGTTAACCGGGGCCACGGTAGGTATTAAGGGTACTACACGGGGTGCCCTTGTTGATTTTGATGGAAATTACCTGATCCTGAACGTACCACCCGGTACCTACACCCTGGAAGCCCGCTTTCTTGGATACAGTACGGTAGTTTTAACCGACGTTATTGTCAGAACGGATCTAACCACCAAGCAGGATTTCAACATGAAGCTGGAAGCTTTTGAGGGGGAAGAAGTTGTTGTTGTGGCTGAGAAGGAAGTGATCCTGAAGGATGTGACCAGTTCTGAATCCCGGGTTAGCAGTGAAGAAATCGAAAAACTCCCCGTGCAGGAAGTAACGGATATAGTTCAGCTACAGGCAGGGGTAAACGTAGGTAACAATGGCGCGCTGCACATTCGGGGTGGTCGTGCATCAGAGGTTTCGTATGTGGTTGATGGTATCCGGGTAACGGATGATTTTGACCGAAGCCAGGGCCTGCGTATTGAGAATCAGGCGGTTCAGGAACTTCAGGTTGTATCCGGTTCCTTCAACGCCGAACACGGTCAGGCGCTATCCGGGGTGGTAAATGTGGTTACCAAATCAGGGACTAATAAATATGATGCCACTTTCCGAAGCTGGGGTGGTGCCTATCTGGTATCCAGAGGAGGCTTGTATGATGGTATTGCCAATAACGTTTTAGAATTTAATCCTCTGGATCAAACCAACTATGCGGTTTCGGTATCCGGTCCTATTATTAAGGATAAGCTGACCTTTTTTGCCACTGCCCGTGCTTTTCAGAATGAGGGCTGGCTAACGGGTCGAAATGCTTTTTCTCCTCAGGGTCCGCAGGAATATCTGGTACCTCTGGGAACAAATTTTGATACCTTCCGAACGCCCTACGGACAGCGGGTAGACGAAAGCCTTCCCTGGTATACAATCACACCGGTTACCGTTGGTGGTGTGGATCAGTTGAGGATTAATGATTCCGGGATGCGCGACAGTTCACTCGTAAATATCAATACGTTTGAAATCATGAGTTTCCAGACCAATCTGGAATACCGCCTCAGCCAGCAGCTAAAGTTCAATCTCATCGCGAATTATGCTGAAGAGGAGGGAAGAGGGTATAGCCATTCGAACCGATTGAATCCCGGTGGTATCGGCAGCTTTTTCAGGGAAAACTATGCACTGAATTTTAAAACCACCTGGACGCCATCCTCTAAAACCTTCATTACCTTGAATGCGGCCACCCGGTATAACAGCTTTGAAGACTACTTATATGAAGATCCCTTTGATTTCCGCTATTTCAATTTTGAGGAAACCAGCCTAGTCAATCAGCCACAGAATTTCAATTTCTTTGGCACCAATAATGGACGCGGCTTCCGTTCTACCGAAACTTTCATCATAAAAGGTGAGATATCCAGTCAGGTTACCAATCGGCACTTCGTGAAAGCCGGGGTTAACTTCCAGCAGGATATTGTGAAAGTGGATGGGTATTCCCTTCGTCCGATTGATGGTGAGGGAGTGTTTGTACCGGATAACCTGAGCGATTTTCTACCGGATAATGCCGATGTCGGTGATCCCGTGATATCCCTGGGTATTCCTCCCGTAAATACGCCATTCCGAAATAAGCTGGAAAATAGTCCATACCAGGTCAGTGCATACATTCAGGACAAAATTGAATATGAAAATTTCATCGTAAATATGGGCTTGCGCCTGGATTACTTTGATCCGAATGCACGCATTCCATCCGATCCCAACGATCCGGATATTTTTAACCCAACCAAGCCGGAAAATCAGTATGTGGATGAAAACGGGGACGGTGTACGTCAGCCCGGCGAACCTCTGCTTACTGTTGAAGACCGTGAATCCTATTGGTGGGATGATGCCGACCCGAAATTCCAGCTCAGTCCAAGGTTCGGTATAGCCTATTCTATCAATAATAGAGGGGTGGTTTATTTCTCCTATGGTACCTTCTTCCAGATTCCATCCTATTCGTTCCTCTATTCCAACCGAATCCTCCTGCAGGATGTATCCGGAACCCAGGGTATTTTCGGTAATCCGAACTTGGACCCTGAACGCTCGATTCAGTATGAGATTGGCTTGAAGCAGGAAATTTTCGATGGTACCGCAATTGAAGTAACCGGTTTTTACAAGAATATCCGGGATTATGTGACTTCAGGCGCGCCTATCCGCACCGGTTCCACTCAGATTATATACGACCAGTACTTTAACCGCGATTTTGCCAACTCCCGCGGTCTGACGGTGGCTCTGAATCAGGCTGTTGGTAATCGGGTAAGCCTGAATGTGGATTACACCTTCAGTATCGCAGAGGGTAACAACTCCGATCCGGCTGAAGAATTCTTCAGACAGCAGGGACTGGATGCTGACACCACCGGTGATAATGCCGTTACCTCTTTTGTTCAGCCCCTGAACTGGGACAGAAGCCACATCATCAATGGTAGCCTTTTTTACTCCGGAAATACTTGGGGAGCCAACCTGGTATCTCGTATTCTGACCGGTACTCCTTATACCCCAGCAAACAACATTCCGGGGGTAACGCTCGGGCCAGTAGCTTCGCAGCGTGACCTGCGAAATACCCAACGCTTACCCACCCGTTTCACCCTTGACCTGAACGCATACAAGAATTTTGATCTGGGTAGTAATACCCGAATGCAGCTCTTTGTCAATGTTTTCAACCTGCTGGACAATCAGTTGATCAATGGCGTATTCAATGACTCAGGGGAACCAGACCTGCCTTTGCCGGTCAACATAAACCCGAATGCTGATCTTCGGTTCTTCGAGGATCCTTCGCGATACGCCGAACCGAGACGCATTCAAATTGGAATTGAAATAGCATTTAATTAATCGACCAGGATGAAGAGACTATTTATCATTTTTGCAGTATTTGTTTTTGCCGGCGGAATGCAGGCAGGGGCACAGGTCCTGAACTCGGCCTATGAGCCAGGTGATGAACGCGCCTCCTTTGAGCTTCGCCGCCAGTCTATCATGGACGGTAACCGTACCCGTGCAACTTATCATAATTATTTGCATGCCGGCCGGGAAGGTGGGGATCAGATTGACCAGTTGTTATTTGAGTATCCCATCAACACAAACCGTGAATACATTTATTTCATCAGTTTCCACATGGGAACCCAGGTGCAGGATCTGACCGACAGTACGGTAACCTTCCCGATTGTGAACACAGCTACGTTTAAAACCAACCGTACGGGTGATCAGAACTGGTCCATCAATCCGATTTTCGGATATGCCCGGGATGACACCGATGAAATAGCCCGTTCTGATCGCGGACCTGATTCTCCTATTGGCAATACCTGGCCTGATGTCTGGCCTAACCGCCTGGTTGATGGAGGAGACGGATGGGCCGGTTCATGGAATGGATTCTTTGGCCGTGACCAGTTTAATGCTGATGTGGAATTTTATTACCGCTCCGGTGATGATCTCTACACCCGATTCAGCAATACCAACCGGTGGTACCCAGATCCCAACGATCCGACTCGTGGCGGACTCGGCATGATTTTCGATTCCCGAATTCTGGCCTGGTCTCAAACACTGGTGAATTCATCCCACTTCAGTATTTTCGAAATTACCAACGATTCCCAGTTTGACTATGAGCAGGTAGCCTTCGGTATCTGGATTGCGGATTTTGTGGCATCCAACGGTAACGATGCACCTGAATTTGATGACCTGCAATCTGTAGCCTACCTGAAAGAGCAGCAACGTGAGCCTTCACCTCCGCAGTTCGACGGTCTGCCTATTGGTGAAATGGGGATACAGCTGCTGGAGACTCCCGGTAACCAGTTTGATGGTATTGATAACGATGGAGACAGTGATGCCTATAATCCCGCCTCTGCAATTCGTTATGATCCGGATAATGTGGATTTGTACACCATTATCAGCGATCCGATAGACGGATTTTATCCAAGAGTAACACTTGAGGATACCCTGGTTCCTCTGTTTTCAGCGGCAGATTTAGAGGAACGAGTGATTTTACCTGGTGACAAAATTGTGCTGATACAGAATGATAACAGTAGGGTGATTGCTGAGTATCCTGCTGGTGGTGGTACCGTTGTTAGTCAAGGCCGCAGCATTGACCTGCCCCCATCAGGTCTTACCATTCGGGAAGATTTACTTGTGGAGTCCGATCCGGATTTTGGTGTACATATCGATGGTCTGGACAATGATCTGGATGGCCTTATCGATGAAAGCACTCCAAACCACCTTGAGAAAAATGTGATTTTGCCTAACGGGTCTTCACTCTCAGTACCCGTCCGATTTATTAATTATCTGGCTTATGAAGTGGGGGATACTCTGCAATCCGGACTGATTGTGCCGAATCAGACTATTCGGGCTCGCATTGCCAGCGATCCTACTTTTGCCGATCTGGTTGCTCAAAATGAAGAGCGGCTGATTAATGTATTTACCGCAGCCCCAATGATTGATGAGGGTAGGGATGATTTCTTTGACAATGATCAGGACTGGCTTGCCGTATCCGACGATGTGGGTATTGAAGGCGACCCGGATTCACCCAGTGACGGTCAGGGCGACGGCCTGCCAACTTCAGGTGCAGGAACTCCATTCCCGGGCGAACCTGCCATTGATAAAACCGATGTTTCCGAAACCGACCTGATCGGGGTAACCCGTGCCAGTATTTTTGATGCCGGTGCCCTGCAGGTAATTCAGGATCCCATCATATGGGATGAGTATCTGGTACCCGGTGAATTCTCCCGGACGGTTGGTAATGATTCCGATATTTATGTTTCATCCGGACTTTTTCCGATGCGCGCAGGACAGACTCAGCGTTACGCCATAGCCGTGTCAGCTGCAGCTGCAGAAACCCAGCCAACCACGGCCGCTGAAGACCGGGCCGAACTAAACCGAAGACTGGATCAGGCAAGAGAAGCTTATGAAGCCGATTATCAGTTTGCCGTTGCGCCTACTCCGCCTATTGTAACCGCTGTTGAGGGTGACGGTGAAATCACCATTTACTGGGATACCTCCTCTGAGCAGTCTTTTGACCGATTTGTGGATCGAATTACCGGTGATGGCAATGACTTTCAGGGATATCGCGTATATCGTTCTACCGATCCATCTTTCTCTGACCGCTTTACCATTACCAACTCCCGGGGTACTCCGCAGTTTTATCGCCCGAATGCCATTTTTGATATCATCGACGGAGTTTCCGGAGATTCTGAAGTGGATGTAAACGGGGTAAAATATGACCTTGGAAGTGATTCCGGTCTTGAATATTCCTACCGGGATACCACAATGATTAACGGGGTGAGATACTACTACGCCGTAACCGCATTTGATGCAGGTATCGATTTTGCGGGTATTGCGCCTTCTGAATCGCCCATTCAGATCAGTCGGCTGCCAAGCGGGCAAACTATTCTTGGGCAGAATGTAGTGCTTGCAAGGGGTGCATCCAGACAGGCGGGTTATATTTCACCTGAAGAGCCCTTGGCGACACAGGTTACCGGTTCTGCAAGTGGTACCATTAGTGTGGATATCATAGATCCAGAGGCGCTGAGACAGGATAACCGTTATGCTATCACCTTCCAGGATACACTCATTGAATCCGGAACTTCAGCCCCGGATACCCTGCGAACCAAAAACTTTACCCTCCGGAACATTACAGATGGAAGAAATGACACCCTCATCGGGGAGTCTCCGAATTTTGACGGGCAGATCAACCCGATCACGGAAGGTTTCACACTCAGACTGGAAAATGAAGATCGCTTATCGGTAGATCTGGAGCGTTCTCAGTGGATTTTCAGTACCAATGATGAACCTCACCGCTTCGATTTCAATGTTTGGATTGATGGCCTTCCCAAACCATCCGACTATCGGGTTATTGTTGGGGATAATGTAGGTTTTGGCCAGTCGGTAGAGCGATTTATACCACAGGCCGGAGCTGTACTACCATCCGTTCCAACCAATTTCATCATACTGAATGAGAGTACCGGTGATACCGTGGATTATGTTTTTGCTGATCTGCATACCACCGGCGTTCAACCCGGGGAACTGTCCGCATCCAATACACTCTCCGGTCTGAATACCGATATCGCGATTCTGATTGAAGACGTTCGCAGTTTCCAGGATACTCTGTCGTATCGTCTGCAAATGAATCCGGTGAGAGATGGCGGCACCCGAAATCCGGTTGCAGGGGATGAGCTTCAGATTTTGACTACCAAACCCTTCACCATCAATGACAGTTTTGAGTTTATCATTGATCGGGAGAACCTGGGCCTTGTGGATACGGACTCAGCCAGAGCTTCCAACGCATTGGATGATATACTTGTGATACCGAACCCATACAGGGTCACCAGTATCTTTGAGCAAGCCAACGCCAACGTGAATGATCGCTCACGGCAGAGGGAACTGCATTTTACCAATCTGCCGGTACCGAGCACCCTGCGCATCTTCACCATATCAGGGCGACTGGTAGACGAAATTAAACTGGACCGCGGTTCATTTGGCGGTGCAAGCAGCGGGACCTATTCCTGGAACCTGCTTACCAAAGAAAATCTGGAATTGTCGTACGGGGTGTACCTCTATCATGTGGATGCTCCCGGAATCGGGCAGAAGACAGGGAAATTCGCAGTTATTAAATGATCAGATTTATGAAAAGAGTTTTAATTATTTCATTCCTAGCCGCCTTCGGATTCATTTCTGTAGCAGAGGCTCAGTTATCCAAGGTGGGAACCACGGCTGCGGAATTCCTTCAGATCCCGGTAGGGGCCAGGTCAACGGCCATGGGGGCCACTGCGGCAACCGTAAATGATATCTCCGCGATGTACTGGAATCCGGCCGGGCTGGCTACCATTGAAAACCCGGGTGTGATGCTGGAATACACTGACTGGTTTATTGATGTACAGCATAATTACTTTGGTGCAGCTATTCCGCTGGGTAAAGGCGTTGCCGGGGTTCATGTGGTAGCTCTGACCATGGGTGAATTTGAGGAAACCACGGAGACCGTAGGGCTCACCGGACGTACCTTTGATGCCTATTCCATTTCAGCCGGCGCAAGTTATGCCCAGTATCTGTTTCCTAAACTATCGATTGGGGGTTCTGCCAAGTTTGTGTATGAGCGCATCTTTACTTCCAGTGCTTCCTCCATTGCTTTTGATGTAGGAACTCTGTTTGAGACCCCATTTGACGGTATGCGATTTGGCGTGAGTGTGACCAATGTGGGTTCCAAAATGCAGATTATGGGGGATGAGCTTATCACCAACGTGGATGTAAGCGACAACAATGAAAATAACCCGGATGTGGATGGTAACCTGGTAACCGAACAGTTTGATTTACCGATTCTGCTGAGGGTGGGTTTTGCCTATGATCCGATCAAAACCCGGAATCTGCGTGCTACTATCGCTGTGGATGGTACTTCACCCAATAACAATTTCGAAAGTGTGAGCGTGGGCGGCGAGATTGCCCTGCTGAACGAACAGATCTTCATTAGGGGAGGAATCCCTTACATAGGAGAAGATGACCGTACTCAGGAATTTAATGCAGGTGTTGGCTTCAGATATACCCTGGCCAATTCCTTTAAAATTGATTTCGGGTACACCTATCAATCATTCCGATACCTAAACAGTATCAACAAAATCAGTTTACAACTGAATTTCTAATGATTTAACCACTAACCACAACTAAAACAAAGCTGACATGAAAAAAGCTACAACTCTGTTTTGTGCTGCTCTGCTGATGGCCATTGGCTTTACAGCAACCAGTATGGGACAGGTAACAAAAATACGTGACGCACGTGCTTTGGATGGTCAAACTGTTACTATAGAGGGTATCATGAATACCCCCGACTATGGTTTCAATAATGGACAGTTTTATGTTCAGGATTCCACTGGCGGTATTAACGTTTTCTATAGTGGCGTAGGCGGGGAAGATGCTCCCGAAGCCTGGCAGGAAGGTGACAGCCTGAGAATTGATGGGGAAATTAGCTCCTTCGCTGATCAGATTCAAATTGCACCAACCTCTATAACCATCATTAGCTCAGGAAACAGCGCTGCAAGAGCCACCATTGGCTCAGATGATATCTCTGTTGACTCACCTCTCCAGGGTATGCTCGTTAAGATTGAAGATGTAAGTCTTCAGGATGGCGAAACCTGGCCAGCGGATGCTCAATCAGGTTCAGGTGTTTCTGTTCCTGTGGTAACTGCAGCAGGTGATTCACTGCTGATCTTTATCGACAGAGGTCAATCTTTCTTTGATGGTGCACCTGCTCCTACCGAAAGATTTAACCTTGCTGGTGTTCTTGGAAGAGACGGCAATGATATCCGCGTTCTGCCATTCGCGCAAACCGATATTCAGAACATCGTTTCCGTTACCTTTAACGTGAACACCTCTACCATGGCCGATACCCTCAAAGACTCCTATTATGTGGGCGTATTTGGTGGCCTAAACGGTCCTAATGGTACTGCGAACCCATATCTGGGACAAACCTTCGACTGGAATTCATCAACTACGATCGTAACCAGCACCGGTACCGGTGATTACAGAACGGTTACTTTCGATATGGCTGCCGGTGATACTTACAACTATAAGTACTGGGCTGGTGTTGATGCCAATACTCCACTACTGAACGGTTCTGAGCAAGGTTGGGAATCAGGTGGAAACAGAGTACTTTCTCTGCCTATTACCCAGGCATCCGATACGACTCTGCCTCTCACTTATTACGAAACCAGAGACCAGGCTCCGTTCGATACCGCAGCTGACAGCGTAACGCTGTTCTTCCGCGTTAACGTGGGTGCCCTGATTCAAACCGGTGACTTTGATCCCGAAACCGAAATTGTGGGTATCCGTGGTGGTAACCCAAGTGTGTTTGGTGATTGGGGAACGAATAATGTTCGTTTCACTGCAGAACCAAACAGCCCTGGAGATAACGCATTCTATAATGGTGTAATCCGTGTTCAGCAAGATTCTGCTGCAGCAATCGGTACTACTGCTTATAAGTTCGTTATTCTCACAGATGATGCGACCGTTAAAACCTGGGAATCCATTGATGATCGGGTAATGAATATTCCGGAATCGGATTCAACTGTTCATTGGGCAAACTTTAGTAATACACCTCCAACCAGTGCTACTATCGTAAATACCAACCTGAACTTCTCTGTGAACGTAGGTATTCTCGGTGGTCTTGGATTCTTTGACACCGGTGTTGGTGACTCCGTATTCGTACGTGGTACCTTCAACAGCTGGGGTCAGACCGAAATGGCTTTCAACGCATTCAACCCGAATGTTTGGAATGCCAGCAGTGTACCATTAACTGCCGCTGTGGGTGCAGAAGTTGCCTACAAATACTACGTGCTCTGGGATGAGTCTCGCGACGATCCTCAAAGCCCGAACTACCTGGAAGCTATTGATGCTACCGGCACAGGATGGGAAGAGCCCGGTGTAACCGGTGGTGGTGACCGTATCTTTGCTATCGAAGAACTCACCGACCAGCCACTCCGCGAAGAGAATTACAACGGTGTGGATGATAGAGGTCTGATGACTGCTAACAATGTTAATGGCGGTGCCATTGATGTAGTATTCAGTATTGATATGACTCCTGCTGAGTCGCACACTGAGCCATTCAATCCTGCAGAAGACTCTGTATTCCTGCTGGTTGATACACCATTCTTCGCCCTGACTCAGGACATCATTGTTCCTGGCGACGGTGCTGCCAACTTCCTGGATAATACTCCTGAGCAGATAGAAAGACTGCTGTTCAGCGATGAAGATGGCGATGGTGTTTACACGCTTACTCTCAGCCTGGAACTTCCAACCCTGAACCACATGGGCTTCCGTATTCTTTATGGTAAACCATTTACCGAAGACGGAACCTTTGTATTCAACGGTACCGGTTTCTCTGCTGGACGTCGCCACTATCAGTACGTACAACCTCAGGTTGATGGTAATGGTGATGTGACCTGGCCATCCAGCTTCACGCTGCCTACCCTGACCTGGCAGTTCACAGACCTGAGCTGGGAAACTCCACCTGACTATGACGCAACTTCTACCGATGAAGATCTGGCCGAAGTGGCTGAAGATTTCAGACTGGAACAAAACTATCCAAACCCTTTCAACCCAACCACTACCATTCAGTTCAATCTGCCAAATGCGGCTCAAGTGAACCTGAGTGTATATAACATCCTGGGTCAGAAAGTGGCTACACTTGCCAACAACAGATTTGCTGCCGGTCAGCATGCGGTTAATTTTAACGCATCCGGCCTGTCTTCCGGTGTTTATATCTATCGTATCGAAGCCGGAACATTTGTTGAGCAACGAATGATGACACTCATCAAATAATCAATTTCATTTGATTCTATTCACAGGTGCTGTGACCGGCACCTGTGTTTTTATTTTTCTTTAGCTCTGAATCCATTCGATGGCCGTCACGATTTACGATATCGCAGAAAAAGCGGGAGTGAGTATTGCCACCGTTTCCAGAGTGTTTAATGACAGCTCCAGTGTTTCCAAAAGAACAAGAGACCGGGTATTAAGCATTGCTGATGAAATGGGATACCACCCCCAGGCGCATGCGCAGGGTTTGGCTTCGCGTAAGTCAAACATGATCATGGCCGTAGTGCCGGTGATGTCTAACTACTTCTTCATCGAAATCCTGGGAGGAATACAGGACAAACTTGATACTCAGGGATATGACCTGAATATTTATAACGTTACTCCGGATCTCAGCATCGCAGATCAGGTTGAGCGGGTACTCAGAAGAAGATCAGCAGAAGGTTATCTGCTTATTTCAACCCATCTCAGCGATATGGATTGGGAGAATCTGAAACGCTATCAACTGCCCATCACCCTGGTGGATGACTACAGCCCATATTTTGACTCGGTAAGTGTGGATAACAAACATGGCGCTTATAGGGCCGTGAAACACATGTTGTCAAGAGGCCTGCAGAAAGTGGCTATACTCACAGCTGATCGAAATTCGATGCCGGTAGATCATCGGATGGAGGGCTACAAACGGGCTCTCAAAGAATTCGGAATTCCATTCAGAGAAGATCTGGTATTCGAAGGGGATACCCCTTATCGGGATGGTTTTACTGAACGCGCCGGTTATGAAGCCATGATCAAGGTGCTGACCGGAAATATTGAACCGGAAGCCTGCTTCTGCACCTCTGATATTCAAGCGGTTGGCGCACTTAAAGCCATGCAGGATACCGGAAAGCATATCCCACTGGTGGGCTATGACGATATCGAATTTGCAGAGTATTTAGGACTATCAACCATTAAACAACCCATGCGCGATATGGGTTATTACGCCACTCAGGTGTTGATTGACCGTATTGAACATCCCGAAAGAGCAGTTTCAAAAACCATTTACACGCCTGACCTGGTACTCAGATCTTCAACAGAGAACCTGAACACTATTCAATCAAGCACAGTAAAAAATGAGAACCTTCTTTAAGAGCCTTGCGGTACTGATCATTTTATCCTTAGTGGGGATAAAGAGCATCGCACAGGTAGTCACTTTTACACCTTCTTTCGCAACCGATACAGACTCTGTCATCATCATATTTGATGCGACCCTCGGCAATGGGGAACTCGCAGGTTTTACCGGTGATGTGTACCTCTGGACTGGGCCGGTTACCAATCAGAGTGCTCCCAACTGGGCCAGTTCCAGGCCAAGCAGCGGCTGGGACAGCAGTTTTCCCGAGGAACTCAGAGCTACTCCTTTAGGGGATGATAAATGGGAATTCACCTATGGGCCATCCGTACGGGAATTCTTCAACATCAGTAGCCCTATTGTAGTAGTGGAGCGTATTGGCGTGCTGTTTCGCGGCGTAGAGAACGGCAGTTTATCCGCTGTTGGCCGGGGTGTGCGTGGTGAAGATATCTTCATTGACCTGGTTCAGCCCGGCGATTTCACCGCTACTTTCCTGAATCCCGGTACGGATGTAACCTTTGTAAATGAGGGTGATTCGATTGAGGTAGTGGGACTGGCAGGTGGCCTCACCGGAAATATCGACTATGAGCTCAGCCTGAATGGTAACGTGATTTACAGCAGCAGTGAAGATACCCTGAAATTCAAAGTAGGAATCGGTGCGGAATTCCAGTATGACCTGCTACTCACCGCAACCCATGAATCCGGCGCCACAGCCACGGCTGAGGCCTCCCTGATAAAACTAAACAGCAGTAATCAACAAAGCAGGCCTGCAGGAACCAAGGATGGAATCACCTATCTCAGTGCAACCGAAGCCCGTCTGTCCCTTTTTGCGCCTTATCATGAGAATGTATTTGTAATCGGGGACTTCAATAACTGGGAAATCCGCGCCGAATATCAGATGAACAAGGATTCCCTGAATCCTGACAGCACCTGGTACTGGATTGATGTGAGTGGCTTAACGCCCGGAACTGAAGTAGGATTTCAGTACCTGGTAGATGGCAACATCCGCATACATGATCCATATTCACCCATCGTGCTGGATCCCTTCAACGACCAGTTCATACCGGCAAGCAGCTATCCTAACCTGAAACCTTATCCGGAAGGGAAGAGCAGCGGCATTGTCGGGGTGATGTTCCCCGGTGCCGAAGCCTATGACTGGGAGGTAACCGATTTCCAGAAACCGGACCGGGAAAGCCTGGTGGTTTATGAACTGTTGCTTCGTGACTTCCTTCAAGAAAAAAATTATACCACGCTCATTGATACGCTGGATTATCTGGAACATCTGGGAATCAACGCGATTGAGCTGATGCCGGTGTCCGAATTCGATGGTAACCTAAGCTGGGGTTATAATCCCTACAATCACATTGCTCTTGATAAGTTCTACGGTTCGCCAAATGAATTTAAACGATTTGTGGACGAATGCCACAAGCGGGGTATTGCGGTTATTCTGGATGTGGTAATGAATCATGCATCGGATCAGAATTCATTTTATCAGCTGTATCCGATTTCGCAGAATCCCTATTTCAATGAAGTTCCGACACACTCTTTCAATGTATTCAATGATTTCAACCATCAGTATTCAGGTACGCAGTATTACAACAAGAGAATGATTGAATGGTGGATCAATGAATACAAGGTGGATGGTTTTCGATGGGATCTCACCAAAGGATTTACCCAGAATTGTGCTTCCGGTTTTGATTGTACACAAAGCTTCAATCAGGACCGCGTGGATGTGCTCAAAAAATATGCAGATTACCAGTGGGCTGCCGATCCTGATTTCTATGTGATCTTCGAGCATCTGGGCAGCGGCGGCTCCTTTACCGAAGAGGTGGAATGGGCCAAATACCGCCTGAACGAGGGTAAAGGGATCATGCTCTGGGGAAAAGCCAACCCTGAGTATAATGAAGCAACCATGGGATACCACAGTAATGGGCAATCTGATTTTGGAAACGTACTTGCTCCGGCGTCATTCAATGCCCGAAGCCGTGTGGGCTATATGGAGAGCCATGATGAACAGTGGCTGATGTTCAAAAATATCAGTTTTGGTAATTCATCCGGTGACTATAATGTACGAGAGCTGGAAACCGCATTAGATCGCATGGAGATGGCTGGAACCTTTTTCTTCCTGTTGCCGGGACCAAAGATGATTTGGCAGTTCGGGGAACTGGGATACGGTTATGGTGATAACGGAGAACAGTGCCTCAAACCGGGAGGAGACGGCAATGGGGATTGTGCGGCTTCCGCTCCCAGCAGAACCGGAGAAAAACCCATCCGATGGGATTATTATTTCGAAAAAGGACGGAAAGACCTGTATGAGCACTGGTCCAATTTGCTGGAACTTCGATGGCTGTCACCCGCCTTCACCGACCCGGACGCCGAAAGCTACGACTTCCGTTATTCGGTTAAGAGTTACAGCCTGCAGCATAGCGATACCGACGTTTTTGCCATCGGAAACTTCTCCGTGACTACCCAAACGGAAACCAAAAACCTTCCGCAATCGGGAACCTGGTTCAATTACTTTACCGGTGAGGAATTAAATTTTGAATCAACATCCGTTGAATTTACCCTGGATCCGGGCGATTTCCTTCTGCTGACCACAAAACAATTTGCTCTGCCCACTTCATCCGGGGATGAACGCATTGCTGAAGAACCGATTGAATTCCGACTGATGCAGAACTATCCGAATCCGTTTAACCCAACCACCACCCTCGACTTCCAGCTATCTCAGGCCAGCGAAGTAAAACTTATAGTATATGATATACTGGGGCGTGAAGTGGCAACGCTGGTTGACGGACCACTAACCCGAGGCTCACACAGTGTGAATTTTGATGCCGCAAATCTGGGCAGTGGTATTTATATCGCCAGACTGGTATCCGGGAATAACGTGAGCTATACCAAAATGACTCTGATTAAATAAAGATGAAAATACTTCCACGTTATGCTGTGTTAGTGCTGGCAGCTCTGCTGCTGGCCTGCAGCCCATCGGATATTCCCAAAGAATCCGATATTCCGGGACTGGCATCGCCCATCCTGCTGCAGTATGATACCACCCGTGTGGTGGTGGCTGATTATTTCATGCACCCTGAAAAGGTTGATTCCATTCATATAGGTGACGGATTAACCTTTGAAGTGCTTGGTGATTTTGAACAAGTGATCCTGACCGGATTCCCCGACAAATCCCTCTCTCTCTTTACAGCTTGGATGGAGGGCGATCGTTACGACATCCTGGTGAAAGCCACAGAAAAGGAAATGGTGACCCTGCGTTTTCCCTACAAAACCGGCATCAAGCAGGTTTTTGTGAAAGGGGAGATGAACAGCTGGAATCCGGCTGCGGATGAGCTCATCCGAAATGGGGATTATTTCGAGGCCAGCCTGCTGCTGAATCCGGGTATTTATCAGTATCAATTCCTGGTTGATGGCAAAGAAACCCTGGATCCGGAAAACCCGGTGCAGGTGCCGAATGGCATTGGCGGCATTAATTCTCAGCTGATCGTAGGCAGCGTAGATGCCGATGAAAAACCCGAATTGATAACTGACAAGCACAATTCAAACCGCATAGAACTGCAAGCCGATGATGCGGACGAAACCTATGTTTTCTGGCAAAATTACGCCCTTGAAATTGAAAGCGATGACGACGGGGAAGAAATCGTGGTGAATCTTCCAATGGAAGCTGCAAAGATGGAGCGTTCATACATCCGGGCCTGGTCTTATAATGAAGCCGGATATTCCAATGATATACTTGTTCCGCTTCACTATGGCAAAGTGCTGAAAAATCCTGATTTGCTGACCCGGCAGGATTATCAGGCCTGGAATATGTATATGGTGCTGATCGACCGATTTCAGGATGGGAATCCATCCAACAATAAAAAAGTGGACGATCCCATGATCCGTCCTGAGGTAAATTATTACGGTGGTGATTTTGCCGGCATCACCCAGGCGATTCAGGATGGCTACTTTCAGGACCTGGGTATTAATGCGCTATGGCTGTCACCCATTACCCTGAATCCGGAAACCGCTTACGGACTCTGGGACGAAGGTGGCGTTACCACGAAGTTTTCCGGATACCATGGCTACTGGCCGATTTCTTCTTCCAAAATTGATTACAGATATGGAACCGAAGATGAGTTCAGGGAATTGATCGACATCGCGCATGAAAACGGAATCGCCATCATCGTGGATTATGTGGCTAATCATGTTCATGAAGAGCATCCGGTGTATCAGGACAACCCGGACTGGGCTACCGATCTTTATCTTCCGGACGGAACTGAGAACACGCAGAAGTGGGATGAATACCGCCTCACTACCTGGTTCGACACCTTCATGCCTTCCCTGGATTTCTCCAATCCGGAAGTGGTTGAGGTCATGACCGATTCGGCCTTATTCTGGCTCAAGAACTATGAGATTGATGGTTTCAGGCATGATGCCACCAAGCACATCAACCTTGAATTCTGGAGAACACTGACCCGCAAAGTGAAGGAAGACGTTGTGATTGCCAAAGGGCAGCCGGTTTACCAGATCGGGGAAACCTACGGCTCCAGGGAGCTTATCGCTTCCTACATCAATTCCGGCATGCTGGATTCACAATTTGATTTCAGTATGTTCGATGCTGCTCAAACCACCTTTGGTCAGGACCGCGACTTTGGAATGCTGCAGGCCCAGATGAATGAAACACTTAAATATTACGGCAATCATAATATGATGGGTTACATTTCCGGCAATCATGATAAAGCCCGCTTCATTTCGCTCACTTCCGGTGAAGTAAAATGGAATGAGGATCCCAAACTGGCTGCCTGGACGCATGAAATTCCCCATCCTCAGGATTTTGCCTACGATAAATTACAGCTGCTCTTTGCCTGGAATATGACCATTCCGGGAATTCCGGTTACCTATTATGGGGATGAATTCGGAATGCCGGGAGCCGGAGATCCGGATAATCGTCGCTGGATGATTTTCGATGATGCTGAGCTGAATGAGCAGGAGCTGAAGAATAAAGAGGTTACTCGAAAACTGATGAACCTGCGAAACAGCAGTATGCCGCTACTCTATGGCGATTTTAGTTTTGATCTGGTGGAAGCTGATCAGATGGCTTATTCACGCGCTTATTTCGACGAAATTGCCATCACTGTCTTAAATAAGGATGATGCTGAAGCAGAACTTGAAGTTGAACTCAGAGATGACTTCGACTACAAAAAACTGAAAGCCCATTTAGGCCACGAATTTCGAGTGGAGGATGACACATTGTTTATCACTCTGCCTCCCAACAGTTTTGAAATTTTAATTCTCTAAAGAACCGAACATGATTAGAACATCGATTTTACTGAGCCTGGCAGCTATGCTGTTCTTTGCTCCGGCCTGTGAGCAATCCTCAGAAATAACCCCGCCCAATCCCAGTCTTGTTGAGCATCCGGAATGGTCCAGAAATGCCAATATATATGAAGTGAATATTCGTCAGTATTCACCTGAAGGCACCTTTGAAAAGGTAACCGATGACCTGCCTCGTCTGAAGGAGATGGGCGTGGATATCCTCTGGCTGATGCCGGTTCATCCCATCGGGGAAGAAGAGCGCAAGGGCACAATGGGCAGTTACTATGCCGTTCAGGATTACAAAGCCGTAAATCCGGAATTCGGAACGGAAGAAGATTTTCAGGAGCTGGTGGATAAAGCTCATGAGCTTGAAATGAAGGTGATTCTGGACTGGGTGGCCAATCATACCGCCTGGGATCATGTGTGGACCATAAACAACAAAGAATGGTACACCCTGACGGAAGAAGGTAATTTCCAGCCGCCGGTTGAAGACTGGTCGGATGTCATTGACCTGAATTATGACAATTCTGATATGCGCGATGCCATGATTGATGCCCTCAGTTACTGGGTGCGGGAGTTTGATGTGGATGGCTATCGCTGTGATGTGGCCATGATGATACCTACCGATTTCTGGAATGAAGCACGGGCTACCCTGGATGAAATCAAACCCGTTTTCATGCTTGCCGAAGCGGAACAACCGGATCATCATGAAGAAGCTTTTGATATGAGCTATGCCTGGGAGTTTCATCATGTGATCACCGGCATCCACAAAGGAGAAAAAACGTTTGATGACCTGGATGAACTGCTGGAAAAAGATGCTGCACGCTTCGACGAAAATGCCTATCGCATGTATTTTACGACCAATCACGACGAAAACTCATGGAAAGGAACCGATACCGAGATGTTCGGCGATAATTTCCTGAACTTTGCGGTACTGGCGGCAACCGTGGATGGTATGCCTCTGGTTTATACCGGACAGGAATCCGGCCTGGTTAAACAACTCGAATTCTTCGAAAAAGATCAGATTGAATGGGACGATTATAAGTATCAGGACTTCTACGCCACCCTGCTGAATCTGAAGCATGAAAATGAAGCCCTCTGGAATGGTAAATACGGAGGCAGCCTGCAGCGTCTGGAAATTGGTGATGCCATGGTATATGCCTTTGACCGTGTAAAAGGGGAAAAAGCGGTTCGTGTTATTCTGAATTTCAACGATGATGAGATGACCATTCCTTCTGCGGAACTTTCAGCCGAGGGTATGGAAGTCGTTCTTGGCAATTTGAAAGAAAGTGATGCCGGAATTACTCTCGGGGCTCACTCATATCTGGTACTCGCTAAATAACAAAAGGAAACAGCATCATGGCGCAGGGAACAACGGTTGATACCGGAGTAAAAACAGCAAAACGTCCGAGGCTAAGCTTCTGGGAAATCTGGAATATGAGCTTTGGATTCCTGGGTATACAGTTCGGCTTTGCCCTTCAGAATGCCAATGTGAGCCGTATTTTCGAAACACTGGGAGCCAGCGTTGATGATATACCCATATTGTGGATTGCTGCTCCGCTTACCGGACTGGTGGTACAGCCGATTATCGGTTACTACAGTGACCGAACCTGGACCCGGCTTGGTCGCCGACGTCCCTATTTCCTTTTTGGTGCCATCGCAGCATCCATAGCGCTGGTTATCATGCCGAATTCACCTATGCTCTGGGTGGCTGCGGGCATGCTCTGGATCATGGATGCCTCCATTAATATCTCGATGGAACCCTTCCGTGCTTTTGTGGGCGATATGCTGCCATCCGAACAACGCACCAAGGGCTTTGCCATGCAGAGTTTCTTCATCGGTACGGGTGCGGTTGTGGCATCCGCACTGCCCTGGATGATGACCAACTGGTTTGGGATTGCCAATACAGCCGCCGAGGGCGTTATTCCCCCTTCCGTAAAATGGTCTTTCTATCTGGGCGCCTTTGCCTTTATTTCGGCTGTCTCCTGGACGGTTTTCCGCAGCAAGGAATACAGCCCGGAAGAACTGGAAGCTTTCGAGGCCGCAGAAAGAGAGGAAATAGATGATCCGGATGCCCTGCGTGAAGTGCCGCTGCTGGCAGGCGAAGGTCAGAAAAAAATTCGATACGGAATTCTGTTTTTTGTATTTGGGCTGCTCTTCACCCTGCTCACCTATTATTTCGATCTGGACAAGGAAGTATATGTGGCTACCGGTGGCCTCGCTGTTGTTGGCCTTATCTTTGCAGTAGCCGGTTATTTTCAGCAGGTGGGTCGCACTGAAAGCGGGCTGGTGCAGGTTATGCACGACATGCTGAACATGCCCAAAACCATGAAACAGCTGGCTGTTGTTCAGTTTTTCTCTTGGTTTGCCCTCTTTGCCATGTGGATTTACACCACGGCCGGGGTAACAGCACATATTTACGGCACCAGCGATACCACTTCTGCGCTTTATAACGAAGGAGCCGACTGGGTAGGCGTGATGTTTGGGGTCTATAATGGCGTTGCCGCATTGGTGGCCTTCGGTCTTGCACCACTGGCCCGGATGACCAGCCGTAAATTTGTACATGGGGTATCCCTTGTACTTGGCGGTCTGGGCCTGATCTCCGTTTATTTCTGGTCCGATCCCATGATGCTCATTATCTCGATGATTGGGGTAGGTATTGCCTGGGCGTCAATCCTGGCCATGCCTTATGCCATTCTTGCCGGGTCGCTTCCCGCCAGTAAAATGGGCCTGTACATGGGTATCTTCAATTTCTTCATTGTTCTGCCCCAGCTGCTGGCCGCCACCATTCTGGGAGCGGTAACCCGATCCCTGTTTGAAGGTCAGGCCGTGTATGCCCTTATGCTGGGTGGTGCAGTTATGATTATTGCAGCCTTTACAATGCGGTTTGTGGACGATGTGGACGAAAAATAAAAGCCATGCTTAAACCCGCTCTGATTTTTACCCTCTTAATACTGCTCAGCTTTGGCTGTGCCCAACCTGAACTGCAATCCGGGTACGATGCCCCGGATTGGGCCAAAGAAGTGGTTTGGTACCAGATATTCCCGGAACGCTTCCGGAACGGAAATACCGAAAATGATCCGGTGAAAAGCCTCTATGATGTGCCGGATAGCTGGGAAATTACTCCCTGGACCGGCGACTGGTACGATCAGGAGGCATGGGAGCTGGAAGTGGGCGAAGATTTTTACCGCAGTGTTTTTGACCGCCGATATGGAGGTGATCTTCAGGGTGTGATTGACAAACTGGATTATCTCAAAGAGCTGGGTGTGGGGGCCATTTACTTCAATCCGGTTTTTGATGCCCGGTCACTGCATAAATATGATGCCGCCTATTATCACCACGTAGACCGCTTTTTCGGGGATGATCCGGAAGGGGATGTGGCCATGATGGAAGCCGAAGACCCTGCAGATCCTTCGACCTGGCAATGGACCAGCGCTGACAAAAAACTGCTGAAGCTCATCGAGGAAGCTCATAAAAGAGAAATCAGGATTGTGCTGGATGGGGTCTGGAATCATACCGGACCTGAATTCTGGGCTTTTCAGGACATCATCGAAAATCAGGAGGAATCTGAATACAAGGGCTGGTATGATGTCATTTCCTTTGACGATCCTTCGACCCCTGAAAACGAATTTGATTACCATGGATGGTGGGGCTTCAAGGGACTGCCTGAGCTGAAAGAGGAAAAGGGCGGTCTGGTGGATCCGGTTCGGGATCATATTTTTGCCGTTACTGCCCGCTGGATGGATCCCAACGGTGACGGAGACCCTTCAGACGGCATTGATGGCTGGAGACTGGATGTGGCTGAAGAAGTTGGCAAACGTTTCTGGCGGGAATGGCATGATCTCGTTCGGGAACTGAATCCGGAGGCAATCACAGTTGCCGAAATCTGGACGGACAAGGCCACAGAGTTCATTTCTTCAGACATGTTCTATTCCGTTATGAATTATCGTGTGTCTATGGCCAATATGGATTTCTTTATCGACCGTGAAATCAAGGCTGAAGCCTTTCAGCAGGAGTTAACAGAGATTTATAACAGCTATCCGGAAGAAGCGAATTTTGTATTTCAGAACCTTATGGACAGCCATGATACCGCCCGACTCGCTTCCATGATTATAAATCCCGGCCGAAAGTTTGATAGCGATGGAAAACCAGGGGACGGATTTGATGTGCGCAAGCCGAATGAAGAGGAGAGACAGATCCAGAAGCTGATCGCCTTTTTCCAGTATACCTATGTGGGTGCTCCCATGATCTATTACGGAACTGAAAGCGGGATGTGGGGCGCCGACGATCCGGACGATCGCAAGCCAATGCTCTGGGAAGACATGAACTATGCGGTTGAGGACAGCCATCCCTACAATGAAAATCGCCCGGCTGATGAAAATACCTTTGATCGTGAACTATTCGAGTACTACAAAAAACTTGGGCAGATCAGAAACGAAAGCGAAAGCCTGCAAAAAGGTGAAATAAAATATCTTCAGGCAAATGATGAGAAAAATACGATGGTATTTACCCGTATTTCCAAGTTTGATGAAAGCCTGGTGATCATCAATAACTCGGAATCTGATCAGATAATAACTCTTAATGAAGATGAATTTTTTGAGGTTAATGACTATCTGGTCAACCTGATTACGGGAATCTCCTATTCTTCGGATAACGGTGTATATTCCATACCGGTACCGCCATTCACCGGCCTCATCCTCAAATAATCAGCCACCTTTCGGCCTTTTATGAAACTCAATTCCAGATACTTCAATATGTTTATTTTTATTGTTGCGCTTATCGGACTTTTATGGATCGCATGGAGCACAACCCAGTATAAAAATACTCAGATGGAGCGATACCGGAGGTACATCAGTGAATACGATTCACTGCGCATTGCACCTCTGCCCATGATTCTGGAAGA
Organism: uncultured Balneolaceae bacterium; assembly: GCA_964413935.1. Lineage (GTDB taxonomy): Bacteria > Bacteroidota > Rhodothermia > Balneolales > Balneolaceae > CAYPTY01. The sequence continues at coordinate 13,898 of CAYPTY010000020.1, read as the reverse complement.
AGACAGCATTCAAATCAGTACTTATGAGGGTAATTTCGTAATGCTGCACTTCTGGTCGGTTTGGTCAGATAAATCCCAGCAAATGCTGAATGAAATTGAAAGCTATGCTTCCTCTGACAGCCTGTTTCTGATTAAGGCAATGGTGAAGGAGGATGTGAGCAATTTTGAGCGGGAGGAGGGCTCCAGGAGTGATTTATACGTAAATGGTACCGATCTGTACAACCGGATACGAACCCCGGGCCTGCCATCATACCTGCTTTTCAGTCCGGATGGGGAAATCATAAGCATTGGAGTGGGCTATGAAGAAGGAGCTGTAACCGACACACTCAAAAAGTATCTGAAATGAGTGTACAGGATTATGTGATATTTAATGGCCTGCTGACACTGAAGTCAGAAGTCAAAATTTCTCCCTTTCACAGCGGCTTATACTATGGTGATGGATGTTTCGAAACGTTCAGAGCCTATGCGGGCAAGTTTCTGCACCTGCAGCGACACCTTGACCGCCTGAAAAATGCCATGAAATATCTGCGCATGCCGGAAGTTGATCTGAAGCCGGAACTTATGCTGGAAGTGATACGCCGAAAAGAACTCAATGAAAAAGATGCACTGATTCGTGTTCAGGTCTGGAGAGAAGGGAGACGAGCTTATAAACTAAGTGACGATGATAAGGTCAATGTGGTAGTAGAATGTGATGCATATACTGCGGAAGACAGGCCGCTGAATCTGGTCACATCCAATGTCCGAACCATGCCTTCAAAAAAGGGAAGTCTGGCGTTTAAATTAAGTTCTTCGCAGGCCTATATGCTGGCTGCTCACGATGCCCAGTTTAGTTCAGCGGATGCTGCACTGATGCTGAACCAGAATGGTTGCGTTTCTGAAGCCGACATCGGAAATATATTCTGGATTAAAAATGACCGGCTTTTCACCCCCTCAGAATCCTGTGACTTCATTCCGGGTATCACCAGGGGAATATTGATTGAATTGCTCGAGGCGGAAGAGGGGGAGTATACTCCCGAAATCCTTTTGAAGGCTGATGCAGCCTTTGTTACCAATTCTATGATGGAAATTCGTCCGGTTTCCCGCATAGATGATGTTGATTTTATCACAGATATGCCTTTATTAGAAAAAGTTCAAAGCACTTTTCGCGATTACCGGAACGAACACCTTCAGTAATGGATGCACACTTTAAAAACCGGATGCAACTGGATGAATATCTTGACCGCATTCCCATGTTCAAAGATGTTGGGGTAGAAGCGGCAAATTATTCTCTGGATGCGATCCGTGGCTTTTGTGAAGCTATAGGTTCTCCGCATGAACAGTTTAAGAGTGTGCATGTTGCCGGTACCAACGGAAAGGGAACTACCGCATACTTAATATCTGAGGTTTTACATCGCTCAGGATTTCGGTGTGGATTGTACACCTCCCCACATCTGATTGATTATACTGAGCGGGTTCAGCTGAATGGGATTCCAATCTCCGACGTGGATTTACTTCGTTTTTTTAATGCCCACCGTGAAAAAATTGAAGAATTCAGGCTGAGCTATTTTGAAATCAGTACAGCACTTGCTTTCTGGTACTTTGCAGATCAACAGGCAGAAATTGCAGTCATTGAAGCCGGACTGGGCGGCAGGCTGGATGCCACAAATATTATAACTCCAATCCTTTCGGTTATTACCAGTGTTTCCTATGACCACAAGGAAATACTGGGACATACCCTGGAACAGATAGCACGGGAAAAAGCGGGTATCATAAAACAGGGTGGAAGGGTTCTGGTCGGGCACCTGAAAAAATCATTGCATGCGCTGATTTTAGATATCGCAAACGACTGGCGTGCCGAATTCCGCACAATTGAACATCTTCAACCAAGTTATGAGGAGGAAGTACGGATTTATGACCGCGGACTTTGGTATTCACTTGGCAATCAGTTTAAAGAAAAAATAAACCGCTTCAATATTGCCACAGCGTGGCAGGCTCTGAGTATGATCCGCCATGATTTCAGGGTAGAAATTGACGACCGTGTTCGACTGTTCCGGGAGATTCCTCCGCCGCCGGGCCGGTTTGAACAGTTGCTTGGCAATAACTGGTTCTTTTCCGGAGCCCATAATCCGGAAGCCCTTGAATCCATACAGGAAACCCTTCAGGCCGATTTTCCCGGTCAGAAACCAGTGATTGTATGTTCGGTGATGAGGGATAAATTCAATGATGAATTCAGGAATTTCCTGCATCTAGGTGAAAGGATCATTTTTTACTCCATGCCCGCCTTGAGAGCATTAACGGCTGAGGAGTTTTATCAGGCGGTGCCTGAGGCAGAAATCATGCATCCTGAGGGTGCCAAAGAAACCTTGAAGGATTTAAGCAGTGAATTAGTAATTTTTGCGGGAAGTTTTTACTTTTATAGAATAGTTAAGGGGTTGGTGGAAAGTTAGTTCAAACCTTTCACTTCGGTACTACCAACTACAGATAGACGCCTCCAATCCGCTCTGCACACGGAGCACTCCAATAATCAATTTCCTTTTTAGTTTAACTCATTTTCTATTTCTATGTCTGACGGACAGGCAAACCCGCTGACTCAAGCTGAGCTGGCAAACCTTGAACAAAAAAAGCTGCATGAACTGCAGACCCTAGCAAAGAGGGCAGGTGTTCGTCGGGTAACCGGCATCAAAAAAGCTGCTCTCATCGAACAGATTCTGCGGAAGGCCGGCGAAGCCAACACCAATGGCAAAGAGAGTGCTTCGGGGGATGAAAAAAATCCAGCCGAGTCTGTTTCTTACGGTAATCTCAGCCACATCGAATCCTACAAAACGGAAGAAGATGACAAAAAAGAGGACACTGAGCAGAAAAAACAACAGCAGCAGCGAAGGCAACAAAAGCAAACCAAGAAGCGCAGCGAACACGACCAGCTTCCGGTTTCTAATGCACCAACCCTGCATGAGCGCCTGGACGAACTTCGGCCTCAGCTTGGTCCCTATCTGATTAATGAAGGTACCCTCGAAATTTTGCCGGATGGATACGGTTTTCTCCGATCCATCAACTACAATTACAAAGCTTCTCCGGATGATATCTACGTATCGCCTTCTCAGATTAAACGCTTCCGGCTGCGTCAGGGTGATTGTGTGATTGGCATTATTCGTCCGCCTAAAGTTGGGGAGCGGTACTTTGCTTTGTTGAGAGTGGAAGGAGTAAATGGGCACATCCCTCACGACATGGATAATCGAGGTGATTTTGAAGACCTGATGCCCATCTATCCGGATAAACGCTATGTGCTTGAAAACAAGCCCAATGAGTATACTACCCGGATGATTGATCTGTTTGCACCACTCGGCAAGGGGCAGCGCAGCCTCATCGTAGCCCAGCCCAAAACAGGTAAAACCACCATTTTGAGAGATATGGCCAATGCAGTGGCGGCCAACCACCCGGATACGAAAATTATAATTCTGCTGATTGATGAACGGCCTGAAGAAGTGACGGAGATGGAGCGTACAGTTACTTCTGCTGAGGTGGTGGCCTCTACCTTTGATGAGAAGCCCGAAAATCATATCGGGCTTTCAGAGATTGTTTTCGAAAAAGCCAAACGACTGGTTGAAAGCGGCCATGATGTATTACTGATGATGGATTCCATCACCCGGCTGGCCCGTGCTTATAACATCTGTGCTTCCAACACCGGTAGAACCATGTCGGGCGGTATCGACTCCGAAGCCCTGAAAGCACCTCGACAGTTATTCAGTTCGGCCAGGAATATTGAGGGCGGAGGATCACTCACCATCATTGCCACCGCGCTTGTTGAAACCGGTTCACGTATGGACGATGTGATTTTCGAAGAATTCAAAGGAACCGGTAACTCAGAAATTGTGCTCGACCGCCGACTCTCAGAGCGACGGATCTTCCCGGCCCTGGATGTGTTCAAGAGTGGCACCCGAAGAGAGGAGCTCCTGGTGAGCGATGCTGAACGGGAGAAAGTGGTGCTGCTGCGTCGTTACCTTAACAATATGAATTCTTTTGAGGCGATGGAATTCCTGCTGGACAAAATGAAGGGGACCCGTTCCAACGAGGATTTTCTCATCTCGATGAATAAATAATTCAGATCATCTGAACCGGCTCGCCCAGCACTTCTTCAACAAATCGATGCAGTTTCACAATTTGCTTATGGCCCAGTTTCTGACCTGAATAGGCTACCAGGTAGAGGGTGAGAAAAACCAATCCCAGAACAGGCACCAGCCAGATAATAGGGGCGGGTTTACCCAGCGACCAGTAGGAAAGTCCGATCATGCCGATGATCATGGCCGCAAAGGCAATAAAGGCATAGAAAAAGAAAAACATGGTCCAGATACTGGGTTTGGGCCCGTACAGGCCCCGAAGCAGAGCACCATGATCCGTTTTTTCCAGGGTGATGGTAAGCTGGGGCGACCATAAATGCTGTTCTTCTTCCGGAATGGTGATGGTGGCATAATTTTTACGGTAATGTCCTTCACAGCTGCAGCGCTCATCACCAAGCAATTCCGCAATACGGTCAATTACTTCATCCGGTTGAAGTGCTGATTCCACCTGAATGCGCGGACGTATGCGTTTGAATTCGATATGGTCTGATGGAGTAACTTCCAAGAGCAGATTAACTAATTTCCTTCAGCACAAACTTCCGGTCCACATCCTTTTCCAGAAAACCGGCTTTCACATGGATGGAATGATAAAAAAGCAGTGCGGAACCTTCTTCATAAGCCTGCCTCAGAATCAGGGTTTTGGCTTTTTTGGCCTGAATGGGATCCACATCCATCTGCTTCATGGCATAGTGGTTGATATGGTGTTCGGTTGGGATCAGGTCGCCAAGCACGTAGGCACTTTGTTCCCCATCCACAATTTTCACGATCTGATGACCAGGGGTATGTCCGCCAGTCCAGATCAGATTCACCCCGGGCACAATTTCGGTATAATCTTCCGTAATCAACTCAAATTTGCCATCCGCCTTCAGCTTAAATAGTTCATCCAGGTCGTAGCCGGCACCCATCTTTCCATCTTTTTCCTCCAGCTGGGTTAGGGCATAATCCCACTCACGCTTCTGTACATAATATCTGGCGAAGGGCATGGTAGCCTGAGTGGTCGAATCCTCATCCACATAGGTAGATCCGGCGGCATGGTCAAAATGCAGATGCGTGAGCACCACATGAGTAATATCACTGGGGGTAAGTCCGAAAATATCCAGATTGGTTTTGAGGTTGGATGTGTCTTTGTAAGTGGATCGTTTATCCAGTCCCCATCCCAAACCGGTATCAATCAGGATGTTGGAAGTACCATTGCGAATCAGCAGTGGGTCAATCCCGATACGGGCCGAATAGCGGCTGCGTATAGCTTCAGGTTTTAAACGGATGTGTTCAGCTTCAACTTTGTGAAAGCTGCCGTCTTTGTATACTTCAAAGATACCTTCACTGAGTTGTTCAATAAGGAAACAGCCTATGCGCATGGGCAGAATGATGTGCCTGTTTTTGTCGTTAGGGAAAGCTAATAAATCTTTAGTTTCTGTCAATTCATTTTATCTTGCGCGCATGAGTGTTTACGACGCTATTATCATTGGTTCCGGGCATAACGGACTGGTAACCGGCTGTTATCTGGCTAAAAACGGGTTTAAAGTTCTGGTGCTGGAACGCCGCGATACCATAGGCGGTGCCGTTTGTACGGAAACCATGTTCAAAACGGCCGCTAACCCCAATGGCTTCCGGATGGATGTGGGCTCGTCTGTCCACATCATGATTCATCAGACCGGTATCATTGAAGAGCTTGAGCTCACCAAATACGGTCTTGAATACATCGACATGGATCCCATCATGTCCTATCCGGTCTACGGTGGCAAGGGTGTGATTCATTTTTTCAAGGATCTGGACAAAACCTTGGAATCCATTGCCAAAGTGGCGCCGGAGGATGTACAGAATTATAGGGATTTCATCGATTTCTGGGGACGCATCAACAAAGGGGTGCTGCGTACCTTCATGACTTCACCCAAAGCGGGCAGCCTGATGGGCGAAATCATGAAAGGGCAGATTCGTGATGGATCTATGCTGAAAAAAGGGGAGCAGCAGTCCGGTTTGCAGCGCATTCTGGGCAGCTACGGCAAGGAAGTGGACAATCATTTTAAAAATCCCCATCTGAAGGCCGCTCTGCTCTGGTTTGCAGCCCAGTCGGGGCCGCTGCCGGATCAATCGGCTACGGGCGATTTTGTAGGCTGGCAGGCCATGTTACATCAGAGTGGGGCCAAGCATCCGCGTGGTGGCAGCGGTGAGCTTACACAAGCTATGAAGCACTATATCGAAGCGCATGGGGGTGAAGTGAAGTCGGATCACCCGGTGGAACGCATTCTGGTGCGCGATGGCAAAGCAAAAGGGGTGCAAACCGAGTCGGGTGAAGTTTTTGAAGCAGATACCATTGTTTCCAATGCTCATGTACAAACCACCATGCTGAAAATGGTTGGGCCGGATCATCTGCAGCCATCCATGCTGCAGCGGGTTGAAAATATTAATGTTGGAAATGGTTTTGGAATGGTAATTCGCTGCGCAGTGGAGGAACTGCCGGAATATACCGCCTGCCCGGACGATCCCTACATTCACAATGGTATTCAACTGCTGGCCCCGTCGGTAGATTACATGCATCGGGCTATTGGTGACTATCAGAAAAAAATGCCGCCTGAAAAACCGGCTGTGCTCTGTATGACCTTCTCCAAAATTGATCCGGATGTAGCCAAAGACGGTAAACATACCCTTTTTGCCTGGGCGCAGTGGCATCCCTATGAATTGGCCAACGGTCGCAGCTGGGATGACATCCGTGAAGAAGAAGCCCAGAAAATTTACGATGTGGTTGTGGATTATGCACCGAACATGAAAGGCAAACTCATCGACTGGTATATTCAGTCACCGCTGGATATCGAACGCAAACACGGCCTCCTCCGGGGCAATGTGATGCATGTGGAAATGACCTTCGATCAGATGTTTATGTTCCGCCCGCTTCCCGAAATGAGCAACTACGAAACACCCATCGAAAATCTCTTTCTTTCTTCAGCCAGCTGCCACCCCGGAGGTGGGGTGTTTGGTGCAGCCGGATATAATGCCGCACAGGTGATCCTGAAGAAAAAAGGGAAACGAAAATGGGTGTTTTAGGTACACATTTTTATGCTTGAACAGGAATACCGTTCTCAAATTTTTGTCCATAAACAACAGCTGAAGGGAAATCTGGATGTGATCCGCAGCCGGGTTGGCAATGAAGCCGGTATGATGGCGGTGATCAAGGATAACGCCTACGGACATGGCATTACCCAGACAGCCCAGTACCTGCAGCAGTTTTGCGACTGGTTTTGTGTATCAGAAATTGACGAGGCTGTTGCCATTCGTGATGCAGGTGTGAGCTTGCCCATATTGGTTTTTGAAGTACCCCGAAAACCCACCCTTCCACTATACAGGGATCTGAATATAACGGCTACGGTTTCAGACCTGGAATTGCTGCGGGAATTTCCGGCCGACATTGATTTTCATCTTATGTTTGATACCGGTATGCACCGGCTGGGATTGCTTCCTGAGCAGGTTTCGGATGTGCGAGAATTACTGAAAGGAGACAAAGAAAGACACTGCACCGGAATCTTTACTCATTTTTCGGATGCTGAGGAAGTCAATCATCCCAAGGTAGGTCAGCAGATCAATCTTTTTCGTGAAATCCGTCCACATTTTTCACAGCATTTACTCACACACCTGGCCAATTCCGGCAGCATAATGAATTACGGTCGAGAAGTGGTATTTGACGCGGTTCGCCCGGGTGGAATCCTCTTCGGGTACTCCGCCAAGCCCTTTCAATATGAGGAGTTAAATCCTGCTCTCGAGTGGAAATCCTTTATCATGCAGGTTCGCCCGGTTAAAAAGGGTGAATATGTGGGATACAGCAGTGGCTGGAAGGTATTGAAGGATGGATTTATCGGAACAATCCCGGTTGGTTACGGCGACGGCATCCCCAGAAAAATTAAGCATAAACTGAAGTTCCAAGTAAACGGAAGGTTCTGCCAGCAGGTGGGTAATATCACCATGGATTACTGCATGGTGTTTTCAGAAGAAGCCTTTTTTAAGGCGGGGGATGAAGTTGTATTGATGGATCTGCAACACCTCAACGCCAATCACTGGTCTGAAGCCTGTGATACCATTCCTTACGAGGTAACCACCGCCATTTCCCCGGCTATTCCCCGTAACTTCATCTGAACCAGAACTAAGCTGGGTTAATTAACAATCTCAGCGATTTCGATATCGAAACGGAGGGTATCATTTCGGAGGTTGTAGCCGGAGCTTCCGCGAGGAGCATTTTCATAGGCCAGTGAGGGCGGAATGATGAGCACCCGTTTCTGCCCCTCTTTCATACCAATAAGTCCTTCTCTCCAGCCGATAATAAGTGAACCCAGGTCACCAAAGAAATCGGGGGTATCCTTTCCATTTCGATATGAACTGTCAAAAACCCGGCCCGATTCATCCCGGCCGGTATAATACACTCTGATCCCGTCTCTGCGGTTGATGGTAAATGGACCTTCTCCTTCTTCAAGGTCATAAAAAATAAGACCGCTCTCCGTCTCAGTGGACTGAACTCCGGTGAGCTCAAAAGGCTCCGGAACCTGAGAATAGTCTACACGAAAAGGATCATCCTGATTACAGGAGATTAAAAACAGGAGTAGGATTGCAAATAGAAACTTACTGATCAGCGAGAATTTCATCGATTTTATTTTTGAAACGTTCACGTTCTTTAAAGTAATAACTTCCGGTAGCCGGACCATTAAAACCAACGTGTACCGCTCTTATTTTATGATTGCGGTCTGCAAAATAGGTTGAAGGGAAAGATACGACTTGATCGGTAAAGGGTAAACTGCGTGCAGCCACCCGTTTACTGGTGATACCGCCCAGCGATAAGGTCCAGGGGATGTCGAAACGTTTGCGGTATTCGTCGATCTGCCTTTTATCTCTTTCTTCATCACCGGTGTATTCAAAAGCGATGCCAATGATTTCAAGGTCGGTGTCCTCATAAAGCTCTTTGGCATACTCAGCCAGCAACTCGGCCTGATCGGCACAATTCGGACACCAAGAACCAAATACATAAAGCAGTACCGGTTTATCTTTGAAGTTGTCCTGCGTGAGGGTTTTCCCGTCCAGCGCGGTGATTTCAAATTCCAGGTCTTTACCGATGGACTGCTCCGCAGCGATAGTGAGGGGGTCACGGAGATTATGATTCCCGGGAACAGCGGTCCAGTTTTCAACAGGATTACCCCGCGACCAGAATTGCCCTTCCAGGCTGCCATCTTTCAGCTGCTTACCCTCAAAATAAAAAGCATGAGCACCATCAAAGGTTGACAGCACAAAGCTGGAATCGGTGTACACCCCTTCCAGAAAACGAAAATCTCCGTATTCGGTGATGAAGGTACCCAGAAGCCTTCCCTGTTCTTGGGTCACAAAGTAGCCCATGGCTTCATAACTAAAGCCTTTGCCCTTAAACTCAACCTGATATTCGCCCTCCAGGTCATCACTGTTGATATCCTCAGCGGGATAGCGATAAGCTACGCCTTGTTCGGCATAAAAGGGGAGAGTGTCATTTTTGCTAATGAATGTTCGGGTCCATAAGCCGCTTAGATTACCTTCTTCATCGATGTGGCCATTTAAATGAGAATCAAAAAACTCAAAACTCAGCGCGAAGGAATCCGGCATGAGATCCACTCTTGAAAAATAGAGAGTATCTGCACCATTGATGACTTTAGCGGAGTAGGTATTCGCCTCTTTTTCGATGATCAAGGGAAAAGCCAGCTCGCCACCGGGACTTTCAATCACTCCCCGATAGTTTCCTGTAAAAGGATCCGGCCGGGAACAGGAGAGGAGGCTAAAGGCAATAAGGGTAAGAAGAAGTTTATTCATTTCGATGGGTTTCGATCAAAGTTCGTCGCCAGCAAAAGCTTTTTCCAGGTTTTTCTGATACTGCCGGTTACCGAGTTTGGCGATCCAGATCGATAATTCATAAAGCAGTAAAAGGGGAACAGCGATCATGATCTGAGATACGGGATCAGGTGGAGTCAGGAAAGCAGCCAGCACCAGAGCCAGTACAATGGAGTGTTTGCGGTACTGTCGCATGAATTTTGGGGTGATCAGGTCCAGTTTTGCCAGAAAATAGCTGATGACCGGAACCTGGAAGATGATGCCGCAGGTGATGACCCAGAGTGAAACGGAAGAGAAATAGGCGTTTATGTCGAAGTCGTTGCGCACTACATCCGAGATGGTAAAACTGGTAAAGAACTGAAGGGCAAAGGGCACCAGTATGAGATAACCAAAGGAGACACCCAGAAAAAAGAAGAAGGAAATAAAAACAGAGTTAAAAAAAGCAGATTTCTTTTCCGTGATCTCCAGGGCCGGTTCAATAAACTGCCACATCTGATAGAAAAAGATAGGTGAACCGGCGATGGCCCCGGTGATGAAAACAGCACCCCAGTAGGCAAAAAACTGTCCTGGCAGCCTGCGGCTTTGAAGTGCAAGATCATTGGCCTCAACTCCAATCAGATCATACATAAAAAAATCAGCCCGGGTGGGGCCAAGCAGAAGTTCATCAATCACGAAGTCAGAAAAGATGACCGTCACGATAATACCCACACTGATTCCCGCCAGGCCTTTAATCAGACGCCATCGCAATTCTTCAAGATGCTCCAGAAAGGACATGTTGTTAGCCATATCCTTGGGAGGCTTGGCCTTAGGCGGATTTTCCTGCATGATCTGACGTTCAGCCACGGATGCTTACCATCAATTTAAACAACAGCGAAGTCATACAGAGGGAATCGATCACACAGCTCACGCACTTCTGCTTTAACGGCTGCGAGGTTTGCTTCATCCTCCGGCTTCTGCAGCACTTTGTCGATGAGCTTGGCAATCTGTTTGAATTCAGCTTCACCCAGTCCGCGGGTGGTCATAGCCGGAGCTCCGATTCGGATGCCTGAAGTCACAAATGGACTTTCGGTGTCGAAGGGAACCATGTTCTTGTTTACGGTGATGGCTGCGCGATCCAGGGACTCCTCAGCCACTTTGCCGGTGATGCCTTTATTTCTCAGGTCAATCAGGATCAGGTGATTATCTGTGCCACCACTCACAATTTCATAACCCATGTCCGTAAATGTCTCAGCAAGGGTCTGCGCATTGGCTTTCACCTGCTTCTGATAGCTTTTGAAGCCGGGCTCAAGTGCTTCCCCAAAGGCCACTGCCTTAGCTGCAATTACGTGCATTAAAGGACCGCCCTGCATACCCGGAAATACAGCTGAATCCAAAACCTCACCCCAGGTTTTGGTACGTCCTGACATCCTCGCAACCACTCCCAAAGTATTTTCCACATCCTTACCAACCAGAATCATCCCAGAACGGGGTCCGCGCAGGGTTTTATGTGTGGTGGTTGTAATCACATCCACCCAGGGCACCGGATCGTTGAGTTCACCGGCAGCAATAAGTCCGGCCGTGTGTGCCATATCCATCCAGAGGTAGGCGCCAACCTCATCCGCTATAGAGCGGAAAATTTTATAATCGAAATCGCGGGAGTAGGCAGAAGCACCAATGGAGATGAGTCTGGGTTTTACTTCTTTTGCGCGCTCACGAACACGATCGTAATCCAGCTTTCCGGTTTCTTTTTCCACCCCATAAAACTCCGCATTAAACCAGATTCCTGAAAAATTAACCGGGGAACCGTGCGTAAGGTGTCCGCCGTGGGCCAGATCAAATCCAAGAAGGGTATCACCGGGTTTCATGAAAGCCAGATAGACTGCCGCATTTGCAGAGGCACCGGAATGAGGCTGAACATTCACCCATTCACAACCAAACAATTCTTTAGCACGATCGCGGGCCAGGTCTTCCACCTTATCCACCACTTCACAGCCTCCATAATATCGTTTACCGGGATATCCTTCGGCGTACTTATTGGTGAGGGTGGATCCCATTGCAGATATAACCGCTTTTGAAGCAAAATTTTCGGAAGCAATGAGTTCCAGGTTGGTATTCTGACGGTCTGCTTCCTGTTCAAGTAAACGGTAAATTTCAGGGTCCTGCTGCTGGATGTTTTTCATTCCTTCTCGTGCTGTGTTAGTGTTTGGATTTTTTCCACCCGCCGCTGATGTCTGCCCCCTTCAAACTCAGCATTGAGGTAGCTCTCGAGTATAGCTTTAATTTCTTCTCTGGAAAGAGACCGACCCGGCAGGCAAATGATATTGGCATTATTATGCTGTCGGGTAAGTGCGGCCACTTCATCATTGTAGACCAGGGCAGCGCGTACTTTTGGAAATTTATTGGCGGTCATGCAAACTCCCTGACCTGAGCCACAAATCAGAATTCCCATATTATAATCCCCATCATTCACCCGTTGGGCAACTTGGATGGCATATTCCGGATAATCTACTGAATCTTTATCATGGGTTCCGAAATCAACGGGTGTGTGTCCCATTTCTTCCAGAAGTTCTTTGGTGATGGCTTTAGCCGGGAATCCGGCATGGTCGCTGGCGATGGGTATGATCAGTGGCTGCATAGGTTCTCCTCAAAGCTTCAAATATCTTCAAATTTTGCATCAGTATAAAGCCGATGCATGCATAAAAGCGCTTAGTGGGTGAGTGCGTAAATAAGAATATTGGAACCCATCTGCAGAGCCTGCCGGCGTACTTCCGGAGGATCGTTATGCACTTCAGCATCCGCCCAGCCGTCACCCAGATTAGATTCATAGGTATAGAATGCCACCATTCGGCCTTTGCGGAAGAGTCCGAAGGCTCTTGGATCCTTATTGTCGTGCTCATGGATTTTGGGTACACCCCGGTTGAATTCAAACAGCTGATGGAAAATGGGATGCCCAAAAGGTATTTCAATCAGTTCCTCGTCCGGAAATACCTGTTTCAACAGTTTTCGGATATGCGGATCCAGTCCATAGTCGTCGTCCACATACAGGAACCCTCCGTTTTCCAGATAATCCCGGAGATTATCGATTTCAGAACGGCTGGCCGTGATGGTACCATGGCCAGTCAGAAAGAGGAAGGGGTAGTCGTTCAGGTCAGCTGAACCCAGTGCTACATCTTCGTAACGGGAGGAAATATTCATATTGACCAGATCGGAGGTGAATTCAATCAGGTTGGTAAGGGAAGAGGGATCATTATACCAGTCGCCCCCGCCTCGGTATTTAACCCGTCCAAGGATGATTTCAGATTGTGCCTGTACCGGATTCATCCCACCCACAAAAATAGATAGGATGATGAATATCACAATTTTGTTAAATGATGCACGCTTCATGAATGCTTCTTGATTGACTGGGTTTTGAGATCTATCATGTGAACAGCCCCAAGACCCCAATATTGCCATGAAAAAAACTCTGCTGCTGATCCTGTTACTTCTGCCTTTTTCAGCACTTGCTCAAGATATCAATTCTTATCAATTCAAAAGGGATTTTCTCGCTTACGAAGCTGAGCTTCCGGCCGGATTCCAGGCATTCATCCCTGACAGTATACAAGGTATTCAATTTAATCCGGCAAAAGCTGTTCGTTTGAATCAGGGTTTATTCAGCAGTACGTATTTCGGGAGCAGTGGAGGCGGAATCGACATCCGCTTTACAGGCTATATACGAAGTTCTGAGAACAAAGGATGGTATTTTACTTATGCCGGGTTAAACCGAGAAAACACATCGGACCTGGAGAGTACGGAAGGCTTTGACACCTTTACCCCGTTAGGTCCTTCTTCTCAGGTACAAACGGATAATCAGGTAAGTTTTCGGGATGATGAATATGAAGTTCGTTTACTCAGGGTGAGCGGAGACCGGAAGAGAAGCAACGCTTTTGGGCTGGTGCTGGCTTATGAAACCGTTGTAAGCTCAAACCTGGTGTTTACCAATGAATTTAATTCCAG
>CAYPTY010000019.1:0-52771 GCA_964413935.1 uncultured Balneolaceae bacterium | reverse complement strand
CCCCACTCAGCTGTAATTTCAGTAATCACTTCTTCTGCACGGGTAAAATCAACCGCATCGGCCTGCAGTGCTTTTGCCTTCACGCCCATTCCTTCCATTTCAGCTTTTACATCTTCAGCCGCTTCCGATGAGCGTGCATAGGTAATGGCGACATCTGCCCCGAGTTCAGCCAGCTTCAGGGCTATGGCTTTACCGATACCACGGCTTCCACCGGTTACCAGAGCGCTTTTTCCTTCTAATGTTAATCCCATAGTTCTTTAGTTATGTCCTGAAATTTCAATGCCTTTAAGCGTGCGCTTTACCAGCCCCTGCAGCACTTTTCCTGGCCCAACCTCTACAAAATGATCGGCCCCATTGGCCTGCATATTCATCATGGTCTGAGTCCAGCGCACCGGATTCAGGAGCTGATTCAGCAGATTTGACCGGATTTCTTCCGGATCAGTAGTTGGTTCTGCGGTAAAATTACTATACAGCGGACAAACCGGTTTTTGAATGCTCAGGTCTTCAAGAGCCTGCTTTAAGCCGTCATAGGCCGACTGCATCAAAGATGAATGAAAAGCTCCGCTTACAAAGAGTTTTCTGGCAAGGCGACACCCGGCCTCCTGAGCCAGTTCTACTGCTTTATCAATCGCTGTTTCATAGCCTGAAATAACCAGCTGACCCGGGGAGTTGTAATTGGCGGCAATCACTTCTTTTCCTGTGGCCTTCGATGCCTCAGCACATATATGTTCAACAGCTTCATCCTCCATTCCAATGATAGCTGCCATGGTACCCGGATGGTCGGTTCCGGCTTTTTGCATGAGCTGCCCTCTAAGGCGTACTACCTTCAGGGTTTCCTCGAAGGAAGTAGCTCCGCAGGCCACCAGCGCTGAAAATTCACCCAGCGAGTGCCCGGCAACCATATCCGCCTTAAGATCCAGACTGGAGAAAACAGCCATCGAATGCAGGAATATGGCCGGCTGGGTATATTCAGTCTGCTTCAGCTTCTCTTCCGGTCCTTCAAACATTATTTGTGTGAGGGAAAAACCTAGAATTTCATCGGCCTTCTGCATCAACTCCAGCCCTTCTGCTCCCGCGTCGAAATGTTCTTTGCCCATTCCTACAAATTGCGATCCCTGTCCGGGAAAAACTACGGCTTTACTCATTTTATTTATTCATTGACCAGGATAGGTAGACGGCACCCCAGGTGAAACCGCCCCCGAAGGCTGTGAGAATGATGTTATCACCATGATTCATTTTATCTTTCCAGTCGTAGAGACATAGGGGAATCGTAGCCGCGGTAGTATTGCCATACCGGTCAATATTGATCATGACCTTGTCCGTACTCAAGCCCATACGATTAGCCGTAGCATCAATAATCCTCAGGTTTGCCTGATGTGGTACCAGCCAGTCTACATCTTCGGATTTCAGATTGTTCTTCTCCATAATTTCCAGAGACACATCCGCCATGCTTGTAGTGGCCTTTTTGAATACGGTTCTGCCATCCTGCTTAATGTAGTGTGCATTCGCTGCTACGGTCTCAGCGCTAGCCGGATTACGGCTCCCTCCAGCCGGCTGATAAAGGGCGCACTCTTTGTCTCCTTCGGTATAGTGGATGGCATCCTGAATGCCGGTACCATCCTCAGATTCTTCAAGCAGCACAGCACCGGCACCATCTCCGAAAATGATGGATGTACTTCGGTCTTCATAGGTGATGATGGAGCTCATTTTATCGGAACCTATAACCAGTACTTTTTTGCACATGCCCGATTCGATATACTTGGCGCCGGTTGTGATGGCATACAGAAAACCGGAACAGGCAGCCGACAAATCAAAAGCAAAAGCTTTTTCTGCCCCTATCATTTGTTGTACCAGGCAAGCGGTAGCGGGGAACAGATAATCAGGGGTAACCGTAGCCAGAATAATCAGATCGATTTCTTTTGGATCCACACCTGCATTTTCCAGTGCTTCTTTTGCTGCTTCTGCACCCATGAATGCACTGGCTTTGTCTTTGTCTTTCAGAATTCTTCGCTCAACGATACCAGTACGAGTACGAATCCACTCATCATTGGTATCCATCACTTTTTCCAGATCGAAATTAGTGACCTTATGTTCAGGCAAATAATGCCCTACGGATGAGATCTTAGCTAGTTTTTTAGTCATTCAGCTGAATAGATTTCAGTTAAGCGAGTCGACGATCTTTTGGTTGATTCCGGCCGTCACGCATTTTTTTGCCCCCAGTATCATATTGCAGATGGCGGTTGCTGAACTGCCGCCATGACCAACAATACTGACTCCATCAACCCCAAGAAAAGGAATCCCGCCCACATGTTCATAGTTGAAGGGATCCAAGGCGGTTGAGAGTACATGTTGTGCTGTCTGGGCATCGTCTCGGCTGATGGCACCTGATTTTACTCCGTTCATAATCATTGTTTTGAGAGCATCAGGAAAAGACTCGCCAAACTTAAGGGTAACGTTTCCGGTTACCCCATCGGTGAGGTATACGTCTGCGCGGGCAAATAAAATATCCTTGCCTTCAAGGTTACCTACAAAATTGTCCTTCTCTTTCAGCAGTTTGTATGCCGCTTTGAGCATTTCTGTTCCCTTTTCCGCTTCTTCACCCACATTTAACAAACCAACGCGGGGATTTGGGATCTCGAGTATTTCCCTGCAGAAAATGGAAGCCATATCGGCAAACTGAATCAGCATTTCAGGTTTTAGTTCAAGATTGGCTCCGGCATCCACCAGAAGCTTGAAACCTTCAATAGTAGGATAGTAAGATGCAATCGTAGGTCGAAGCACCCCTTCCAGTTTACCCAGAATAAAAGTAGAGGCAGCCAGTAATGCTCCGGTGTTGCCTGCACTGACAAATGCATCACACTTACGCTGTTTCAGAGCACCAATGCCCACGACAATGGATGACATCTGCTTATTTCGGACTGCAGTTGCCGGCGATTCATCCATTCCGATGATTTCCGGAGCGTGAAGTATCTTCAGCCGGCGTTGATCATAATTCTCAGACTGAAGTTCATTCTTGATCATTTGTTCCGGACCAACCAGTAATACACTGATTTCAGGATCCTTATCCAGTGCCAGAATTGCCCCTTCCACAGGATTTCCCGGAAAATGATCGCCCCCTACAGCATCAACAGCAATGAGCATGATTTAGCCTGTTAGTTGGATACCTGTATGATTTGACGGCCTCTGTAGTATCCGCACTCCTGGCATACATGATGGTAACGGTGCAAAGATCCGCAGTTTGAGCAGGTTGCAAGGTTTACATCCGCAATTCTGTGGTGAGATCTTCTTTTGTCTCTTCTGGCTTTTGACGTTTTTCGCTTTGGATGTGCCATTAATGTATTCTTATGATGTTATTTCTTTAGTTTTTTCAGTGCTTCCCAGCGCGGATCAATCGGCTCTTCTTCGTTATCCGCTACCTTTCCAAAGGTGTCAGAAACAAAATCTACCGGTTTGCCGCTTTCATCCAGAAAACGTGGGTGTATTTTCTTGATCGGAATGCTGAGGAGGATGCTGTCCCGAACATCGTCCTCAATATTGATCGTATTGCTGATAAAATCGATGTTGCGTATAGCCTCATGCTCGTCTGTTTTTTCTTCCGCTGCTTCAGCCTTAAAAGTAACACTGTAGGCCGTTTGAACAGGAAAGTCAAAAATATCCAGTGAGCGATCGCAAACCAGTTGCAACACCACATCTACAGAAAAGTCGGCACGTATAAAATGTTCTGTTTTTTTCAATTTCAATTTCAGATGACCCTCTTCAAAAGGATAATCCATCAGCTGAAGATGTTTGGAATCAAAATTCAGTTCAAGGTGGCTTTCACCCTCGGGAATATCTGTAATTTTGAATTCGAACATGGCAAAAAACGACTTTTCAATAGCTTGAAAAGATAAGCATTAAATTTTGGGTGTGCAATGCAGGCTTGTCTAAGAAAAAGATCAGTTAAAGAGGCCGAATAGTCGCTGATCAAGCAGTTCAATAATTTTACCCAGGTCTTCTTCGCTATTCACAAAATCAAGATCATCCGTGTCAATAATCAGCTTATCATGCGGATAGTTTTCAATCCATTCTTCGTAATAGCGATTTAAGCGCTCCAGATAATCGATTCGAATGGTGTTCTCGTAATCCCGCCCTCTTGCCTGAATCTGCCTGACCAGTGTGGGAACCTGAGCCCGAAGGTAAATCAGCAAATCGGGCGGCTGCAGGTAATGACTCATTTCCCGGAATAAAGCTTCATAGTTTTTGTAGTCCCGGTCGCTCATCAGAGCCATTTCATAGAGATTCTTAGCAAATATCTCCACATCCTCATAAATCGTACGATCCTGAATCAGATTCACTTTCTGCTTCAGCATTTCTTTCTGATGGCGAAATCGACTCGATAGGAAATAAATCTGCAGGTTAAAGGACCAGCGGCGCATATCCTGATAGAAGTCCGCCAGATAGGGATTATCGTCCACCGACTCATAAAATGCTTCCCATCCATAATGCTTTGCCAGTAAACCGGTGAGGGAAGATTTACCGGCACCGATATTTCCGGCAACTGCGATGTAATTCGCCTTTTCTGAATGCTGTGCTTCTTTGGACATGGAGTATTAAGCCTGAGGGCCTGCCTCTTTATTTTTTACCAAGCAGACGGTACATAGCTTTTTTGTAATCTTCAACCCCGGGCTGATTAAAGGGATTTATTTCGAGGCAGTATACATAAACAGCAGTGAACATCTCATAGAAATAAATCAGCTCACCCAGATGCTGTTCATTCAAAGCTGGGATTAGTATCTGAACCACCGGCACCCCTCCCTGTTCATGGGCTTCGATGGTACCCTGTCGGGCACGGGAGTTAATCTCATGGAAACTCATGCCTTTCAGATAGTTAAGCTGGTCTGTATCATCTTCCATTTCGGGTACCTGAAGCCCTGAAAAAGCTTTCTCAACAATCAGGCAGGTTTCGATGAGGCTGCGCTTACCCTGCTGAACAAATTGCCCAAGGCTGTGCAGATCAGTCGAAAACGCAGCTACCGATGGGAAAATACCTTTGTCTTTTTTGCCTTCGCTTTCACCAAGCAACTGCTGAATCCATCCACCGAAAGAAGTAAGCTCCGGTTCAAAGGAAGTAAAAAGGTCGATAGTTTTTCCGGATTCGTGCACAGCATATCGTATGGCCGCATAATCGGCGATGTCGCTTGCATCTTTACGGTAGTGCTGATAAGCTCCGACAGCGCCATAAAAAAGGGCTTTAAGGTCCAGGCCGGCTACTGAAATGGGAAGTAAACCCACCGGAGTCAGTACTGAGAATCGACCGCCGATATCATCCGGTATGATAAATTTAGTGTATCCATTTTCTTCTATCAGCTTATTGAGGATGCCTCCCTCGGCACTGGTGGTACAGGTAATCCTGCGATCAGCATCTTCTCCGTATGCCTCCTCCATCCAATTACGCAGCAAGCGAAAAGAAAGGGCCGTTTCCAGCGTGGATCCGGATTTTGAAATCACATTCAGAAACACACTCTTCGGAGACCCATCTTCTTTAGACTGTGAGAGGTAAGCAAGCAGCTCTTCCAGATAGCGGCCTCCCATGTGATGTCCGGTGAAAATGATTTGAGGGCCTTTATTTCCGAAATGCGGACACAGGGCATCAATGACGGCTTTGGCACCCAGATAGGATCCCCCAATTCCGCACACTATAAATACATCTGCTTCCGCCCGAATGGCTGTGGCATGACTTTCTATTTGCTCCAGAATGGCATCATTCGGGTTTTTAAGGATATGCCGCCATCCCATCCATTCCGTTCCTTCCCCTGTTTTTTCACGAACGGAAAAAATGGCTGCCTCTGCCTTATCTAAGGCATTTTCATAATCCAGCCGGTCAATAAATCTACGCGCAATGCTTGTATCGGTTTTTATCATAATCTTATCGAAGGATGTGAGCCAGTTCTACCAGATTTCGATTAATTTCTTTTTTGCGGGAAACGGCAACGCGCAGCGGAGTAATTTTAACATCTCCGTTTACAATGCCCACCATTACCCCACTGTGGCCTTCCTGAATGATGCTTACGGCTGCAGCACCTAATCTGCTTGCCAGTACTCGATCGCGGGCAGAAGGATTTCCACCCCGTTGAATATGGCCCAACACGCAAACCCGCATATCGTAGTCAGGAAAGTCTTCGCGAATGTGATCGGCCAGCTTAAAAGCTCCGCCAATTTCATCACCTTCCGCCACAACCACCAGTGAACTTCGTTTTTGCTCAGCCAGCATGTTATTGAGTTGGCTTTTGACATCATCAATCTGGGTTAATTCCTCAGGCAGTAAGACCAGCTCAGCTCCGCCTGCAATACTGGTTTCCAGTGCAATGAAGCCTGCATCACGCCCCATAACTTCTACCAGAAACAAGCGCTCGTGCGCGTCGGCCGTATCCCTAATTTTATCTATAGCTTCCAGTGCGGTGTTGAGTGCTGTATCGTAGCCTATGGTGATATCGGTACCAATGATGTCATTGTCGATGGTTGCCGGAATTCCGACCACATTAAAACCATGTTCTTTGGACAGAATGGAAGCCCCGGTGAAGGTACCGTCTCCTCCGATCACAATAAGGCTGTCAATGTTACGCTTACGAAGGTTATCGTTTGCTCTTGAACGCCCTTCTTCTGTTCGGAAGTCCTGCGAACGGGCCGATTTGAGAATGGTTCCCCCTCTCTGTATGATGTTGGATACCGAGCTTTTGCTCATTTCAAAGAAATCATCTTCGATCAAACCCTGGTAACCCCGGTAGACCCCGAAAACTTTGATGTTATTTTTAATGGAGGTGCGAACGACGGCACGAACAGCAGCATTCATACCGGGTGAGTCGCCCCCGCTTGTAAGAACCGCAAGCGTGTCGACTTCAGAGAAATCCTGAGACATGTAATACCTGAGTTAAAATAAGTGAGTGAAATATCCCTGAAATATCTTAAATAATAAGTATTTTCGGAACGGCTCCAATTTAAGAAAAAATGAACAAATTGAATGATCAACACTGAGCCTTCGAAGTTTGAAATTGACCGTGATACGGTTTCCCGCAAATCGCTCTCCGATGTTACCGCTCCCGTAGCCGATAAACTTTCTGAGTTTAACCGCTATTTTAAAGATACCATCCGTACGGATGTATTTCTTCTGGATCAGATTGTGCGTTACCTGCTGAAGCAGAAAGGTAAACAACTGCGCCCTACCCTGGTTTTCATGGCTGCCAATCTGTTTGGGGGTGTGAACAAACGCAGCTTTGTGGCAGCAACCATGATCGAGTTGCTGCATACCGCAACCCTGATTCATGATGATGTAGTGGATGAAGCTGAATCCAGACGGGGATTTCTAAGCATCAACAAACTGTGGAGAAACAAAGCAGGCGTGTTACTTGGTGATTATCTGCTCGCAAAAGGTTTGCTGATTGCACTCGATAATGAAGAATATAAATTGCTGCAGGTACTCTCCAATTCGGTAAAAAGCATGAGTGAGGGAGAACTGCGGCAACTCAAAACAGCAAAGCTCTTCAATATGACCGAAGAGCGCTATTTTCAGATTATTTCTGAAAAAACGGCCAGTTTGATTGCCACCTGCTGTGAGTGTGGAGCGGTAGCAACCACCGATGATGAAGAACAACATGCCCGTATGAAAGAAATCGGTATGTGTATTGGCATCGCTTTTCAGATCAGGGATGATATCTTCGATTATGGGCTATATGATATCGGAAAGCCAAAACGTAATGATATTCAAGAGCGAAAAGTTACTCTTCCGCTGATTAAAGCTTTCGACAATGCGGATCAAAAAGAAGAGCGAAAGATCCGCTCTCTGATGAAAAAGCATAAAAAATCAGCTTCTGAGGTTGATGAAATCGTCAGGTTCGTAAATGAAAAAGGCGGAATGGATGCGGCTAAAAGCATGATGTATGAGTACGCCAATAAAGCCATAAGAGAACTGGAACTCATTCCTGAGAGTGAAGCGCGCGATCAGTTTATTGAGCTTATACAGTTTATCATCACCCGGAAAAAATGAAACTGGGCAGCCCGCCATTTTCCGATTGCCTCTTTTTGTCGGATGTTCACCTGGGTGGATTCGGTAAAGCAAAAGACCTGCAGCTGGAAGCCGATCTGACCGCCCTGATTCGCTATTGCAGCAGTGAAAGCATAGCCATATACATTTTAGGTGACCTTTTCGACTACTGGATGGAATACCCAAAAAAGCAATTCCATCCGGATCTTGGTGATCGAATCCTCTCGGTGTTTGAAGAATACAATCAAACAACCTTCCCCATCCCATATATTACCGGTAATCATGACCACTGGACCTATGGATACCTGGAAGATCGGGGCTTTCGGATTTGCAAGGATTACATCGAAACAGAAATAGATCATCAGCAGGTACTGCTCTGTCATGGTGACGGTTTCATGGATGGGCGTTTTGGATTAAAACTGCCTCTGATGCATCAAATTCTAAAGAGTGAAGCCTTTGTTCGTTTTTATCAGCGGATGTTTCCAGCGGAAACTGGTCTGAAACTAATGAAAGCATTTTCGGCCTGGAATCAGCAGTTCCCCGATCATAACCCTGAACCACTGAACAGCTGGGCCGAGCACTGTTCAAGGAATTATGATTTTAATGTAATTATCTGCGGGCATGACCACATTCCTCGCGAGGAAACATTATCTTGCGGACGATATTTAAACACAGGTGCCTTTTATCAGCACAATACCCTGGTTTTACACAAGAATAGAGAGTTCAGGCTCGTTACATGGTACGCAGAAGAGCATGATTTTAAACCTGTACTTGATCAACATTAATTATGGCTAAATCACCGGAGATCGATAACGAACGCTATTTTAACGATCCGGAATACCGCGAACAGATTCTGAAACAGCAAAAAAAGGAAAAGAAAGAATCCGGCATCCATAGAAATCTGCTCATCATTATCGGATCCTCATTTCTTTTGATTCTTATTGCCGGCGGGCTGTATGTGAACTACCTTTTTAAAGGCCTACCTTCCATTCAGGAACTGGAAAATCCCAAAACAGCCATTGCTTCAGAAGTACGCAGCCGTGATGGTGCGGTACTGGATAAGTATTTTACAGAAAACCGTACTTGGGTCCGCTTTGAAAATATCTCTCCCAATGTGGTTAATGCCCTGATTTCAACGGAAGACCATCGATTTTATGACCACTGGGGCATGGACATGATCCGCACCCTTGCCATCCCCTATCACATCCTAAGGGGCGATCCCCAGGGCGGATCCACCATTACCCAGCAGCTGGCTCGGAACCTGTACAAAAAAATTGGGCTCAAGTTTTCCGTATCCCGGAAATTCAAGGAGATGATCACCGCGGTGCAGATTGAAAAGAACTACACTAAGAATGAGATCATTGAGATGTATCTAAATACGGTTGAGTTTCCGAACTCCGCTTTCGGGATTGAAGCAGCTGCCCAAACCCACTTCGGTAAGGCTGCCAAGGATCTCACGATGCTCGAGTCGGCTACGCTGATCGGGTCATTAAATGCCATTTATGCCTATAACCCGCGTATCTATCCTGAGCGGGCTGAACGCAGACGAAATATTGTGCTATCCCTCATGCTTCGTCATGGCTTCATCGACCGTGTTGAATACAATAACATGAAGGCAGAACCCATTGTGCTGGATTATCACCCTCCCTTTAAATCAGGTCGAAAAAGCCGCTACTTCGGTGAATACGTGCGACAGCGCGTACAGGGATGGGCCGATGAAAACGGCTATGATCTGTATACCGACGGACTGGTCATTTACACCACCATCGACTCCAGGCTTCAACAGCATGCAGAAATTGCTTTAAAGACCAAGCTGGATTCACTTCAGAGCATTTTTGAAGATGAATGGACCTCCCCGGGTGGCAGCTATATGGATATGCTGTGGGAGCGATATCCAAAATTCCTTCCCAGTTTCATTGAAGACACCGATGAATACAAAAACGGATTTACCAACTTCGATACCAAAATCCGCAAGGTGGTTATCGATACCCTGATGCAGGACTCCGCTTTTGTTGATTCGGTGATGCGTGCCCGAACACGACTTGAAGCCGGTTTTGTGGCCATTGAACCCACCAACGGAAATGTGCTGGCCTGGGTGGGCGGTTCCAATTACGGGAATGTGCAGTACGATCATGTGTATCAGTCACAGCGTCAGGCCGGTTCCACATTCAAGCCCTTTGTGTACGCTCTGGCCATTGATAACGGATACATGCCCTATCACAAGTTTTCCAAATTCCCGACCAAATTCTTTGACCGGGAGGGCAACCGCTGGGCTCCTAAAGATCCAAAAGTACCATCCGGCCCGGTGGAGCTTCCGCTACGTCAGGCTCTGGCTCGCAGTCTGAACAACATTACCGTGAGGCTGCTGCCTGAACTGGCAGGAGCGCCCGGGACCAACAAGCTCTGGGAACTGGATCCGGCCGCCAGAAAAATCAAACAGATGGCCGAGAATTTCGGGATCGATATGTCTGACACTCCGGCTTATCCTTCCATTGCCCTGGGTACAGCTGAAGTTTCATTGCTGGAGCTTACCAGTGCCTACACCACCTTTGCCAATGCCGGTGTACACATCGACCCCATTGCCATTACCCGAATCGAGGACAAAGAGGGTAATGTATTGATTGAGTACTATCCGGAGTATAGCCAGGAAGTAATTTCACCGGAAACGGCCTACATCATGGTTGATATGATGCGCGGGGTAATCCGCGGTGGTGATGGCTACCACGGCACAGGTGTACGGCTAAGAAATGTATATGGTGTACGGCAGGACATTGCCGGAAAGACGGGAACCACTCAAAACTCAGCCGATAACTGGTTTGTAGGTATGACGCCTCATATTGTGATGGGTGCGTGGGTTGGTGGTGAAGACCGCCGAATCCGTTTCCCGACCGATAATCCGAATTCCATAGGGCAAGGCGCCCGTTCCGCATTGCCTATTGTAGGGACTTTTATTAACCGGGTAACCGCTGATCCGGAAGCATACTGGGGATATGATGCCTTTACGCCACCTCCTGGTTTCATCATGCCGGAAGATCCTGAAAAAGGATCAGATGAGATGATGAAAGACGCCCGCAAGGGAAGGATCGGCTGGTAATACAGGAGAACTATTATGGGACTGATTGTACAGATAAACGAGGATTGCTCATACTCGCCAAGAAAAGAGTTTATCCGTGATCTGAATGTGGCTTTTGCCGAAGGTGATGTCGACTTCATCAAGCAGCATGTAAGTGAAGATATCCGATGGGAGTTTGTAGGAAGCTGGGTGAAAAACGGAAAGGATGAGTTTTTTGAGGAACTGGAAAGAGTTAAGAATTCCAGTGTTCAAAAACTGTACCTGGACTGTATTATCGCCTATGAAGACCGCGCCTCCTGCAATGGCATTATTTACATGGAAAACGGGAATCAGTACAGTTTTGCCAATGTCTTCCGATTCAGATCCGCAGATAGTAACCGGGTTTCGGGGATTACTTCCTACATGATCAATACGACCGCAAAGTCTGAATAGAATAATACATCCGCTTTCCCTATCATCGATCTGAAATTCATATTTGAAACAACGGATGAACGATCTACAGAAAGCGCACAGTGTTGAAATAAAACACATCAGGCAAATTGCCGAAAAGCTTGGTGTACAGGAAGCGGACCTCGAGTACTACGGAGTACATAAAGCTAAACTTCCTCTAAAACTGATTGATGAAAACCGGCTGCAGCAAAGCAATTTGGTGCTGGTAACAGCAATCACCCCCACTCCGGCCGGTGAAGGTAAAACCACCGTGACCATTGGTCTGACAGACGGTCTGAATAAACTCGGCAAAAAGACCACAGCCGTAATCCGCGAACCCAGTCTCGGGCCGGTATTTGGAATCAAAGGCGGCGCGGCTGGCGGCGGTTACAGTCAGGTGATACCGATGGAGGATATTAACCTCCACTTCACTGGGGATTTCAGTGCTGTGGAAAAAGCCAATAATCTGCTATCGGCACTCATCGACAATAACTTCCAAAGCCGAAACCGAAGCCTGAATATTGATCCCAGAACCGTACTCTGGAAACGGGCCATTGATATGAACGACCGCAGCCTCAGGCGGACTGTGCTGGCACTGGGCGGGCGTTCGGGCGGCATCCCCCACGAGACCGGATTTAATATCACGGCAGCCTCCGAAATCATGGCCATTCTTTGCCAGAGCAAAGATCTGGAAGATATGAAGGCTAAGTTTGCCCGTATCTACATCGGAGATACCTTCGATAACAAACCTGTTCATGCCCATGACCTGAAGGCCGAGGGCGCTATGGCCATACTGATGCGCAATGCTATCAAGCCGAATCTGGTGCAAACCCTCGAAAGTAATCCAGCCATTATTCACGGTGGGCCTTTTGCCAACATCGCACAGGGAACAAACTCTATCATCGGTACCAAAATGGCTATGAGCCTGAGCGACTATGTGGTTACCGAGGCAGGCTTTGGTGCGGATCTGGGTGCAGAGAAATTTTTTAATATCAAATGCCGGGAAGCCGGTATTTCTCCAAAAGCTGTAGTCCTGGTAGCAACCGTTCGGGCTCTAAAATATCACGGCGGTAAGGCTCTGCATGAACTAAATGAACCCGATCCGGAAGCTCTGAAGAAGGGCCTTCCTAATCTGGAAAGACATCTTCAAAGCCTTTGCAGCTTCGGGATCCCCGTTGTTGTGGCAGTGAACGCCTTCGACCACGATACAGAAGAGGAATACCAGTTGCTTAAAGCGGCCTGTGCTGAATTAGATGTTCCGGTTTCTATAAGTTATGGATGGGCAAAAGGCGGGGAAGGCTGTACCGAACTTGCCGAAATGGTTACACAAGCATCCAAAAAAAGTACTGCTACTTTTAAGCCAACTTATGAACTCAAGGAACCGGTAATTGAAAAAATCGAAAAAGTATGCCGTACCATTTACGGAGCCAATCGCGTAGTACTGGACAATCTGGCTCTGGAGCAGCTCGAGCGTTTCGAAGAACTTGGATACGGTGACCTTCCGGTATGCATTGCCAAAACCCAGAAAAGCTTAAGTGATGATGAGAAAAAGCTGGGTAGGCCTGAAAATTTCGATATCCATATACGGGAATTTGAGATTGCCGCCGGAGCCGGTTTTCTGATCCCGATTGCCGGTAAAATTCTGCGTATGCCGGGCTTACCCGCCGTACCATCTGCCGAATATATGGACATCGATAAAGATGGAAAAATCAGTGGTTTATTCTAAGGGCTTACAATGAAGCAGTCATGATAAAGCAGCTTCCCATTCTTCTTTTTCTCCTGGTTATTGCACTGAGCATTTCATGCATAAAACAGACAGAAACTGCCTTTGAAGATCCTCCTGAATGGTCACAAAATGCGGTTTGGTATCAGGTTTTCGTGGAGCGTTTCCGAAACGGGGATCCATCGAATGATCCCACTAAGGATGATATTGTTGGTTCATACCCCGGTTTTATACCCGAAAACTGGGAAATAACTCCCTGGGGACATGACTGGTACAAGCCGGATCCCTGGTTTGAGGAACTGGACGGTGTGAAAGATGGCGGGGGCAGTACAGTTCGCAGTTTCAATCAGAAAGTTCAGCTTCGTCGTTATGGGGGTGACCTGAAAGGTGTGCTGGATGCTCTGGAGTACATTGATTCCCTTGGCGTTACTGCCATTTATTTCAACCCGCTAAATGACGCCCCCTCCCTCCACAAATATGATGCTCGAAACTGGAGGCATGTGGATGTGAATTTTGGTCCAGATCCTGAAGGGGACAAAGCCTTAATGGCCTCAGAAAACCCAGTTGACCCATCCACCTGGGTTCTGACTTCTGCTGATTCCCTTTTTCTGGAAGTAATCGGAGCTTTTCATGAGCGTGGCATAAAAGTGATTCTGGATTATTCCTGGAATCACACCGGAACCGAATTCTGGGCCTGGAAAGATGTACTGGAGCATCAGCGTGAATCGGCCTATGCCGACTGGTATTGGGTGGATGCATTCGATGATCCTGATACGGAAGAAAATGAATTTGACTACACCGGCTGGCTTGGTGTTTATTCTCTGCCCGAGATCAAAGAAACTGTGAAGCAAGACCACAGTGTAAAAGTGTCCTATTTCGATGGGGATATATATTCCGATGCCGCCCGTGATCATATTTTTGCGGTAACCCAACGCTGGCTGGATCCTGATGGGGATGGAGACCCTTCGGATGGAGTTGACGGCTTCCGTCTGGATGTGGCTGCAGAAATGCCGCTCGGTTTCTGGAGAAGATATCGGGAGCTGGTTCGGGATATTAATCCTGAGGCTTATCTGGTGGGTGAAATCTGGTGGGAACAGTATCCGGATAAATTACTGGATCCCGCTCCTGCTCTTCAGGGTGATGTCTTTGATGCACCCATGAATTACCGCTGGTACCGCTCTACCCGTAACTTTTTTAATCAGTCGCCGGATAAAATACCGGTGAGTGAATATGCAGACAGCCTGAATTCCTACGCTGAAGGTATCCGAATTCAAAACCAGCGTGCCATGATGAACCTGACGGCCAGTCACGATGTGCCTAGATTCAGCACTTCCATCTACAATAAAAACAAATATAAATTCCGACCCTCACCCACCGATGATCCGGATTATAAAATTGACAAACCGGACGCGGAAACCTATCAGACCATGAAACTGATTCTGGCTCAGCAATTCACCTTTGTGGGTTCGCCGCATATCTGGGCAGGTGATGAAATGGGTATGTGGGGAGCAGATGATCCTTCAACCCGTAAACCCTTGATCTGGCCTGATCTGGACTTTGAGGATGAGAGCGTTCACCCGCTGGGAAAAGCACGGGAAGATGACGAGGTTATCTTCAATACTGAACTCTTCAGTTTTTATCGATCACTCATCAACATCCGAAAAAAATGGCCTGTCCTGGCTCTGGGTAATCTCCAATATCTGCTAATGGATGATGAAAAAGAGCTGCTTGCCTATAGCCGCTATGATGATGATTCAGAAGTACTTGTACTTTTCAACACCTCAAACCAACCCCGACAGGTAACGATTGATGCGAAATTGACGGGTACTTATAAACAGCTGATGGGGGAAGGTGAGTTTGAGCTACTTGATCAGCAATTAAATGCCAATCTGCCACCCCGAGCCTTTTTGATTGCGGGTTTTTCAGGAACTCTGGAGAATGGTCCAGATTGAGTCGGCCTGGCGAATAAACTCTTCCTGCTTCAAATTCCAGTCCTGCTTATTTCGCCATTTCTCATCCGGACAAAACAAAAACAAGCGATCTTTAAATAAAAGAAAGTTTTTAGGATCTGAGGCGTAGCGTCCGGGTTCAGGCAGATCACCATCCTGCGGAATACTCAATCCGTCTGAACAAAAGCCCCCATAAGCGGGCAGGTATTTTTCAGGTGAATTCTGGAAAAGCTTTTTGTTTACCACATTTCGAAAATAGAAGTGTGCGCCTTCATGATTGATTGCGATGCTGCTGTCTCCGGGTACAGCGCGGAGAGTCAGGTGGTACTCTACCGGATCAAAACCCTGAATTGCTACCCCTTTCTCATTCACAAAAATTTCACCTGATTCAAAATCCTGGGCGTTAAGCAATCCCTGAGCCAATATGGACAGAAATACAATCAGGATTTGGGTGAAAGTTTTCATGGTCACTAGGATATATATCTAAATAACTGATTTTTATGAATAAAAAAAGCCGATAATCAGGTTATCGGCTTTCATATTCAGCAGATACACGCAGGTATCTGTTAAGAGTTTCGAATCAGGCTTCTGTTGCAGATTCGGCAATCAGTGTGAGCATGTTCTGGTTCACTTCCACAAAACCACCGGTTATCTGGAAGTTCTTATCCTTCTCGTTCTGAATTCGGATCAGCACACTCCCCTTCTCCAGAGTGGATACGATGGGTGCATGATTATACTTCACCTCGAAGGAGCCCAGTTCACCCGGCATTTTAACACCAGTGACTTCGCCTTCAAAAAGCGGTCCTTCCGGGGTCAGGATTTGTGCGTGAAAGGTACTCATGATCTAATCCCTTTAAGCTGCTGATTCTTCGAGCAGTTTCTCACCGCGTTCGATAGCCTCTTCAATACTTCCCACCATGTAGAAGGCATTTTCAGGGAGGTGATCAAGCTCACCATCCAGGATCATTTTGAAGCCTTTGATGGTGTCTTCGATCTTAACGTATTTTCCGGGTGAGCCGGTAAACTGCTCCGCTACGAAGAATGGCTGACTCAGGAATCGCTGAGCGCGACGTGCCCGGGCTACAACCAGTTTATCTTCATCAGAGAGTTCATCCATACCCAGAATGGCAATAATATCCTGAAGGTCTTTGTAGTTCTGCAGCAGCTCTGTGAGTCGGCGGGCAGTATTGTAGTGGTCACTACCCACAACTTTAGGATCTACGATTCGGGAAGTGGAGTCAAGCGGATCCACAGCCGGATAGATACCGATCTGAGTGAGGGCACGTGATAGTACCGTGGTGGCATCCAGGTGAGTAAAGGTAGTTGCCGGAGCGGGGTCAGTCAAGTCATCAGCAGGCACATAAACAGCCTGTACGGAAGTAATGGAACCCGCTTTGGTTGATGTAATTCTTTCCTGAAGTGCACCCATCTCAGTAGCCAGGGTTGGCTGATAACCTACCGCTGAAGGCATTCGGCCAAGAAGTGCAGATACCTCAGAACCCGCCTGGGTAAACCGGAAAATGTTATCGATAAACAAGAGGATATCACGGGATACTTCATCGCGGAAGTATTCGGCTACGGTCAATCCGGAAAGGGCAACACGCGCACGGGCTCCCGGTGGCTCATTCATCTGACCAAACACAAGGGTAGCCTGTGATTTTTTAAGTGCTTCTTTGTCCACTTTGGAGAGATCCCATCCCCCCTGCTCCATAATTTCTTTGAACTCAACGCCATAATCAATTACTCCGGATTCGATGAACTCACGCAGAAGGTCATTTCCTTCACGGGTACGCTCACCAACACCGGCAAATACGGAAAGTCCGCCATGCTGCTTTGCAATGTTATTGATCAGTTCCTGAATCAATACCGTTTTACCTACACCGGCACCACCAAAGAGTCCGATCTTACCGCCTTTGGAATAGGGGCAAAGCAGGTCAACTACTTTGATTCCGGTTTCCAGCATTTCAGTGGAGGTTGCAAGCTGGTCGAATGGAGGAGCTGGCCGGTGAATCGGATATCTGCGATCCCCTTTCGGTTCTTCAATCCCATCAATGGCTTCCCCAACAATGTTGAACAGTCGACCACGGATATCTTCACCCACCGGCATTGAGATGTTATCACCGGTATCAAAAACATCAGTACCGCGCACCAGTCCGTCGGTAGAATCCATTGCAATGGTTCTTACACGATCTTCTCCAAGGTGCTGAGCTACTTCGAGTACCAGGGTTGAGCCATCTTGTTGTTTTACATGGAGGGCGTTTAATAAGGGTGGGATATCCACATCAGGAAAATCAACGTCAACAACGGGGCCGATTACCTGTGCTACAATTCCTTTATTCATGTGCAGTTAGTCGGGATTTGATTGATATTTTGGCTAAATGGAGGATCAAATTTTCCACTTTTGCGAAGGCTGGTAAAGGTAGGCAAAAAGCCGAATAAGGGCAATATGCTTTGTCTATCAATTGTTCAGTAAAAGGTGATGATCTAATTCACAAAGTCTTCACACTACAGCCTTTACATTGTGGCGTTAACAAACCCAAGCCGCCATGGATGTAGAAATTCTTTCAAGAGTACAATTCGCTTTTACGGTCGCCTTTCATTACATATTTCCGCCGCTGAGTATAGGTCTCGGACTGCTCATGGTTATTTTTGAGGGCAGTTATTTACGTACCAAAAATAAGATGTACGAAGATCTGGCTAAATTCTGGACTAAGATCTTTGCCATCACCTTCGGGCTGGGAGTTGCCACCGGTATAGTGATGGAATTTGAATTCGGAACCAACTGGGCAACCTATTCCCGCTATGTGGGCGACATCTTCGGTAGTGCACTTGCAGCTGAAGGATTATTCGCTTTTGCACTGGAGTCCGGTTTTTTGGGGGTTTTGCTTTTTGGATGGAATAAAACCACACCCAAAGTACACTTCATAGCTACCGTCGGGGTTTTCCTGGGATCCATGTTTTCTGCAATTTGGATTGTAGTTGCCAATTCATGGCAGCAAACTCCTGCCGGTTTTCACATTGTAGGTGAGGGGATGAATGCGCGGGCTGAGATTGTTGATTTCTGGGCTATGGTATTCAATCCCTCCAGTGTAGACCGGATTCTCCATGTCTGGAACGGAGCATTTCTGGCCGGCGCATTTCTGGTGCTAAGCGTTAGCGCCTGGTACATCATTAAAAACCGCCACCTCGAAATGTCGAAAAAAGCTTTTAAGATCGCCCTGGTGGTTGCAACAGTTTGCTCGCTGGCCCAGCTTATGAGCGGACATAGTTCTGCTGAAGGAGTTTATGAAAATCAGCCGGCCAAACTGGCGGCTATGGAAGGCCATTATGACTCTGGTCAGCCTTCCGATCTTTACCTTTTCGGATGGGTTGATAAGGAAGCTGAAAAGACCTTCGGCCTGGCTATACCGGGCGGAACTTCCTTCCTGCTCTTTCAGGATTTCAGTAAACCGGTTACCAGTCTGAGTGATTTCCCGCCTGAGGATCGACCACAGGCTGTAAATGCAGTCTTCCAGTTTTACCATATTATGATTGCCATTGGCATGGCACTGATTGGCATCACTCTACTTGGTTCATTTTATCTGTGGAGGGGAAATCTTTTCGAGCAGAAATGGCTGATGTGGATCTTCGTGTTTTCCGTTTTTCTTCCCCAGATTGCAAATCAGTCTGGCTGGTTTGCGGCAGAAATGGGCCGACAACCCTGGGTGGTATACGGATTACTTCGAACCTCTGATGCTCTGTCGAATACGGTTACCGCTGAGCAGGTCCTTTTTTCCATCATACTCTTCGGACTGGTCTATCTGCTGCTTTTTGTACTCTTCATCTACCTGATGAATAAAAAGATTCAGGCCGGGCCTGCAGAGAGTTCATCCGGTGATACTGCGATGTACAACCCAAATCCACAAATAGCCTGAGGTAACCTATGGAAACAGTATTTGGATTGGATTACAACACACTCTGGTTTCTGGTAATTGGCGCTGTCTTTACCGGTTATGCGATTCTGGACGGTTTTGATCTTGGCGCAGGGGCTCTTCATCTGCTCATCAAAAAAGATGAGAACCGGCGCATCGCTCTCAATGCCATTGGTCCGGTCTGGGATGGCAATGAAGTTTGGCTGGTGATCGGAGGCGGAGCGCTCTTTGCCGGTTTTCCTGTGGTTTATGCAAGTCTCTTTTCTGCCTTTTACATCCCCTTCATGCTGTTTCTTGTGTTCCTCATTTTCAGGGCAGCGTCTATCGAATTCCGTTCTAAAGAAAAAATGAAATGGTGGAGAAACAGCTGGGATATCGCCTACAGCTTATCCAGTATTTTGCTGGCTCTTTTGCTGGGTGTGGTTCTTGGAAATGTATTGCAGGGGATGCCGCTGAATTCCAACTTCGAATATGAAGGCAGCTGGCTGAGCTTCATTAACCCATTCTCCCTTCTGGTGGCTTTAACCACACTGGCCATGTTTACCATGCATGGTGCTATTTATCTGGTCATGAAAACGGAGGGCCGCCTGTTTAACAAGTTCTCCTACTTTGTGCAGAAAACCACCATCGCTTTTGTACTCATGTTTGTGCTGCTCAGCTTTTACACCTTGCTGTATCAGCCTCAGCTCACTGTAAAATTCAAAGAGTACCCATTGCTCTTCAGTATTCCACTCCTTGTTGTGTTAAGTATTGCAGCCATAACACGATATGTGGCTAAAGCAAAATATTTCAGAGCCTTTATCTTTTCCGGCATTACCATATCACTGCTGCTCATACTTTCAGCCATTAATCTATACCCGAATATCATAGTATCCACTGGAGACATTTCAAACAGCCTCACCGTGTACAACGCGGCTTCATCACAGAAGTCGCTGGGTATTATGTTGCTCATGGCAGCCATAGGAACTCCTCTGGCCGCTTTTTACTCACTTTTTGTATTCTGGACCTTCCGTGGAAAAGTTAAGATTGATGAGCATAGTTACTGATTAAATACTCTTCACAAAGTCTTCACATTAAACTCTTTTCTTAGATGCCTGAATCAACCTGACATCAAGTGCTTTTAGCCATGCCCCTTGCCGCATACATCCCCATTGCGACCACAATTTTTTCTGTTTATTTCCTGAGCATTATTTTTCATCACTGGAGAAACAAACCGGATGCACTCTACCTGATGTGGTGGACCATCGGTGTTCTGACCTACGGCATCGGAACCCTGGTTGAGAGTGCACACACCATCGCAGGCTGGTCGCCTTTCATCTTTAAAACCTGGTACATTGCCGGAGCTTTTCTGGGTGGAGTTCCTCTGGCTCAGGGAACCATTTACCTGCTCATGAAACGTAAAACCGCCCATGTTCTCACTACCATTCTGGTGATTGTGCTGGTTATTTCATCCGTGCTGACTATTCTATCCCCTCTTGATGTCTCAAAAGTAGGCGACAAACTGAATGGCAATGTGCTTGAGTGGAGCTTCATCCGACTCATTACCCCCTTCATTAATATCTATGCCGTAATATTTCTGGTAGGTGGAGCTTTTTACTCAGCATGGAAGTATTACGGCAACCTTGAATTCAAGGGGCGTTTCTGGGGCAATGTACTTATTGCCGTGGGTGGTATTTTGCCGGGTATCGGTGGAACCGCCACTAAGTTCGGACATACCTATGTGCTTTATGTGACGGAATTACTGGGTATTCTGCTCATTTTTGCGGGTTATCAGGTTATCCGGAACGACCACTCACTCTCGGTTCACCGCAATCAGGTCACGGAAACTGCCGCTGTAGCCTGAGTTTTATCTCACATCAACATGTGGTACACTTGAGTAGCTGTGGAAGCGTTACACAGCCATCATTTGAACCAACATGTTACCTATGACTGCAACAATCCTAAGTATGCTGCTGCTTTTTGGGGGATTCAGCAACAGCACACCACAACTGGAAGTCCCCTCCGATATCACTGCAGCCACCGTCTACCTGAATGGGGCCTCCGTCACAAGAAATGCAGAAGTAAAGCTTAGAGCTGGCAAACAAACCCTGATTTTCAGTAACCTGACCGCCAGCCTCATCCCGGCCACCATACAGCTGGGAGCCGACGGCCGATACACCGTGCTCTCACTCACCCATCGGTATAATTATTTCGAGGAAGTGGTAGAAAACGACAGTACCCGAGCGCTGGAAGAACGCAAGAACGCCCTGGAAGAAAAGATTAAACGCAATAGAGCCGCGATGGAAGTGGAGCAAAAACGACAGAACTTCCTGAACCCGGATCGCCTGATTAATGAGAAGGAAAAATATACAACTTCCGAGCTGCAGGCCTTTCTTGAATTTTATTCACAGCAGTCGCTGCAGATACAGAATCGAATACTGGACCTTGAAAATGAACGCAATGAATGGCAGGCCGAACTTCAGAAGGTGATCAAGCAGCTGAGTGAAGTACGAAAAACAATTTATAAAAACACCAGCCAGATCATCGTTGAAATCGAGTCTCCAACGGCCCAGACCCTCAACTTTCAACTGAATTACCTTATCAACGGGGCCCGCTGGACACCCGAATATGATGTCCGTGCAGGATCTGCCGGACAGGATGTACAGCTGGTTTACAAAGCCTCCATCTATCAGAATTCAGGATTCGACTGGAAGGATGTGGAACTCAGTGTCTCCTCCGCTAATCCAAGAGAAAATGCGGTTAAACCTGTGCTTAACCCTTGGTTTGTAGACTTTTTCAAAGAAAAACCCCAACCCATGCCACTGCAGGATCCGGCTGCAGGTATGGAAGTCCGCTCCAAGGTTCAAATGGATGCCGCTGAAAGAGCAGATGAAGAAGCCTATTACGCTGTTGCTGAACCCATTGCGGATTTCAGCCAGAACAAAACTTCCTTTACCTACACCATCAATCGCCCTTACACTGTGCAGAGTGGGGGCAATGCCGTTACAGCTGTAATTTCCGGCAACGAACTTGATGCCGACTTTTCCTATGCGGCTGTTCCCTCCCGCAGCACTAATGCCTTTCTGCTGGCCCGGGTAGGTGGATGGGGAGAACTGAACCTGATTCGAGGACAGGCCAGTCTCTATTTTGAAAATACCTATGTAGGCAAAACAAACATCGACCCGGCTTCTGTGCTCGACAGCCTGGATTTCTCACTTGGTACCGATAAGTCCATCGTTATCGACAGAAAAAACGTCCGAGATTTCGAGGAGAGAGTCTTTTTCGGATCCCGGACCCGGGAAAATAAAGTCATCGAAATAACGGTTCGAAATACGAAGAATCAGCCTGTTGATATTGAGATTGAGGATCAGATTCCCGTATCCATGGATGAATCCATTAAAATAAATCCCAAAGACCTGGACGATGCTGATTATGATGAAAAGACCGGATTCCTGAGCTGGAAGCTGAACATACCGGCAGGAGAAAGCCGCAGCATCCGCTTCAGTTATCAGCTTGAGTACCCCAAAGGAAAGCGGCTGCAGCTGTGAATTTGCTCACTTAGCGTTAGCAAGTGGAGGGATACTTTTCTATTTTAGCCTTCTTAACAAGCCGGCAACAACCGGCTTGTTTTGTTGCCTGTGGATGTGATTCATTTTCAGGTATTTAGCGCAGATTATTAACCTAAAATCAGGATTTCACTTGGAAATCGAATTAACTGCAAGATCCGTCAGTTTTCAGATACTGGTCGAGTTTGACACAAATGCAAATCTCGACTTTTCAGCCGCCGATGAACTCGAACCCAGAGAACGGGCTCAGGTTCGTGAGTACGTACAGAATATATTCCGAAGAAAATCTTACCTGGATTTTCTGATTGATCATTTTTCAAGCATCAGCATTGAGGAGATGAAAACTCCGCTTAAAAATATACTCCGCCTGGGTATTTATGAGATGCTGTTCATGGATGGAACACCCGATTATGCTACCATCAATGAAACCGTGGAAATTGCCAAGATGGCGGCCGGCTCCAAAACAGGCGACCTGGTAAATGCCATATTGCGTAATGTTCAGCGCGACATTCAGAATCTTCCAAAACCGGCTTATGAAGACCGGACCAAACTGGTAGCCACCACTTTTTCCCATCCTGAGTGGCTTGTAAAACGATGGGTTGAGCGATTTGGCGAGCGTGAAGCATTTCAGCTGATGCAGGCCAACAATCAGCGACCCCACTTCTACATTCGCATGAACAGCCGCAAAACAAAGCCGGAGAACTTCGAGAAACGGATGGAAAAGATGGGCGTGGGTTTTGATGCCTCCGACTGGCTGCCCTACTTTTATGAGGTGGAATCGGTTCAGCCCTTCATCGAAAAAGGATTGTTCCGAAAAGGCTTCTGTCAGGTACAGGATATTGCCGCAGGTTTCGCGCCCACCATTCTGGATCCCCAGCCCGGGGAGAGTGTCTATGACCTTTGCGCCGCCCCGGGAACCAAATCCATCATGATTTCTGAAATGATGGAAGGCAGCGGCGATGTGCTGGCCGTGGATATCTCCGCAAACCGGCTCGAAAAACTGGCTGAAAGTGCATTGAACTTTGGGGCTGAGAATATCAAAATACGTCAGGGTGATGTAACTGAACTCTCCCTCCCACTGGCGGATGCCGTACTCCTGGACGCTCCCTGTACCGGAACCGGGGTACTCAGTAAACGTGCTGATCTCAGATGGAGGCGGGACGAAGAAGGCCTGGCTAATGCGGTAGCACTTCAGGAGCAACTGATCGAGGAAGCCGGTAACATGGTGAAACGCGGTGGTCGGTTTGTCTACTCAACCTGCTCCATCGAACCGGAAGAGAATATGGAACAGGTTAAAAAATTCCTGGAGAAATACGACAATTTCGAGCTGCAGCACCTGGACGATTACCTGCCGGAAGAGGTCCTTACCGAAGATGGCATGGCCTATCAGACTTTCCCGCATAAGCATCACAGCGACGGACACTTCGGTGTACTGATGAAACGTCTGAAGTAAACTCGAGACCAACTTATCACATTTTACCTTTCACTTTTCCCGTAAAAGCGAATGAGCAGTTCAGCAATACAGAAAGAAATTCCATCGAAGTACAATCCGGCTGAAGTAGAGGACAAATGGTATGCCTACTGGATGCAAAACAAGTATTTTCATTCAGTTCCGGATGAACGTGATTCCTATACCATCGTGATTCCTCCTCCCAATGTGACCGGTGTACTGCACATGGGCCACATGCTGAACAACACTATTCAGGACGTGCTGATCCGTAAGGCCCGTATGAGCGGCTTTAATGCCTGCTGGGTACCGGGAACCGATCACGCTTCGATTGCTACCGAAGCAAAGGTGGTAAAAAAGCTACGTGAGGAAGGCATCAAGAAAGGCGATCTCAGCCGGGATGAATTCCTGGAGCATGCCTGGGACTGGACCCACAAACACGGTGGTATCATACTGGAGCAGCTTAAGAAACTGGGAGCCAGCTGCGACTGGGACCGCACGGCCTTCACCATGGATCCGGATTATTACGATGCCGTGATCAGTGTCTTCATCGACCTGTACAAAAAAGGATACGTCTACCGGGGCGAGCGAATGATTAACTGGGATCCTGCTGCCCAGACCGCACTCAGTGATGAAGAAGTGATCTTCAAGGAGGTCAACTCCAAACTCTATCATGTGCGCTACCCGATTGCAGGCTCTGATGATGAATTTGTAACCATCGCCACCACCCGACCGGAGACCATTCTGGGCGATACGGCCATCTGTATCAATCCCGATGATGAACGGTATCAGCATCTAAAAGACAAAAAAGCGGTGGTTCCCCTAATCGGAAGAGAAATTCCCATCATTTTTGATGAGTATGTGGATATGGAATTCGGAACCGGCTGCCTGAAGGTAACTCCGGCCCATGATGTCAATGACTTTGAACTAGGTGAAAAATACGGCCTGGAGATCGTGGATGTACTCAATCCCGACGGCACCATGTCGGAAGCAGCACAGCTTTACATTGGAGAAGACCGCTTCAGGGTTCGCAAACAAATTGCCAAAGACCTGGATGAAGCCGGTAACCTGGTTTCCGTTGAGGACTATCGAAACAAAGTGGGATACTCTGAACGAACCGATGTGGTTATCGAGCCCCGGCTCTCCCTACAGTGGTGGGTTGCTATGGAAGAGCTGAGTAAGCCGGCCTTTGAAAATGTGATGAACGACAAAGTTCAGTTCCATCCATCCAAATTCAAAAACTCCTACCGTAACTGGATGGAGAATATCAAAGACTGGTGCATCAGCCGGCAGCTCTGGTGGGGACAGCGTATTCCGGCCTATTATTTTGGGGATGGAGAGCAGGATTATGTGATCGCCCGTACCGAAGAAGAAGCTCTGGAAAAAGCCCGGGAGAAAAGCGGAAATGCTGACCTTCAGCTAACCGGGCTGAAACAGGATGAGGATGTACTGGATACCTGGTTTTCGTCCTGGCTGTGGCCCATCGCGGTTTTCAACGGCTTTAAGGATAAAAAGGAAGTCGACTATTACTATCCCACCAGCGATCTGGTAACCGCTCCGGAAATTATGTTTTTCTGGGTTGCCCGTATGATCATTGCCGGCTACGAATATATGGGTGAAAAACCTTTCAGCAATGTGTATTACACCGGGATTGTACGCGATCTCAAAGGCCGCAAAATGTCCAAAAGCCTGGGGAATTCGCCCGATCCGCTTGAACTGATCAAACAGTACGGCGCAGACGGAGTGCGGGTAGGCATGCTGTTTTCCTCCCCAGCCGGAAATGACCTCCTTTTTGACGAAAAACTCTGTGAACAGGGCAGGAACTTCTCCAACAAGATCTGGAATGCCTTCCGATTTCTTACCATGAATATGGAAGAAGGCGTGGACTACCAGCCTGCATCGCACTTTGATGAAAACAGCCTGGTAGACCGTTGGATGGCAGCGCGCATTCATCAGACTGTACGGAATGTGGATAAGGATTTTGCCAATTATCGCCCCAATGATGCCCTGAAAAAAATCTACTCCCTACTCTGGGATGATTTCTTTGACTGGTACATCGAACTGATCAAGCCGGCTGAATATGGAGAAAAAATCCCGAAGGAAAGGCTGGAGGTAGCCCTGGGCTTCTTTGAGCAGCTGATGAGGATTCTACATCCATTCATGCCCTTCATCACCGAAGAAATATGGCAGTACATCAATGAACGGAAGCCCGAAGAGGCTCTGATCGTGTCTGACTGGCCGGAATATCAGGCTGACCTTGAGAGACAGGGCGACATCGACGAATTCCAGCTCATTCAGAAACTGGTATCCGCGATCCGGAATATCCTTGCCGAATCCGGAATCTCCCCGAAAACGGATGTAGACGTTCACATCCATACAAAAAATGAAAAAGTAGCCGGATTGCTGAAGAATGATGAATGGATTTTCCGTCTGCTGGTAAATATCTCAGAGCTGACCATCGGAGCAGGACTGGAAAAACCGCATGCCTGCGGAACGGCACTGGTCGACGGTCACGAAGTCTGGATTCCACTTGAAGGCCTCATCGATACACAAAAAGAAAAAGAACGGCTACAAAAAGAAATCAAACGTCTGGAAGGCTTCCTCAAAAGTGTGGAAGGCAAACTGAGCAATTCAAAATTTGTAGATAATGCCCCCGAAGCTGTGGTGGAAAAAGAGAGAAAGAAACAACAGGATACCCTGCAGAATCTGGCTACCTTAAGGAAGCAATTAGAGGATTTAGCTTAGTTTGAAAACTTTTCAGCTTCAACCGGAGTCGAATTCCGGCCCCAAAAAGGATTTACTGACCGGACTCAACGAACAGCAGGCTAAAGCTGTGACCCACAGCGATGGTCCCCTGCTCATCGTAGCGGGAGCTGGAAGTGGTAAGACGAGAGTACTCACCTATCGCATTGCCTACCTGCTGCAGCAGCATAAAGCGGTTCCCAATCAGGTGCTGGCCCTGACCTTCACCAATAAAGCAGCCCGTGAGATGAAAGAGCGGATCGTTAACCTGATCGGTGACCGGGCCAAACAGTTGTGGATGGGTACCTTTCACTCTGTTTTTTCCAAAATTCTGCGCTATGAGGCTGAAAAAATCGGTTTCGGAAAAGACTTTACCATCTACGATACCTCAGATGCGGAGAGCATGATCAAGCAGATTCTCAAGGAATTGGGCTTTGATCCCAAGGAGATCCGCCCGCGAACCATTCAGTACAAAATCAGTGATGCCAAAAATCAGCTGGTTAATCCGGATACCTACAACGAACGCTTCGTAAAATCTACGCTGGACGATATCATGTCCAGGGTGTATAGTATCTATCAGGAACGGCTGAGGCTGAATAATGCCATGGATTTTGATGACCTGCTCATCCGACCAATTCAGCTCTTTGAGGAACACCCGGATGTGCTGGATCAGTATCAGGACCGCTTTAAATACATCATGATCGATGAGTATCAGGATACCAACCATGCCCAGTACAAAGTGACTAAAATGCTGGCCGAGAAGTACCGGAATATCTGTGTGGTAGGCGATGATGCCCAGAGCATTTATTCCTTCCGGGGGGCCGACATCACCAACATCCTGAACTTCAAAAACGATTATGAAAACGCCGTTCAGGTTCCGCTGGAACAGAATTACCGGTCCACACAGGCTATCCTGAAATGTGCCGATTCCATCATCAAGAGAAACGAAAAGCAGCTGGATAAAACCCTGTGGACGGCCAATCAAATGGGCGAAATGATCATCCTGCTGGACAACTTTGATGAACGGGATGAAGCCAATAGAGTAGCCAGCCTGATGCATGAGCTGAAGCTGAAGCAGGGTTATCAGTACAATGATTTTGCGGTGCTTTATCGCACCAACTATCAATCACGGGTTTTCGAGGAAGCCCTGCGTCGCAAAGACATGCCCTATCAGCTGGTAGGCGGACTCTCCTTCTATCAACGAAAGGAAATTAAGGATGTGCTGGCCTATCTCACGTTGCTGGTCAATCCACACGATGAAACCAACCTGCTGCGCATCATCAATGAACCCAGCCGGGGCATCGGAAATAAATCTTTGACTCAGCTTCTTCAGGAGGCGCGTAAAACCGGCCGAAGTGTCTGGACACTGATACAGCATGTGGAAGACCTGGATGTATATACACCGGCTAAGGTTCGTATCCGGGACTTTGTGGACATGATCAACGAACTGCAGTCAGAACTGGAGCGAGGCATATCCCTGACTGAAGTAACCCGACACATGTTGGAGCGCAGTGGATATGTGAAAATGCTGATTCAGGAAAACTCACATGAATCACTCAGCCGCCGGGATAACATCATCGAATTTCAGAACGCATTGTCTTATTACGAGCAAAACAATCAAAATGCCTCCCTCAGTGCCTTCCTGCAGGAAATCACCCTGATCACCGATACCGACAAATACGATGAAAGCAAGCCGGCTATCACTCTAATGACGGTGCACGGCTCAAAAGGGCTGGAATTTCCGGTGGTCTTTATTGTAGGGCTGGAAGAGAACCTCTTCCCCATTGCCGGCCGCGACAGTGAAGACACCGACATCGAGGAAGAACGCAGATTGTTTTATGTGGCGATTACCCGGGCCAAGGAAAGGCTCTATTTTTCACACAGCCGAAGCCGCTATAAATTCGGGGAGGAGCAGCGGCAGATGCGCTCCCGTTTTCTGGATGAAGTGGAAGCCAGTGTGGTTCGCACCGAAACCGGAGCTACCATCCGACAGAAAGAAGACCGTTTTGAGAGTAAAAGCAGCTCCAGCGACTTTAAGGATTATAACTGGAAGAAGCCCCATTCCGGCAAATCTTTCAAAAGCACCGGCATGACCATCGAATACGATCTGGAGGACGGTGAAGACCCCTTTCAGGTGGGTGTGCAGGTGATGCATGATAAATTTGGCCCCGGAAAAATTGTAAGTCGAAGCGGATTAGGCACAAATAGCCGAGTTGTCGTATTTTTCAGGAATAAAGGACAAAAAACACTCATGCTTCGAGTCGCCCGTTTAAAGGTGATCGAAGACTAAGCTTTGGTCTAACGGCAAACCCTTGAAAACGATCAGCTTCATATTCGGCTTATGCCTGATCTTGGTACAGGCAGCACAGGCACAGCCTTCCCTGCATCCGCGTAATGTTGCACTTGGTGGAGGCGGAGCCGCCTACTTAACAGGTCCTCAGGCCGCTTTTTATAATCCGGCCAACCTGATTATACAGGATCGGTCCCGACGCTTTCAGGTTTCGCTGGGAAACAGTGCATTTCTTTTTAATCCGGTTATCTACGGGGATGACAACAACAATCAGGTTTCCGTCTTTCGGGATCAATTTATACCCGAAACCGGACTGAGTAGCATAAATTCCACATCCGATCGGGAAGATTTCATCGATAAACAATATGGTGACTCCCGCACACTGAGTGAAAATATTGCAAGGTTTGAAGTAAACTGGTTTGGGGTGAACTGGAAGAATGATCGCTTCAGCTTCGGTATCTCAGCACGCAGTCGGGCTGCCAATCGTATTCAGGCCGGACGCAACTTCTTCGACACCCAGCCTTTTGAAAGAAATAATGAACGCTACTACCGGCAAAATTTAAGGCAGCAATTTCAGGTGCTGCATGAGGTTTCTTTCGGTTATGCCGAGTCCATTGAGTTACTGAATGGGCTCACCCCGGCACTGGACCAGTTCAGCATTGGCATCGCCCCTAAGTTCATTATCGCAGGTCCCTTTTTTGACGCCTCATTCCGATCGCTCAGCAACATCAATCCCCAGAATCAGATCAGCCGAACCGGCAGCTACACTCAGTTTTCGAGCGGGGCCTTTAGCTCCCAAACCGAGGCTGTACTTTCAGGAGCCTCAGCAGCTAATGCGGCATCCTCAGCTTTTACAGGTAGCTGGTTTAATGAAATCACCGGTTTTGGCGGAGGCATCGATATCGGTATGACCTACCTGGTGACTTTCGGCAGCGACCTTTCTACCCTGGAAGGGTCCGAACAGTTTACCAACCGATCCTTGCGCATCTCATTTTCAATCACGGATGTAGGCCTGATCCGATACACGGAAAATCCGGTTGAAATACGTCAGCAGGAGAACACTCAGGATATCAGCAGTCTCAATCCTGTCAGTGATACTTATTTCGAGGGGCAGCCTGGTTCCTATTTCTCTTTCCTGGAAGCCAATAATGCCCTGAACTTCACCTCCATGCTCAGTGAACAGGATGCCAAAGCGTTTTCGCGCATCCTTCCGACATCCCTGCACACCGGAATGTTACTCGAATTAAACCGCCTCAAGCTCATGGGAGATTTCAGTGTTGGCCTTACCAACAGCGCCTTCAGCAACGATAAACTTCTGACTCATATAGGGGTGGAAGTGCGTGCACTCCCCTTTTTGCCCTTAAGGGCGGGAACAAGGCTGGCCATCAACACACCCACATTACTGACCTTCGGTACGGGTATTGAAACCCGTTACTTCGAGTTATCGCTTGCCGCAGCTTTCAATGAAGATCG
Organism: uncultured Balneolaceae bacterium; assembly: GCA_964413935.1. GTDB lineage: Bacteria > Bacteroidota > Rhodothermia > Balneolales > Balneolaceae > CAYPTY01. Next base: position 22,172 of record CAYPTY010000019.1, on the reverse strand, counting down.
ATTATCAGACGGTCTGCTGACCGGCGCAGGATTAGCTTCCCTTAGCCTGAATTTCTGATCTCTGCCATATTGCCCGAAAAGGTGTCAGCCTTCCGCTGAATTATGACGGATTGTATGGCCACAGAAAGATGGCTTTACATTTGCGTTTCACCCTCCCGAAACCAAATATTATTGCATGAATTTCAGAGACCGAATAAATCCCCTTTTTGAACAGACAGAAGATCCCTTTGACGATTTTGAACAGGCGATTCCCCTGATGTCGGAAGAAGAGGAAAAGCAGCTAACTGAATCCGGTATCCCGGAAGAGCTGCCCATCCTTCCCCTGAAGAATACGGTACTTTTTCCCGGGGTAGTTGTGCCAATTACCGTTGGCCGTGACCGATCACTCACGCTTGTAAAGGAAGCCTATGAAGGCGATAAAACCATTGGTGTGGTCACCCAGAAAGATCAGGATCTGGAAGATCCGAAATACGATGACCTTCATAAAATTGGGACCGTTGCACAGATCCTGAAGCTGATAAAAATGCCGGACGGTTCAAAAAGTATTGTCATTCAGGGAAAGTCAGTCTTTAAAGTAGATGAGTTTATTCAGAAAGAACCCTATTTCAGGGCTCGTGTAGAACCTTATCCCAAGGAAATGGATGTGACCGGGATAGAACTGGATGCCTCCATCCGAAACATCAAAGAGACGGCGGTTAACATCATCAACTTGTCGCCCAATATTCCTACCGAAGCTTCGATTGCGGTGGAGAACATTAACAGCCCGAATTTCCTGCTGAACTTTATCTCCTCCAATCTGAATGTGGATGTGGATGAAAAGCAGGACCTGCTTGAAGCTGCCAAACTGAGTGAATCCATTGAGAAGGTAATGGCCTTTCTGGATAAAGAGCTGCAGGTGGTGAACTTAAGCGAAAAGATCCGATCCAAGGTAAAAACCGATATCGACGAGCAGCAGCGCGACTTTTATCTTCGTCAGCAGCTGAAGGCTATTCAGGAAGAGCTGGGAGAAGACTCAGAGCAACAGGAAATTGAGGATCTGCGCGAAAAGCTGGCGAAAAAGAAATTATCGGATCATGCCCGTGAAGTCGCAGAAAAAGAACTGAACCGCCTGGAAATGACACCCAGCTCCTCTCCAAACTATGGTATCATCCACAGTTATGTGGAATGGATTCTGGATCTACCCTGGGAAGAGTTCAGCGAAGACAAACTGGATCTGAAGCATGCCCGTGAGGTGCTGGATGAAGACCACTTCGGGCTGGAGAAAGTGAAAAAGCGCATCATCGAATATCTGGCGGTGCTGAAGCTTAAGAAGGACATGAAAGCACCCATTCTGTGTTTTTACGGGCCTCCGGGTGTGGGTAAAACCTCGCTGGGTAAGTCCATTGCCAGAGCGCTGAACCGTGAATTTGATCGGTTCAGTCTGGGTGGAATCCGGGATGAAGCTGAAATACGCGGACACCGACGTACCTACATCGGTGCACTGCCGGGCAGGATTATCCGCTCCATGAAAAAAACCGGCAAAGGAAACCCGGTTCTCATGCTGGATGAAATTGATAAGGTGGGATCCGATTATCGCGGAGATCCTACCTCTGCCCTGCTGGAGGTACTGGATCCTGAGCAGAATGATACTTTTCAGGATAACTTCCTGGAACTGGAATACGACCTCTCCCGTGTACTGTTTATTGCAACGGCAAATTCCCTGGATACCATCCCCGCCCCACTTCGGGACCGGATGGAAATCATACGCATCAGCGGATATACACTAGAGGAAAAGATGGAAATCGCAAAGAAATACCTCATCCCGAAACAGATTAAAGAAAACGGGCTGACGGAAGAACAATTCAGCATCAGCGATGAAGCCATCGAAAAAGTAATTGATGAATACACCCGCGAAAGCGGTGTGCGGAATCTGGACCGTCGAATCGCCGGCCTTGCCCGTGCAGTAGCTGCAAAGGTTGCTGCTGAAGAAGAAAGTGATTTTAATGTTCAGGTCGATGATGTAGAAGAAATTCTGGGTAAACGTCAGTTCTTCTCAGAGATCGCAGAACGCACCACGGTACCTGGAGTAGCTACCGGACTGGCCTGGACCCCATTCGGCGGCGACATCCTCTTCATTGAAGCTAGTGCTTCCAAAGGCAGCGGAAAGCTGAATATCACCGGCCAATTGGGTGATGTGATGAAAGAATCCGCCATGCTGGCCATCTCCTACCTGAAAGCCAATGCCGAATCATTGGGAATTCCGCATGATGCTTTTAAATATTGGGATCTTCACATCCACGTACCGGCCGGAGCGGTTCCGAAAGACGGTCCTTCAGCCGGTTTAGCCCTGATGTCGGCCATCGCATCCATCTTTACCCAGCGCAAAGTGAAGGGTGATATCGCCATGACAGGCGAAATAACCCTGCGTGGACAAGTGCTGCCCGTGGGCGGGATAAAAGAAAAAGTACTGGCCGCAAAGCGTGCCGGCATCAAGAAAGTAATCCTGCCTCACAAAAATGAAAAAGATGTGGCTGAAATTGAAAAAGATGTGATCGGTAATCTGAAGGTGGAATACCTCGAGCGCATGGACCCTATCCTGGATAAAGTACTAGAGAAAGAAATTGTGAATGATCCGGAGACTTTTTTCAGACTCTCTGAACAGGAAAAACAGACTGTTAAAAAGAATAAATCAGAAGAGAAATCGACTCAAATATTAGGTTAATTTATACTCATAAATAAATTTATTTTTATATGGTTTTATATAGCATTTTTATACATTTGTATAATTGTAATAAAAGCAGAATAAAATATCTGCGATACTATATTTATGAGTACAGTACTAAATAATAAGACAGTAGCAATATTAGCAACTGACGGATTTGAAGAGTCAGAATTGATAAGTCCCCTGGAATTCCTGAAAAAGAACGGGGCAAAGACTTACCTCATCTCCAATAAAAAAGGAAGCATCAAGAGCTGGAAAGACAATAACTGGAACCGGGAATTCGAGGTAGACCTTACCTTAGACGAAACCGATGCAGTCAGCTATGACGCGCTGTTACTGCCAGGCGGAGTCATGAATCCGGATCAACTCAGAATAGATGAACAGGCTATCAGCTTCATCCGTAGCTTTTTTGAAAGGGGTAAACCGGTGGCTGCCATCTGCCACGGTCCCCAGATGTTGATCGAGGCCGATGTATTACAAGGTCGTGAAATGACCTCCTATCCCAGTATCAAAACCGACCTGAAGAATGCCGGCGCCAAATGGATAGATAATGAGGTAGTGGTGGACATGGGCTTGGTAACCAGCCGTTCGCCTGCCGACTTAGACGCATTTAATGCCAAGGTGATTGAAGAATTCGCCGAAGGCAAGCATGAGAAGCAAATGACCGCATAAACATAGCCGATGCGTAGATGAAGCCAGTGTACGAAAGTGCACTGGTTTTTTTATTTTAAGCCATGAAAGAAGGAAGAGTGATACAGTCTACCGGCAGCTGGTATCTGGTAGATACCGATGATCAGGATGAAGACCTCATACGTTGCCGTTTACCCGGTAAATTCAGGTTAAAGGAGCAGGAAGTGACCAATCCTCTTGCGGTAGGCGACTATGTTGAACTGAATCTGAATGACGATGGCACGGGTAACATCACCGAAATCAAAAAGAGAGACAATTACCTGCCCCGAAAAGCAACCCATGGGCGAAGAGGCGAACAGATACTGGTGGCTAATGTGGATGAGGCTTTTGTGGTTCAATCGGCCCGGCAACCACAGTATAATGAAGGCTTTATCGATCGCTTCCTGGTAACCTGTGAGGCCTATGAAGTCAAAGGTGGAATCATTCTCAATAAAATGGACCTGGCCGATGGGGAATTGAAAGAAGATATACTGGATCTCAAATTTCTGTACGAAAATCTGGGTTACCGCGTATTCCTGACCTCCATCGAAGATGAGGATTCCATAAAAAATCTTGAGAAAGGAATTGCCGGCCAGATATCCGTATTTATAGGATCTTCTGGAGTAGGTAAAACATCTATCCTGAATGCTATGGAGGATGACTTGCAACTGCAGGTTGGTGAAGTTTCATCCTATTCCAATAAAGGCAAACACACCACTACCTTTGCCCGTCTGATACCCCTCAACAGTAGCGGCTATGTGGTGGATACGCCGGGTATACGTGAACTGGGCCTGGTCAATATTGAGCCCTATGAACTTTCGTTATTCTTTCCTGAAATGCTGGAAGCAAGAGAAAACTGCAGATTCAGCACCTGCACACACCATCATGAACCGGGCTGCGGAGTGATCGCCGCTTATGAGGAGGGAAAAATTGATCCGGGTCGCTATCACTCCTATCTGCAAATGCTGGATAGCCTGTAATCCCTTAACCCGGGGCTATATTTAACATTTCAATCCTGCCATTATTTACAGATATTCTTGGGTCATCTCAAAAAGGAGGAATTATGAACAAGTCTATGTTTCGAACGTTTGGGCTACTACCCATAATGATATTTATGCTGATGGCTTCCGGCCAGAAAGCCAATGCTCAGCTTGCTGATGTAGGAGACTTCCTGCAGGCCGGTGCTGATGATGCTACCGCGCTAACCCGGGCCTACCTTACCCCGCTGGCAACCGGTTTAACCACAAGCCTTAATTCGGGCTGGAATAATACGGCAGCTCCCCGCAAAACTCTTGGATTCAGTCTGGACATCCGGGTGGGTGCAGCCCTCGTTCCCGGTGCAGACCAGGACTTCAATGTTAATGATCTTGGACTTACTAACCTTGCCGTTGCACCCGGCCAGGACCCCGTATCACCTACCTTAGCCGGTAACAGCGGTGCGGGACCCCAATTAAACCTGGTAAATGGTGGTGTTCCAACCGGCACCTCATTTGAATTACCAGGCGGAGCCGGCGTTAGTTTGGTTCCTGCCCCGGTCGTCCAGGCTGGAATCGGATTAATTAAAGATACCGATATAACGGTTCGCTTTATTCCGGAAACCAGTATCGGTGATTATGGCGACATCAGCCTGGTGGGTGGTGCCGTTAAACACGGTATTAACCAGTATCTGCCCGCCGAAAAACTACTTCCGGTAGATATTTCTGTGATGTTCGCCTACACCCAGGTGAACCTAAATGCCAATCTGGATGCCGCCGGTGGCAGCGGACAGAAAATCGAAACCACTACCAATGCCTGGGTACTGAATGCGCTGGTTGGTAAGTCATTGCCGCTGGTTGCACTCTATGGTGGCGTCGGTGTTCAGGGTGGTTCCATGGATGTGGATATTCTGGGCGACTTCCAGGTGGATACCGGTCTTGGCGGAGGAACCATCAGTGATCCTGTTTCCTATTCCGCTGACTCTGATGCCAGTGTGCATATTCTTGGCGGTGCCCGTCTGCGTCTGGGCTTCCTGGCCTTTTATGTGGAAAGCATGGTGTCTAACTACACCACCGTAAACGCAGGTGTGGGAATCAGTTTCCGATAAACAGACTCGATTTTGTACAAAAAGCCTTTCATGATATGCATGAGAGGCTTTTTTTATGCCTTTGATAAATCAGGATAATCAATGGGCTTCCAGCCAGTTATTGCCAGTACCCATTTCGACCTTCAGTGGCACATCCATGGTATAGGCTTCTTCCATCTTTTGCTTCAGAATTTCCGGCAGCCAGTCTTTTTCATCCTCATGCAGTTCAAATACCAGTTCATCATGTACTTGCAGCAGCATACGACTTTTGACAGCTTCCTTTTCCAAGAACTGATGGATATCAATCATTGCCAGTTTGATGATATCAGCTGCTGTACCCTGAATGGGCATGTTAATAGCTACACGCTCGGCAAATCCCCGTACATTCCAGTTTCCTGATTTGATATCCGGAATATAGCGTCTGCGTCCCATGAGGGTTTTAACGTAGCCATGTTCTCTTGCAAATTCCTTGGTCTCGTTGATGTATTCCAGAACCTTCGGAAATTCCCGGAAATAACTGTCGATCATTTCCTTCCCTTCCACATTTTCCAGTCCAAGGCGGGAAGCCAGACCATAGGCGCTTACCCCGTAGGGAATCCCGAAATTGACTTCCTTGGCTTTACGGCGCTGATCAGCAGTCACTTCTTCCAGGGTACTGAGCCCGAAAACCTCTTTCGCTGTACGGGCATGAATATCTTCATCATTCAGAAAAGCTTGTTTCATTGCTTCATCGCCTGAAATGGCCGCAATCACCCTAAGCTCCACCTGTGAATAATCTGCCGAAAGCATGCTAAAACCCTCTTCCGGAATAAAAGCTTTGCGTATTTCCCGGCCTCGGGATGTGCGGATGGGGATATTCTGCAAATTCGGATTTGAAGAGGAAAGCCTGCCGGTTGCTGCTACTGTTTGATTGAATTCGGAGTGAATCCGGCCCGTATCCGGATTGATGAGCTCCGGCAAGGCATCCACGTAGGTGGACTTCAACTTGGATATCTGCCTAAAATCCAGAACCAGGGAGGGCAGTTCATATTTTACGGCCAGATCTGAAAGCACGCTCTCTGAGGTAGAATAACGACCGGTCTTTGTTTTTTTACCCGAGGGCAGTCCGAGTTTCTCAAAGAGGATCTGACCCAGCTGCTGGGGTGAATTCACATTAAATTCTTCCCCTGCTTTTTCATAAATCTGTGCCTGTAAATCCTGCAAATCACTCAGCAGCTCCTCTGAAAAAGCTTCGAGCTTTCCCGTATCCACCTTAATTCCTTTTTCTTCCATCTCAGCCAGTACCGCGATCAGCGGGAAATCCACTTCCATGGCTATTTCACCGAGTTCATCCTCTGCCAGCCTGTCTTTGAGTATTTCATATAGTCTGAGGGTGATGTCCGCATCCTCACAGGCATACTCATAAACTTCCTCAGCCGGGATATCAGCCATCGACTTCTGCTTTTTACCTTCCCCGATCAGCTTAGTGATGGGGATGGGTGTGTAATCCAGATATTTTTGTGACAGTTCGTCCATTTTTAATTTCTGGCTGCTGTCAATCAGATAAGCCGCTACCATGGTATCGAAAGCAGGGCCTTTGATATGCAGCCCATTCCGATGAAGCATCAGATAATCAAACTTGAAATTGTGAGCTACTTTTGTGATTTGCTCTGATGCAAAAAGCTCCCGAAAAGCGTCCAGAACTTCATTCTGAGGAAGCACTCCCTCCACATTTACCGGTACATAATAGGCTTCGCCCGTTTTATGACATATGGAAATACCAACCAATCCCGCCCGGATAGGATCAGCAGCATCGGTTTCCGTATCAAAACAGATCACATCGGCTTTGAGACTCTGCTGTATACAATCTTTCAACTTATTCAGGTCTGTGACCAGTTCATACTGGCATTCATCTCGGTTAAAGGATGTTTCCGGGCCCGAATTCCCGGCTGATGATGCAGATTGATGCGCATCCCCGAATAAATTACCCTGGTCACTTTTTTGAGTCGTGGCCTGAGTTTTTTTTTCAACCTCTTCACCCAGGTATTTCCGGGTCAGTGTCCTGAATTCCATGCGCTTGAAAAAGGCCCCCAGGTCATTTTTATTGGCTCCCTCCCACCCATAATGTTCCCAGTCCTTAATTTCAGGCACATCGGTCAGTATGGTTACCATTTTTTTGGCCAGCAGGGCCTGATCTTTATACTCAATCAGATTTTCACGCTGACGCTTGGCTGTGATGCTTGGAGCAGCTTCAATCACTTCCTCAAGAGAACCGTATTGGTCAATCAGTTTTGGGGCCCCTTTTTTTCCGATACCGGGTACCCCGGGGATGTTATCCGAGGTGTCACCGATGATGGCCAGCACATCGATCACTTTCTCCGGGTACACCCCGAAATACGCTTTGACCTCCTCCCTCCCGATCAGGTCAAATCCACCATCCGAATTATTCGGCTTATACATTTTTATGTGATCATGAACCAGCTGCATGAAATCTTTATCCGGTGTGACAAGATATACATCCACATCATCCTCATTGGCATCGCTTGCTATGGTACCGATGATGTCGTCTGCTTCGTAACCATCCATTTCCAGATTCTGAATCCCCCAATAATCCACCATTTCCTTAATAATCGGAATGCCCACCTTCAGCTCATCAGGCTGAGGGGGGCGATTAGCCTTGTATTGCTCATCCCATTCATGCCGAATGGTTGGCGCATGGGTATCCCAGGCGACCGCGATGTGTGTGGGTTCAAATTCTTCCAGCAGTTTTTCCAGTGTATTGGCAAAACCCATGATGGGGCCGGTTGGAATGCCTTCAGAGTTCTGGAGATTACTGCGAATAAAAGCGAAGTGAGCACGGTAGGCCAAAGCCATACCGTCGAGCAGGAATAGAAGTTTTTTGGACATAAGAATCGGGTGCTGATTTCAAGGCTAAGCTAAGTGTTTTGATTGTAATTCCGAACTTATTATCCTTCGCGAAACCTGAAAACGACCCCACTTTTGAACATATCTGCCCTTCCAAAAATTGAACTGCATTTGCATCTGGATTGCTCCTTGAGCTATGAGGTCGTAAGCCGTTTAAAGCCGGGAATTTCTTTTGAGGATTATGAGGCAGAATTTAAGGCTCCGGAGCACTGCTCCAGTTTACTTGAGTACATACAGAAAGCCAACGCTGCCCTGGAAATCATGCAAAGCCGGGAAGAACTTAGGCTGGTGACCTTAGATTTATTTCGCCAGCTACAAGAAGACAGCGTTATTTATGCTGAAATTCGATTCGCACCCTTTCTGCATCTCAAGAAAGGCCTGCAGCCTGAAGATGCGGTGCATACCGTAAATGATGCCGTTCAGGAAGGGATTAAACAAACCGGCATTGAAGCCCGCATCATTCTGGCAACCTTGCGCCATTTTGATGAGGGAAAAAGTATGGCCACGGCCAAACTGGCCAATCAGTTTAAGGGAACCCATGTGGTTGGTATCGATATTGCCTCTGATGAGGCCGGTTACCCCGTTGATGCACACATAAAAGCTTTCGAGTATGCCAGGGAACATGACATACATCGGACCGCTCATGCGGGTGAAGCCTGTGGGGCGGAAAGTGTTCAGGAAACACTGCAGGTTTTTAAACCCAGCCGGATCGGCCATGGCGTGCGGGCATCCGAAGATGAAACCTTGCTGCAGCAGCTCAAGTCGGAGGGTATTCATCTGGAAATATGCCCCACTTCCAACATACAGACCGGTGTGTATTCATCTTTACAATCGCACGTGGTGCACAAGCTGTATCAGCGTGGCTTATCCATTGGCATAAACACTGACGGGCGTACCATTTCGGATGTCAGCCTTAAAGATGAATACCTTAAACTGAGTTCCACTTTTGGCTGGACCCTTCATCATTTCCGCAATGTGAATCTTATGGCTGCAGATGCCGCTTTTTGTGAGACAGCATTAAAAGAGAAACTCAAAATCCGAATTGAAGAGGCTTATTCAGCAGGGATAAATGCAGTTTCATAACATTTTGACTATTATTTCGAATAAGCAAACCGCTGCCGGAAAAATAACTAAGGCCCATCGGATTTGAGCTTAAAAAACGAAACAAATACTGCACTACAGACTACCCGGTCCTTCTACAAGGAATATGTATCGGGAATGAACCGTCAACGGTTCAATAAGGAGTTCCGCTCAGATACCGAACGTCTGAAGCAGCTCTACAAAGAAGCAGTAGAGGATATAGAACGTGCGCAGGGCCGAAGACTTCCGGGACACGTCCGCTTTATGCGGCTTATGTCTGACCTGACTCAGCGCCTGAACCCCACTCGCCGACTGGCTTTCGGACTTGGCTCAGTTTCTTTTGTTGGTTATTACCTGCTGCAATTCTTTGATCTGGCACAATTTGTCTTTTTTTCCAACGCCCTGCTGCCTTTCGGTTTTATTTCGATGTTTCTGTTGCTGCTGGTTGAGTTACTTGAAAAATCAGATGTAAAGCGGGAAATAGACCTGGCCAGATCCATTCAGCTCAGTTTGCTGCCCGATACCTCCTCGAATACCGAAAACCTGGAGATCTATTCTTTTGCCCATACAGCCAGTGAGGTTGGCGGAGATTATGTGGATGTGATTGAGACCGAAAACGGGACCTATGTAATTATTGCCGATGTTTCCGGCAAAGGATTAACAGCGGCATTGTACATGGTGAGGATGCAAGCCCTGGTAAAGCTTCTCATCGAAAAAGAACATCCAAACCCAAAAGAGCTGTTTATTCAGCTGAACGAATACGTAAAAAGCGATAAGCGGGATAAAACTTTTGTAACGGCAGCTGCTGCCTTTTTCCCGAAGGATGGAGAACATTTCATTTTTGCCCGCGCGGGCCATAATGCCCCTATTTATTTCAGCAGGGAGAGAGATGCGACCTTTGAACTGAAATCGGATGGTTTTGCCCTCGGCATGACCAGTTCCGAAAATCTGGATTCCTACCTCACGGAAAAGAAATATCATTTCCGGCCGGGTGATTCTGTGCTGTTCTATACCGATGGACTCAATGAAGCCCGTAATGAGATGGGACAGGAATACGGGGTAGAACGCCTGGAAGCCATCATGGAGATTTACGGTTCACTTCATGCAAAAACCATCACCCGTAAAATACAGAACTCACTCGAGAGCTTTATTGGAGGTGAAGAGACCCTGGACGATATCACCTTTACCTGTGTTCATCGCCCGGAATAAAGTTACATTATCGGGATACCAGTTAATTCATTACTGCATCCACAACAGCTTCCGCTGTAAGACCGAAGTGCTCATACAAGTCTGTGTGCGGCGCAGATGCACCGAAATCGTGTAATCCAATTACTTTGCCATCACGCCCAACCCATTTTGCCCAGCCAAAGGTGGAACCTGCTTCAATGGCCACCCGATTGCTGACCGATGAAGGCAGTACTCTTTCCTGATATTCTGCTGACTGTTCTTCGAAGAGTTCCCAGCTCGGCATACTCACAACCCGGGCATCCATCCCCTTTTCTTTTAAGCGGGATTTAGCTTCCATGGCAATTTCGACTTCAGATCCCGTTGCAATAAGGATACAATCAGGATTGCCTGAATCCGCATCAGCAAGAATATAAGCTCCCTTTTCAGTAAGAGAGGCGTCATTATGCGGGTTTCGCGCGAATACCGGCAGATTTTGCCGGGTAAGAATTAAAAGTGTTGGCCCAGTAGTTCTCTCAAGTGCAATTTTCCATGCATAGCTCACTTCATTGGCATCAGCCGGCCGGATGAGAACCACATTAGGCATAGCGCGTAAACTGGCCAGGTGTTCAATAGGCTGATGCGTAGGCCCATCTTCTCCAAGTCCAATACTGTCGTGTGTGAGCACATGAATAGCCTGTACCCCCATCAGGGCAGCCAGACGGATTGATGGGCGCATATAATCGGTAAACACAAAGAAGGTACCTCCATAGGGAATTACACCTTTGTGAAGAGCCATCCCATTCAGGGCTGCCGCCATTGCATGCTCACGAACACCATAGTGCACATTACGTCCCGATTCACCCGGCGCAAACCAGTCCAGGTCTTCGAGCGTCGTGTTATTACTGCCGGCCAGATCAGCTGATCCCCCGATAAGATTGGGTAAGTGATTTGCCAGGCTGTTCAACACCTTGCCGGATGCCTTTCTTGTCGCCATCGAAGTACCGCTTTCAAATTCAGGTAAGAGTTCTGAGAGATTTTCGGGTAAATCATCACTAATGAACTCTTCCAGTAGAGCTGCTAACTCTTCATTTTCTTCAGCATAAGTCTTTAGGAGTTGCTCCCACTCTTCATTCAACAGGGCACCTTTGTCCGCTACTTTAGCAAATTCCTCTTTTACCTCTTCCGGAATGGTGAATGCTTCCTCGAAATTCCAGTTGTAGGCTTCTTTGGTAAGTTTAATTTCATCTTCGCCCAGTGGAGCTCCGTGGGAAGCTGCAGAATCCTGCTTATTCGGGCTCCCATAGCCAATGTGTGTTTTGCAGATGATCAGTGAGGGTTTTGTTTGCTGATCCTGTGCCCCCTTGATTGCATCCGCTATCTGATCATGATCGTGGCCATCAATTTCTACCACATGCCAGCCATAGGCCTCGAAACGCTGATATACATTTTCAGTAAACGCTAGATCAGTGGAACCATCAATGGAAATACGATTTGAATCGTACAAATAAATCAGCTTTCCCAGCCCCAGATGGCCCGCCAGTGAAGCGGCTTCATGGGAAATGCCTTCCATTAAATCACCATCACTCACGATGGCATAGATATAATGATGAATAATCTTCTGGTCCCGGTTAAAGTAATCGGCAAGGTATTTTTCAGCCATGGCCATCCCAACCCCGGTTGCGAAACCCTGTCCCAGCGGACCTGTCGTAGTTTCTACCCCTGCTGTGTGACCGTATTCAGGGTGTCCCGGAGTTTTACTCCCCAGCTGCCGAAAATCTTTGATTTCTTTCAGGCTCAGATCATAACCACTGAGATGCAGCAGGCTGTAAAGCAGCATGGATCCATGTCCCGCTGACAAAATAAACCGGTCTCGATCCGTCCATTCAGGATTATTCGGATTGTGTTTGAGAAATTTAGTCCACAGAACATAAGCCATATCGGCACACCCCATCGGCATACCAGGATGACCTGATTTAGCTTTCTGGACGGCATCTATAGAAAGGGTTCGTATGGTGTTAACACAGAGCTGATCGAGTGCTGATTTTGGCATGTATGCAGGTGCAGTTAGTTTTGTTTGCTGAAACAGCAGGAAGGTAGGGAAACCACTATTTACTTTAAAGAAGAGGCTGAAATTTATGCCTTGTAAGCACAAAAAAAGCCCGCTGTAAAAACAGCGGGCTCGATAAAACTCAAAAAGTGGATGGAATCAGCGAGCCGTTTCGCACTTGAGTTCGTATTCCATCTTATGTTCTGCCGGAGCTTTGAAAGCACCGAAGGCTGCGTTCTGGAAGGCACTGCAGGCTGCAGAATTATCGCCTTTGCCCTGATGTGCAAATCCGATTTCAAAGAATATTTTGGCTTTTTCTGACTTACCACCATTCTCAAGCTCAAGAGCTTTGTTTGCATGCTGTAGAGCATCATCATATTTGCCCTGCTTGTTCAGTGCCTCCGCAAGTCGGTAGTATACATCTTCAGATTCGGGATCGTACTTGAGTGCTTTATTCAGCAGCTCAACAGCGGTAGAAAGTCGGTTGTTCTCCGTTTGCTTCACTGCCCGATAGAGCAGTTCATCATGGGCTGACTCATTTGCGCTTCTGAGTGTTCGGCTGTCACCGGTATTTTCAGCTACATCAATCGCTTCATCAACCAGAGTGATGTATCCATCAAGATCATTCGGGTTCAGTTTCTTGTAGACCACACTGCGCTGGAAATATGCTTTCGCATAATTCTGATTAAATTCGAGTGCTTTTGTTAGTTCTTCCTCAGCACCGGCAAAATCACTCTGCTTGAAGAGGAAAATTGACTTCTGATAGTGGAGTTGTGGAATAATACCATTGGCCTTTTGTTCCAGTTCAGTATTGTCATACTGATTGGAAACCTGTGCCGCTTCATTAAAATCTTCAATAGCTGAGTCCAGATCACTCAGTGATTTTGAGCTGCGAAACATATTAAATGCTTCCACCGCTCTTTTATAGTACAGGCCGGGTAATTGCTTTTCTGACCTGTCTTTAATGTCAGCGCCCTCTTCTCCGAGTTCATCAGCAAGGGTGATAGCTTCTGCGAATTCAGCAATAGCCTGATCAAAATTGTTGGCTTTTGCTTCCTCAAGAGCCTTGTTGAAGAGCTTGATAGCATCAGCTTTGGTTGTCTGACCGTAAGCAGTGGCAGAGACCAAAACCAGCAGTAGTACAGACAAAGTGTAACGTAGAGTCTTCATGGTTTGCGTAATTTTCTTTCTTTTTTTGACGAAGGAACTAATAAAAGAAAAATGTTCCTCATTATAAACCCTATAACCTAAGGTGGGCTGAAAATATTGCACTAATGTTAACTAAGAATAATGCAACATAAGCCCAAACGGGTAATCAGAAGTAAAAATTCGGCATAGGTTCTTTTTTCTGGTAAAAATCAGTAATAATCTCTGCTGTATGGTCCGGATCATCCGTAACATGAAACAGTTCCAGGTCAGATTCTGAGATGGTTCCCCATTCCACCATCGTATTTTTAATCCAGTCAACCATACCTCCCCAGTATTCTGAGCCGAACAGAATAATAGGAATACGCGAAATTTTCTGGGTTTGAACCAGTGTTAGGCTTTCAAAAAGCTCATCAAGGGTGCCAAAGCCACCCGGAAATACCACAAATCCCTGAGCGTATTTAACGAACATCACTTTTCGCACAAAGAAATAATCAAAATTTATGGCATAGTGGCGGTCCACAAAGTCATTCACGCCCTGCTCAAAAGGTAGTTCAATACCAAGGCCAACCGATCTTCCTTTGGCTTCCTGTGCACCCCGGTTTCCAGCCTCCATGATACCCGGACCTCCACCGGTTATAATCCCGAATCCACGTTCAATGATACGCTTTGAGGTCTCTACGGCCAGCTCATAGTACTTATCACCCGGTTTGGATCGGGCTGAACCAAAAACTGAAATACAGGGACCAATCCGGTAAAGTTTATCATAACCCTCCACGAACTCTCCCATCACCCTGAAAATACTCCAGATATCCTTGTCGAAACCCTCCTTATAATGCTCATAGGGCTTAGGTACATGGTTTTGGTTTGATTCAGTCATAGCGTCACCTTGATTTAAATAGATTTAATGAAACCGACATGCCCATTACGGCTTCACCCTGTGCATAAAAGATTTCGGGTTCCAGTCGTGCATTCATACTGAGATTATCAGAAACGTCGAAATTACGTAAATGTGCATAAACATAAGCATCAACCGCATTGAGTGCATATGCCAGGAATATCCCCACATAAACGAAATCCCGGCGGTTCCTGAACTGATTGCGCCTTGAACGCAGTAATGTGGTATTTGTACTTTGGATATAAGATGGGGTTGCTCCGAATCTGAAGTCGCTCTCTGCCCCATTCACCACATTGTAATAAGCCGCCCGGTAGTCATGATAGGTTCTGGTGAGGTAGGTACTGTAGTAGGCCAAACCGCCCAGCAGTCCATACACAATGGGTACCTTCCATGCCTGTTTATTGGTTAACTGCCCCCAGCCGGGTATGATGAGCGATCTTCGAAGTACCTTTTTGGGATCGGGATAGCGTCTCATCACCGAATCTGTAGCCTGAAAGTGAACTCCTTTGGATGGTGGGTGGTAGCGGAAATGCTGATAGTTCAGTTTTCCTGGTTGACTATAGGCTTCGGGTGCTGTAATCAGGAAAGCAAGGAAAAGGCTAAGAAATGGAGTCCAGCTTCGCCAGGATTCGCTCCAGATCTTCATCGGAATAATATTCAATTCTGATTTCGCCACCGTCTTTCTTTTGTCGCAGATTCACCTTTGTGCCCAGGGTTCGTCTGAGCCGGCTTGAGATTTCCTCAATGAAGGGATTTGATGCCTCAACGGCAACGGATTTCTTCTGCCTGGCAGGATCCGACAATTTACGGATGGCGTCTTCGATTTGCCTTACCGACCAGCCTTGTTTGATTATTTTTGAAAGCAGCTGTTTTTGTGCCTTTTCATCTTCAACGGCCAGTAAAGCTCGTGCATGTCCTGCAGAAATTTCATTATGTTTCAGTGCAAGCTGCACATAATCGGGTAAAGCCAGCAGGCGCATCATATTGGCAACGGTAGCCCGGTTTTTTCCCACCCTGTTGGCCACTTCAGCTTGTGTCAGATTAAACTCATTCAGTAAGCGCTTATAGCCGACGGCCACTTCAAGAGGGTTCAGTTCTTCACGCTGAATGTTCTCAATAAGCGCAAAGGCCATACTCTGTTCATCATCGGCTTCTCTTATATAAGCCGG
Organism: uncultured Balneolaceae bacterium; assembly: GCA_964413935.1. Taxonomy (GTDB): domain Bacteria; phylum Bacteroidota; class Rhodothermia; order Balneolales; family Balneolaceae; genus CAYPTY01. Next base: position 6,329 of record CAYPTY010000019.1, on the reverse strand, counting down.
AATTTCTTCGATGCCGGCAAGTTTAGAAGCTCTCAACCTGCGTTCGCCACTAATCAGCTCAAATCTTTTTTCTCCAAGGTAGCGAACCGTGATTGGCTGAATTAAACCATGTTCTTTTATGGATGCGGCCAGTTCGTCAAGAGCTTCTTCCGAGAATTCACTTCTGGGCTGATGAGGATTTGGGCGAATGTGGTCGACCGGCACATGCAGAACAACATTGATGCGTTCCTGGGTGCTCAGACTTTTGGCAATAGGATCATTCCCTGATTCTTTCCGGGCTGCTGCTTTCTCTTCCTCTGAGGCATACTCAGGAAAGAAGGCGCCAAGGCCACGTCCAAGTACCTTTTTGGATGCCATTTATTTATCCCGCCAGAACGGGGCTGTTTTTGAAGAGTTTGCGATTGCGCTTGATCACTTCTTTGGCCAGTGTGAGGTAGTTTTTGGCCCCTGCACTGGTAGAATCATACAGTAGTGCAGGTTTTCCGAAGCTTGGTGCTTCTGCCAGACGGATATTCCGGGTAATGACCGATTTAAAAACGCGATCATCAAAGTATTTTTTTACTTCGTCGGCAACCTGATTTGACAAACGGGTGCGGGTATCATACATGGTTAGAAGCACACCTTCGATTTCCAGATCGGGATTCAGGTGCTGTCTTACAATCTTGATGGTATTCAGGAGTTGTCCCAGTCCTTCGAGGGCAAAATACTCACACTGAACCGGTATCATTACTGAATTGGAAGCGGTCAAAGCATTAATTGTCAACAATCCCAATGAAGGCGGACAATCAATGATGATAAAATCATATTTCTTTCTGAGCTCACTCAGCGCCCTTTCCAGGATTTTCTCACGCTGCTCTCTTTCAATCATTTCGATCTCAGCTCCCACCAGATTGATATGGGCCGGAACCAAATCCAGAAAGTCAAGTTCCGTCTGCCGAATTATGTCGGAAATCTCAACACTTCCGATCATTACATTATAAATTGAATTTGTAACTGTAGTAGAATCAATACCTAAACCACTGGTGGTATTACTTTGGGGATCGATATCAATAACCAGTGTGGGATGCTCAATAGCAGCCAGGCTTGCAGCGAGATTAATAGCTGTTGTCGTTTTTCCGACCCCGCCTTTCTGGTTGGCTATTGAAATGACTTTTCCCATCTAAATCGATTCTCTTTGGATTTTCGTGCTGTGAGTAACGAATATAAAGCCGGTGCTTTTGGCAAACAAAAATAGTTATTCACATGTTATTCACTTTTTAACATGTGGCTTATAACAGTGCTGGCATGTGCCTTTAGGGCCTAGTTCCGACTACCCGTATACTGAATGGATGGGATCCTTGTTCCCGGTGCAAAGATACTGTCTTCAATGCGAGTCAGCTTCTCATAGCTGCTTTGAAGTTCCTGTTGAAAGGCGGTATTCGAGGACTCGCTGATACCGGCAGAGCCTTCCGCAAAGCGAATCATATTATTGCGGTCAATCCATGGATCTGGGGATTCCGTTACAGCTGCCCGGTTGACACTGCTTATTCCATTCAACACAGGTTGAGCGCTGTTTTGTTGCACCTGCGGTTTTTGTGCCACTTCCTGAGGTAAGACCATCTCAGTGGCCTCTTCAGTTACAGAGTTTCCGTTATTCAGACTTATACTGTATGTGATGCCAAAAGCTACGATAATCACTGCGGCTGCGGCATACTGTATATATGGGATTTGTTGTATTCGGAAACTTAGTAGCTGTTTTTGTCGATAGGTAGCGGCTTTGCGGGTTATGTGTTCAGTTAGATTTTGTGGAGGATTCAATCTTGGGAGCTGATTGGTCTTTTTCAGGACTTGCCTGAGCGATTCGACTTCAATCAGGAGATTATCATCCTCCATCATACATCGTTCGAATTCGATCTCCTCCGAAGGATCCATCTCCTTCATCAGATAGCGAATTACACCTTCATCCTTTGGCATATTTTAACTCGTGTTGTCTTTCTTCTTCGAAATATTTTCTGAGATTGATAAGTGCGTATCGCATGCGACCCAGGGCCGTGTTGATACTCACATTTGTCAGCTCAGCGATTTCTTTAAACGGCATTTCATAATAATGCCGCAGAAGTACGACTTGACGCTGTTCTTCCGGAAGGCGTGCAATGTGTTTCATCAGGCTTTTGCGTGTTTCCTCATCAGCCATTTTGACGTCTGCATCCACCACACTTGTATCTTCCAGTCGCTCATAGAAATCCGTTCTGGATTCGTCATCGTACGAGCTGCTAACGTCTACAAATCTCTTTTGTTTTCTTAAATAATCAATTGTGGCATTATGCGCAATACGCATCACCCAGGCGATCCATTTACCCTGTTCATTATAGGTATCATCCATTTTGGTGATCACCTTAGTGAAGGTTTCCTGAAAGATGTCGTTGGCAACCTCTGCGTTGGTCACCATACTGTAGATGTAGGAATATATTTTTGTCTGATGACGATTCATCAGTTCTGAAAAGGCCTGTTCATCGCCTTTTCTTCGAAACAGGCGAACCAGATCCTGATCATCTTTCTGAGTATAGCTGCTGTTGATAGTGTTGTTCTTTCTGAATTCCATAAAATTACCCTCTGGGCTTTGGTCTTGTACCTTCCATGAATAAACACAAATTCAGTTCGAAAAGAATTCGGTTTACACATTTGTTATAAAAGTTTACAAAGAACCGTTTTGGAAGGATTCTGCTGTATTATGAATCCATTCCTGTTTATGCTGATCGTATGTTACACCGATATCCGAAAGGTGTATATCACATCTTGATGTTAGATGTTCCGATGCGGTTATCCTGCTTAGACGACAATAAATACGATTCAGTTTTGAAAATGGATGTAAATTGCTTCGGCAGCTTTCGGCCCGACCAGGGTTTCCAGCTGTTTCAGGCTCAGTTTTTTGATTTCCGAAACCGATCCAAACTCCTTGAGCAACTTTTGTGCCGTCTTCTCTCCTACTCCCTTTATGTCAGTCAGCTCCGTGGTAAAGGTCCGTTTAGCTCTTTTCTGACGATGGAAGGTAATGGCAAAACGGTGTGCTTCATCCCTGGCCTGCTGTAACAGTTTAAGTGCTGTTGATTTTTTGGGGATCATCACGGAGTCTGAATACCCGGGTATAAACACTTCCTCCAGCCGTTTGGCTAGGCCCACAATTTCTGTTTCACCATAAAAATCGATTTCCTTCAGGGCTTCGATGGCGGCATTTAATTGTCCTTTGCCTCCATCCACCACAATAAGGTCAGGTACCTGCAGCTTATCCTTCTTGACCCTTCCATACCGTCGTTTGATGATTTCCCGCATGGATGCAAAATCATCGGGACCTTCCACGGTTTTAATGTGAAACCGCTTGTATTCACTTTTCCGGGGTTTGGCATCCACAAAGCTTACCATGGAAGCAACTGCATCTTTTCCCTGGAAGTTGGAGTTATCAAAACATTCGATTCGTCTGGGCAGGCGCTTCAGCCTGAGATGTTCTTTGAGTTCCTTAACAGCATGCGGAATGCGTTCTTTTTCCGCACTTTGCTTTTGAAGCAACCGCTCACTGATCAGCAATTCAGCATTTACGACAGCCATTTTAATCAACTGGGCTTTTTCGCCAATCTGTGGCACATGCACTTTCACTTTTTTGCCCAGTTCATTCTCCAGATACTGAGTCAGGGGTTCAGCGTCGGGCAGTTCATGGCTCAGGTACACCTCATCCGGGATAGCTCCGGCATACTGACCGGTATAATAATCTTCCACAAAGGACTGCAGCAATTCTTCGTCCTTCAAGTCCTCAATGTTTTTCATAAAGCGGTGGAATTTACCCACCAGCTTACCCTCCCGGATGCGGAATAACACCCCACATGCTTCATTCAGCTCAAATTCACGCTTCACCGCAAAGATATCCCGGTTTACCAGCTGATTAGCGACCACTTTCATTTTCTGGCTGTATTTCTGCACCGAATGCATGCTGTCGCGCAGTTTGGCAGCCTGCTCAAATTCCAGAGCCTGAGCTGCAATCTCAATTTCCTCCTTAAGCTCACGCACCAGCTGATCGGTCTTTCCATTCAGGATCCGCTCTACTTTTTTTATGGTATCCTGATATAGGTCGTCGGGCCAGTCGCCTGAACAATTTTGCAGATAATCATCAAAACAGGAATGCCACTTGGGTACTCCACGGGTTTTATCGATTATTTTAGGGGATACCGCACAGGTGCACAGTCCGAAACCCTTTCGTATGGTTTCAAGCATGCGTCGGAGATGGGATACACTGTCATAAGGACCAAAATACTTACTGCCATCTTTTATGACGGTTCGGGTGGGAAAGATTCTTGGCTTGGGACCCGGAGTCACACAGATGTATGGATAGGACTTATCATCCCGGTACATAATATTATACCGGGGCTGGTGTTTTTTGATCAGCGTATTTTCCAGAATCAGGGCTTCTCCTTCTGAATCAGTCACAATCACCTCCAGATCGGCAATACGCGAAACCATGGATCGGATACGACCGTCAACGGGCCTGGATTCCTGGAAATAGGAACGAACCCGGTTTCTGAGCTTTTTGGCTTTACCTACATACAGAACTGAATCGTTCTTATCTTTGTAAATATAAACTCCGGGTGAGGTAGGCAGATTTGCAACTTTGTCCTGCACCTTGATATCAATATTATCAGCCATCCTTAAAGATAGAAAAATTAGTTTTCTCCATGCATCACACCGGCACCAGGCCAAACATTCCCATTCTTTATGAAGACAATCACCTGCTGGTGATTGATAAACCTGCCAATTTACTGAGCCAGGGCGATCATACCGGTGATCCGGATGCGTTGAGCCTGTGCAAAATGTATCTCAAGAAAAAGTACAATAAGCCAGGCAATGTATTTCTCGGCCTGGTACATCGACTGGACCGGCCGGTTAGCGGGGTGATGGTGATGGCACGCACATCGAAAGCAGCATCAAGATTATCTGAACAGGTTCGTGAGCGGGAATTTGATAAGCTTTATTATGCCGTGGTAGAAGGCTTGACGCCTGAATCCGGAAAAATGATGCATCATCTGGCTAAAAATAATAAGACCAACAAAACAGAGGTTCACAACAAGGCTAAAGGCTTCACCAAAAAAGCTGAACTTCGTTTTAAGACGCTGAAACAGATCAATAAAATGAGCCTGGTGGAAATTGAGCTGATTACCGGAAGGCCTCATCAGATTCGCGCCCAGTTTTCGAAAGAAAACTATCCACTCTGGGGTGATGTGAAATACGGGGGTACCAAACACAATGAAACCTTTGGGTTGAGATCCATGCGACTCAGTCTTACCCATCCCACCCAGAAAGAAGAAATGACGTTTGAGACCGGTTTACCCGATACCCAGCCCTGGAATATTTTTAAGGTTTAAAATAAACATGGCAGGCAAACTGAGTCACACTGCGGCTTTTATCACGGTAAAGTTTTTTGGTTTAACACTGAAAGAACCCTACAGGTCCCTTTTTAATGCAAAAGTGATTCACTTTTACAAAGCCATGGTGCAAAGGCTGCCCGCTCATTTAAAATGGTATGAGAAAACGCTGAAATCGAAATGGTGGCGGGCCTTTTTTATCTGGTGGGAGGAATTGCTTTTACCCGGCGACCTTATGCATATCATCGGCCGGAAATATTACATCATAGAAGAATTGCAGAAAGCGATGGAGGAAGGGTGTACTCAGGTGGTGGTGCTAGGATCCGGTTTTGACCACTCCGCATGGATGGCATCCACAAAGAAGATACGAGCCTTTGAAATAGACACCGGATTCATGATTTCTGAGAAGCAGAAGTATCTGGAAGAATCAGGACTGATGAACCAATACCTCCATCTTTTACCCATAGATGTAAGCACACAGAGTCTGTATGAAGTATTAACCAGGCATCCCGAATTTGAGGCCAATCGGCCGACCTGCTTTATCGCGGAAGGTTTTTTTGATTATCTGAGCCTGGAAACAGCTAAAGAGGTCCTCAGACATATTACGACTTTATGCGATAAAACTACGCTGATCAGCACCGTCTTTTCCCTGAACGAGCTGAACGCCTTTCACCGAAGTTCCTTCACCTCCGGAGTGGCGATGGTGGGCGAGGCCATCAAACTGCCTCTGGATATCCATGGATTTCGAAAGTTGCTTGAAGAATTCGGGTATAGTGAAAAGCATTTGATTTCCTATCAGCATATGGAAGAAGAGCTGTTTAAACCGAATGGCATCCCCTATTCCGTACTGGATGGGTTTTATGTTTTGAGACTTGAGACATGAGATGTGGGACTTGGGACTTGGGACTTGGGACTTGGGACTTGGGACTTGGGACTTGGGAC
>CAYPTY010000018.1:0-53168 GCA_964413935.1 uncultured Balneolaceae bacterium | reverse complement strand
CTTTGCGATTCGTGAAGGCGGCCGTACCGTAGGTGCCGGTGTGGTAACTAAAATTCTGGACTAAGGCCCGGATAACAAATTACAACAGCGCTGAGAGTGGTCGCTATAGCGACTGCTCTTAGTCTGTTTATACGGGTGTGGCTAGTTAGAACTTGCTACACACGAATTTACGGGTGTAGCTCAATTGGCAGAGCAGCGGTCTCCAAAACCGCAGGTTGGGAGTTCGAGTCTCTCCACCCGTGCAAACAAAAATGAGATATGAGTAAAATTGGCGAGTTTTTTGGTGGTGTTAACAAGGAAATGAAAAAGGTTTCCTGGCCCACTCAAAAAGAGTTAACTGATAACACCATTATCGTAGTAGTGTTCTCCATCATCCTGAGTGTTTTCATATTCGGGGTTGATCAGGTTTACAGCACTATCTTAGAGTTTATTTATAAATAATGAAATCCGATAACACGCACGACTGGTACGTTGTACGTTGCTTCTCCAGTCATGAAAAGAAGGTTAAAGAATTTCTCGAACGGGAAATCGAAGAGCAGGGACTTCAGGATAAGGTGAGTGAAATACTCATCCCAACTGAAACCGTGGTTGAGATCCGTGCGGGAAAAAAGCGCACCAGAGAGAAAAACTTCTTCCCGGGGTACATTCTTCTCCATACCCACTACGATGAAGAGGTAAACAATCTGATCCAAAGCGCACCTTCATGCCTTGGTTTTCTGAAGATTGGGAATGAACAAATTCCAAATCCGCTGAAAAAACAGGAAGTAGAGCGCATTATCGGAAGAGTTCACGATAACCGTGAACTAATGGAGCAAGGTGGACTTGTAGAGATTCCATTCAATGAAGGAGATTTAGTAAGGGTTATCGACGGTCCTTTCAAGGACTTTGACGGTACCGTTCAGGAGGTGAATCCTGAAAAACTAAAGCTTCGGGTATTGGTAAGTATTTTCGGCCGGAGAACTCCGGTTGAGGTAGATGTGAATCAGGTCGAGTCTGCGACTTAGTTACACAAAGCAAGAGCTATTACGCACACGAACTGAAGAATTAACCATACAGGCTCAAAAATCATATGGCAAAAAAGGTTGAAAAAGTCCTGAAACTCCAGATTGTTGGTGGTCAGGCCAGTCCGGCACCTCCCGTAGGTCCCGCTCTTGGTCAGGCAGGTATCAATATCATGGAATTCTGTAAGGCATTTAATGCCAAAACACAGGACAACACCGGCACCATTATACCTGTAGAGATTACAGTTTTCACGGATAAGTCGTTTACGTTCAAAACGAAGACGCCTCCGGCTGCCGTGCTTCTCAAGAAGGCAGCAAAACTGAAGTCTGGATCAGGTGAGCCGAACCGCAATAAAGTTGGTCAGGTAACATGGAACCAATGCAAAGAAATCGCTCAGGTGAAAATGGAGGATCTTAACGCATTCGACATTGAAGCTGCAGCAGAGATGATTGCAGGTACGGCTAGAAGCATGGGTCTGAGAGTAAAACGAGATTAGCATAGATCAGAATTATGGCTAGACAAGGAAAAAAGTACAGTCAAGCGGCCTCGCTTGTAGATTCCGAAAAGGAATACACACTGGCGGAGGCATGTGATCTGGTTAAGAAGACTTCTACCACTAGTTTCGATGCGTCTGTGGACCTCGATGTGCGTCTGGGTGTTGACCCAAAGCACGCCGACCAGATGGTACGGGGAACCGTATCACTGCCACACGGCACCGGAAAAGAAGTGCGGGTTCTGGCTTTAGTGAACGAAGCTAAGCAGGCCGAAGCCCAGGAAGCTGGAGCTGATCACGTAGGACTTGATGACTACATACAGAAAATTGAAGACGGTTGGGCTGATATCGACGTGATTATCGCCACACCGGATGTAATGGGTAAACTCGGAAAGTTAGGTCGATTCCTCGGTCCAAGAGGTCTGATGCCTAACCCAAAAAGTGGTACCGTAACTATGGATGTTGCAGATGCTGTTAAGCAAGTTAAAGCGGGTCAGATCGACTTCCGCGTTGACAAAGCCGGTATCCTGCACACATCAATCGGTAAAGTGAGCTTTAATCCGGAGCAGATCCGCGAGAATGCAGAGGTTTTCCTTCAGACCGTTCTGAAGCTGAGACCAGCATCCGCAAAAGGAACCTATGTGAAGAGCGTCTTCATGAGCACGACCATGGGTCCAAGCATCGCCCTGAGCAGAGCCTCCATTACATCACTTAACTAAAAAGGATTGTAATTATGCCTGGAACAGCTGAAAAGAAAGCCGTTCTCACTGAAATCACCGATCGACTGAGTAACTCCGGTGCCGTCTATGTGACGAACTACTCCGGAATGTCGGTAGCTGATATCAATGAGCTGAGAGGAGCTTTCAGAAAAGGCAATGTCTTCTTCAAGGTTTATAAAAACAATCTTGTTAAGAAGGCCATGGAAGAAGTGGGTGGATACGAAGATTTGTATCCCCAATTGGTAGAGCAAAACGGTTTTGCCTTTGTTGAGGAAGAACTGGCTGCACCAGCCAAAGTGCTGAAAGATTTCATCAAACAAAATGATAAGCCGCAGTTTAAAGCTGCTCTCATTGATGGTGACTTCTATAGTGCAGATCAGCTTGATGCCCTCGCCGCGATGAAATCCAAAAACGAAATCATCGGCGACATCATGGGCTTACTCATGGCACCGCTGTCCAATGTGGTTGGAGCACTGGGATCCCAGGGTTCAAATCTTGTTGGCGCTATCAATACCATCGCTGAAAAAGCGGAAGAATAATATCACTGTTTAACAACGAATTTTACTTACAAATACAACTGGAGAAATAACAATGGCTGACGTTAAAGAATTAGCTGAACAATTAGTCAACCTGACCATCAAAGAAGCCAACGAACTTGCAAAAGTTCTGGAAGAAGAATACGACATCAAACCAGCTGCAGCAGCAGTTGCGGTTGCCGGCCCTGCTGCCGGTGGCGGCGAAGGCGGCGGCGGTGCTGAAGAAAAAACAGAATTTGATGTAGTTCTTACCTCTGCCGGTGCCAAGAAAATTGCCGTAATTAAAGAAGTACGCGGCATTACCGGACTTGGACTGAAAGAAGCCAAAGAACTGGTAGATGGTGCACCTAATACCATCAAAGAAGGTGTTGCAAAAGAAGAAGCTGAAGAGATTAAAAGCAAGCTCGAAGAAGCAGGCGCTGAAGTAGAGCTCAAGTAACCATTCTATCAGCAAAATCGCATTAGCCAATATCGTGAAATACGGTATTGGCTATTTGCGTATTCAATTTCCCGTGAGTGGTGAGCTGCATGGGTTCGTCTATTTTCGACATTACAATCAATCAAAGAGGAGAGGTTCCTTTTGACAAAGACAATGAAAAAAATTCCAAACACTGAACGCCTTTCGTTTGGAAAAACCGGAAACGTAATTGATTATCCTGACTTTCTCGATATCCAGCTGGAATCCTTTGAAAAATTTGTCCAGCTCGACGTTGCTCCAAATCAGCGTGAAAATGTAGGGCTGCAGCGGATCTTCAACGAGAACTTCCCGATTCAGGATACCCGGGAAACACATATTCTGGAATTTTTATACTACACCGTTGATACACCAAAGTATAACATCAAACAATGCCAGGATCGTGGCCTTACTTTCGCAGTTCCTCTAAAAGCCAAGCTTCGTCTGTCTTCCGTTGATGAAGGTGATGAGGCCAGTGAGACTATCGAACAGGAAGTTTTCCTTGGAGACCTTCCATGGATGACCAATCGTGGTACATTCATCATCAATGGTGCTGAACGGGTAATTGTAAGCCAGCTGCACCGATCTCCAGGTGTATTCTTTGGCCAGTCCGTACACCCGAACGGAACCCAGCTTTATTCAGCCCGCGTAATTCCATTCAAGGGATCCTGGATTGAACTGACCACGGATATCCGTGATGTACTCTGGGCATATATCGACCGGAAAAAGAAAATCCCGGCAACCACGCTGCTGCGTGCCCTGGGTTATTCAACTGATCTTGACCTCCTTTCCCTCTTTGAACTATCTGATGAAATCGCGGTTAAGACCAAAACAGATTACAACAAAAATCTGGTTGGCAAGCGTCTCGCCGAGAATATTGTTGTTGAAGAAACGGAAGAAGTGGTGGATGATGAAACCGGAGAGGTTACCGAAGCCACCAGCCGAAAAATCCTGCTCGAACGTGATCATGAACTCACCGAAGATGATTACGGAATACTGAAGGAAGCAGACCTGAAAAAGGTTCTGGTTCAGAAGATCAGCCCTGAAGAATCAGAGCGATCTGTTATCATGAATACCCTTCGTAAAGATCCGACCCACGATGAGCGTTCTGCTCTGGGCGAAGTATATCAGCAAATCCGTGCCGGTGAGATGCCGGATCCGGAAACAGCGAGAGCGGTTCTGGAGCGACTCTTCTTCAGCGATAAGAAATATGATCTTGGTGAAGTAGGTCGATACCGACTTAACAAACGCCTCAAAATGGATACTGAACTCACGGTTCAGCATCTCACTAAAGAAGACATTGTCGCAATTGTAAAAGAGGTAATCCGTCTTAAGAACTTGAAATCACAGGTTGATGATATTGATCACCTGAGTAACAGACGGGTTCGTACAGTAGGCGAACAGCTCGGTCAGCAATTTGCAGTAGGTCTGGCAAGAATGGCCAGAACCATCAAAGAGCGAATGAACTCCCGCGATGCTGAACAGCTCACTCCGCAGGATCTGGTAAATGCCCGAACCATTTCTTCGGTCATCAATACCTTTTTCGGGACCAACCAGCTGTCCCAGTTTATGGACCAGACAAACCCGCTTGCTGAGCTGACGCACAAGCGTCGTATGTCGGCATTGGGTCCGGGTGGTCTTACCAGAGAGCGTGCCGGTTTTGAGGTTCGTGATGTTCACTATACTCACTATGGTCGTCTCTGCCCGATTGAAACTCCGGAAGGTCCGAACATCGGTCTGATTTCATCTCTCTGTATCCATGCAAAGGTGAATGACTTCGGCTTCATCGAAACACCTTACCGCAAGGTAAAAGACGGTAAAGTGACCAAAAGCGTGGAATATCTGGCTGCTGAGCAGGAAGATGATACCACCATTGCACAGGCTAATGCGGAACTGGACGATAAAGGTTTCTTCAAAAATGAAACGGTCTTCTCCAGAATGCGCGAGGGTAACTACCTTCAGGTGAAACCGGATACGATAGAATACATGGATGTGGCCACCAACCAGATTACCTCTCTGGCTGCCGCACTTATTCCATTCATTGAACATGATGATGCGAACCGTGCCCTGATGGGTTCGAACATGCAGCGTCAGGCAGTACCTCTGCTGAGACCGGAATCTCCGGTTGTAGGTACCGGACTGGAACACCGCGCCGCCAGAGATTCCCGCGCCATCATCACGGCTGAAGGTCCTGGTGAAGTGGTTTACGTAAGTGGTACCGAGATTCGGGTTAAGTATGACCGTTCTGAGATGGAGCAGAATTGCTATTTCGATGAAGGCATCAAAACCTATTATCTCAAGAAATTTGAAAGAACCAATCAGGATACCTGCGACAATCAACGCCCGGTAGTAACGGTTGGTACCAAAGTGAAGGAAGGTCAGCCACTGGCTGATGGATGTTCCACTCAGGGCGGTGAGCTTGCACTGGGTCGTAACCTTCTGGTTGCATTCATGCCATGGCGTGGATATAACTTTGAGGATGCGATTGTAATCAGTGAGCGCATCGTACAGGAAGATCTCTACACTTCCATCCACATCACAGAATTCGAACAACAGGTTCGGGATACCAAACGAGGTGAGGAAGAACTGACCCGTGAAATTCCGAATGTAAGTGAAGAAGCTACCCGCAACCTGAATGAAAAAGGGATTATCCGGGTAGGCGCAAAGGTTAATCCGGGCGATATCCTGGTTGGTAAAATTACTCCGAAGGGAGAAACAGATCCAACTCCGGAAGAGAAACTGCTTAGAGCCATCTTCGGTGACAAAGCCGGTGATGTGAAGGATGCTTCTATGAAAACACCTCCGGGTGTTTCCGGTACGGTTATCGATACCAAGCTGTTTAGCCGTAAACGCGATGAGCTGGTATCCCGTAAGGAAGAGAAAAAACTGGTTGAGCAGGAAAATGAGCGCCATGCGCAGCAGCTTGCTGACCTGAACCAGAAATGGGCAGACAAAATGTACAGCCTGCTTCGTGATAAAACATCTCCGGGTGTATTTGATTACAGCGAGCATGAGCTGATTCCTAAAGGGGAGAAGTACAAAAAGTCGGTATTTGAGGAAATTGATCCCGTTAATATTAACGAGAACATAGACTGGGCAACCGACGGTGAACTGGTTGAGCATGTGAAACTGCTCTTCAAAAACTATCGGGAACTGAGAAGAGAAATCGACGCAGAAGCCAAACGACGTAAATTCCAGATTCAGGTAGGAGACGAACTGCCACCGGGAATTATCCAGAAAGCCAAAGTTTATGTAGCCAAAAAACGTAAGCTTCAGGTAGGTGATAAAATGGCCGGCCGTCACGGAAATAAAGGTGTGGTAGCCAAGATCGTACCGATCGAGGACATGCCTTATATGGAAGACGGAACACCGGTTGATATCTGTCTTAATCCCCTTGGCGTACCATCCCGTATGAACCTGGGTCAGATTTATGAGACCATCCTGGGCTGGGCCGCCAGCAAAATGGGTGTGAAATTTGCATCACCCATTTTCGATGGAGCTACCTATGACGAAGTTCAGGGAATGCTGGATGAAGCAGGTCTGCCTAAGGGCGGTCGTGTGACCCTTTATGATGGTCAGACCGGTATTCCATTCGAACAGCAGACTACCGTGGGTTACATCTACATGCTGAAACTGAATCACCTGGTTCAGGATAAGATGCACTCACGTTCAATCGGTCCATACTCTCTCATTACGCAGCAACCACTGGGTGGTAAAGCACAGTTTGGCGGGCAGCGACTCGGAGAGATGGAAGTTTGGGCACTCTATGCTTATGGTGCTTCCAGCATCCTGAAAGAAATGCTGACTGTGAAGAGTGACGATGTTAAAGGTCGCTCAAAAGTGTACGAGGCCATCGTGAAAGGCGAGAATCTGCCTGACGGTGATGTGCCCGAATCCTTTAAGGTATTGCTTCGAGAGCTTATGGGTCTCGGACTCGATATCAATATTGAATAATAACTGTTAATAAAATCGGAGGAAGATCCTTGCCGTCAACAAAAACATTAACAGTCACTAAAGATTTCTCCAGCATCGGCGTTTCACTCGCTTCTGCTGAGACCATACTTTCGAGATCTCATGGTGAAGTACTGACACCGGAAACCATCAACTATCGTACCTTCAAGCCGGAAATGGACGGTCTTTTCTGTGAAAAGATTTTTGGTCCGGTAAAAGATTACGAATGCCACTGCGGTAAATACAAACGTATCCGTTATAAGGGTATCATTTGTGATCGTTGCGGTGTTGAAGTAACCCGAAAAGCCGTACGACGGGAGCGCATGGGGCATATTACCCTGACTGTTCCGGTTGTGCACATCTGGTATTTCAAATCATTACCGAACAAGATTGCTTACCTGCTTGGACTTTCTTCCAAGAATCTGGAGCGTATCATTTATTATGAAACCTTTGTGATCACCAACCCGGGACTTGCTCGCGATCTTGGCTATAACAAAGGCGATCTGATCTCTGAAGAGGAGAAGTACGATATCCTTGACCAGCTCGGTGATGATAACTACGAACTGGACGATGACGATGAAGATAAATTCATCGTGAAAGAAGGTGCAGATGCCGTTGAAGCCATGCTGGCTGATCTGGAACTGGATAATCTGGCCTATCAGCTGCGTCATGAAGTGAAGAATGAAACTTCACAGATGCGCAAAAAGAAAAAGCTGAAGCGACTGCAGGTAATCGAAAGTTTCCGTGCAGCTAACCTCCACACCGAAAATAAACCAGAGTGGATGGTACAGCGTGTAATTCCGGTAATTCCACCGGAGCTGAGACCTCTGGTACCGCTGGAAGGTGGACGTTTTGCAACTTCTGACCTGAATGACCTTTACCGAAGAGTCATCATCCGAAACAACCGCCTGAAACGTCTGATTGACATCAAGGCGCCGGATGTAATTCTTCGTAACGAAAAGAGAATGCTGCAGGAAGCGGTTGACTCTCTTTATGACAACTCAAGAAAATCCAACGCGGTAAGAAACAACAACCGTCCTCTAAAATCACTCAGCGACATGCTGAAAGGTAAGAGCGGCCGATTCCGTCAGAACCTGCTGGGTAAGCGGGTTGACTACTCCGGTCGTTCGGTGATTGTGGTAGGTCCTGAACTCAAAATGCACGAGTGCGGTCTTCCGAAGGAAATGGCGGTTGAGCTGTATAAACCGTTTATCATACGCCGGCTTATTGAGCGCGGCTATGTGAAAACGGTTAAATCTGCGAAGAAAGTAGTTGAGCGTCGTGATCAGGTTGTATGGGAAGTGCTCGAGAATGTAATCGACGGACACCCCGTAATGCTGAACCGTGCACCGACGCTTCACAGACTTGGTATTCAGGCTTATCAGCCGGTATTGATTGAAGAGAAAGCTATCCGCTTGCATCCGCTTTCATGTACGGCTTTCAACGCTGACTTTGACGGTGACCAGATGGCGGTTCACTTACCGCTGAGCCATGACGCGGTGGTTGAAGCATCCGTTCTGATGCTTGGTTCCCATAATATCATGTCGCCGGCATCCGGTGGCCCGATTGCAGTACCGTCACAGGATATGGTTCTGGGTATTTATTACCTCACCAAAATGGCTGAAGGCAAAAAAGGCGAAGGCAAATACTTCTCCTCTCCTGAGGAAGTACTGGTAGCTTTTGACCAGGGCCGCCTCGACATTCACGCGAAGATTAACGTTCGTATTCCGGTTACCAAAGAAGGTGAAAGCAGCCATGAAATGATGCTGACCACCACAGGGCGGGTCATTTTTAATCAGATCCTGCCGGAAGGAATTTCTTACATCAATAAAACACTGGGTAAAAAAGAGCTCCGTGTTCTGATTGGTGAAATTCATAGCGAAGCCGGAACACAGCGTACATCCGACTTCCTGGATAAAATGAAGAAGTTAGGATTTGAACAGGCAACCCTTGGTGGTTTGTCCTTCAACCTGGAAGACATCATCATTCCGGAAGCCAAAGCTGAACTGATTAATAAAGCTAAAGATGAAGTAACTGAAATCCAGTCCCGTTATGAGATGGGTTTCATTACCGACAATGAGCGATACAATCAGGTTATTGATAAGTGGACATCCACCACAAACCGGGTTTCTGAAACCCTGTTCCATGCACTTGCAACAGATAAAAGTGGATTCAATCCGGTATTCATGATGGCCGACTCAGGTGCGAGGGGTTCGAAAGAACAGATTCGCCAGCTGGGTGGTATGCGTGGTCTGATGGCAAAACCACAGAAAAGTTCCATGCAACAGGGCGGTAACGAGGTAATTGAGAATCCGATTCTCTCCTCTTTCCGTGAAGGTCTTACCGTACTTGAATACTTTATCTCAACACACGGTGCGCGTAAAGGTCTGGCCGACACGGCTCTTAAAACAGCCGATGCCGGTTACCTTACCCGTCGACTAGTTGACGTATCACAGGATGTGATCATTACCGAAGATGACTGCGGTACCCTTAGAGGTATTAAAATGCAGGCTCTTAAAGATAATGAGGACATCATTGAAAGACTGGAAGATCGTATCGTGGGGCGTGTATCTATGCACGACGTGTTCGATCCACTGACGGATGAACTCATTTGTGAGGCCAATCAAATGATCACCGAGGAAGTGGCTGGTAAGATTGCCGAAACCTCTATCGAAGAAGTGGAAATCCGTTCGGTTCTGACCTGTGAAACGGGTCGAGGTGTATGCGCCAAATGTTACGGACGTGACCTGGCCCGCGGAACCCTGGTTGAAACAGGTGAGGCCGTAGGTGTTATCGCTGCCCAGTCTATCGGTGAGCCGGGTACACAGCTTACCCTTAGAACATTCCACGTTGGTGGTACAGCTTCACGTCTGGAAGCTGATTCTCAGCACAAAGCTAAGTTTAGCGGTAAAGTTGAATTTGAAAACATCCGTGTTGTTAATTATAACGACGGTGAAGAGGAGCATAACATCATCCTCAGCCGTGCGGGTGAAATGAGAATTATCAACGAGGAAGGTACTGTACTGGTTAGCTACAATGTGCCTTATGGTTCTGAATTGCTCGTTGAAGAGGGAGATATGGTTCCAAAAGGAGCACCTCTCTGTAAGTGGGATCCATACAACGCCCTGATCTTCTCAGAGATGGACGGTAAAGTTGAATACAAGGATATCATCGATGGAATTACCTATTCCGATGAAACCGATTCACAAACCGGCCACAAGGAAAAGGTAATTATCGATTCCAAGGATCGTTCACTGGTGCCGACACTGATCGTTAAAGGCGGTAGCGACCGACTGAAAGAAAATACCCTCCCCGTAGAGACGCACATCGTTGTTGAAGATGGTGAGAAAGTTTCTGCTGGTCAGATACTTGCGAAGATTCCGAGAGCAACTTCCAAATCCAAGGATATCACCGCTGGTCTGCCGCGTGTAACCGAACTGTTCGAATCACGCTCACCGGCCGATCCGGCCATCGTTACCGAGATTGATGGTATCGTGGAAATGGGCGGCAGAAAACGAGGTTCTCAGGAAGTGACTGTCCGGAGTAAGGACGGCACAGATGAGAAGAAATACCTCATTCCGCTATCCAAGCATATTCTTGTGCAGTCTAACGACTTCGTTCAGGCTGGACAATCGCTCTCTGATGGTACGGTACCCGCTCAGGATATCCTTAATATCCTCGGTCCATTTGCGGTTCAGTCTTACCTTGTGAATGAGATTCAGGAAGTATACCGACTTCAGGGTGTGAAGATTAACGATAAGCACATTGAAGTTATCGTTCGCACCATGATGCAGAAGGTTGAGATCACTGATCCGGGAGATACCATGTATCTGGAAGGCGATAAGGTTGACCGTTTTGAGCTGAATACCAGAAATGATGAACTCATCGGTAAGTTCGTGGTTACCAACGCTGGTGGGAGCGAACTTAAGCTGGGTACCATTCTGGATCGACGTGAAGTGCGTGAGGTTAACAATCAGCTGATCAAGGAAGATAAAGCTGAACTGGAAACCCGTGAAGCCGAACCGGCTATTTCCAAGCCGATCCTGCTGGGTATTACCAGAGCTGCGCTTTCAACCGAGAGCTGGTTATCTGCCGCATCATTCCAGGAAACAACCAAAGTACTTACTCAGGCTTCTATCGAGGCTAAGAAAGACTTCCTCCGCGGACTCAAAGAGAATGTGGTGGTTGGTCACAAAGTACCTGCCGGTACCGGACTCAGACAATACAACGATATTATTGTCGGTTCCAAAGTTGAAATGGATGAGCAGGAAGCTGCAGTGGATGATGTCTTCGAATCACTCGGGGCAGAAAGTACCACTGAAGAAGGACCTGCTGAAGAATAAAAGCTGCTGTGAATTACAGTACAGCTTACTGAAAATGAAAAAGGCTACCTCGAGGGTAGCCTTTTTTTATGGTTACTAAATTTTGAGCTGAAAGATTATCCTTTCTTAGCTTCTTCTATTGCATGAAGCAGGTTTTCAGCTTCGTCAATCAGATGTTCAGCCTTTTCCCGGGCTTCTTCCACAACCTGATCTCCTTTTTTCTTTGCTTCAGAAACCAGGTGCGCTTTTTCTTCTCTCAGCTTATCAATTAAATGATTTAGTTCATCTGAATATCTGTTCAGCTGATAGGATAGTCGGTTTCGGGTATTCTCTCCCGTATCAGGTGCATAAAGAATAGCCACTACTGCGCCAACTAGTGCCCCTGTTAAAACCCCGAGAGTGAAATTTGATGATTTATTCATGGTAGAAAAGTATACTTGTGATGTTTAAAACTAATTAGCTAATTATAGCCAAATATTCAATATAACGGCTAAGAATAGTTTTATGGTTTATAGAGGGGGTGTATGGAGGATGAGTATATATGTTTCAGGGTTCATCCTGTTTTATGCACTCTCTTTTGAAGTTTATGCTCAGAATGAGGTAAAAATCGATAGCCTCCAAAATTTGTTGAGCACAGAACTTTCAGTCGACGACCGTCTTCATGTATTTGATCAGATACTGGATGAATGGATTCTAGTGAATTATGATTCAGCAGACTTCTGGTCTAATAAATACTATGATTTAGCTCTCAGTAATGGTGATAAACTGGATCTGGCTTATGGAATAAACCTTCAGGGTTTAGTCTTTGATTACAGGGGTGATTATATCAAAGCTAGAGATTATTACCGACAAGCACTTGATCTCAGAACAGAAGCTGGTGATAAAAGATTAATGGCTAATAGCCTGAATAATATTGGGATCACCTACTATTACTCTGCCTATATGGAAAAAGCAGCTGAGTATTACCTACAAGCTTTAGCTCTGCGAGAAGAGCTGAATGATTCAACTTCTATGGGTCAGTCATACAACAATCTTGGTGTGGTATTTAAGTATCAGAAAAACTATGAAAAAGCCATTGAATACTATACTAAAGCCGCTGAGATCAAGCGTGATCTGAATCAGACCCGATCATTAATGTATACCATGATGAATATTGGTGGATTATATCTTGCTGTTGAAGAATATGATCAAGCTTTAGCCATTACTGATGAAGCAATTCAGGTATCTCAACAATTAAATGATCTAGCCACTGAAGCCATTCTATATATTAATAAGGCAGAAGCACATAATGGGCTTGAGGATTTTGATGCAGCCGTGAACGCGGTAAGGCGGGGAATTCAATTGAATAAAAGGGTCGGTGAAATCAGCCATGAATTAAGGGGATGGAATGTGCTTACCAACGTCTATTTAACTTCGGGCTATAAGTCCGGAGCACTGGAAGCAGTTAACACCTTCATTTCAAAACCTGATGAATCAAAAGATGAAGAAATTCTGCTGAATCACTATCAATTGGCATCAAATGCTTACTACCAGAATGGTGATTATAAAAAGGCCTACGAATTTGGTCAGTTGTACAGAGAACTCAATAGTGAATTGATTGAGAAGGCAAATAATCAGACTATGCTTGAGATGACTACCAAGTTCGAGGTGGATCAAAAAGAGCAGGAAATCAAATTGTTGAATTCCCAGAATCAGATTCAGAGCATTAGTCTGGCTCAGGCTAAATTGACCCGTAAATACTTGATTATATTTGCGATATTAGTTGTGATAATTGCTGTAGTGATTTATGTGAGTTACATCAATCGTCAGAAGATCAATAAGATCTTAGTACAGCAGAATGATGTAATTAAAGCTTCATTAGATGAGAAAGAGCTTCTGCTGAAAGAGATTCACCATAGGGTGAAGAACAATCTTCAGATCATTTCATCACTGCTGAATATTCAGAGTAGGAATACTGAAGATGAGCAGGCCTCTCAAGCGATTAAAGAAAGCCAGAGCCGAGTTAAATCAATGGCACTCATTCATCAGAGTCTTTATCGTAAGGATAATGCGACATCTGTCAGGGTTAAGGATTATCTGGAACAGTTGTCGAGAACGATTTCGGAATCCTTCGCAATATCAGACAGAATTTTGTTGAAGTTGGACATTGATGATATCGAGCTGGATGTGGACACTATTATTCCGATGGGTTTAATCATAAATGAGCTTATCACAAATTCTGTAAAGCATGCTTTTGAAGAACAAGACAATGGAAAAATATCTATTAGTCTGAATGAAGATGGAGACTCTTTGAAGTTAGTTGTAACCGATGATGGAAGTAATGAGTCAACGGGTACATCCGGAAGTGATTCATTTGGGTTAAAACTGGTTGAAACACTTTCTAAAAAACTGGAAGCTGAAATGCAGGTTAAACGTGATGAGGGTACGTCGGTATCATTAACCATTCGAAATTATAAGGCTGCCTCATGACATCAAAGAGAATATATCTGGTTGAGGATGAACCCATCATTCTTCAAGATTTGAGAGGTACGCTTGTGGATATGGGATATGAGGTTGTTGGAACTTCTTTGAATGCAGAACATGCCTTAGGAGAAATCCCCAATTCCGATCCGGATTTACTCATCCTCGATATCGATTTAGGTTCAGGTATGAATGGCATTGACATGGCTCATAAGCTGAATAAATCCTCTGATTATGCATTCATATTCCTGACTGCCTTTTATGACGATGACACCGTTGCTAAGGCCGGGATTGCTGAACCGGTGGCATATTTATTAAAGCCATGGTCAGAAGAAACATTGAAAGTGAATATTGAGATGGCCCTGCATAAAACAAGCCATCCATCTAAAGATCTGAACTTAGCTGAGCCATTCTTCATAAAACATAATGGCTCGTTAGTTTCACTGAAGCCTGAGGATATTCAATTCATTGAGGCTTATGACAATTATGTATTTGTGCACACTTCTGATCAAAAATATCTGATCAATCATACCCTCAAATCGCTTGAAGAAAAGCTGGGTTCACTATCATTCATACGTGTTCACAAATCCTTCCTGGTGAACATCAACTATATTCAGTCAATCTCAGAGGGCAGTATTTATACCAGCTTGAAAGAGATTCCCATAGGCAAGACCTATCAATCGGATCTGATCAATAGAATACAGACCCTGTAATTTCACCCTCCAAATAAGTCCATTCACCAAGAAATCGGTGCCGTTCACGTAATCGGGCTTAAGAAAAGGTCATTCTCCTATTTGATTGGTTGTAAATCTCGAATTAATGGAAGAGGGTATGAAATACTTTAAGTACATATTTGTTGCTCTGTTTATGTTTATGGAGCTCCTTGATGTAAATGCACAAGTTAGTGGAGATACTTTTGGTTCAAACCTAATATTGGATTCTGCAAATGATATAGCAATCGATAGTGACGGTAATATTTATATTGCCGATGCAACAGATGACAGTATTGTTAAACTAGATAGCGATGGTAATTTTATCCGAAAATGGGGTATTGCAGGCCCAAATGAAGGTGAACTTTTTAACCCGTATACAGTTGCCTACGATCCTGCTAACAATTACATCGTCGTAGGTGAATTCTCAAACTCTCGCATTTCTGAATTTGATACAGCAGGCACTTTTCAAGCTATGTATGGATGGGGTGTGAGCGATGGTAGTTCTGCTTATCAAGCATGTACTAGTGGTTGCGAATCTGGAATATCAGGTTCAGGAAATGGGCAATTTGAAAATATCAGAACAGTAAGATTTGATGCGAGTGATAATATGTATGTATCTGATGAAAATGGAATTCAGATATTTGATGTATTAAGAGGATATAGTTCTGAATTTGGCGGTGTTCATGGTTTTGCAGCAGGCTTTGATTTTGACGCTTCTGGTAATTTATATGTAGCATATCCTGGTAGTGACTTCATTATCAAATACAATTCCAGCGGTGATTCAGTAGCTACATTTGGGTCAGGTGAAGGAAGCGGTGCTGGAGAGTTAGACCAACCTTATGGCGTATCTGTAATTGGTAGTCTAGTGTATGTTTATGAAAACTTAAACCGGCGTATTTCAATATTTGATTTAAGCGGCACATTCTTAAGAGCATATGGAGATTTCATTTTTGATGCCACAGATGAACCTGAGATATGCATTAATAGTTGCTCACAGGGATTCATTACTGGATTTGGTACTTTTGCACAGTTAAAAAATAATAGCAACAGTTTATATGTAGCTGATAGAAATGCTGATAATGTGAAGGAAGTATTAGTCGATCATGCTACAATGACAATAGATGGAAATTCAGGCTGGCGTATGCTTGCTGGGCCTCATGATAATATGCCAGTTAGTTATTTAGCAGGTGAAACAGCAGTTCAAGGGGTAACGGATTCAGAAGACGAAAATATTTATGTCTCATATGACGGTTCAAGCTGGTCCGCTCCATCAGCACTTAGTGATGAAATTGATTCAGGTGAAGGATTTATACTTTATTTCTTTGATAATACCGTAAATGGCAGTGAAGAGCTTCCAATAAATTTTACAGCTGAAACATCAAGCCAGACCAATGATGTAACAGTCAACCTTCACACTAGTGGCAATAAATGGAATCTAGTTGGTAACCCATTCCAAGAACAATTCAATATGTCTGGCATCACAGTTAATGGTGGAAGTCTTTCTTCAAGTGTTGGTCAGATATATAATGACGCCACCGATTCATATGTGACCACGACAACTACTAGTGGGAAAGTAGCTGCATGGCAAGGTTTCTTTTTGCAGAATGATGATGCTACATCTGTCACTCTTGATGCTTCATCCACCACAAATGGCGCAACGTTCTATAAAGGACGATCCAATGAAAGTGCCTATATCGGATTCGAATTGAGCTTTATGGATGAAGATGATCAACTTGAAATCAAAGATCAGGCAACAGTACTCTACTTCAATGACGAGGCTATTAACGAATGGGATACCTTCGATGCTGAGAAACTTTTACCACTAACATCCAACTATGCACTACTAGCCATAGAGGGAGAAAGAGAGGGTGATTTTTTAGTCAAAGCTCAGGACTCAAGATCTCTCACTTCTGAAAATGAAGAAAGCTATTACCTGGAATTTAGTAGCGTAGGATATAGCGGAAATTTTGAGATTACTTGGCCTATGTGGGAATCCATTCCTGAAGAATGGTCCATCATCCTAAATGATTTGAGAACCGGAGAACAGGTTGATGTAAGAACAGTTGATGGGTATCAATTTACAGCTGATGGTAGTCAGCCAAAAACCTCAACCGTTCTCTTACCACCACAGATTAATAGTAAACTGAACAATGGGATTAAAGAAATCAGATTCCGTGTAGACATCACAAAAGGGGCTAGTGTAAGTAATGAAACTGAGGTACCAATTGCATTCAGCCTAAATCAAAATTACCCAAATCCCTTCAATCCAAGCACGACCATTGACTACTCCATTGCGAATTCAGGAATAGTAGATCTATCGATTTATAACCTGCTGGGACAAAAAGTAGCCACCTTAGTAAATGAGTTCAGAACATCAGGAGACTACAGTATTAACTGGAAGGCGACCAATATATCCAGTGGAGTTTATATCTATAGACTCACATCAAATGGTGTGACACTTACTCAGAAGATGACCTTAATCAAATAACCGGAACCGGAGAAATCATGCAAACTACGATTACAATTATTCTATCGATCATACTGGTACTGGTTTTGAGTACCCTAATTAATGCTCAACCCGCACTTCCCGGAGGTCCTTCTCAGGCACCTATTGATGGTGGTCTTGGGATTCTGGCTGCTGCCGGTGGTGCTTATGCCTTGAAGAAACTCAGAGACCGAAAAAAGGAAGATGATATTGATGAGCGTGTCTAAGCTAACCAGACACTAATTCGAGAAGATTAAATGGAGGGTGAGACCCTCCATTTATTTTTATATCAGGCTGTTTCAGCTTTCAGATTTTGATTCTTACCCCTGGCTCTGAACCTTGCAAACTTAGATTGGGCGCCATAAATAATTTGGGCGAGTCCAACGGATGTTGCCGGAGTGATGAAAAGGGTGAAAATAACTCCAAAGCCCAGACCGCCAATAACAGCTATGGCCAGGGGAGACCAGATCTCAGCGCCCGCGCCCAGCTCCAGCGAAAGAGGAATCATGGAACAGATGGTTGTGAGGGCTGTTAATAAAATCGGTCGCATTCGGCGCTTGCAGGCTTCCAGAATTCCCACCATGAAATCCGAATTGCGATCCAGATTAAAGGGAATCTTACGAGTGTTGAGGTGCATGAAGTCGACCAGCACAATTCCGTTATTCACTACAATACCAACCAGCATAAACAGTCCGACCTGAGCCGTTGAACTTAAGGCAGTATCGGTAAGCATCAATGTTGCCAGTGCCCCAAAACCGGCCATAAAAAGGGTTAACCAAATCACAAAGGGATCTCTGAAATTTTCGAAAAGAGAAGCCATGATCATAAACATGAGAATCACAGCTGCCACGCCGGCGTAGGCAAACTGCGAAAAGTCCTGGCTGAATGCACTGGTTGCCCCGGTAAATTCATATCGGTAGCCTTCAGGAAGTACTACTTCGTTCTGAAGAAAATCAATGATCACCGGTTTGTATTCATTGGCATCCCCTCTTACCTGAATGTTGAGATCCAGAATGGTTTCCCGGTCTCTGCGCTGAAAAGAATCCACACCCTTTGTAGGGATAAACTCTCCGACAGCTACTGCAGGAATACGCTGCTCATTAACCGCGAATACCTCGAGGTCGAAAAGATCTTCCCGTGATTTTAAAGCTTCTTTTTGAATTCTTACCTGAATGGGAATTTCTCTTCCCTCATAGCGATAAAAGCCGGCCTGATTGCCAAGGGTCTGGGTTCGAAGCGCACCGGCCACCTGCTGAATATTGGTTCCAAGCAACCCGACTCTTTTTCGATCTACAACATACTGAAGCTCAGGTGTTGGGTCTGTTCTTCCATTGTCGATGTCCAGGATATTGGGGTCATTGGAAAGCCTTTCTTCAATCTTTGCTGATATTTTTTGCAGTTCTTCAATCTCCGGGCCTACCAGGCTGAGCCGGATCGATCTGTTCCCGCCCCTGAATCCCCGGCCACCGAAGTTCTGCCCGCCTGCCACAGAAACGTTTACGGTTGCACCCGGGAAGGTGAGGTCGTCTTTCAGCTTTTCTGCTACTTCTGCTGTGGTGAGATTCCGGTCATTCTGAGATACAAGCGTAAGGCTGAAACTGCCTGCATTTGATTGTTCAGTCCAGCGGCTTCTCCCAATGGATGATACAATAGTTTCAATTTCATCATGTCTGTCGATTTTCTGGTAAAACTGCTCCATGACGTTAAGCGTCTTGGTAAGCTTTGTTCCTTCGGTAAGGCGCAGACGTACATCAATTTCACCACTGTCACTTTCCGGGAATCCCTCTTTATCTATGTTGATGAGCATGTAACCGGTACCGGCAATAATTGCTATCATCATCAGGGTTGGAACCCACTTGTGATGCAGCAGCCAGTTTAAAATTTTTCCATAGCCCTTTTCCAGTCCCTGAATCCATTGAAAGGTGAAGCCTTGCCGTTTGAATTGTTTTGCATCCAGCAGCATAACGGACAGAACAGGTACCATTACAAGAGAAGCAATAAATGAAATACCGATTGCGAAGCTTATGGTGAGTGAGAATTCCCTGAATACGGCTGCTTGAAAACCGGTGAGCATGATGATGGGGATAAATACACCCAGAGTGGTGAGTGTTGAACCCAGGAGAGCACCCACTACTTCATTGGTACCCTCAAGGGCAGCCTCATAGCGGGGCAGCCCGTCTTCCAGTTTACGTGCAATACTTTCGGTAACCACGATGGCATTGTCCACCAGCAGTCCGATAGCCGGTGCAAGGGCAGAAATGGTGAAAATATTCAGCGACAGACCGGTAGCAAACATAGCCGCGAAGCTGGCTGCTATAGAAACCGGGATGGAAGTGGCTACAACCAGTGAT
Organism: uncultured Balneolaceae bacterium; assembly: GCA_964413935.1. Lineage (GTDB taxonomy): Bacteria > Bacteroidota > Rhodothermia > Balneolales > Balneolaceae > CAYPTY01. Next base: position 33,682 of record CAYPTY010000018.1, on the reverse strand, counting down.
ATTCTCCAGCCTCCCATGAATATGAGGATAACCACAATCACTACAACGAGAGCAATAAGTGCCGATTGAGCAAGGTTATTTATGGAGTCGTCGATTACACGACCTTCATCAGAAAGTATTCTGAGCTCTACACCCGGTGGCAGGACATCATTGATCTCAGGAACCGTTGCTTTTACAGCATTCACAACATCCAGTGTGTTGGCATCGGAGTTCTTCTGTATTTCGATGGAAACGGAAGAACGGCCGTTAACCTCCACCAGTGAGGTTACCTCGGTGAAACCATCCGTAACTTCAGCAACATCCCTGATCCTGATCGGAATACCGTTGTCGGATACCCGTATGATTGTATTTTTAATTTCTTCAACACTATTGTAAATAGACTGAGCCCGGACACTGTAACTGATGTTATTTGCAACAACATCACCAATTGGCAGCTGCACATTATTGGAACTGATAGCGTTTTCAAGATCCTGTGGTACCAGTTTATGCTGAGCCAGAGCCATAGGAGAAATATCAATATAAATTCTCCTTTCCAGTCCGCCACGGGTATCTGCTGAGGCAAGTCCCACAATCCTCTCCAGCCGTGGTTCAACCAGTTCCACAGCAAGGTTTCGAAGTTCATCCAGTCCCCGTGCATCTGAGTTAATACTTAGCTGCATTATGGGCCGGTTCTCCGGGTCAAACTGGAAAATGACCGGCTCCCTGGCCTGACGGGGAAGATCGTCTCTGATTTCATCAATGGCTTTCTGCACTTTGAGTTCAGTTCTCCGGATATCGGTACCGTCAAACAGCCTCATAATGATAAAGGCATTGCCTCTGCTGATTCGGGCTTCCAGGGATTCAATTCCTTCAATCCCGGAAAGCGCCCCTTCAATGGGGTTTACAATGATCCGGTTTATATCCTCAGGTGATACATTCGCATATCCTGTACTCACAGCCAACACCGGGATATTGATGGACGGAAAAAGAGTAACTCTCAGATTCGTAAGAGAAAACACTCCAAAACCGATTATGATGAGCGTAACCATAATCACGGTGATCGGTCGCTTCAGTATGCTATTGGTAATGGAAAAGTGTTTCATATTATTCGTCCTCGATTTCAGCTAATGGATCCACCTTGTGAACAGAATCAAATCCAAGACTTGCAATACCTTTGTTCATGAGGTAATAAATGCAGGGAACTACAAAAAGCATAAGTACAGTAGACATGGTTAATCCGCCTATTACCGTTCTTGCCATAGGACTCCATGTTTCGGAACCGGATCCCAGTTCCAGTGCCAGGGGCACCATCGAAAGAATGGTGGTGAGTGCTGTCATCAGAATGGGACGAAGGCGGCGGGTAGCGCCATCCACAATAGCTTCAACCCGCTCAATGCCGCGGGCCTGTAAAATCTTGATGTAATCGATCATCACGATCCCGTTGTTTACCACAATTCCAGAGAGCAGGATAAGTCCTACCATGGATGTAACACTTACGGAAGTACCGGTCAGCCAGAGAATGATCAAAACACCCGACAGTGCAAGGGGGATGGTGAAGAAAATGATAAAAGGCTCAATCAGGCTTTCAAATTGTGAAGCCATCACCATGTAGGTCAAAATACCCGCAATACCAAAAGCGATGAGCAGAAAGTTGAATGATTCCTGCTGTTCTTCAGCTGATCCAGCCAGTTCATAACGATAACCATCAGGCCAGTCAATAGAAGCAAGAGCGGCTCGGGTTTCGGCTGAGGCATTTTTCAGATCAAGGTTATTAAGTTCAGTACGAATCTCGGTTACTCTTTCCTGATTGATTCTGAGCACATTCGTAGGACCGCTGTATCGCTCAAGTCGGGCCAGGTTTTTCAGGGGCATCCATACTCCATCCGGAGTTTGAATCTGAATATCTTCCAGATCATTGGATTGGGCTTTATCTCTCGGATCCAGTTCCACCAGTACTTCAAACTCGATTCCCTGATCCACAAAGCTGGTTGCAATGTTGCCCTGAACCGCATCACTTACCGCTGAAGCAACAGCATTGGTATTGAGTCCGACAAGCGAAATACGTTCTCTGTCCATAATCAGCCTGAGTTCTGGTCGACCCTGATCTGCCGTACTATAGGCACTAACGATGCCTTCAATTTGTGTTAGTCGCTCTTTAATCCCGTCAGACAAATTTTTTCTGACTTCAGGGTCAAAGCCGAAAATCTGTACGATCAGTCCGTTTTCTCCATCCGGACTCAATGGATCCTCAATGGTTTCCTGAATATCCACCCCGGGTACAATGGTTAACTCACGGAGCAGATCACTGACAATTTCGAATTGGCCATGATCTCTTTCTTTTTGCGGAACAAGTTCCACTCGAACTTTGCCGCTGAAACCGCCTGGATTATCCGCACCTTCAATACCTTCCTTGTCTCCATAATCGGATACAATCAGTCGCGCTTCGGGAACTTCACGCTTGATAATGCTCTCAACCTGGGAAATCGAGCGCTTCAGTTCAAGCAGGCTTACCCCTGGTTCACGGTTCACTTCAAGGATGAAGGCGCTTTCGTCCACCCGAGGGAAAAACTCACCACCCAATCGGAAGAACAGGGGTATGGTAATTATGAAGAAGAGAACTGAGGCTAGTATTACGGTCCAGCTGCGTTCAACCGCCAGTCTGAGCTTATTGGAATACCAGGCTTCCAGCCGGTCCAGTGCGTCGGAAAAAATCCGGGCCAGTCTATTATTGGCTTCAAAATTCTGAACCCCGTCTTTGTAAAAACGGGAGGTCATCATCGGGATCAGAGTAAGCGCAACCAGGGAAGACACAGAAAGTGAGAAGGAAATGGTAAGTGCCAGATCCCGGAACAGGAAACCGGCAATACCGGGCACAAACAGAATTGGAATGAATACTACCAGTGTGGTGAGTGTTGAAATTACCACGGGTACAGCAACTTCCTTTGCTCCCATAACAGCTGCTTTCTTTCGATCCTCACCCTGCTCCCGAAAACGGAAAATATTTTCAAGTACTACAACGGCATCATCCACTACCAGACCTACTGCAAGGGTTAATCCGGAAAGAGATATGATATTCAGGCTGAGGTCTGCAAAGCTCATTACCGCAAAGGTCGTAATGATGGATACCGGTATAGATATGGCAATAATGGTTGCAGATCGTCCGCTGCGAAGAAATGCGAGCAGGATAATGACCACAAGAATGACTGCCTGCAATCCGGTGAGGAATAAATTGAAGATAGATTCTTGTATAAAGTCAGCTTTGTTGGTTAGCACATTAACTTCTACATCCGGCGGCAGGCTTTTTCGGATCTCATCCAGATTGTCAAGAACGTTGGCGGCGGCTGTTACCACATTGGCATCGCTTTGCCTGAAAATGTTAATGATGACCCCGTCTTCACCGTCTACATTCACGCCTCCAATGGGCTGGGCTATGCCATCATCTACCACAGCTACATCTCTCAGAATAATGGACTGCCCTTCGCGAACTGCAATAACTGTGTTTCGAATCTGATCCACCGATTTAAACTCACCAATAGTCCGCAGGGAATAAACGGTGTTGCCCTCAATGAGCTGACCGGCAGGTACCTGAATATTTTCAGCCGCAAGCCGGTTCGAAATCTGGGCTATGGTGAGGTTATACAGCCTCATTTCTTCATTGTCGATGGTGACATTGATTTGTCGTTCCAGGCCGCCGGAGGTCTCGGCAGAAGCAATGCCATTTACGCGTTCAATGCGTTGTTCCAGAATCTGGCTGGCATAGGTTCTCAGCTCCCTGGCGCTGCGGGCTTCTGAAGTCACCGTTAATACAATAATGGGCTCCTGATTAGGATCATAACTGAACACCAGTGGTGTCTCAGCCTCATCCGGGATTGAACGCTGTACAAAACCGAGCTGCTTTCGGACGTCGTTTTCGGCTTCATAGAGGTCAGTACCCCAGTTGAAGTTTAGTTTTACAACCGAAGCACCTTGACTGGAAAGGGAGCGCACCGTTCGAATTCCCGAAATACTGCCCACATTTTCTTCTATGGGCCGGGTGACCAGAGTCTCAATGTCTTCAGGCGCTACACCCTCATAAGCAGTGTAAACCGTGATAGTAGGAAAGGAGACATCCGGATACAGGTTCAACCGCAGCTGGGTAATACCAAAGACCCCAAAGCCGATGGCAATGAGGCTGATCATAAAAAAGGTGATCGGTCGGTCAACCGCTAATTTTGAAAGGCTGCCCATTGAATTAGTTGTTAGAAGCGTTGGCTTTGCGGACGCTGTCGCGATAGGATGCGATGTATTCCTGTCTTTCTTCCGGAGTCATAGAACGCATTCGCTCTCTGAATTTTTGCCGGTCTTCCTCACTCATGTTAGCCAGTGCCTGCCCGCGCTGCCCTCTTTGCTGTGCTTCCGGACTGTTATCGCCACCGGGCCTTCCACTTGTTCCATTTTCGCGACTGCTTATTTGCATCTCTTCCGGAGTTGAAAAATCATCTCCGGTTGCTACTTTCACCTTAGAACCATCTCTCAAACCCTGCTGTCCGGTAACGATGAGTTTCTCACCCGCTGCAAGTCCGCTAAGCACTTCAATTTTATCACCTTGTTCAATCCCGAGAGTGAGGGGTCGCTGAACAGCAACAGTGTCGCCCTGAGCCACAAAAACGAAATAGGATTTTTCAAGCTGAATGGTGTTGGACTCAGGCTCAACCACGGTTTCAACCTTTTCAACCAAAGCCCCCCTTGGTACGATGAGTGCGGCTGGCTTCACTTCTATGTTGATGCTGCTTTCTGTAAGCACACCGGCAAAAATGGATTCACCGGATGAATTCAGAGTTACAACAATCTCTCCCAGTCCGGTAGTCGGATCCAGTCGGGGGCTTTTTCTGGTAACTACTCCTGATACCGTAGCTTCAGCTTCATTGGAAGCTCTTAAACTCACTTCCTGACCCACCTTTACGACTTTCCAATCCTGAACCGGAAGATAAAGACGGGTTTCGTAACCGCTGTCAGTGTTGATCTCAAAGGCCGGTGTTCCTGTTGTAGCAAGGTTACCAACTTCTATACCTCGGCTTACGATGATTCCATTGGCTGGTGAGCGAATGATGGTGTTAGCCAGATTCTCACGGGCCTGAGTACGATTTGCGAGTGCAGTGGCGTATTGAGCAGAAGCGCTCTGGTAAGCTGTGTATGCGATGTCAAAATCGGTTTGAGCAATGAGTTGCTTCTTATACAGCTGTTGCTGCCTTGTAAACTGAGTGCTGTCTCTTTCCAGTGCTACTCTTGCTTGTTCAACCTGAGCTTTGGCTTGTTCATACTGGTCTTTGAGAGAAACATCATAAATTTTAGCCAAAACTTGTCCTTTTCTGACTTCATCCCCAAGATCCACATAGATTTCGGTAATGCGGTTTGATACCTGAGGGCTAACAGCAACCAGCTCCTGAGCCTGTACGGTCCCGAAAGATCGTACCTGCTCTGCGATAAGTCCTCGTTCTGCAGTGATGGTCTCAACTGCGGTAACGCGGTCGCCAAAACTGTTAGCTCCCGCTCCCCAGCCTCCGCGGGATGGAGCCTCTGAGTCGTCTGAGCCGCCACAGCTCACAGTCAGGATAGCAAGTGTAATAGCCGTAATTAGGGTAAGTGATTTCACTGCAACAGGATTAATTAGTTGTCTGCTTAGTTCGACGATAAAAGACGTCATTTCCTGCGTAAACGTTCTATATGAATTAATAATTCTTGTAAAAGCAACTGATCAAACTACTTAGGACTATATCGCAATTTTTTCCTCAGGCTCGAGCGATGTTGCTTCTGAATGCTTATTTTTGTTCCGAATCTGAACCGAATAACCACTCCTTTATATGAAATTCTTTATTGATACTGCTGACCTGAATGAAATTGCTGAAGCCAATGCCATGGGTGTACTCGACGGTGTAACCACCAATCCAAGCCTGTGTGCAAAAATCGGGGTGAAAGATTTTGAGGGTCATATCGCTAAAATCTGTGAAATTGTTGATGGGGATGTATCGGCAGAAGTGGTATCAACGCAGTATGAAGACATGCTGAAGGAGGGTAGACACATTGCGTCCATCGCAGATAATGTAGTCGTCAAAGTTCCATTAATTGCGGATGGAATAAAGGCGATTAAGACATTCAGCGAAGAAGGCATCAAAACCAACTGCACCTTATGCTTCTCATCTACACAAGCGCTGATTGCAGCCAAGGCAGGAGCAACCTACATCTCTCCCTTCATCGGCCGACTCGATGATATTTCCTCCGATGGAATGAGCCTGATTGAGGATATTGTGACCATCTACCAGAACTATGGGTACACGACTGAAGTACTGGCGGCCAGTATCCGTCATCCCATGCATGTGGTAGAGGCAGCAAGAATAGGTGCTGACGTTGCTACCATGCCTCTAAAAGTGATTCAGGCTCTGCTGAAGCACCCGCTTACGGATAGTGGTCTTGAGCGATTCCTGAAAGACTGGGAAGATTTGCAGGCAAGCCTCAAATAAACTTAGAATGGGGCAGAGGAACGGGCTAGAGCAGGATTTTGTCCTGCTTATATGAAACCTGTTGCTCCAATAATCATATTCTCCACTCTCTATTTACTGGTGTATACGGTGATGTCCAACTTCCAGAGCATCCCGCATCAGGTCATTGTGGGAATGTTCATCTTCAGTCCTTTTCTGGTCATTTACATGGCCGTAAAAATCCTGAAAGATGGTGAACCCACAGATCTTACTTTCGAGGAATCTTTTTACGAAGATAAAGGAAGGAACCGCGTAGCTTAGGCGGCTCCGATCAGATTATCTGCGATGATGGAGGATGACAGTACTCCGGGTAAACCTGCTCCCGGATGTGTACCAGCCCCAACAAAATAAAGTCCGTCTACATCCTCTGATTTGTTATGCGGACGGAACCAGGCAGACTGGGTCAGGATGGGTTCAACAGAAAAGGCAGACCCCTTAAGACTGTTCAGGGTATCCTGAAAATGTAGTGGGTCTATATAATGCTCGGCAACCAGATTCTCCTGCAAGCCGGGCAGGTAGTTCTCCTCAAGGAAATTCATAATCGCATCCCGGTACTTAGGAGCAAATTCGGTCCAGTCGGTTCCGGAATCCAGATGCGGAACCGGCGATAACACATAAAAACCTTCATGGCCTTCCGGGGCAATGGTTGAATCGGTGATGGTAGGCATGTGCAGATAAAGCGAAAAATCTTCAGCCACTTTTTTATTGTGGAAAATGTCATCAAGCAGCCCCTTGTAGCGCGGGCCCAGGATGATGTTATGGTGTGCTAAACCGGAATCCAGATATCGCTTTTTGGTTCCGAAGTAGATCACAAAAAGGGACATGGAATATTTGGTACGGTCAACCTTGCGGTCTGTGTATTTTCTTCGATGCGCCTTATCAATCATATGTTTATAGGTATAACCTACATCAGCATTTGAAACGACCACATCGGCATCCAGTTTTTCTCCGTTCATGAGTTCAACTCCGGAAACTTTGCCATTCTTAACTAAGATTTCCTTCACTTCAGCTTCCAGATGCACTTTTCCGCCAAGTTCTCCGATCAGCCGGTCAAAGGCATTAACAATGGCTCCGGTACCCCCCATGGCATAGTGTACGCCCCATTCCCGCTCCAGATAATGAATCATGGCATAGATGGAGGTAGTGTCAAAAGGATTTCCGCCTACCAGCAAGGGGTGGAATGAAAAACACTGTCGCAAAAAGTCATCTTTGATGAAACCTTTCACATATTGAAAAACCGATTTGTAGGACTGAAGTTTGATCAGATCCGGCGCCACTTTCAGCATATCGGATATTTTCAGGAAGGGCTGATCGGCCAGTTCCACAAATCCTTTGTCAAATATGGCTTTGGTTGTTCCGAGGAAGCGCTCATAACCCTTAACATCATCCGGATTGCGTTTGCGGATTTCATTCAGGGTGAACTCATGATCATTGTTATAATCGAAATGCTGCTTGTTATGATCAAAGATGCGGTAGAAGGGATCACATGGAACCAGTTCGAAATAGTCTTCCCGCTTTTTGCCGGCTTTTTCCCAGATGTCATCAAACATGAAAGGAGCTGTAATTACGGTCGGTCCCCCGTCAAATTTAAAGCCGTTCATTTCGTACACATAAGCGCGGCCTCCCAGTTTATCTCTCTTTTCGAGGATGGTGACATTATGTCCGCTGGAAAGAAGTCGGGCAGCAGCGCCGAGTCCTCCGAATCCGCTGCCAATTACAATAATATTCTTTTTCATATTTGATCTGAACCTTGGTTAGTGAGATGCAAAACCAGAAAAGGGGTTCAATCAATCCCGCTAGTATCAGCCGTTTTCGATCTGCTTAACAAATCCATTATATCCCCTGCGTCTGAGCCTGCGCTGCTCCCTTTTTGCTTTGTCAGGGTCTTTGTACTCCCCATAATAGACCCGGTAAAAACGCTCACCATTTATCCTGACTGTTTCAACTCTGCTTTTTTTAATCTTCCTGGAAAGTGTTTGGGCATCGTCTTTTCGCTTATAGGATCCCAGTTGTACCGTGTAACGGGCTACTTTGAGATTGGTGGTCTTAGATTTTTTGAGGTCGCCTTTCACCAGATACAATTTAACGTTGGCCGTACCCGGACCGATCACTCCAAGTTTTCTTGCTGCACCCCTGGATAAATCGATGATCCGGTTCTTTGCGAAAGGACCCCGATCATTAATTCGTACTTCCAGCTTCCTTCCGTTGTCCTGATTTTCAACCATAACCACCGTATTAAAAGGCAGCGTACGATGGGCAGCTGTTATACCATCCATATCATAGGTTTCGCCGTTTGCTGTAAGGCGACCATGGAATTTTGGCCCATACCAGCTGGCCACGCCTGATTCCAGATAGCGGCTTTTGGATCTTCCGCCTCCTGCAGTTCCGCAGGATGACCACACAAAAAGCCCCAGGAGCAATATGATGAGAAACCGATGATGTTGCATGCAGATGAATTATTTGAATCTAAAATAAAGAAAATTCACCAAGTAAGTTAAATCTGTATATTAAGCCGAAATTATTGTTTATGACTGGCAGTCCTGATTTTACCCTACTCATTATTGGTGTGAATGTGGTTATTTCCCTGACCGCACTTTATGCATTCCCTCAGATGATCAGTACCGGTTTTTTGCAACCGTACCGAACAGTTCGCAAGCAAACCTGGTATGAACTCATCAGTTCAGGTTTTCTTCATGCCAACCTCGGGCACCTTGCTTTCAATATGATTACCCTTTTTTTCTTTGGAAGCGTGATGGAATCCACTCTGGGGCCGGTTCATTTTCTCATTCTTTACTTTACCGGGCTGGTAATTTCGGCCCTGCCTTCCCTGATTAAATACAAGGACAATCCCGAGTATGCCACACTTGGGGCTTCAGGAGCGGTTGAAGCAGTTCTCTTCGCTTTTATTTTCCTGTTCCCGATGGAAAAGATTTACATCTTCTTCATTCCAATCGGAATTCCAGCCTTTATTTTCGGTGCCATCTTTATTGCATACTCACTTTATGAGAGCAAGCGGGAAGGTGGAAAAATCAATCATGAGGCTCATATTGCAGGAGCTTTATGGGGCATCATCTACCTGATTCTGTTTGTGCCGAATACCATCGATCATTTTCTGACCATCATCGGCCTGATCTGATCAGCCTCTTTTTGAACGGAAATGGTTCATGAAGTCGGCCAGAGCTTCCACACTTTCCATCGTGCAGGCATTATAAATACTCGCACGGATTCCACCTACACTGCGATGTCCTTTGAGCGCTACCAGATCATATTCAGCAGCTTCCTGCAGGAAATCAGACTCTAGTTCTTCAGTACCCAGTCTGAAGGTCACATTCATATAGGATCTGGATGTTTTCTCTGCAGTTCCCCGATAAAAGTCGTCATTATCGATAAGTTCATAGAGTAATTCGGCCTTCCGTGTATTCAGATCATCGAAATAGGATATGCCTCCTTTTTCCTCAATCCACTCCAGAACCAGATTTATCATATAAACCGGAAAAGTCGGAGGGGTATTAAAAAGCTTGCCCACATGTGTTTTATAGCTGAGGATGGTCGGAATATCCGTGTTCAGCCGGTCGAGGATGTCTCGGCGTACAATCACTACAGTGACTCCGGCCGGACCGAGATTTTTCTGTGCTCCGGCATACAAAATGCCGTATTTCTGTATATCGATGGGACGGGATAAAAAGTCAGATGAGGCATCACAGACCAGGGGAATACCACCGGTGTCCGGTTCCTTTCTGAACTGCGTTCCGAAAATAGTGTTATTGGAAGTGAAGTGAACGTAAGTGGAATCTGAGATAAACTGAAGTTCCCCATCATCCGGTACTCTATTGAAATTCTCGTCTTCACTGCTGAATGTAGTATGAATATGTCCGAATCGTTTGGCTTCTTTTATGGCTTTTGTTGACCAGGCTCCGGTATTGATATAATCAGCTTCTTTTCCATCATAAAGCAGATTATAGGGCACCATCATGAACTGAGTACTTGCTCCGCCCTGTAAAAACAATATTTCGAAGTCGTCACCAAGATTCAGAATCCGGCTCAGACGCTCTCTGGCCTGATTGTCGACTTCAGTGTAAGCCGGGCCCCGGTGACTAACCTCCATGATTGAGGTGCCGCTGTTTTTATAGTCCAGAAGCTCGGCCTGAGCTTTTTCAAGAACTTCTTTGGGTAGTGCGGCTGGGCCAGCGCTGAAATTATGTACTCTGTGCATACAAGTGGTGATTAAAAAGTGTGAATAAGAATTCCTGATTTAACCTTTGGTTCAAACCAGGTCGATTTAGGGGGCATAAGTAACCCTGCGTCTGATACATCAATCAATTCCTGAATACTGGTTGGAAACATGCTGATAGCCATCTCAGCCTTACCACTGTTTACCAATTTATCCAGTTCCTCGGTTCCCCGGCTTCCTCCAACAAAAAAGAGATTCTGGTCTCGACGCTGGTCTTTAATGCCAAGCAAAGGCTCCAGTACGAATTCCTGCAAGCGGGATACATCCATATCTGCTACCGGATTGGATTCGGTGGCGTTGGGCAGTTCAATACTGTACCAGTTACCCTCCAGATAAATCCGTATTTGTCCCTTGCAATCGGGATCAGGGCCGGACGGCTCAAGCGGTCCAAAATGTTCTTCAAGCAGAGCCTTGAAATTGGCGGGCAGTTTGTAAACAATCCGATTGTACGGGAGAATGTGCATTTCATTCATAGGGAAAAGTACAGCCGGGAAATACATGAATTCTTCTTTTTCGAGCTCATCTGTGATATGCTCCTTGAGCAGGTGCGCTACGCGCGAAGCACTCTTGCATCTGTGGTGACCGTCAGCAATATACAGATGTTCGATTCCCCCAAAACGGCTCACATATTCTTCCACAGATTTGGATTTCCACAGCTGATGCTTCACCTGCTGTTCATCCGTGAATTCATAAACCGGGTGCTTTTTTTCCGCTTCTGAAAAAATGAGTTCCGTGATGGCTTGAGTATCTTTGAAGGTCATCATAACCGGCTCTGCATGCGCTTCCTGAGTAAGAATGTGTTTGGTACGATCATCTTCCTTGTCAGGACGGGTAAGTTCATGCTTCAGAATAATATTCTCATCATAATCCTGAACACTTACACAGGTAAAAATTCCGGTTTGTGATCGACCGCTCACCTCCATGCGATAGATATAAATGCTCTGCTCATCATCCTGAAGCATTTTGTCGGATTGAAGCAGGTTATTCAGATTATCTCTGCCTCTCTCATACACTTCTTGCTCATATAGGGAGGTGTGTTCCGGAAAATCAATCTCAGGCCGGATAACGCGCAGAAAACTGTCTGTTTTTCCCTCTGCCATTTCCCGGGCTTCCTCCGTTGAAATCACATCGTAGGGTACACAAATGATTTCTTCGAGAAATTCGGGTTTCGGGCGGTATGCCCGGAAGGGATGAATGATCGCCATACATACTTTAATTCGTTGAAACAGGGTATGGAAGGATAAAGAAATTTGAACACAAATGAGCCTTCAATGCATGAATTGAAAACAGTATTTTTGGTTCAAACAATAACGAAGAAAACAGATATGGATATCAGTCAACTGAACGAAGATCAGAAAAGACAATTACTGATGATGTCGCTGATTCAGCAGCATCAGCAGATCGCGATGATCGGATTGGGTAAGATGAAAAATCCGGCAACCGATGAAATCAGCAAGGACCTTGGCTCGGCTAAGTTTGCCATCGATACCCTGGAGACCATTCAATTCTATACAGAAGGAAAACTCACCGATGAATTGAAGGGATTTCTTACCCAGACCCTCACAACCCTAAGGCTTAATTATGCCGACGAATCCGGGAAACCAGAATCACCCTCTGAAAACGGCTCTCCGGATGAAGAATAGCATCCCGGTTGACGCTGCAGGAGGGGTCGTCTTCCGGATTTTTGATGGCGAATTGCAGGTTCTTCTGATTTTCAGAAATGGAAGATGGGATTTACCCAAAGGTAAAGTAGAATCGGGTGAAAGCATCGAAATGGCTGCCGTTAGAGAAGTTGCAGAGGAAACAGGTAGCCGGCTTCCATCCATAATTTCCCCTTTGGGAGCTACATTTCATTCGTATGCACAGGCCGGAAAGGAGTATGACAAAACCACCTACTGGTTTACGATGATCATCACCGTAAATGAAGATTTAGAACCACAGGCTGAAGAGGGAATTGAGGCCGTCAAATGGGTGGAACTGCAAAATGCGATACAGATGCTGGGCTATGACAACTTGAAAGAGGTATGCCGGCGTTTTGAGAAAAGTTTAGCGCATTTCCTGACCATAACAGGCAAAAAAAAAGCTCTCACGTAGGTGAGAGCCTTTCATGGACCTGAAAAATCAGGCTTCCTAGTTTGCTAGCTTAAATACAACCGGTAGTGAGTACTGAACACGTACGGGTCGACCACGCTGCATACCTGGAGAGAATTTAGCGGACTGAACGGCTTTCAGGGCTTCTTCATCGCAACCACCACCAATTCCTCGAACTACGCGTGGGTTAGTAACCTGTCCTTGTTCGTTTACCACAAACTGAATGATTACGCGGCCTTCGATTCCGGCACGACGGGCAAGGTCAGGGTATTTTACCCGTTTTTGAAGTCCGGCAAGTCCGCCTTTAAGTTCTGGCATCTTCTCAACCACCACAAAGATTTCCTCTTCTTCTTCCTCTTCTTCCTGTGGAGGAGGAGGTGGCAGGTCTATAGGACCGTCGAAGTCCAGTTCGGCATCGATATCAATGATATCGTCTTCAATAATCTCGTCGTTGGGTACCTCAACCGGAACCGGTGGTCGTGGTGGTGGTGGGGGAGTTTCAATCTGTTTGGTTTGAACCACCTCTTCCATTACCACGTCTTCTGGGTTATCCAATACAATTTCATCGGGTCCGTCAGACGTAAATGTGATTTTTACAGCCGCTATCGAAATGAGTAACGCTAAAATAAGTCCACCCTCCAACAACAGGGTGTAATAATTTCGGAGATCGTAAGACGGCTTTTTTCTTTCAATTCTTGACATAGTCTTCCTTCTAATGCTTCATAGATTTTTTCGGCTGTACAATAAAATGAAAATATGTAAGCCGGGCAAGTCTCTTCCTTTAATTTGTTCTGCAAACGCTATGTTTTGCTTCTCTTCCTTTCCTCGTTAATCGAGTACGCTATTCTTACATAATCAATTATGTATACTATTATTAAGATTAAATGAAGGCTTTAAGTTCCCATATAGCCTTTATTTGCCCTTATTTGATTGATGTGACTTGGAAAATCGCTTTTTCAACACCCATCAACCTATGCCAAAAAATAATAAAAAGCGGTATTGACAGTAAATCACATGTCAATGTGAGGCTGTTCAGCTTTAAGAGGGAAGTTTTTAAAGATGAGGTGAAGGATGTAAAGCGCAATGCCGCTACCCAGCATATCCGCTACAAAATCGAGGAATTCAGCACTTCTTCCGGCAGGCAGAATAAACTGAAGAATTTCGATGAGCAGGCCGAAAGCAGCTGAAATCGTAAAAATCAGGACTAAGCTAGGCCTCTTTAAATCAATCTGAAAAAAGCGAAATAAGCCAAAACAGAGGGTCCATGCAAAAAACATCAGAGCATGTCCAAGTTTATCATAATCCCAAAAGCCTTTTGGGAGTGAATAATCTGACGGAAAGAGGGTAAGCGTAAGAATAGCGATGGTTGTAAGGATGAAAAATGGCAGCATCCACTTTCTTATTCGCCACAATGTTGAAATGATGAATTTTGTCATAAAATGTCGGTAGGTGCAGGTACGGTGCCCTCATGCTGTTCACTGAACCGCGTAGCTTTGGCGTAGCCATCGAGTAGTGCTTTGGCAACGGCGATTACCGGGTCATTATTGAGAATCCAGTATGCTCCTATTTTACCGGCCAGCACATCCCCGAATCCTGCACGGGAGAACAGACTGGAACTATACCCGGTTAAATACACATCATCTTCGGTTGTTCCCATGATTACCGGTTCTCCTTTTGATACGACGAGAGCATCAAAAGCCTGGCTGAGTGCCCGAACCGCTTTTTCTCTTTCGCTGGTGCTGATGCCGACACTGCCTCCCAGCATATTTAATTCGCCCGGGTGGGGGGTGCACACCCAGCTTGCTATAGCGGGTTTTTGAATTCCTTTCATGCTCATCGCAAAAATGGCATCCGCATCAATCAATACTTCTCCCTCATACCGGCTTAAGAATGACTGAACGAAGTCAACAGTGCTTGCATCTCGTCCTATGCCGGGCCCGATTATAACTTTACCCGGTTTTTCACGAAGAATGGCCAGCACTTCCTCAACCTGTTCTGACTTGAAGAATCGGTCCTCATCCCTTCCCAATGGCTTTTTAATGATTTCGATGAGTTGTTTCTCATAAATTTCCAGTAATCCACGCGGAGTTAGAATGCAAACGGCTCCAATACCGGCCGACCAGGCCGCCTTGGCAGCAAGAATGGCAGCACCCGTTAGTCCTTCACTTCCTGCAATGAGGTAAAGGATACCCTCTGAATACTTATGTTTTCTTTTTTCTTTTCTTCGGATGTGTTCTGCCTGTACCCAGGAATTGTCGATCAGATATCGATGGGCAGATCTGAGGTGCAGAGGAAAGGGAAGGTCAACATAGTGGGTTGTGCCGCTGTGCTCAATTCCCTCATTATAGAAGCAACCCAGTTTCAGGGAACCGAAACAGAGGGTATGATCCGCTTTTACGGCAACACCCAGGACTTCTCCTGAGTCCGCATGAATGCCTGTTGGTATATCCATCGCAAAAACCGGTTTATCAGTACTGTTGATCCAGTTTACGGCAAGTTTGTAGGCTTCTCTGAGTTCTGAATCGATACCGGTTCCCAGTAAACCGTCAATGATAAAATCATAGTATTCGGGCAGCAGGGAAGCATCGAAACGGTCAATGATACTCAGATCCGCATCTGAATCTGACGGAAGTTTTTTTAGCAGATCCAGATTTTTTTGGGCATCAGCACTGAGTTTATTGATGCCGTTAACAAATACAACATTGCATCTGTACCCGTGCTGATGCAGAATGCGGCACACCACAAGTGCATCACCCGCGTTATTTCCACTGCCGCAAAAAACCAGGGCATGAGATGGATTCACCGTATTCCGTATTACAAAATCTGCCGCTTTATTTCCGGCAACCTCCATCAAAGTGAATCCGTCAATTCCGAATTCTTCAATGGTCCGTTGATCGGTTTCACGGCTTTCTTTGGCGGTACAGATATGATAGGCGATGGGAACCCGGTTTCTGTTCATATGCCTTGGATTTAGAGGTGATTTATTAATAAGCTCTGGCAAAGAGCACTTTTTGAGCCGAGTCTTTACCGGTTACCATACATTTCCCGGCTTCACCACGCTCAAATGGAATACAGCGAATAGTTGCCTTGGTTTCGTCTTTAATTTTTTCTTCGGTTTCAGCAGTTCCGTCCCAGTGGGCATAAATGAAGCCGCCTTTCTCATCCAAAACCTGTTTGAATGCTTCATAAGAATCTACGGTATGGGTATTGGCTTCCATTCGCTCTCTGGCGGTGTTATAAAGATCATCCTGAATAGTATGCAGCAGGTCATCAATGGTTTTAATCAGATCACCACGATTCTCCAGCGACTTACTTTTGGTGTCCCTGCGGGCAAGTTCAGCCTTTTCGTTTTTAACATCACGGGGACCCACAGCAACCCTAAGCGGGATACCTGCAGCTTCATGCTCTGCAAATTTAAAGCCCGGTTTGTAGTTGTCACGGTTATCCAGTTTCACCCGGATGTTTTTCTCGTCCAGCTCTTTGTAGATCTTGTCAGCATAATTCAGCACATCCTCTCGTTCTTCGTCGGAACGGTAGATAGGCACAATGACCACCTGTGTTGGTGCTATCCGGGGTGGCAGTACCAGACCGCTGTCATCAGAGTGAGTCATAATCAGTCCGCCAATAAGCCGGGTAGACACCCCCCAGCTGGTTGCCCACACCAGTTTATGTTGACCATCCTGATCCTGGAATTTTACATCAAATGCTTTGGCGAAATTCTGTCCCAGAAAATGAGAAGTTCCTGCCTGCAAGGCCTTGCCATCCTGCATCAGGGCTTCGATACAATAGGTATCAACGGCTCCTGCAAAGCGTTCTGATTCCGTTTTAACGCCGGTAATCACGGGCATGGCCATATAATCCTCCGCGAAGGTGCGGTAGACCTCCAGCATGGTCAGGGTTTCTTCTTTGGCCTCTTCCTCTGTGGCATGGGCGGTGTGCCCTTCCTGCCATAAAAATTCCATCGTTCGCAGAAACAGCCGGGTTCTCATTTCCCAGCGCACCACATTTGCCCACTGATTAATAAGCACCGGCAGATCACGGTATGATTGTATCCAGTCCCGATAGGTATCCCAGATAATGGTCTCTGATGTAGGTCGTACAATTAATTCTTCTTCCAGCTTCGAATCTGGATCCACTTCAACACCTCCGTCCACCGCTTTCAGTTTACTGTGGGTGATGACGGCACATTCTTTTGCAAAACCCTCTACATGCTGGGCTTCTTTTGAAAGAAATGATTTTGGGATAAAAATGGGGAAGTAGGCATTTTCATGGCCGGTATCCTTGAACATTTTATCGAGACCGGCTTTCATGTTTTCCCAAAGGGCCATGCCGTTCGGGCGTATTACCATACAGCCTCTCACGGGTGAATGATCGGCCAGGCGAGCTTCCCGGATCACATCCAGATACCATTGTGAATAGTTCTCTTCCCTTGTCGTTATTTTTTGTGCCATCTGTGAGGTTGATTCTGCTTAATGATTCTCGACCAAGGTAATAAACTTATCCAAGAGAAAGTGACAAAAAACGTTTACCAAATGGCAGGAAAAGTGGTATATTTGATGCTCTTTTTTCGGCGAGGTAGCTCAGCTGGTAAGAGCGTCGGATTCATAACCCGGAGGCCGAGGGTTCAAGTCCCTCCCTCGCTACATTAAAGCCCATCATTGTGTGGGCTTTTTTCTTTTCTGAAACTGGTGGGCAAAAAATAAGCAGCCTACCAATCAAGGTGGGCTGCTAAATATCATCTACAGACGGCTATTACCCCATTTGCACTTAAAACGTAACGGATAGTGGCGGGATGCTCAATAAGTTTAAATACGTAATTTATCTAAGTAGAATTACGTAGATGCTTTTCTCAGGTAGGGGCCGCATACTTGTTTTCTATGGCATATCGAACCAAAGCGGCTGTATTTTTTAAATTTAGCTTATGCAGCAAATTGGTTCGATGCGTATCCACTGTTCGCGGCGAAATATAAAGTCGATTGGCTATTTCAGCGCTGGTAAGCCCTTCTGTAAGCAGGCCAAGAATTTCTTTTTCTCTCCGTGTTATGCGGCTGCTTTTATCTTTAGGGTGCTTCTGCTTGGCCAGTCGCATATACTCTTTGGTAATCAGCTTGGAGAAATGCTTGCCCAGATAACGCTCACCACCAGCCACTTTTTGAATAGCATTCAAAATTTCATTGGTTGGTGCGTTATTCAACATCAATCCTATGGCTCCGCAATCCAGAAAACGATCCAGATTTACTTCTGAAGTCTGATTGCTGAGAATGAGGATATGCTTATTCGGATACTTTTTGTGAAGAGCAGCAGCAATGTCTATTCCTTCAACATCCTGCAGGTAGGATGATATGATGATCAGATTGATTTTGGGTTCTAAAGCCTCGCTGAGGATTTGTCCGCCGTGGGTGTAGGTATTGGCAATATCAATATGATTATACCTTGAAAGGATCGTTTGCAAACCCTCCAGATAAATTTCATTCCCGTCTGCTATTACCAATGATATTTTTTTCATGAATCCGTCTGTAAAAGAGAAGGACCATTAATATATCATTTTCAGCCAAATATACTATCAATTCTTTTGCCTATACCACTGTAGCATAACCGATTAGACTTTTGGTAGTCCAGAGCAGGGTACGGATCCAATTGGTATTCACCAGTCGGTTAACCCACTTCTTCTCATTTATCTCTGACATTTTGTAATGAACGGGCACGCTGAATAGACCGGTACTGACCCATATAAGAATGACAAGGTAAAAACCGATGGCATCGGCATTGAAGTATCCTTCAGAAAACCAGAATAGGGCTCCGGAACTGGCCAGTTCGGCCGACATCACCGGAATCACAATTTTATCGATACGATGGGTATGGTGATGGTGGAAGACCTTCCAGCTTGCCCGTGAGACGAGATTGAAAGAGGGATAGTGAACCAGCTGTATAGTCCAGATCAATCCGGTCATAAAAAAAGTGCAGAACAGGTTGATCCAGAAGATATGATCGATCAGCATATGAGTAAGCGATTGAATGGCATAATGTGTATTTTCTGCGCTCTTTAACCTTATATAAAGCCAATTTCATTCAGAATATGCCGATGAAAAGAAGCCACACCTGCGGCGAACTTAATGCAACAAACAAAGGAGAAAAAGTTTGCCTCAAGGGATGGGTAAACACACGCCGTGATCTGGGCGGGCTCATTTTCATTGACCTGCGCGACCGCTATGGCATCACACAAATCGTTTTTACCGAGGAAGACCGTGAACTCCATGCTCAGGCAGAATCCCTTCGCAATGAATATGTGATCGGTATTGAAGGAACCGTAATTGCCCGTGATCCGAAAAACATCAACCCGGAAATGATCACCGGAGAAATTGAGATTGAGGTTGAGAGCCTGAACATTTATTCGAAGGCAGAAACGACCCCTTTCGAAATAAAAGACGGAATCCCTACCGGAGAGGAACTCAGGCTGAAATACCGTTACCTGGATCTGAGACGTCCTGAGATTCAGCAAAATTTCCTGCTCAGATCAAAAATTTATGAGACGGTCCGCAATTTCTATTACCGGCACCAATTCATTGAGGTGGAAACCCCTGTTCTGATGCGGAGCACTCCTGAAGGTGCCAGAGATTATCTGGTTCCGAGCCGGGTAAATCCGGGCAAATTTTTCGCCCTTCCTCAAAGTCCGCAGACCTATAAACAGCTGCTTATGGTATCCGGTTTTGACCGCTACTTCCAGATCGTAAAATGTTTCCGGGATGAGGATTTGCGGGCCGACCGTCAACCTGAGTTTACCCAGATCGATGTGGAGATGAGCTTTGTGGATGAGGAGGATGTATTTGCCATACATGAGGAGCTGATGAAAGATATTTTTAAAAACTGCCTCAGTGTGGATATAAACACACCCTTTCAGCGCATGACCTATGAACAGGCCTTAAATACCTATGGTTCAGATAAGCCAGACACACGATTTGGCCTGCAGTTCATCGACTTCTCGGATATCGTGAAGGATGCTGAGTTCAAAGTATTTTCCGGTACCGTAGAAAAAGGCGGGGGTGTAGTCGGCATTACGGTACCTGGTGAGGGTGAAATAGGACGAGGTGCTATTGACCGCCTAACCGACCGGGTTAAAAAAGAAACCGGTGCAGCCGGACTCATCTACATCAAAATGCAGGAAGACGGCCCCATGTGCAGTGTGGCCAAATTCCTGACCGATGAAATTGTTCAGAATATGGTCAAAGCCTCCGGAGCAAAAACTGGTGATCTGGTTCTTATTCTTGCCGGCAAAAAACCGGATGTACTGGAACAATTGGGTCAGCTCAGGCTCATGATGGGCCGGGATCTGAATCTCATTGACAAGTCCGCTTTTAATTTTCTCTGGGTCACCGATTTTCCATTGGTTGAGTATGATGAGGAAGAGCGTCGATTTGTTGCTCTGCACCATCCCTTTACTTCCCCAAAAGAGGAAGACATCAATAAAATGGACGAGGATCCGTCAAAGGTGCTTTCACGTGCCTATGATATGGTGCTGAATGGAAGTGAGATTGGGGGTGGATCTATTCGTATTTCCAACCCGGAACTCCAGCAAAAGATGTTTAATGTGCTTGGAATTGAGGAGGAGGAAGCTCGCGAAAAATTCGGTTTCCTTCTGGATGCTTTCAAATACGGTGCTCCTCCTCATGGCGGAATCGCCTTCGGACTGGATCGTATAGCCATGATTCTGGCGGGCGCCAGCAGTTTAAGGGATGTGATTGCTTTTCCAAAAAACCAGCGCGCACAAAGCCTGATGGATAACAGTCCGGGTGAAGTGGACACAAAACAGCTGGATGAACTACATATCAGTATTAAAAAACTACCCCAGAATAAATGAAAACAGCAGGAATTGACGGCTGCAAAGCCGGCTGGATTCTGATCAGCTTCGACAAGGGAAAGGAACAATATCAGGTACTCCGAACGGATGATGAGCTGAATAAGGCATTGAATTCATTTGACCGGATACTCATTGACATGCCAATCGGGCTGGAGGATGAAGAGTATCATCGTGAAGCAGATAAACAGCTCCGGAAAGAGCTTGGCTCCGAATATTCATCCAGCGTTTTTACACCTCCAATTCGACCAGCGCTGGAAGCTCCCACGTATGTGGAAGCAAATATAATCAGCTATGATTACACAGAAAAAAAGCTGTCGCTTCAGGCGTGGAATATAACTCCCAAAATTAAATTGATTGACCGGCTGCTTCGCGAACAGACTGAACTCAGGGAAAAGCTTTTTGAATCACATCCCGAGTTGCTTTATCAAAGGCTGAATGGCGGAATGATCTACCAGAAAAAGAATCTGAAAAAAGGCATTAAGCACAGGCTGGAGCTGATTAATGCGGAAGAAAAGGTCGCTGATGATTTTTTCAGGGTGATTAAAGAGGAATACCGTAGAAATGAGGTTGCAGAAGACGATATCGTAGATGCAATGGTGTTGGCTCTTTATGCGAAAAAATCGGTTGATGAGGGCCTTAAAACCATCCCTGCTGAACCTGAAACAGATTCAGAAGGATTGATCAAGGCCATTCACTACGTCTGATCCTTAATTCTTGTTTTTAAGGATTTTCTTGTACTTCACACCAGCCTTGTATACCCGGTTTATCCCGTTAAAAGCGGCCACCCGGTAAGCTTCGGTATAGGTCGGGTAATTCATTACATGGTTAATGAAATAGCGAATATCACCACCTAAACTCATTACGGCCTGCCCAAGATGAATGAGGTCGCTGGCCCGCTCTCCAATGATGTGAACACCATACAATTTCAGTGTTTTGGTATCAAAAACCAGTTTCAGCATACCTTCTTGCTGGTTACTGATGTCAGCCTGAGTAATGTTTTCATAGTAAGCTCTGCCCACCGTGTAATCCAGGCCTTTTTCTTTAGCTTCTTCTTCCGTAAGTCCGATATTTGACATTTCCGGAATGGAATAAATGCCGTAAGGCACTTCATTGGGTACTTCAAGTGCCGAAATTCCAAACATCTTGCAAGCTGCCAGTCGGCCTTCCGAAAATGAAACCGATGCCAGAGCTGGAAAACCGATTACATCACCAACCGCATAAATGGAGGGTATTCTGGTCTGATAATCATCATCGACCTCAATAAAACCCTCATCATCAATCTCAATATTCAGTTCTTCAAGACCTAAATTAGAAGTATTTGGAGTCTTTCCACCAAGGTAGAGTACATATTCGGTTTCAATAACCTTATCCCGGTCCTCATTATCAGAGCGGAATTTGATCTCACGACGGTTTCTCACCGGGTTCTCACTCACTTCAAATGAATGTGCCTTATTGTAGACGTCCACACCCGCTTTACGCAATACCTTCATCATCTCTTCCTTAATCTCTAGGTCCAGAAAATCCAGGAAAATCTCATTCTCATTGAGAACGGAAACCCGGGTTCCGGTTGCGGAAAACATGGTTGCAAATTCAACTGCGTTGGTGCCCCCTCCGATAATAACCAGCCTGCCGGGTATGTGAGTGAGGTCCAGTATAGTGCGATAGTCCAGTATAACTTTATGATCTATCTCAAAGTGTGTGGGCTGAATCGGGCTGCTACCGGTACAGATCAGGATATGTTTGGCACTCAGGCTTTTCTTCCCGCCGTCTTTGAGGGAAACTTCAACTTCGTGGTCGCCGGTGATTCTGCCGTACCCGCGCATCAGTTCTACTTCATTCTTCTCAAGGTTGTTCATCACCTTGCTGTTTTTGGAATCAAGTATCTGATCTTTATAGTGCAGCAGGTCCTCCATTTTGTATCGCTCATGAGGTTTTACCCCACCAACAGCGCCGAACTGCCGTCTGTATTTCATGATGATGCGAATGGCTTCCCTTAGAGATTTGCTGGGAACCGTACCTGAATGGATCCAGGAACCGCCTAAAAATTCTTCGTTGGCCTCTATAACAAGGGCTTTCTTGTCAAACTTTGAACTCTGCATGGCTGCTGAGAATCCTGCCGGACCGCAACCAATAATGATAATGTCATAATCGTAACTCATGGGGCAAAGATAACTTTATTACGCATAAAAGTATGGTTATCAGGTACCACTCATGTTATGAAATTACAAATTGTTGCAATGCATCGGGTTGAAGGAACTATTTCAAGTTACGATCCCTTTTCTTGAGTCCATGTGTGTAGTCACAAGATTATATACGGGATGAACTAATATTTGAAAATTAAAAACCGAGGATATGGCTTTTACACTACCTGATCTTCCATACGATTACGATGCACTGGAACCGCATATTGATGCCCGCACGATGGAAATCCATCATACCAAACATCACAATGGGTACGCAACCAAAGTAAGCGCTGCACTTGAGGGACATGATTTTGCAGAACTGGATATTGAAGAAGTTTTAAAACGAATTGACGAAGTACCCGAGGGTATCAGACAGAATGTAATTAACAATGGTGGAGGTTATGCAAACCACAATCTCTTCTGGACTATTCTTTCCCCGAATGGCGGAGGTGCGCCTGATGGAGACCTGGCAGGAGCCATCGATGATGCATTCGGAAGCTTCGATGCCTTTAAAGAGCAATTCAATAATGCTGCTGCCACCCGATTCGGATCCGGATGGGCATGGCTTTCGGTAGGCAGTAACGGCGATCTTGCTGTGCATTCAACAACAAACCAGGATAGCCCGCTCATGAGTGGACATACTCCCATTCTTGGACTGGATGTCTGGGAACATGCCTATTACCTGAACTATCAGAACCGCCGCCCGGATTACATTTCAGCTTTTTGGAATGTGGTGAACTGGGAGCAGGTTTCTAAAAATTTTGAAGCAGCTAAATAAGTATTAACCGCTGTTCAGTCGGGCCGGTTAATCCGGCCTCTTTTATTTTGGTTGGGTGATGAAGGCTCAGCAAAATAAAACCATAAAATCATTATATTAAAGTGTCGCTAATTTGAAATTAAACAGTAAAGCATATGCAATTTGGATTTGGTGTAGGACCCGACACCTCCTGGATGAGAGAAGAGCTTACCAGCCTGGGCATTAAAGAATTAAAAACACCCGAAGAAGTGGATGAAGTCATGACTTCATCCAAAGAAGGTACCATGCTGATTGCCATCAATTCGGTTTGTGGGTGTGCTGCAGGCAATGCCCGCCCTGGATTAGGTATTGCACTTGAACGAACTGAAGTAAAACCGGATCACATGTTTACGGTTTTTGCCGGTCAGGATAAAGAAGCAACAGCAAGAGCCCGTGAATTTTTCGGAGATTATCCACCATCCTCACCTTCTTTTGCTTATTTCGTTGACGGCGAGATCAAAGCAATGATTCCTCGTCACCGCATTGAAGGCAGAACCAGAGAAGAGGTAGCCGCAGATTTGGTTATGGTATTTGAAGCTTTCGCTGAAAAAGCGGACAGCTAAACTTTCGATCCCTTTAGTTTCAGAAACCCCGGAGCACCCGGGGTTTTTTATTTTCCGGAACCAAAGTCGATGGCTTCACCGTCTTTGTACAGCTGAACTCCTCCTTCACGACGCATTTTACCTCCGGGGGCAAATGCCACCACTGAGTTGCCGAGCTCCTCTTCAGCTTTATCTTGGCCCACTTTTCTTGGCTCATCCTTGTAAAAACTATCTACATGCAGGGTTTGCGTTGGGAAAGCAAATTCAACACCTACCTCTTTCGCTACTTCCAGAATGGTCAGCAAGAAATTATGGCGCTGCTGAAGCTCGGTGCTCCAGTCGGGTACATCAAAGAAAATGTAGACCAGTACATCCAGTGAGTGTGGGCCAAAATTATTGAAATGCACTTCATAGTAATCCTGCCGGATGTGTTCATTGGACTTGACCAAAGCTTTGATTCCCTCTACAAAGGCTTCCATCTGCTGGGGCGAGGTGGAATAGGTTAGGCCCAGCAGCAGCTTCAGCCTGCGATATTTTCTGAGTCCCAGATTATCAATAGCCGTGTCTGCAACTTTGGAATTGGGCAGGGAAACCAGTGAATTGTAAAAGGTACGGATACGGGTAGACCTGAATCCGACTTCCTCAACGGTTCCTTCTTCACTTCCGATCTTTACCCAGTCGCCTACTCTAAAAGGTTTGTCCAGAATAATGGTAATGGATCCGAAAAAGTTAGCCAGGGTTTCACGGGCAGCCAGCGCAACAGCAAGACCACCAATACCCAGACCGGCAATAAGGGAAGCCACATTGTACCCGTTATTCTGTAAAATCAGGATTACACCCATCACCACAATGAAAAACCTCAGTGTTTTTCGGACCAGCGGGATAAGTTGATCATCAAGTTGATTGGTGGTGCTTGCGGTAAAACTGGTCAGATAGCGCGCAAATACATCCGAAAGGTTATAAAGCAACCAAACCAGCCCGATTGAAATCAGGATTCTTAGGAAGTTATGGATGTAAAAATTGATCTCAACCGGCAGTTGCAGATTGGTATAGGTGATGGAGAGGATGAATGAAATCAGAATGATCTCAAATGGACGGCGGATGTGGTCAAGCAGGGTGTCATCCCACTTGAACTTTGTTTTTTGGGTCAGCTTAACAATGTAATTGTGAATGAAAAACTCAAAGATCTTAGTGAGAGCAAATGCAAGCAGCAACCAGAGGAAAACGCCCAGTACCTGCCAGTACTCTATCCCAAATAGTTCATCCCGGGCCCATTCCGGGAGTTGATCAATAAGAGCTTCAATTACGGATGAAAAAGTAGCCAGGTACAGGTCAGGAATTTGTTCGATGGTGGCTTTGGAAAAAACCCAGTGCCCTCCCGACTTCACCAGAAAAACCTGAGGCAGTCCATTGAATATGATATAGGTGGAATTCCCGGATAAAGAATCTGTAAAGTTTGGATCATCCGGTACCTGATCAAACTCGACGAGCAATCCGCGTGCATCCAGAACCTTTTTAAGCTGCTCTGCAAGCTCTGCTTTCTCTTTTTTGTTGACCTCGGCCAGTTTCAAGGGAAGTGTGTAAAGGTCTGAATCCACATGCCCCTTCTGTTGCCAGTAAAGAAAAGTATGCAGGCTTTTTCTTGGGTTGTTAAGAAGGCGGTCTGTTTGATTGGTTCCCGTGTTCTGTGCAGTTACGGGATTGATGAATAAAGCGGAAACAATTAGAAGGATGAGTCGTAGTCTCATTCGCATGACTGAGGAAATTTATTTAACTGATTTACTTAATAATCGCTAAGTAAGACAAACTTAACAAAAGGCCCGTATATTTGAGGCCTGAATACATCAATCTTGGGCAGCCGTACTTACATATTCACTCTTCTCTCTATCCTTGGCTTCATCAGTTTCTTTGTGTTTCGTCCATACATTGATTTCAGCTACAATGCTCCTGTAGAACAAAGTAAAAGCCGGATAGATGAATCCTCAAAAAAAATCAGTAATCAGCTTGGATTTTCTACCGACAGCCTCGGCCTGGTAACTACGAGAGAGCAGCACTACAATTACTATAAGTTCCTGATGGATACCCTGGATAAGGAAGCACCCAGATATCCCGGCGAATTAAATGAGAATGGGGTACACCTGAATACCTGGGTTAGCAGTGTAAACGCGGCGGCTAACTCGAATGTCAATATGCTTACCAATAGCAATGTATTTTCCAATACAGGCCGGGTGAGTTACCGGTACAATAATGAAGGCCGGGTTATACGAATTTTTGAACATCCGGATAATCCAAATCCCACCTTTGTAGCCGGTGATTCGCTGCCTATGGTAGCTCAAACCATTGTTCAGGGCATTCTTGGATATGATCTGGAGAACTACAGCCTGCGAGATGTAGTGGAGGAAGATACGCTGGTGGATGTTGAACAAACCGAATCGGAGCAGGAAATCTTTTTCCAGGAAAAAAGTGAAGTCGGGAATACAGTTGAATATAACTGGGTGAAGAAATCCACAGAGGTTGAAGGCCCGGAAACGCTGTCGCTGAAATTAAGTCCCGCTCTCAAAGAATTTAAGGAAGAAATTGGGGTTCGGGTTGAGTTCGGAGCTTCAATTGCCTCCTTCATTGCAAGTAATTCAATGGAACCGGATAACCTGAATGAGAATCTCCTCAATAACGATAATTTTCTGGACTTTGGAATTGTTCAGCTGATTCTGGTTCTGATTGTGGCCCTTTTTGGGTTTTACTCAGGCTTCCGGGCCATTGCTAAAGGAGAAGTAGTCTGGGCCAGAGCTACTTTCACATTCCTGGCCATTGCTTTGGCCATCTGGGGATGGCGGGCCATTTACTTTGCCAGTGTTTTCAGTGATGTTGCAGCAGAATACGGTACCCTTATTTTCAACTTCAACCAGTTGCTATTCGGATTGGCCATGGGCCTCTTTGCGGCAGCTGTTTATATTGGATGGGAATCCACCTCTCGAAAAGCATCCATGCAGCAGCTTCCGGTAGTGGATGCCATCTGGGGAAGACGCTTCCTGGTCAGGGAAATTGGGGATGGCTTGCTGAAAGGCTACCTGCTTGGAGGCATCATCATCGGTATTTTTTCACTATTACTTTTTCTTCTAGAGGAGAGGGTAATTCAGGCCGACAGCCAGTTTGTTTTTGCCGAACCCAGCAATAATCCCAAACTGCTGACCATTAACATGAGTGCCTGGTCTACCGTCTGGATTGTCAGTTTGGCACAGGTTGGTGTAGTGTATAATCTCATCAATAACTGGTTCAAGAAGCCGTGGATTACCTATGCGATCTCAGCTATTATCACCGGTGTGATGCTCACTTTTGTAGGCCGACTGATCGGGACCACCGCCCCACTCGAAATTGACCTGCTCATTTTTATGATCGTTGGAGTTTTTGTAGTTTATTTCTATCAGGAATACGGTATTCTTTCTGTTGCAACAGGCCTATGGTTATACAGTGTTTTATTCCTGATTACACCATATATGAATTCAGCTGCCATCGACGTGATTTACGTGGTCTGGGTTCAGGCATTCATTATCGCAGGTCCCTTCCTTTTTGCTTTCATCGCTTACAAATATGGGGAGTCCGTTATCGATTTGGAGCAGTTTGTACCTGAATACGAGAGCAGGCAGGCAGAGGTAATGCGGGTAGAGAAAGAAATTGAGATAGCCAGAGAAAGCCAGTACAATCTCATGCCCCTGCAGCCCCCAAAAGGAGAGGGTTTTGATGTGCATGGTTTCTTTTTACCTTCATTCGAAGTTGGCGGTGATTTTTATGATTATGTACTGGCTCAAGATGAGGATGGAAACGCCACTTCACTCACAATGACCATCGTGGATGTATCCGGTAAAGCCATGCGTGCAGCCATGCCGGCTGTTTTTACCTCAGGGCTTTTACTGTCCAGAATGCATGCGGATAACCCATCCGAGATTCTCAGGGAAGTTACACGTCCGCTCTACAACAGAACCGACGCCAAAACATTTGTTACCTGTATCCTATCAAAACTGGACATAAATAAGAAATTACTGATCACTGCCAATGCCGGCCACTGTTATCCAATCCTCAAGAGAAACGGATTAGCAGAATTTATTGAAACGCCAGCACCAAGATATCCATTGGGTATTAAGGATGAGGTTAATTACACATGTGAGCAAACCCAGTTACAGGATGGCGATCTTGTCGTTTTCTATTCAGACGGATTGCCGGAAGCAAGCAACGATAAAGGTGAGTGGTTCAGTTTTGAAGGAGTGAAAGAAATGATCCGTGAAATAGATACTGATGCTCTCTCATCCTATGAAATAACACAGGAAATCAAACGCCGTATCCAGAAGTTCAGTAATTATAATCTGGCTGATGATACCACCATCATTTGCCTGAAAGTTTAGTACATACTTTGTTACTTTGAATGCGGCTATAAATCAAAAATTAAACAAATAACATGGCGCAAGAATCAAATACATTTGGAATCCCGCCCGAATTCGATGGTATTCGAAGGAATATTCGGTATATCATTTTAGCCATCGTGCTGATAGTCGCAGGTTCGTCTTCTTTCTTCACGGTTGAACCGGAAGAAGTAGGGGTACTGCTCCGATTCGGGGAATACATTGGTGAAGCAGAATCGGGCTTGAATTTTAAGGTCCCTTTTATTGATCAGGTTCAAATTGTTCCGGTAGAGCGGCAATTAAAACAGGAATTCGGTTACAGAACTACCTCAGCCGGGGTTTCATCATCATATACAAAAGCCGGACTGGATGGTGAATCCATTATGCTAACCGGCGATCTGAACCTGGCTGATGTGGAGTGGGTTGTGCAGTATCGAATATCCGATGCCAAAAACTTTCTATTCAAAGTCCGGAGTCCCGATGAAACGCTTCGGGATATATCCGAATCAGCTATGCGGCAGATTGTGGGGGATCGTACTGTAAATGAAGTGCTCACCGTTGGGCGTGCTGAAATCGCCAGCGAAGCAGAAGTGCTGATCCAGGACCTCTGCACGGAATATGAAATCGGTATCAAAATTGAACAGGTGGTATTACAGGATATCAATCCGCCTGATCTGGTAAAACCCTCTTTCAATGGGGTAAACGAAGCCCAGCAGCAGAAAGAGACCCTGATAAATCAGGCACGATCAGAATATAACCGGGTCATCCCAAGAGCAACTGGTCAGGCTGAGGAAACCATATCCAAAGCGGAAGGTTATGCAATAGAACGGGTTAACCGTGCACGAGGTGAGGTAGCCAGATTCAACGCACTGTACAGCGAGTATGTAAAAGCTCCTGAAGTCACAAAACGCAGGATATTCCTGGAAACCATGGAAACGGTGATCCCAAAAATGGGTAAAAAGATTGTTGTGGATGAAAAAGGAAACAGCGTGCTGCCTTTGCTTCAGATGCAACTGGATAGCTCTAACCGCAGACCTGCAAACAATGACGGAGGGAACCAATGAAAAATATCAGATTAATTATTATTGCAGTTATTGCATTGATTGCCCTTATCACACTGCTAGATGGACTCTTTATAGTGGATGAAACCGAACAGGTGGTAATCACCCAGTTTGGTGAACCAACCGGTGAGGCAGTAACCAATCCTGGAATTAAATTCAAAATTCCATTCATACAGAACGCAAATTACTTTGAAAAACGCTTTCTGGAATGGGATGGCGACCGCAACCAGGTACCAACCAAAGACAAGAAATTTATCTTTGTGGACACTTATGCACGCTGGCAGATTACCGACCCTCTTCAGTTCTTCAAACGACTGGGTAATGAGCGTGGCGCCCAGTCCCGAATTGATGACATTCTGGATGGCGAAACCCGAAATGCCATTGCTTCTCACGACCTGGTAGAACTGATCCGGTCTACCAACAGAGAGCCCGTCAGCGACGGTGTTATATCTGATGTGGTCGGCGATTCACTGGAATCCATTGATGTTGGGCGAGGCACCATTCAGGACGAAATACAGAAGCTTGCAAACGAAAGAGCCTCTGATCTTGGAATTGCCATTCTGGATTTCAGATTCAAGCGTATCAATTACGTGGAAGAAGTCAGAAAAACGGTATATGATCGTATGATTTCAGAGCGAAATCGAATTGCGGATAAATTCCGTTCAGAAGGGCAGGGTGAAGCTTCCAAAATTAATGGTGAGAAAGAGCTCGAACTTCTGAGAATTCAATCCGAAGCTTTCAGAACAGCAGAGGAGGTCAGGGGTGATGCAGATGCGGAAGCGGCCAATATTTATAATGCCGCCTACAACCGTACCAATGCTTCAAGAGAACTCTATGATTTCGTCAAGTCTATGGAAGCGTATACTAAAACCATTGATTCAGAAACTTCCCTCATCATATCCACTGACAGTGAATTTTATAAGTTCCTGAATCAGATCGACTGATATACAGTCAACTTTTTAGACGATTGTCACGCCAAGGAGATCCGAAAGGGTCTCCTTGCTTTTTTTGGTATCTATCTGAGCACCCAGCTTCATCAGTAAACTGTATAAGCCCACGTGAACCCTAGTGGTATAGAGGAAGTGTTTGTTTCCGCGCGGTTCGTTGGATAGTGGGGCGTCCTGAGTATAATGGCGGATGGTTTGCTCATATTCCTTATTGCCGAAATCGAACATATCATTCTCGTAAGGCTGAGCAAAGGTATACCCGTAATTCCGGGCAAAGGTGTAATACTCATCTTCCATTTTCTGATTATCAGAATCGGGGTTCAGTACTTCAAGGCGATAGTAAAGTTCCCGGATGTCATCCTCATTTTTGGCAAGATGAGTGGGTAAAAGCATCAAATAATCGTGAAAAAAGTCTTCCGGAAATTTTTTGACACAACCGAAATCAATAATGCCCAGCCGCCCGTCATGTCCGAACATAAAATTACCCGGATGGGTATCGGCATGAACAAAATCGCTGCCTTCTATCTGCAAGTGGAAGAAATCCCAGAGCAGTTGTCCGAAATGATTTCTCTGCTCTTGTGATGGGTTCTCCGCCAGAAACGCATCCAGATGTCTTCCTTCAATAAAACTCATGCTCAGAACGCGTTCAGTACTGTATGCTTCAATCCATTCAGGAATATGAAAGCGCTCGCTTTCGAATCGCTTACGGAATGCTTTGATTTGCTTACCCTCATGCAGATAGTCCGTTTCAAGCAGTAAGGTAGATTTCACTTCATTAAAATAGGGTTCGATGTCGCTCCCTTTTTTAACCAGCTGTCTTGCCACTACCCTGGCAATACTCAGGTCAGAGTTGATCGTTTCTCTTACATTGGGGTACTGGATTTTTACCGCAGCAAGGCGACCGTCCTTCAGTGCAGCCTTATGGACTTGTCCGATGGATGCGGCTGCTATGGCTTCCGGTGAAAACTTATTAAAAACCTGTTCGGGGTACCCGCCAAGCTCCTGTTTTATAATACTGCGAACCAGTGCTTTATTGATCGGGGGTACCTGATACTGGGCCTGACTCATAATCTCGGTAAACGCCTCAGGCAACAGGCCCTGATCCATACTCATGCCCTGTGCAATTTTTAGGGCAGTTCCCCTGAGTTTGGTAAAATCTTTGAAGACCTCTTCAGCATTCCTTTGGTGAAAATTGCCGGAATCATCTTCCTTTCCGGTGATTTTCTTTTTTAAGTAGCGCTGTGCATAGTTGGTTCCGACTTTCAGGCCGGTTTTGGCGATGATGCGGCTGCGCTCAAAGCGGGAGGATGGGAAATCTGTCACTATTCTTCTTCGTCATTACTGTTTTGTTTGAACAGGTCAGCAACAAAGGAGAAATCGTCAAACATTCCGGTAGAGGTAAAAGAGTATTTAAATAAGTCAAAACCCTTATCAATGACCTTATTGTACATCACTTCCTCAACAAAGGCATTCAGTTTATCTACCAGAGCAAAGGTCTTGTCTTTATGTTCGCTCTTATCGTGAAGCCAGAATAAAACAATGCCAAGATATTTTTGTCTGAGAATGGAATAGAAAGCACTGCCTGTAAAAATGGCTGCGCTTAGAGAAATATTTGCATCCTCCTCAAAGAATGACCGGAATAAGTCATCCACCTCTTTTTCAAATTCAGTTGTGCAAAAAGGAGTGCAGTTAAACTCTTTAAAGGTTTTCTCAACAAAGTGATGATGTTCGTTCAGCAAGTCAAAGCTCGTATACATAAAATTGGATAGTTTTTCGGAGATGGAAAAAGTCTGAAAACCATCAATTTCATCAATCATAAACCGATAACGGAGTACAACCGTACTGTAGTAGTATCGAAGAATGGCCTTCTTGCCCGTGAACAGTTCGTAAATGGTATTCTGTTCGATACCGGTTTCTGTTGAGAGTTCAGCAACCGTGAATCTCCCGTCATTCTTTTCATAGAGGGAGGCGGCAGTGAGTGCCAGTTCAATTTTCTTGTCGAGGTGGTCTGTGCTCATTTTTCTGTTATTTTCAATCGAACTAAGCCGGATGGCTTATCGTTCTTGCGGCTTTTGGATAACGGACTCAAAGTTAAATAAATATGTCGATTGTGCAGCCGGTCAGTTATAAACGGGATGCTCTTTTCCTGACACTCACTGGTATATTTCTGACATCATTGGTATTGGGTAACGTAATCGGGACCACAAAGTTCGTGAGTTTGTTCACTATTCACTTACCTGGATGGTTGCAGGTTCTCACCCCGGAGATGGTACGCACGGGAGATACTTACACGATGAGTGTACCCGCCGGAGTTATTGCATACCCCTTTACTTTTTTGGCTACGGATTTGTTGTCGGAGCTATTTGGCAGAAAAAAGGCACAGCTGGTGGTCTGGATCGGATTCTTCATGAATGGTTTCATGCTCTTGCTGATGTCGGTGAACCATTGGTTACCAAATTCGGCAGGAGTTAGTGGGGGACTTGACTTATTTGAGGGGGTTTATCGATTTATGATCGGCAATACCATTGCCAGCATGATAGCCTATCTGACTGCTCAAACGGTAGATGTCAGGTTATTTCATTTCTGGAAGAATTTGACCAAAGGTAAGCACTTGTGGTTGAGGAATAATGCATCAACTACGGTTAGTCAGCTTGTGGATTCAACGGCGATACTTACCATTTTATACATAGCAGGAAATCTTGGTGATGAGATAAATACGGTGGGTGCTCTCATAATTCTCATCATTAACTCATATCTGTTCAAGTTTTTCTTTGCCTTATTCGATACTCCACTCTTTTATTTGGGGGTTCATTATTTCAAACACCTGAACGAGGATCCCTCAGGGCACACTTTATATGACTCAGAAGCTGTAGTGGAAGAGGTTTAGAAATTAAGAAAAAACTTATCCGAAATATGTTGACATGGATAGGTAATGAGTCGTAAATTTGTTGCCCTCTCGCTTTTCATTGAAGGCTCTGGTTGAGTCGAAAAGTGGTCAGCAAAATAATTTCAGTTTTTTAGATTACTTGTTGACATTTTAGGGTGAAGGCTCTTATATTAAAAATCTTTGCCGCAATCGAAAATGCGG
>CAYPTY010000017.1:0-53268 GCA_964413935.1 uncultured Balneolaceae bacterium | reverse complement strand
GAGCAGCTGGTAGCTCGTCGGGCTCATAACCCGAAGGTCGCAGGTTCGAATCCTGTCCCCGCCACTACATAGCTCTTCAGTCCACGGATTGAAGAGCTTTTTTTTTGCAAATATTTAAAATCTTGTGAATTATTGAATTTCAGCTGTGAAACAATAGTTTTGTAGTATATGCTATCGCACGTATTCCTCATCTCCACCTTCCTCCTGTTTCTTAACGGAAACCCTGACAAGACTTTATCTGCGAAATACGAGGAGGGATTGCAGGCAAAAAAAGCAGGAAACATCGAACTGGCTTTAGAAATCTGGCAGGATGCCATCAACAGCACATCCGATCCTGATTCCATTGATCCCAGAATTGGAATTGCCTACATCGAAACAGTTGCTGAAAACGGGCTCACCAGTAAATACCAAATCGCCTCTGATGCTTACTTCTGGAGCATTAAAACCAACCGGATAAAGGACTATAAAAAAACCCTGGAATTTGAGGTTGAACGACTGCGTCCTTTACTGGGAGGGAAGCAGTACCGCGAATTCAAACGCATGGTGCAGCGTAATGATCCGGAATTTTCTAAGCGATTAAAGAAATTCTGGGCACAGGTAGATATTAATCCGGCAAATGAATTCAATGAACGTCTCCTTGAACACTTCTACCGGTTGGCTGAACTCAAAAACTTTGGAAAAGACCAGTGGGACTTCAACACTATTTATGAAAAAGATCACAGGGCTAAAATATATCTGAAATACGGTGAACCCGATTTTAAACGTCAGGGGCGGTTCGTTTATAATAATCTTAAAATCAGATCCCTGATCCGGGAAAAGTTATCCGAAATCGAGAATCCGATTTCCATTAATGACCGTTCTTCTGCTTTTGCTCGCGAAATTGAAAAGAATATTGAGAACCGGTGTCTGCTTCTCCATACCAATTCCATGTATGAGGTATGGGTATATAACAACGATGTGAATTATGCAGACCGTGCGGTTTACCTATTTGAGAGTGATAATGGGGGCACTTATTTCGAACAAAGGCAATCCATAGGTGATTTTATACCTGCTTCTGCATACAGCCTGAGTAACCGTAACCAGAATTCTCTTCAGGTTGAGGTCTTTGAATCGGGCTCGCAGGCCGCTACAGGAGACGGAACCGGAGCAGCTGACCTGTCGAATACAGATCTGGTTGCAGAAATTGGAAGGCGAGGGCGGGTGATTACTCCGGCTATATTGCTTCAGCTGATGTATTACGAACAACTATCCGCCGTCGACCGGATGTTTGGTATGGCCTACGATAATATGGCCTCACGATTTTACGATTACACCACTCCGCTATCCATGTCACTGGCTATGGAGAATCGGAGTACCAATCGGGGTGAAATGATGCGGATGCAGTCCTTCATGCCACAGGAGAAATCGGAATACGAGCAAAGAGTTAATAATATAAATCTGGATATTTTTCCTTACCGCTTCCTGAACGAGTACAATAAACCGGTGACCCTGTTTTTTGTACGTTCGAATCCTTTTACTTCCATCATTACGGATTTTAATCTGAATCGCAATAACTATGAGTTGATGGGGAAGGATGATCTCCAGCTGATTTATACCCATCATCTTTTGGTATACGATGAAGACTGGGAAATGAAATACAGACTGAAATCCAGTCCGACTATAAATTCCCAGATAATGAGTCGTAATTACAATGTTTCTACCTTATTCAGTATTCCATTTCAGGAGCAGGAGAATATTACTATCTCCTCAGAATTAATTAATCAAAATCGCGAAGCTGATTTTCAGGGCAATATTTCATCAAAAAACTTCGATCCGAAGCTAATTGCCATGGGTAAGGTGAAAACCAAGCATCTGGAACCCATCTCTGAAGAGCACTTTGATCTGAGCGATGTAATCATCGGTTATAACCTTATTAATAATGATTCTGGCTACGAGTTTCCCTTTTATATAAAGCATGACAAAGAGATACCGGTCAATGAAAACCTGGTTGCCTATTATGAAATCTACAACACTGCTCTGAGTAAGCAATCCGGTAACTCGGAGATTATTATTGAGTATGAAATCCTGACTAAACGGCCACGTTTGATAGGGGCAATTTTCGGTAAAACAAAGACAAACACTACCCTCAGGATTAATAAGCAGGGCAATGACAAAATCTACAAAGAGCTGATTGAAATCGAATCAGAGAAGCTCAAAACAGGGAATTACATCTTGCGCATCACGGTAACCGATAAAGTGACCGGCGCGAAAAGTACCAGAGAGGTGGATTTTTCCGTATCGGATTAGTCCTCAAAGATAGTACTGGCCTCTACTTCAAGACTTACAGAGTTGACAATATTATTATTGATCCGATTTACATTTGAACTGAGTCGGGGGTCAATGAGGGTATCAGCACTGGCATCGAGAAACCACATCTGGGTATCCATCACCAGACGCACAAAGATGGTTTCATTTTCTTCGGTGTAATTAACCGGAGCGAAATTGAAATTAAAATCTCTTTTCAGTTGTGACCTGAAACTAAATCGCTGCCCGTTATAATTCAGGTCCGCAAACAGCGTATAATATCTGGATTCATTTACCAGATCAGCATCCTGTATCTGGCTGAGAATACTTACGGTATCCACAGACATTTTAAAGTTATTAAAACCGTTAATACTTGCGAACCCAAGATCCTCAGAGAATATAATCACATCCAGGCCTAGATTTCCTTCGGTATCATTCAGGAAGATAGGACGGTTAGAGATTATTGAATCACCAGAAGCGGTTCCGGCTTCAAAACTGGGCACATGAACCACAACCTGATCAACTCTGATGCGGTCGCTGCCTCTGACCAGCTGATCACCAAGATCGGTTGCGTTATAAAGAAGAGAAAATCGTCTGGATCGTTCGGGTGCTTCTGTTTGAATACAGGAGCTAAAGGCAAATGCGAGTACTATTAAGCTAAGCAGTAAAGCTGTTCTTGAAGTCATGCTGTAAAGTTTGTTCCAAAAAAAAGGCCCCAGCGTAACGCTGAGGCCTTCATAAAAGTACTGAATTAGTTCAGTATTATCTACTTAGTCTGCTCCTAAGATTGTCAGCGTGTGAGTTCTCAGGTTTGCAGCAGCCTCAACTCCGTTGCCATCTTCAAGAAGAAGAACCAGGGTACCGGACTGGCCGGCAGTCAGTGGGCTGTCGAGAATCTCGATAGTCACTGTGGTTTCCCAAGTGTTGGCTGCGATAGTCGCAGGAGAAGAAGTTGTCAGGTTATAGTGAGTACCGGCAACAGCGGTGCTGTTTGCGGCATCAACTGAAAAGTTTACCTGTTGGTCGCTGCTGTTCTGAGTTCGGATCAGCTGGATCTCGATTGCAGTTGTAGCTGAAGCAGCGCCACCGGCGGGCTCAGTTACAGTACGAGATAGCGGATACCACTCAACCTGACTCACACCGGAGTCAAGGTTATCGCTTTCCTGATCGAAAAGGTCGTTAAGACAACCTGTAAAGAGCAGAGCTACCAATACGAATAAAATGTGAATACGAATAAGTTTCATTGTAATCAATTATTTGGGTTTTGTATTAATAACCTGGGTTCTGTACAAGTTCATCGTTGTCTTCGAGCTCATCAACGAGGTAGTCATCGAGGATACGCACATCTGTGAAAGGAACCGCAACAAGAGGTCTGTCACCCAGTCCTGGGTTACCTTTCGTGATAGTGCGTCCGAGACGCTTCAGGTCAAAGAATCTGTGACCTTCACCGATGAATTCGCGACGTCTTTCGTCCAGAATCTCATTGAGTACATCAGCTGGTGCAGTACTTCCTGCATATGCAGCAAGACCACGAGCAGCTCTGAGCTGATCCAGTAATGGAATAGCAGCAGCAGCGCCAGTAGAATTCAATCTGGCTTCAGCTTCAATGAGTAGGAGTTCAGATACACGTAATACAGGAACATCATCTGTGAAGTTGGTGAGTTCACCATTCCACTTGTTCAGCTCAACGTTAGCCAGGCAGCCTGGAATCGCGTCAGCCGGATCGTCAGTGTCAGGAGCCGTTCCTTCGTTATCACAAGCACTGAACCACGCATTACGCGCGTCAGCCGGGTCATAAAGACTGATTACGTCATTTGTAGGTACCTGTGCAACCCACTGGTTAGCTGTGTAAGCAGCCAGAGAGTTGTTTACACCCTGAGATTCTGTTGCCGGGTTGATTACAACCAGGAAGATAGCTTCAGGGTTAGGACCAATAGTCTCATTAAACATAGTTGGAACCTGCGCAGGTGTTGCAAGCGCGGCACCGGTTACACCGGCACGGGCAGCAGCAGCCTGAGTGGCAGCCTCGGTATAGTTACCGTTATACAGCTGAACGCGTGCAAGGATACCACGAGCGAAATCAGCCGTTACGAAACGGTTATCCGTACCTCCGTTGGCATCCAGCAGAGTAATGGATTCCTGAAGATCAGCTACGATCTGAGTATACACATCTGCTACGGAAGAGCGTGGACGCTCATCTGCATCAGAAAGGCCCAGAACCGGATCGGTTCTCAGTACGATACCAAGATCCCAGTTTCTGCTGGTGTTGGGGTCCGGAGCGGTTGGGTCGTAACCCATTACACGCACGTGGTAGTGCATGGCATAAGCTCTCAGTGCGAGGGCTTCACCACGAATACGGCTACGTTCGTCATCAGGAATAATACCATCCGGGATGGCTTCAGCCAGTACGTTGGCTTCCTGAATCAGGTTGTAAACATCGTTGTATGCACCACCGTCGTTCAGACCGGCACGCAGGTTATTTAGGTGCAGGCTCTGGAATCGTGAAGAACCATCGCGGTTGGCGAGGTTATCAGCCAGAGATTCTGGACCAATCATCATTCTTGTGGTAAAGGTGAAGCTCTGCATACGGCTGTACATGTTGGCGCGAATTGCGCGAACAGCACCCGGATCATTAAGAGCTACCTGATCGGAAATCGCAGTACTTGGCTCCGTTTCCTCAAGAACTTCGGTACATGCCTGTGCACTAAAAAGCACAAGCACGGCAATCATTATTTTATATAAGTGTTTCATAATCTTTCCTGTTTCCTCTTTCTAAATTAGAATTGGATTTGAATACCGCCGTTAACTTGCAATGCAGTCGGGAAAGACTGTGAATCCTGCTCAGGATCAAGTCCTGGCCATGCGGTCCAAGTCATGAGGTTAAGACCGGTTACATACAATCTCACGCTGTTGAGATTAATCTCATTCAGAATGCTTCTTGGGAGATTGTAGCTCAGGGTAACGTTTTTCAGACGGATGTAGCTCTGATTGAAGAGACCGTTTGAACCCGGAGTTACTCGCCAGTTGGCAGCTGATCCATCTGGTGGAGCAGAAGTGGTGTATGCGCGAGGAATGTCGGTTACATCACCTGGTTGTTGCCATCTGTCAAGTACTCTGTCCCACAGACCGGTCTGGAAAGAAGGAGTTTGCAGGAAGTAGTATTCCTGATCCAGGAATCGGTTACGGCCAAAGCTGTACTGGAAGAATACATCCAGTGTGAATCCTTTGTAGCTCACGGTGTTACCAAAACCACCCACAACATCCTCATCAGTACCGTCCTGGAAGACGTTATCTGCATCGGTTGGGTTGTACGTGATGTTACCATCTACATCGTACCACATTGGGCGACCATCGGCTGGGTTAACACCGGCCCAAACTGGCAGCCAGTAAGCACCCTGTGAGAATCCAACAGCGATTGGCTGGAATCCTGATCCGAGCTGCTCTTGTCCCTCGTTCAGAGAAAGAACCTCAGAACGCTGAACAGCGATGTTGAAGTTGGTTGTCCAGAGAAGACCACCACGATCAACGTTTACAGTGTTCAGCTGGAATTCGATACCTTCGTTACGGATAGAACCAACGTTAGAGTTGATACCACCGAAACCGGTATCTTCCGGCAGAGGCTGGCTCAGCAGAAGTTCATTGTTATCTCTCTGGTAGAGGTCAATATTGGTAGAAACGCGGTTTTCAAAGAATGCAGCATCAATACCAATGTTCAGCTCTTCTACTTCCTCCCAGGTGAGGATATCGTTACCCAGCTGGCTGAAAGTAAGACCGGTTGTACCGGCATAAGAACCACCTACTCCGAAGAGAGAGCGAGAAGCGAAGTTACCTACGCTTGAGTTACCTGCAGTACCGTATGCAGCTCTAATCTTCAGTTCATCAATGAAGCTTGGGTTGAAGAAATCTTCTTCTGTTACCCTCCATGCGGCAGAAACAGATGGGAAGAAACCCCAGCGCTCTTCAGAACCGAAACGGGAAGAACCGTCGTAACGTCCGGTAGCAGTAAGAATGTATTTAGAATCATAATCGTACTTAACGTTTGCGAAGTATCCAGCCTGACGGAATTCAGTGTTAAAACCGGTTACATCTTGAGGAGTCGCTGTAGCGTTAAGAACGCTCAGAAGTCCGTTTGGAAGACCAACACCAAAAGAGGTGAATACATTAGAACGCTCACGACGATATTCCTGACCAAGGAGGAACTGTACGTTGTGAACTTCATTGAATGTTCTCACACCGGTAAGGGTGTTGTTGGTGTTCCAGTTTGCAGTTGTACGATCAGCTTCGAAAACCTGTCCACCGAGGCTAGAAGCGATTGGCGGACGGAACTGATTGTCACGTACGTTTCTGTAGTCAATACCCCAGAGAGAGGTGAAAGTCAACCAGTCAAGGATATCGTAAGATACAGTAGCGTTAGAAAGGATCTGAACGTTGTTGTTCAGTCGTGATACTTCTTCTTTTTGCAGCAGGAGGTTGTTCTGCAGACCGAAACGTGTACCGGCATAGTAGCTTCCGTCTGGGTTGGTCGGGAAGGTTAATGGCGGTTCAAAAGCAGCAGCCGTTACCGGACAGTTAATGAAAGAACCATCCTGGCAAACACCGGTCTGATCTGTAGTAGTCAGGTTGATGTTCACAGAACCACGCAGTTTATCCGTAAACTGCTGATCCAGATTAGTTCTCAGATTATAGCGCTCAAAGAGAGAGTCAAAAATGTGACCTTCAGTGTCCTCATAACTTGCAGAGATGAAATACTGAGTATCATCATCACCACCGGAAACCGTCAGGTTGTAACGCTGAGTGTTACCGTCACGGTAGATCAGGTCCTGCCAGTTGTAAGTAGGAACATCTTCTCTGGCCAGTGTAGGATCACCGGTGTAAGCAGCAATCAGGGACTCAGCAAAAAGGTCGCCGTTACCACCAAAGGTGTTATCGTATGCTTCATCGAAGTAGTCTAACCACTGCTGGGAGTTGATTATATTCCAGCGGTTGGTTTCTCGTCTCCATCCAAGTTCAGATCGAACAGAGATGTTAGTGGTGTTCTTTTTACCTCTTTTAGTGGTAATAAGAACCACACCGTTTGCACCTTGTGCACCGTAGATAGCCGAAGATGAGGCATCTTTCAGTACCTCGATTGACTCGATATCATCGGGGTTCAGTGCGTTCAGTGGTGACTGAGAAGTCTGAGAAGACTGGTTAGCAAAAGAAATTTGTACACCGTCAACGATGAAAAGTGGCTGACTGCTCGCGTTAATAGAGCCGGCACCACGTACAAGAACTGTAAAGGCACCACCAGGATTACCAGATTGTGTTGAAATCTGTACACCTGCGGCACGACCTTGCAGAATTTGTTCAGTGTTTTGAAGGGGTACGTCCTTGAATTGCTCGGAGCTTACCTTGGCAATCGAACCGGAAACTTCACGTTTCTCTTCAACCCGATAACCGGATACCACAACGTCTTCCAGACCGAGGATATCCGTGCTCAAAGCAACATCCAATGTTGTGATACCAGATCCGATTTCAACAGTGGACTCATAGGACTTGTATCCAATGCTTCGAATTCGAATGGTATAAGATCCGGCAGCAACTCCTGTAAAGGTGTATCTACCTTCAGCGCTTGTAGCTGTGGCTTTGGAAGCCTCAACAAGCTCTACAGTAGCACCTGGAATCGTTTCACCAGTTCTTTCGTCTGTTACCACACCTGTGATTGAACCGCTCTGTGCAAAAACACAAACGGGCACAAACATGGCTAACAACAGTAATTGTAGCTTTTTAAACATAGTGCATGTATTTGATTAATAATTGTAGCTTAAAATGACCATAGGGGCCACATATACGTACAGAGGATTAAGATATAAGTATTGAAGAAAAAAAAAATATTTAAGTTAATTTTCTTTAACCCCCTGTTAATACAGAATGCTTATAAATTATCCCTCAGGATACCGCCGGTGAGCCACATCTGAAGTTGGCGGTTATGTATCTGGAAGTAGAAGTTACTCCGCTGCAATAAGAAGTTATCAAAGGGATAATCTTTGTTTTTAAGGCGTGGGGCTCTGAAAAAGAAATTGGTTTCCGGATCTGCACGGTTATAGGAATAAGCCCAGACCAGATTCGTAAGGGATTGATCCGCAATCCAGGGCGGACCAAAAAGGATGTAAATCATACCCAGGTCTGTTTTCCAGCCTTCCTTAAAACTGGCAAATAATTTGTTGGCTTCTTCAACCCTTTCATAATATAGCGCAATAACATTACGGGCTACTTTGGGATCTTTCACGTTTTTCAGCCAGAACCGGTCCATCTTCATTTTGAGGGTATCAGGATCGGTGCTGCTTATTAAATCCTCATATTCTTTGTCACTCATGAGATATTGAAGCGGAGCAGCAAGTTCGTAGACCGATGTAACTGCGGGGTAATTGGGGCTGCGAATTCCGAAATCCCGGGCCTGATATAAGTTCAGGGCTTCACTCTCTTCCCCAGTGCTTTCCGATTCAACCTCAAAACGGTAATTGCCGCGGGGCAGATTCGCATATTGAAACTCAATCAGTACGGATCCGGCCTGATTAATCACCCTGCGGGTAGACTGTATAATTTCGCTGTCATTGTAATTGATGCCCCGGAAAGGCAGAGAGCCTTCCAAATAATCATTCAGGAACATATCACGGGCTAGAGTGGTATCGGAGGCAAAACGCATTAAGCGGGAGCGGATGATCAATGGATCATCGGATTTATTATTCGTGACCTGGAATACAAATTTGAGAGAATCAAGATCCTTGTTGATGTCATAGGTATTCAGGGTGTAAAAATCATCTGCCTCGTTCAGATCTATTCCTTTTCCCATCACGCGAATGCTGGTAAGATGGGGCTGGGGATCAGCCGGATCGGGGATGGTTGCAAAGGTCTCAGAAACCGTCTGTTTTTGTGAGAACTGGTCGGTGACCAATAGCTGCAGTTTATAGGAACCGGGTTTTACGTTTATATCCTCTTCAAAACTGAACATTTCCGTACTTGATCCCACTTTCTGTTTTTTGGGCTTGATGGTTACCACACGCGGTTTTGTGGATACGATGTAATCCTTATCCGATTCGGATATGATGCTGTACTCAATCAGCACCTGAGATTGGAGTGAATCACCCACACGCTTGAAAACCAGGCTTTTGTAAATCACATCAGCGGAGAGCTTCAGATAGGTGTCATCCGTTTCCGGGTCAACAATACCAATAGCTGAAAAACGGACTTCTGGAAAGCCGGGCCGGTATTGGTAATCGGTGCCACGATTGATGTTGTCCGGGTTGGAGGAAGCGCAGCCGGAGAGCAGCAAAAAAAGGATGCCTATATGTAAGGTGTAAAATACGGGTCTCTCTGAGAGGATCATGGGCCGTGAGCCTTTGGTTGGATAAATAAACATTCAAATAATTTATATAGTATATAAAAAACGTATTTTGCCGTCCATATAAAGTTATAGCTCACTACACTACATGCAAATAGGAAGCAGAAGAACCAAAATAGTTTGTACTATCGGTCCGAGTACCAATACTGAGGAAAAGATAGAACAATTACTATTAACGGGCATGAATGTAGCCCGTCTCAATTTCTCTCACGGCACACACGATGACCATCGGAAGGTGATACAGCATATCCGAAAGGCAGCCCGCAAGCATAAATACAGTATTCCTGTGTTGCAGGATCTGCAGGGTCCCAAAATCCGGGTTGGAAAGATGCAGGATGGCGGCGTGGAACTGCAGGCGGGAACCACAGTGATCCTGACTCCCGATGAGATAGAGGGAGATGAAAAAAAGATTCCCATCGATTATAAAGAACTTCCCGATGATGCCAAAGTCGGGGACCGTATTCTCCTGGACGATGGCCTGCTTGAATTTCGCATCACCGAAAAAAAAGGAAGGGAACTGCTGGCTGATGTGGTCATCGGTGGCAAACTGAAATCCCGTAAAGGGGTGAACCTGCCGAATGTGGATATTTCCATTCCCGCACTCACGGAAAAGGACCTAGAGGATCTGGAATTCGGGATCAGCCAGGATGTGGATATCATTGCCCTTTCTTTTGTGAGGAGTCCGAAAGAAGTGAGAGAACTGATCTCAAGGGTTCGGGCCCGTGGATCCAATGCAATGGTTATTTCCAAAATCGAGAAACCGGAAGCACTGGATTACATTGATGAGATTATTGAGGAATCGGATGGTATTATGGTAGCCCGTGGTGACCTCGGAATTGAAATTGCTAATGAAAAAGTGCCTCTGGTACAGAAAAGCATTATTGAAAAATGTCGAATGGCCGGTAAACCGGTTATAACCGCTACACAGATGCTGGATTCCATGATGGTAAATCCCCGTCCAACCCGGGCAGAAAGTTCAGATGTGGCAAACGCGGTGCTCGATGGTACAGATGCGGTCATGCTATCGGGAGAAACGGCAGCCGGAGCCTATCCCTTTGAAGCGGTTAAAGTGATGGATTCCATTTGCCGGTCGGTAGAGCAAAGTAATCATCGCCTTTTCAACAGTCTTAAATATGTGAAGCCGGAATGGAAGGAGAAGCAGGTGGTTGAGTCACTGGCCCATGCCTGTGTAACCATCGCCGAAAATGTGGAAGCAAAGGTGATTAGTACCATAACACATTCCGGAAGCACGGCCCGCAGAATTGCCAAATTCAGGCCCAGAGTCCCGATTCTGGCATTTACTGAAAACCAGAAAGTACGAAGACAGCTTAATCTGGTCTGGGGGGTTCATTCTGTTCGTTTGCGTGAAATCTTCGATACCGACAAGAGCGTGAAGCTGATGGAGGATTACCTCAAAGATCAGGGAATTCTTGAACCGGGTGAGCGAACCATCATCGCAACCGGAGTGCCATTATCCAGACGAGGCCGCACTAATATGATTAAAGTGAGTACGATTGAGTAAAACCCTGCGTTTTTTCAGCTCACCTGTTATTTTCATCATCAATGCCAACCGGATTCAAGCATAGCAGATTAGCTTTTCTGATACTGTGTAC
Source organism: uncultured Balneolaceae bacterium (assembly GCA_964413935.1). Taxonomy (GTDB): domain Bacteria; phylum Bacteroidota; class Rhodothermia; order Balneolales; family Balneolaceae; genus CAYPTY01. The sequence goes on along the minus strand of CAYPTY010000017.1, from coordinate 41,991 downwards.
TGCACTGTTTATGGCCGGATGCCGCTCATCCGTTAAGCAGAACCTGACCGATTTCAGGGCTTACTATAACACCTATTATAATGCCAAGGAAAATTTTAACCTTGGACTGAAAAAGGTGAATGCCCAGCAGCGGGAGTACAATCCGCTCATACCCATCCGGGTTCACCTTAGCCCGGTAAATGCTGGCCGTACCGATTTCGAAGCCGCCATCGACAAAGGGGCCGACATCCTCCGTAAATTTGAAAACTCAAAATGGGTGGATAATGCCATTGAGCTGATCGGTAAATCCTATTTTTACCGGCAGGAATACTTCTCTGCTGAACAGAAATTTTCCGAACTCTATCAGGCTACGGAAAGTGAAGAACTGAAACAGCGTGCGGTTTACTGGCGGGGACGAACGCTGCTGGAAATGCAGCTGAATGAGCAGGCTGTGGAATATCTGCAAAGCGAGATCACCGTCTTCGAAGACAACTGGAATAAAGGCTGGCTGGCGGAAACTCGTGCCGTTCTTGCCGAACATTTTGTGGATCTGGAAAATTACGAGGCCGCCGAAGCGGAGCTCAGCCTTGCCCTCAAAAACCTGACCGAGAAAGAACATAAGGCAAGAGGGTATTTCCTGTATGGTCAGCTGCTGGAACTAAACGGAAAACTGGAAGAAGCCTACTCAGCCTACGACCGGGTGGGGAAATACTATCAGGATTATAATCTGCTTTTTGAAGCCAATGTCAAAAAAGGTCAGGTAGCCCGTGACCTAGGCAGGAATGAGGAATCGCAGGATTTATTTGAGAGCCTGGGCCGTGATGATAAAAACTTTACCGTGAAAGCGGACCTGGATTATGAATTGGGGAAAGCACTGCAGGCCAGCAGCGAATTTGAGGCGGCTGAGCAGGTGTACAATTCGGTGCTCAGAAACAATATTTCGAAACCCTCGGTGACTACGGTGGCCCTCACTTACTATGGCCTGGCTGAAATTAATCGCTTTTATCATAATGACTTCCAGCTGGCGGCGGCTTATTATGATTCATCCTCCAAAGAAAGAGCACCGGTAGAAGAATTACCCGAAGAGTTTGATGCTCCGGAGCTGGCCCGATCATTCGGAGAATATTCCCGGCTCATAAACTCCATTGAACTGCATGACAGTCTGCTGTGGCTGGGGCAGCTGGATGAGGCTACTCTCGACTCGGTAGTGCTTGAACTGAAGAAGCAGCGTAAAGCTGAACTGGAAGCTGAGTTAAAAGAGGCGGAAGACCGAAAGAATACACTGGTTACCGTGAATCAGTCCCAAAGCGGGCAGCAAAACCAGACCAATACCCAGAACGGTTTCCTGAACTTTAAAAACCCGGTATTGCTGGCCGATGCCCGTTCTCAGTTTCAGGCCATCTGGGGCGATCGCCCACTGGTTGATAACTGGAGAAGATTTGATGCCATTGTTGTGGAGCTGAACGATTCCACACAGGTACAGCAGCAAGGGGAGAACATTTTTGCGGGAAATGCCAGTATCCGGCTTAGCGATATTCAAATCGATCTGTCGGGAGTGCCCTTTGCCGAGGAAGACCGCGACAGTGTAAAAAACTTGATGGCTGAAGAATATTATGAGCTTGGGAACCTCTTTTTCCTTTCTCTGGATCTGCCCGACAGCGCACAGTATTACTTTGAAAAGGTGATCAACGAATATCCTGAATCCGATGATGTCGCCATTGCCTATTATTCACTGTCCGATCTGCTGTTTAACCTTGGTGAGATGGAGGAAGCCCGCGAACAGGCTGAAAACCTGATTCGTGCATATCCTGAAAGTGAGTATGCAAAAAGGCTGGCTGATCGTTTTAATATACCCCTGGAGGTTTCCGAAGTCAGCAGTAACAAAGTTGACAGCCTGCGCCTCGCATTTGATTTCCTGAATGCAATGGGAAACAGCCCGCAAAAAGCCGATACCCTTCGAAAGTTTGCCCGTAATCATCAGGAATATCCGTTGGCTCCCCGCGCTATGCTGGACGCTGCAATGACCTATTCCGAGGTAGCCAAAGACAGCAGCTATTTTAATGCCGTATCTGAATATCAAGATGCGCGTAACTGGTATAATGCGGAAAAAGAGGAATTTGAAGTCTTCAAAGACAGTATTCGGGTCGAACTTGAGGATTCAACCCTGACCGTAGCCCAGCAGGCCGCTCTTGGAGCCAAGCTGGATTCGACTTTCAAAAATCCGGACTACGATGAGCTCTTCCCTTACCTTGGAGTTTACTGGGATTCCACCCGGTCGGTACTCAAAGAATTTACCCGCCTTTTCCGGACATCCCAGCTGAGTGATATGGCTAATCGCCTGCAATCAGAACTCAGTGTGCCGGCTATGTTTATTCCGAAAGAGGAGCCTGTTGATACACTGGCCACCGATACGCTGAATCTGGTCTCAGATTCAACCCTTACCGATTCAGCTGGCACCGACAGTACCGGAATAGCACAGGAAGCGGCACCCAAGCCCAAGCGATACATTCCCTGCAGGGATATTCGCATTCAGCCCGAGGTAGCGGGAGGCATGGATAGATTCAGTGCGGTTCTGCTTGCACAGCTCAAGGGTAAAGAGCTGGAATTCCCGGCTGTGCTCAGATATAAAATGTTTATTTCTGAGAAGGGTGCACTGGACCGCTTCGAATTATTAACTACAGGAATGCCTGAAGCGACCATAACCTACCTGGAAGATTTCCTTGGCAGGAATTTGCGTTTTGAACCCCCTGTTTTTGGGGATGGCGAGAGCATTAACCTGCAATGTGATGTGCTCATCGATCTTACCGGAAAATAACCGGATTCTTTTCAGAAGACTGCCAGACCCTGCTTGATTTTTTTCACCAGAGCAGGTCCTTCATAGACCAGGCCAGTATAAATCTGAAGTAAGTCTGCCCCGGCATCCAGCTTTGCTTTTGCCGATTCAACCGATCGGATTCCACCTACACCAATGATAGGCTGTGTAGTTTGGATATCCTCCCGAAGCCACCGGATGATTTGTGTGCTTTTCTCTGCAATGGCAGCGCCGCTCAGTCCTCCACGACCGATGGCCTCAAGCCTGGAGGCACTGCATTTCAAACCTTTTCTGCCCGACGAGGTATTGGTTACCACGTAACCATTTACTTCCAACTCCTCGCAGATTTCAACCAGGGCAGCCAGTTCATCTTTTTCAAGGTCCACAGAAAATTTAACCAGTACCGGTACCTCATGATTGCCAGGCTGGATGGCTTCCAGCAGTTCCCGAAGTGATGCCGGGTCTTCAAAGGTTTTGCCTTCTTCAGTATTTGGACAGGACACATTTACGGTGATGTAATCCGCTACCGGCAGGGCCGCATTAAAACTGAAGAGGTAGTCTTCAATAGCTTTTTTTCCCAGAATGGCAGGATCGTGTGTTTTCGCAATGTTGATACCCAGGGGGATCTCATGCTGTATGGTTTTCAGTCGCCCGGTAATCACTTCCGCACCATGGTTGTTCAGCCCCATGCGATTGATAAGGGATTCATCCTTAGGGAGGCGAAACGCCCTCGGTTTGGGATTCCCGGCACTGCTGTTGGCGGTGATGCTGCCGATTTCGGTGAATCCGAATCCCAGTGCTTCGATTCCGGGTACGATCAATCCGTTTTTGTCAAAGCCGGCTGCCAGACCTATGGGGTTTTTAAAGTTGATTCCCCACAGTTTTCTTTCTAATGTGGTGTGCTCGAAACCAAACAGCAGTTTTGTGAGTTTCTGAAGGATGCTGCTGGATGAGACAAGCCTACCGGCCCGCATAGCATGATCATGGGCGGTTTCGGCTTCGAAAGTGAATATGAGCGGCTTTATGATCTGTTTATACATCTGCAAATGATTCGCAGAAAGATACTTAATTCAAAAGGATGATATCCCATTTAATTCGGTCTGCACTCGATAAAGGTGAAACGGTTTTTTATCTGCATTCATCGATGCCTTCGCACCCTGAAAGTAATCAGAGTTTTCTGGCAGTGGGAGTGGAGGCGGATATTCGGGCTGAGGGAAACCGGATTACCTCAAACAAACACAGGGAGACGAAAAAGTTTGAGCAAAACCCCTGGGATGCCCTTCAGGAGTTCAGAAATGAGAACAAGGGGCAGTGGTGTTTTGGATATCTGGGATATGACCTGAAAAATGCACTAGAAGAGCTTCATAGCAACAATCCCGATCCCGCTGGTTTGCCAGACCTGTATTTCTTTGTTCCGGAGGTTCTGATTCGGATCGACGGGGAGCAAAATGTGGAGTGGCTGAAAGGGGAATCAGCGGCTATCACACATTGCGCCATTGATTTTTCCCCCATCGAAATGGACCTGGTGAGTCAGATTACTCCTTCAGATTACAAGAAAGCCGTAGAGGATGCCCGTGAGTATATACGGGAGGGAGATTTTTACGAGATAAATTTATCTCATCAGCAATCCTATGTGATCAAGGGCGATGCATTCAGACTGTATGAACAGATGGTGGAAAACGGTCCGGTTCCTTTCGGGGCTTTCCTCAGTTTTGAAGATTGGAAGGTGAGCTGCTTATCGCCGGAGCGCTTTCTGAAAAAGACCGGAACCGTTGTTGAGTCTCAACCCATCAAGGGAACCCGGGAGAGGGGAGCTCTGGGGGATGAAAAGCTTGAAATCAGTGATCTGCTGCAATCAGAAAAGGATCGTGCTGAGAACCTTATGATCGTGGACCTGGTGCGAAATGACCTGAGTCGGGTTGCCATCCCCGGCAGTGTTAAAGTGGATAAACTGTTCGAAATACAGAGTTTTGAAACGGTTCACCAGATGGTATCCACAATCCGGGCACAAGTAAGAGAGGAAACGGATGCCGTTGATATCATCAAAGCCTGCTTTCCGATGGGTTCCATGACTGGAGCCCCTAAAATTGCTTCCATGAAAATGATTGAAGAATTGGAAAACTACCGGCGGGGATTATATTCAGGCGCCATCGGCTATTTTACACCGGATGATGATTTCGATTTTAACGTGGTGATCCGCAGTGCCATCCTGAAAGGAGATCAACTATTTTATGCTACCGGAGGCGCCATCACCAGCGATTCTGATGCGGACACCGAGTGGCTGGAGACGCAGACCAAGGCTCGGGCCCTTACCGACGTGGCCAAAAGTATTTTTCACTGATGCGAATGCTCAGCCGCTGAGCAGCGTTGCAGGCATGAAATAATAAAGGAACATGAAAGAATTACACAAGTCGGTTAAAACATTGGGTCAGCTGCGTGAAAGTGGCTGGGAATCTGTATCGGTGAAAGAAGAAATGCGGAGAAACCTGATCCGCAAAATTGAAGCGGGAGAAGAGCTATTCCCTGGTATTCTGGGCTATGAGAAAACAGTACTTCCTCAGCTTCAGCATGCCATTCTCGCCAAGCATGATATTATTTTACTGGGATTACGCGGACAGGCTAAAACCCGTATGCTTCGGCAGCTGGTGAATTTTCTGGATGAGTATATTCCCGTAATCAAGGGCTCAGAAATCAATGATGACCCGTTGAAACCACTCAGTCGTTATGCTTTTGATCTGATTGCGGAAAAGGGAGAAGAAACTCCTGTCGAGTGGCTGCATCGCAGCAAGAGATACGGTGAAAAGCTGGCTACACCGGATACATCCGTAGCCGATATCATTGGCGACATCGACCCGATCAAGGCCGCTACAAAAAAACTCAGTTTGGCCGATCAGAATGTGATCAACTTTGGGATCATCCCGCGAACCAACCGTGGTATTTTTGTGATTAACGAACTGCCCGATCTGCAGCCGCGCATTCAGGTGGCCCTGCTGAACATTATGCAGGAGCGAGATATTCAGATTCGTGGATTCAATGTCCGGATACCCCTGGATCTGTCAATCGCCTTTTCAGCCAACCCGGAAGACTACACCAACCGCGGTAACATCATATCACCCCTTAAGGACCGTATTGATGCTCAGATCCTGACACATTATCCCAAGGAGATTAACACCGGGATTACCATTACCCAGCAGGAAGCATGGCAACAGCGGCATGAGGATATGCATGTGCACATACCGCTGATGTATCGCGAGATTGTAGAGCATGCGGCCTTTGAGGCACGCGAATCCGAGTACATCGATCAGAAAAGTGGGGTTTCTGCTCGAATGACCATCACCGCTATGGAAATGATTGTATCCGCTGCAGAGCGCAGAGCTTTTATCAATAAGGAGAAGGAAGTAACCCTTCGAATTGCTGACGTGTATCACATGATTCCCGCACTGACCGGTAAGATGGAACTGGTTTATGAAGGTGAACAGGAAGGGGCCATTAATGTTGCCAAGCATATCATCGGCAAGGCCGTCTCCAAAACCTTCAAGCATCATTTCCCGAATCCCCAAAGCAAAGATGAGAAGGTTAAAGCGGAGTTTGCCAAAATTACCGACTGGTTTGCAGGTGGAAATGACATCAGCATACAGGATACTTTACCGCAGGCCGATTACATAAAGCTGATCAGCAATGTGGAAGGCCTGGAAGATTTTGTGGTTAAATACGCGAATCCGGCTAATGAGAATGACAAGCTGGCCATCATGGATTTAAGTCTGGAGGCCTTGCATCAGCATTCAATGCTGAGTAAACAGGATCTGGATGATCACATCCATTATTCGGATATGCTGGGATCGATGTTCAGTTCCATGTCGGGCCCTGAGGATTTCGATGCATTTGACGGATAATTGGATTGCAAAACGATCCTTATCCCCGTATATTCTATGCTCTGAATTAAACAGATTAGCAGCACTATGAAAAAAGGCATCCATCCAGAATACAAAGAAATTACCGTAATAATGAGCGACGGAACTGAGATTCAGACCCGCTCAACACTGAAGACCAAAGATGGGGTGTATAAAAGCGAGGTGGATTCTAAAAACCATCCTTTCTACACCAATAATCAGAGCTTCACGCAGAAAGCGGGCCGAATCGACCGCTTCAACAAGCGTTACGCAAAGAAATGATTCGCATGTTATCAAGTTGAAGGATGTGGCATTCCGGTGTCACATCCTTTTTTTATGCCCCTGAGTTATGGATATCAAAGTTTTCAGCGTAGGACCTTTTCAGGAAAACAGCATACTGCTGAAAACAGAGGGCAAAGCCCTATTAATTGATCCCGGTTTTTATACAGAGGGAGAGTATCAGGCTTTTAAAAAAGAACTGGCCGATCATGAATTACTGGCCATTCTCCTAACACACGCTCACGTGGATCATATTCTGGGTTTAAGCCGGGTACGGCGCGATTTCAAGATTCCCGTTCACCTGAGCCATGAAGACCGTTATCTGTGGGAAAATGCATCCGGCCAGGCTAAAATGTTCGGATTCAATATTCCGGACTTTGACTTTGAGCCCGTCAGCATCAAAGAAGGAGAGAATACAATCGGACCATTTACCTTTGAGGCGCTCTATACCCCGGGTCATGCACCGGATCACCTCTCATTTTATTTTGAGCAGGAGAAAATGCTGATTGCCGGTGATGTGCTCTTCAGGGAAAGTATTGGGCGTACCGATTTATACAAGGGCGACTTCGACCTGCTTGCAAAGTCTATTAAGGAAAAACTGTATATCCTGCCTGATGATGTCGAGGTTTTTTCCGGTCATGGTCCGGTGACCCGCATTGGCCATGAAAAGCAACATAACCCTTTCGTCAGGGCTTAGAGCCTGATTTAGCCTTTCAGCTCTTTAATTTTTGCCTCAAACTCCTCTTTTTTTTCCGGCTTTTTGCGAATCAGGCTTTGATAGGTAGCAATGGCTTCTTTGGTCTTGCCCTGGCTTTCATGAATGCGTGCCAGTGTTTCAGTGGCAATATCATCGATAGATTCCGAAGATTTGGAAAGATCCACCGGATTGGGATCTTCCTGATCCGGAATCTTGATCTTCTTTGATTCAACTTCTGAAAGCATTTCAATGAGCTTGTCCAGATACAGTTTGGGGCTGGTTTTGGCTGTCCAGTGTTTCTGGGCCTTCTCTTTTTTGCCTTGCTTTGGGATGGAAGCGTGGAATTTTTCCGGATGCAGAAGAAAGTAGTGCAGGTGCTCCATCAGCGGTGAGCCGGGGGCATAGGTTTTTGCGATGAGTGCATGCTGCAGGGCTTTGTCATTCTGCTCAACCTGATGATAAAACCAGGCAAGCAGAAAATGACCTACTGCATCATAGCCTCTTTTTTTAACCTGCCGATGGAGCTTGGAGATTACCTTTTCCGGGTCATCATCGAACTGCTCAGCATAGGAACTGAGCGATTTCGGTATGTTAAAGGGGATCGGCTCCATGGCTCTGATGATAGCTGACTTGGTTTTTCTTTCAAAGTTAAATAATCACCAGTTGCTGACTGCATCATTGAACATGTTGTTCGCAATCTGCTGAAGGGCCTGATCAGCGGCATCCCGTTCACCCTCGATGGGATCCACATTGGGGTCAAAGGTGAAGTTACCGTTAAAGGATTTATTCCAGAGTTCACCATCATCCTCTTTGTATTTGAAAGAAGCCCTGACTGTTACCACTACCTGATTCTGGGTGGCTTCTTCGGTTCCCGCCACGGAAAATGGCCGGTTTGAATAGGTAACGATTACGCCATCCAGAACTGCATCCGCTTCCATCTCGTTATTGGATAATCTGAGGCTGCTCTGATTTACAAACCGGTCTACCAGCGCCCGGTTCAGGCGATCACTGAGGTCACTCAATCCACTGTTCGATTGATCCGGGAAAAATGGGATGTAAATAGTTTCCACGCCTTCTGGGATTGACACACCGGTAAAACTATAACGCAGGCAGGATGCAGAAAAGAGCATAACGAAAAGGAGCAACAGAATGGGTTTATTCGATGCCATACTGATCCAGCTTTCGGTAGAGGGTACGCTCACTGATGCCCAGTGTATCGGCTGTTTTGCGACGATTACCTTTGTATTTGCGGAGCGCGTGTTCAATGAGGAAACGCTCGGTTTCTTCTATGGATGGAATTTCTTCCCGTCCCAGAAAATGCCTGAGTGATGAATCTTCATCATCATCTGCATCAATACTGCCCGCCTCGGTGGGCATGGAACCAATGCCAATTGGGATATCCTGAATTTCGCTCGCATCGAATTCTTCCACAAAAGATTCGGAAGTGGGTGCAGGTAATGCTTTCATCCCCGGATTATTCATGGAAGCATAAAAAAGATTCCCCACCATGGTTTTGATATCGGATATGTCGGCGCGAAGCTCAACCAGGGCTCTGTAAATGAGTTCCCGGTCACGCTTATCATTTCCTGAATAGTCGTTTTGATCCCGCTCTCCGGTCGAAAGAATGGGCAGATTGTCTGAAGAGCCGGTATGCTGCCGGCCTTTGAGGTATTTCTGCAGTTTTTCCGCATCCACAAACTGGGATTTTTCCAGTACCACCAGCTGTTCGGCCACATTTCGCAGTTCACGGATATTACCCGGCCATCGGTAGGAGGTAAGCAGGCTGCGGGCTTCATCGGAAAAACCTTTGAAGACGGAATCGTACTTGGAGGAAAATTCCAGTACAAATTTACGAAACAGAGGAATGATATCTTCAGCCCGGTCGCGCAAGGGAGGTAGCTTAATTTTTACGGTATCCAGCCGGTAGTAAAGATCTTCCCGGAAGGAACCATCCTGCACCAGTTCCCATAAATCCTTGTTGGTAGCTGCAATAACACGCACATCCGAAGTTCTGACCTTACTGGAGCCCACTCTGAAAAACTCACCGTTTTCAAGTACCCTCAACAGCTTCACCTGAATGTTTTTGGGTGTATCCCCGATTTCGTCCAGGAAAATGGTGCCGTTGTCTGCTTTTTCGAAATAGCCTTCCCGCGTTTCAGTTGCTCCCGTAAAAGCTCCTTTTTCATGTCCGAACAATTCGCTTTCGATGATCCCCTCGGGGATAGCTCCGCAGTTTACAATCACCAGGTTTCCGCGTTTACGCTCACTCATGGCATGGATGGCGCGAGCTGTAACGTCTTTACCTACACCGCTTTCACCCTGCAGCAGTACGGTAATGTCGGTTGGAGCCACCTGCATCACCTTATCAATCACCTGCTTGATGGCATCAGACTCGCCCAACAGCCCGAATTGTTCCTGAAATACTTCTCTGTCCATAGATATCAGCTCTGAAGCTGCTTTCCTTTTATTGGTCTGTCATTTTGTCTGAAAATAACCAATAAATTGCTCACAGCGTAATAAAAAAGGCTTAGTCGCCGGCGGTGTCGCCCTGACGGATAAGCAGGCTGCGGGTCTCTTTGAAGCTGGAAAGTACAATGTTGGAACGGGTTTTGTGCACTCCTCTCCAGGATTGAATCTGAGAGAGTAGTTTCTCAAAGGAAGCGGTATTTCGGGTACGAACTTTAAGGATGTGCGAACCTTCACCGGTAATGGAGTGACATTCCAGTATCTCAGGATGATTTCTGGTTTCTTCCACAAAATCGGGATAGTTCTCCGAGCCTTCTACCTCCACAAACATGAATGCGGTGATGTCGTAATGGAATTTCTTGGCATCCAGGATTGCATTATAACTTTGAATAAGTCCACGCTCTTCCAATTTGCGCATGCGTTCGGATACGGAAGGAACGGATAATCCAACGATTTCTGCAATTTTGTTACGCTGGGCGCGCCCGTTTTTCTGAAGATGATTCAGGATTTCAATATCAATTTCGTCGAGCTGGTACTGCATGATTTCTTTATAATTTTTTCAGATGGGGCAGTGAACTTAAATATTTAAGGCAAATCATGCTTAAATAAGGCATTAAAACTGAAAAAATTTATACAATTGAAGGAGGCATACTCTTATCTTCGTCCCAAAAATAAAGCCAGAACTATGCTCGATATCGCTTACATACGGGAAAACGTGGAAACAGTAAAAACTGCCATGACCAACAAGGGTGAAAAAGATACCTCCCTTGTGGATCAGGTGTTGCAGGCAGACGAGGACTGGCGTACGAAAGTGCATAAAGTGGACAATCTGCGTAGCGAGAGTAATACCAAGGCTAAAATGATCGGGCAGCTGATGGGTCAGGGGAAAAAGGATGAAGCACAGGCTATCATAAAGGAAACATCCGATATGAAGGAAGTGCTTCGAAAGGATGAAGAGGAACTGAAAGAGCTGAGTGAAAAAAGAGATCAGCTGCTTTTTCAGATTCCGAATGTACCCCATCCATCAGTACCGGTGGGGCATTCAGAAGAGGAAAATGAGGTGTTCGCAACCTGGGGTGAACCCAATCAGGAGGAATGGCGCAAGCCCCACTGGGAGCTGACTGAGCGACATGGCTGGGTGGATTTTGAAAGGGGAGTAAAAGTGACCGGAGCAGGTTTCCCTTTTTATGTGGGCGCGGTTGCGCAGCTGCAGCGTGCACTTATCAATTACTTCATCAATCAGGCTGCAAAAAACGGATACACTGAGTTGCAGGCCCCGTATTTCGTAAATGAAGACTCGGCCCGCGGTACCGGCCAGATTCCCGATAAAGAGGATATGATGTATACCGTGCCCAGAGATGAGTTTTTTGCCATCCCTACGGCCGAAGTTCCGGTGACTAACTTCCATCGGGGTGAAATCCTCAATGGAGATGAGCTCCCGGTTCGCTATGTCGCATATACACCCTGCTGGAGGCGCGAGGCCGGGTCTTACGGCAAAGATGTCAGGGGACTGAACCGCTTGCATCAGTTTGATAAGGTGGAACTTGTTAAAATAGTGGAGCCATCCACTTCCTACGATGAGCTGGAATCACTTCGCGAGCATGCAGAAAAACTGCTTCAGGATCTTGAACTGCCCTATCGGACCCTGCTCATGTGTACCGGTGATATGGGCTTTACCCAATCCAAAAAATATGACCTGGAAGTTTGGTCGCCCGGGCAGCAGCGCTGGCTGGAGGTGAGTTCCTGCTCTAATTTTGAGTCCTTCCAGGCAAGACGCATGCAGCTGCGACACCGTAATTCGGATGGCAACATCGAAATATTGCATACGCTGAACGGCTCAGGACTTGCACTTCCAAGGGTAGTCTCAGCTATCCTGGAAGCCTATCAGGAAGAGAACGGCAGAGTCAGGGTTCCGGAGGTATTAAAACCGTTTTTTGACCGGGATTATCTCTGATTACTTTTTTCGTTGGGCTAGCCACCAGACTCCGGCTAATAAACCAATCAGGATGAGAATAAAGGCAGCTCCGCCCAAAAAGGCGTACAGGAGGTAAGGGACGATGAGGCTAATTACAATTGCAGCAATCCCTTTAACCGGGTTAGCTGCCACTGCCGCCCCTCCAAGTAAAGCTCGGATAGCGTTTAAAAATCGTGCGAACATATTTTCGTGGTTTGTCTTTCGGGAGGGTACGAAGCAGTCGGAAGAAAGATACAAACTGCCAGCCCTGATCAGGTGAGCGCGTAAATCTCTTTTTCCGTGTAGTTGAGCAGTATTTCCAGGATGGGTGCCATTGCCTCTTCTTCCATAATTTTCATGCGCAGTTTTTTCGCATTGTGGATGCCCTTCAGATACTGTCCGTAGTGTTTTTTCATGATGATGACGCCCTTGCGTTCGCCATGCTGTTTAACGGAAAGTCGCAGCTGCTCTGCACAAACGGCCAGTTTTTCCTCAATGGAGGGTTCCGGTAGGATTTCACCATATTCCAGATAGTGGCGGCATTGCTCAAAAATCCAGGGATTCCCAATGGCACCACGGCCTATCATCACGCCGTCTACACCGGTTTCGTCGAACATTTTTTTGGCCAGTTCGGGAGTGGTTACATCTCCGTTTCCGATGATCGGAATTTCCAGTCCGGGTGTATTTTTTAGTGCTTTCAGGTAATCCCAGCGGGCCTCACCCTTGTATTTTTGCTTCCGGGTGCGTGCGTGTACGGTCAGGGCTTTCACACCAAGACGCTGCAGCATCAGGCCTACTTCCTGTATGCGAATGGATTGATCGTCCCATCCAAGCCGGGTTTTAACCGTTACCGGCCGGTCCGGTACGGCATCCACAACAGTACCTGCCATTCGCTCCATCATTTCCAAATCTTTGAGGCAGGCCGCGCCGGCTCCTTTATTCACTACTTTATGAACAGGACAACCGAAGTTAATATCCACCAGATCCGGATTATTACCCAAAACCACTTTGGCCGCCCCTTCCATGGCTTCTTCCCGGCCACCGAAAATCTGTATACCGAAGGGACGTTCCACTTCCTCGAAATCCATTTTCTTGTAGGATTTGTCAGACTCACGAATCAGTGCCTCGGAGCTTATAAATTCAGTATAAACGATATCCGCTCCTTTCGATTTACAAATCTGTCGAAAGGGTGAATCCGAGACGTCTTCCATCGGAGCGAGGAAAAGCGGTTTTTCTGGTAGGTTGATGTCGCCAATGTTCATAGCATTAAAGATACATAAAATGATCGATTAATTAAGTGGTGAGGGTAGTCATTGGCTACTCAGAACAGTATATTTTATGATTGTACTTTTCAAAAAAACCAAGCTGAATTATGGCTGTAGCAACAACAAGCAACATTGAAGAATTATTAGGCAAAGAAGCCGATTATCTGCTCGGACACACCTGCGAAACCATTTCAAAGGATCGCATCGTAAAGCCGAGCGGGGGATACGTGGATGATGTATGGTATCACTCTGACCGAAACAACAGAGTACTATCCAACCTGCAACGCATTGTAGACCATGGACGACTCGGAGGAACCGGATATCTATCCATCCTACCGGTTGATCAGGGTATTGAACACTCAGGCGGAGCTTCCTTCGCAAAGAATCCGGATTACTTTGATCCGGAAAACATCGTAAAACTGGCAGTTGAAGGCGGTTGTAATGCCGTAGCCTCAACTTTCGGTGTACTGGCGTCAACTTCCCGCAAGTACGCCCATAAGATTCCTTATGTGGTAAAAATCAATCACAATGAATTGATGACCTATCCGAACACCTTCGACCAGATTATGTTCGGAACCATAGAGCAAGCCTATAACATGGGTGCTGCTGCGGTAGGAGCTACTATTTATTTCGGTTCTCCGGAATCCAACCGTCAGATCGTTGAAGTGGCTGAAGCGTTTGCATACGCGCATGAACTGGGTATGGCTACCATTCTGTGGTGCTACCTCAGAAATCCTGCTTTTAAGGTGAATGGCACCGATTATCATACGGCTGCAGATCTGACTTCTCAGGCAAACCATATCGGAACTACCCTTGGTGCAGATATCATCAAGCAGAAGCTTCCGACTGTGAATGGCGGTTACAAAGCGCTGAATGCCGGTGACTCCTCATACGGAAAACTGGATGAGCGTATTTATTCAGAATTGACCAGCGAGCACCCCATTGACCTCACCCGATATCAGGTAGCAAACTGCTATATGGGTAGAGCAGGATTGATTAACTCAGGTGGTGCTTCCGGAGATAACGACTTTGCGGATGCCGCTAAAACTGCGATTATCAACAAGCGTGCCGGCGGCATGGGACTCATCTCCGGCCGTAAAGCATTTCAGCGTCCGCTCGCAGAAGGCGTGAAACTACTGAATACCATTCAGGATGTTTATCTGAACGAGGAAATTACCCTCGCATAACAGGTATTGAAACGCATTTAAGAGCCTTGTGATTTACCCATCACGAGGCTTTTTTATGTGGATGAGTTTTTCCTATCATTAGCAAGCCTTTTAGCGGCAGCCTAGTCTGAGTTTTTTGTCAACCCCCGAAACCCAAATACAACAGCCACAACAGTATTTTTCCAAGAAATACCTGTTTATTTCCGTCACATTGAGTGTGGCGGCCATGGCAGCGGTCATTTATTTTACCTATACACCAGGCGTGCTGGAAAAACTGGCTCCGAAGCGGCTACCAGGCCTCTTCATTGCGCTTATCGTATCCTTTCTTCGTGTCTGGTTTGCAGCTGCCCGAATACGTTTTCTGGCAGAACGCAAAATAGGCTGGCTCGCCTCTTTCAGAACTATTCTGGCATGGGATTTCACCTCATCGGTTACTCCATCAACCATCGGCGGAGCACCCATGGCTACCTATGCCATGTCAAAAGAAGGGGTGAGTCTGGGTGAATCCACAGCCATCATTTTATACAGTGTGTTGCTGGATCAGATCTGGTTTGCTACAGCTATTCCGATCCTGCTGATAACCGGTGTGTTTTATGAAGTAGTACCCTCCGAGATTGGCCTGATCGGGGAAGCTTCCATGTTTGTACTTTATGCCGCTTTGCTCTCCTATGCCGGTTTGCTGGCCTATGGGGTATTGGTAAATCCCAAAGCAATCAAAACAATTGTAAAGAAATTATTCAGATTGCCACTGCTCAGGAGATACTCCGAAAAAATCAATCATGAGGCTGAAAATCTGGAATCCTATGCCCATGAGATGCGCAAGAAACCACCGAGTTTCATTCTTAAAGCTTATGGGATAACCGTACTTACCTGGCTGGCAAGAGTCTGGCTGCCTACCATTGTTGTTCTCAGCCTGCTGCCGGCCGATGTGCTGTTGTCTTTCCTTCGAAGCCTGGCCATGAATCTGGCCTTCCTGATTGTTCCTACTCCGGGTGGTTCTGGCGGGGTGGAAGGCCTCTTCGTGTTATTTCAGGGTCCGCTGATGCGGGATGATGTAGCATTTATCGGACTCAGTGTTTTTGCATGGAGAATAATCAGTTATTATATCAGTATCGGTCTGGGTATGATGTCGACCACCTGGTACATCAATCAGTCGGTTGCGGGGAACAGTGATATAAAGCAAAATCAGGATTAAAAAGCTTGGCGAGAACTAAAACGGAATTTGAGTGTTCCGATTGCGGGCACATCAGCTCAAAGTGGATGGGTAATTGCCCTTCCTGCGGAGAATGGAATACCTTCAATGAGCGCATCCGTAAAAAAGAGACTAAAGGCGGCCACAAAGCCAGTGTAGACGGGCTGGAGAAAAAGCAGAAGCCGGTTAAACTCAATGAGGTTGAGAGTAAAAGTGAGCTGCGAAAAAAAACCGGTATTTCAGAACTGGACCGTGTTCTGGGAGGCGGCATCCTTGCCGGAGCCTATATCCTGCTCGGGGGTGACCCGGGTGTTGGTAAAAGTACCCTTACTCTGCAGGTAGCCAAATCCAATCCCGAGCTCAACATTTTATACTGTGCGGGTGAAGAATCGGCAGCCCAGATCAGACAGCGCGCCGATCGGCTTGGGGTGAAATCTGATAATCTCTCCGTATACAGTGAAACACTGATCGACAGTGTAATTGAAGAAGTAAGGCAAAATCCCCCCGATTTACTCATCGTTGATTCCATACAAACCATGTATAGAACTGAGCTTTCCAGTATGCCAGGATCGATTCAGCAGGTAAAAGAATGCGCTGCCTTACTTCAGCAGGTAGCCAAAAAACTGGAATTACCGGTGATCCTGATCGGACACGTAACCAAGGAAGGCGATATTGCCGGCCCCAGGGTACTTGAGCATATGGTGGACACCGTTTTGCAGTTCGAGGGAGACAAGCATTACACTTACCGCCTGCTGAGGTCGGTTAAAAACCGATTCGGCCCGGCGCAGGAGGTTGGGGTTTTTGAGATGACCGAAAGAGGACTTGAGGAAGTTGCCAATCCGTCTGCCTTTTTTGTACAGCATTATGATGAGGGGGTAAGCGGTAACGCTGTGACCTGTACACTGGAAGGTTCCAGGCCCATGCTCATTGAAGTTCAGGCGCTGGTAAGTCCCAGTTCATACAGTACGGCACAGCGTACATCCGGAGGTTTTGACCGGAACCGGCTCATGCTAATACTGGCCGTGCTCGAAAAACGATGCGGTTACCATTTTTCCTCTCAGGATGTATTCCTGAACATAGCGGGCGGTTTCAGGATTAATGATCCCGCAGCCGATCTGGCCGTTGCTTGTGCGTTGGTTTCCAGTCTGACCGATCAGCCGGTTATTGCACAGAGTTGTATGATTGGGGAGATTGGTTTAGGGGGTGAAATCAGGTCAGTTCCTTTACTGGAACGCCGGATACAGGAAGCCAAAAAGATGGGACTCGACAAGGTGATGACAGCCTCTGCAACCGGGACCGCAGCTTACCTGAAATCGACCATAAAAAAAGCCCTTGGCTTTTAAGCCCGGGCTTTGAGTCTCTTAAGAGAAACTGATGCGGGATAATCCGTGCGATCAGTACTGGTCTCTTTGACGACGGCGTTGTTCGCGTTTAGCTTTTTTGAGAGCTTCTCTGCGCATCAGTGACGGCTTGGTATACTGCTGCCGTTCCTTATATTCATTAAGAATGCGCGAGCGCGTAATCATTTTCTTAAAGCGATTAATCGCCCGGTCAACACTCTCGTTGTCTTTAACTTGAACACCAATCATGAAGTATCACTTCCTTCAATTAATTTCTTGTTTGAGCTTGACAAAATACGAATTAAAATTGTAAATGTAAGCCCTATTTAAACATAAAGATCAGTATGATGAGTGAGAATCAGAGTAAAGAGCTAGAGGATGAAGAGCAAAAAGCGGCTAATGAAACGCAGTCTGTTCAAGCATCAGAAAAAGGCTTTTTTGAGGAACTGCTTGGAGAGGCTTTTAATGTAGATCGAGGGATCTTCGCCACTGTATTCAATATGTTTAAGAATCCTGGCCTGGTGATTGATAGCTACTTCAAAGACAGGAAAAGATTCACCAATCCATTCCGATATGCCATCGTGGTACTGGCTGCAACCACTTTGATCACCTCGTTTGTGATCGATTATGAGCAGCTGTTAAATGATGCAATGGAAGCAGGTATTCAATCGCAGGGAGGGAGCAGAGAAGAGTTAAGTGAACAACTGAAAGTAATTGCACCAGACTTTGATTTTGAAGCCTATCTGGCAGATCTGCAGGAAATCACCATTCAAATCACAACAAAGTTTGTTTCAGTCTTATACATTGTAGTATTTGCGCCAATTGTTTCTTTATTCACCTACTTATTTTACAGCGGCAGGAGAAAGCGTTTTGTTGAGCATTATGTGATGAACCTATACGGAATGACCCAGGGCGCTATTTTTACTCTTCTGCTGGCTCCGGTTGCCTTTCTGTTTGGAGGGCTCAACGTTTACATGTCTTTCGTTTCCTCAGTTATACTTCTGACCTACATCGCCTGGGTGGTCTACAGTTATGTGCCCGGAAAAGGAATTGGGGATGTATTCAAAATTGCAATCGCACTGCTGTTGAGCTACGCTGTGTTCAGTATCATTCTTGCAATTCTGATGTACGTGGGAGCGGCCATCAAATACGTTTATTTCTGATTCACCAGAAACAAATCAGGAATATCCTGATCCAGAACCCCAATCCCGAATAGGGCATAATCGTATCTGGAGGGATCCTTTCTGTCCAGTTTGAGCAGGCGATCATTCAGTTCATTCACGGCTTTCCAGTCGTCATAAGTACGGGTCAGCAGCCCCATCTTCCGGGCTACATTGGCGACGTGCACATCCAGCGGGATTTTAATTTCAGAAACAGGAATACAATCCCAGATACCCAGGTCCACGGGGCTGTTCTTTCTGAGGCACCATCGCAAAAACATATACAGCCGCTTACAGGAACTGTTTTTTTCAGGATTGGAAATATGTTTTCTGCTTCGCTGTGCAGCTTCAGGATACATCCCAAAAAACTCCTCATGAAAAATTCCGATCAAAGGTCTTAAAGACAGGCTGGAGCGGTGATAGCATTTTGCCCAGAAATGCTCAAAATCTTCATACTTCTGATAAATTCGCTGAAGAACCCTGAAGAAGGAATAGAGATCAACCGGTTTAAAAGTGCGGTGTTTAAAATCGGCGAAAAGTTCTGCATCCTTTTCACTGAAATTGATAATGAAATCGTAGGGGTGATAATCCATTCGGTGAATCAGGTCATCCACCTTGCTGATAACGATATCGCGCCGGCCCCAGGCCATAATGGCAGCAAAAAAGCCTGCGATTTCCATGTCTTTCTTCTCAGAAAAGGCATGCATAAACTGAACCGGGTCTTCATCGATATATTCAGGCACTTCCACCTGTTCAACAACCCCGTCCAGATAGCTTTTGAGCTCAGGATATTTATTTCTGGGGAGCTTTCGGAGTTTTCGTGCCAATCAAAGACCTAATTGGGTTTGGTTGTCATCTATCAGTTTCTCGGTCAGCGTTTTGTTCGCTTTGGGAAAAGGATAATCAGCCAGTTCGGAACGGTTTACCCAACGAATTTCCTGTGAATCTTTGGCTTTTGGGATGCCAGAGGTTATCCGGCACAGATAAGCATGCAAGGTGATGGAAAAGTGGGAATAGGTGTGTTTCAGATTCAAAAACGGGGAGATAATTTCGACTTCAACCCCCAGTTCTTCCCTTAGTTCTCTTTTAAGGGTTTCATTCAGATTTTCATTTTTTTCCTGCTTACCACCGGGAAATTCCCAGAGTCCGCCAAGCATGGCATCTTCCGGCCTTAGCGCAATGAGCACTTTACCATCGTCCCGCTGCAATATTCCAACTGCAATATGGTGATGCGGTTTCTTTTTAGGAGGAGATTTGTAGGGGATGGTATCCGTTTCCGCTGACTGGTAGGCTACACAATTCAGCTGCAGGGGACAGGAAGTGCATCCCGGTTTTCTCGGTGTACAGACGACTGCTCCCATCTCCATCATGGCCTGATTAAAATCACCCGGATGTTGCTTACTCAGCCACTGATCAGCCAGTTCCTGAACCTGATTCTTAACCGGTTGAGTACGCACATCCTCCCGGATACCGGCAAAACGTGTGATAAGCCTGATCACGTTTCCATCAACCACCGCATGAGGCAGTCCATAAACAATACTGCTGATAGCAGCAGCTGTGTAGGGTCCCACTCCTTTGAGATCCAGTATTTCATCATAGGTTTCGGGGAAGTGACCGCCCAGCTCCGTCCAGATTCGTTTGGCTGATGAATGCAGATTTCTGGCGCGGCTGTAGTAACCCAGGCCTTCCCAAACTTTAAGTACCTCCTGCTGATCGGCTTCAGCCAGTGACTTTATGGACGGAAAGCGATCTATAAACCGGTTGAAGTAGGGCGTAGCCTGGTCAACGCGGGTTTGCTGCAGCATTATTTCAGAAACCCAGACCCGATAAGGTTCGGGATTATCCCGCCAGGGCATGTCTCGCTTGTGTGAGCGATACCATTCCAGAATGGCTTTTGCAAAATCGCTTTCCGCCACGCTTAGTTTTCCCGGTTTTGGTCCAGTACTGTAATGGTTACGTCAATGGTGGAAGCGGCTCCAAGTTGGTCGGTGGCAATCACCTTGAAAATATGTTTCCCGACCTGAGCGGGTGAGGGAGACCAGCGGAAGGCACCGGACTCTTCATTGAGGGAAGAACCTTCAGGTAGATCAACGCCGATATAGCGAACCAGATTGGATGAGAGAGATTCAGGGTCTGTTGCAATGATATCGAACTTATATTCTTCATTTACTCCTATGCTGGTTGCACGAATGGGGCTGAATCGGGGCGGGGAGTTGAACTGCCTCACATCAACCGAAAAGCTGCTGCTGTCGCTCTGACCGTCGGTACGGTTCACGATAACCGTAAACTCATGCTCACCCAGGTCTTCGGGGCCTGGCTGCCAGAATAAACTTTGTCCGCGAACCTTATAATTGCTGACATCGGAACGTACAGTAAATGATATTTCTGAGATCGGCTGGGTGGCATTGATCGTAAAAGGCTGAATCAGAGAGTTCGGGTAAGTGAGTACCCTGTCCGGAATTTGTTCAAGTAAGAGTTCTGAGAAGATGTCCCGGCTATCGGCAGAAAGACTGTCTGGCATCAGTAAAGGACTGACTTTATCATTTTCAGATATCCAGAAATTATGGGAATTAGCGGTTATGTAGTTGCCACTCAGAATATCCTGTTTGAAGGTGAATAATTGATCGCCAATAAACCAGGTTCGACCGCTTACTCCACGGATGAAAATAAAATCATTCCAGCTCACTAGGTCAGAAACCACTTCATTGATGCTGCCGAGTTTCAAACCAAGGCCGCGGGTGCGTATTTCAAAAATATCACCGAAAGCAGTAGTGCCATAAAGCTGTTCGCCGGTCGAAAATAGCTTTTCTATATCCGCTTTGAACTCTACCGTTCGATTCAGGGTCAGTTTTTCGGCATCCTGAGAAAATACATAAACCTTTCTGCCGCTGGTCAGAACGAAAAGCTGTTGACCGAGTTGAGATGACTTCACATCCAATACTGCTTCTCCGTTCAGCAGAGCCTTAACAGGGTAAACTACAGTGGAGTCCACGCTTTCAGGGGATCTCAAAGAAAGCTGTCCGAGTCCTGCTTGTCCCAGCGATATGTAGAGTTTGTCTCCGATTCGGGCCACGCCTTTAGGTTTGGCGGGCAACATCGTTGCTGAGTAAACTCCAAGTACGTTGGTGGGTTCGAGCACGGTTAGTCTTTCACCGGATCCGAAGAGATAAGCAAAACGGGTATCGGTAAGAATGCGATCGCCTCGGCGCTGCATGCCTGCCGAGGTGTAAAGCCATTGAAGCTCATCCGGGTAAGCCCGGAAAACAGCTAGGCCTTCCTGCTCAGAAAGGACATACAGATGTGACTCAGAAGCGCTGAATGCCTTTACTTCCGGTATTTCCATGGTATTACTGAAATCGAGGCTGAAGTCAATCTGTGCGCTGAGTGCCAGTGGGTTTACACAGATCAAAACCAACAGATTTATAAAAGTGATACGGAGGATTCTTTTCATAGCCAGTTGTGCAGTTTGTACCAATTTATGGTTTTGCCGATACCTTGGTGAAGGGAAAAACGGGGTTTGTAGTCCAGTAACTCTGTCGCCTTTTCACTTGAGCAGGTCCATTCCAAGATCAGCTCAGCTGCTTTTTCACGGTTTATAACGGGATACTTACCAATTAATGATGCTCCCTGTTCCAACAGTGAAGCGATTTTTTTTACCCATGCCGGTTTTATGTAAATAGGGCGTATATGTTTTCCCAGTACTTTGCCGGTCGTTTCACGTATTTCTGTCCAATTATAGTCCTTTTTACCGCTGATAAAAAAGGTATGAATTCCATGCTGGTGATAATTGGCTGCTTTCAGGATACCCTGTATGAGATCAGCCACATAAATCATGGAGACGCGTGGATGTTCACCATCACCAATAATCGGGCTTATTCCTTTGGCTGCCATTTTGAAGTAGGAATAGATTTGTTCTTCGCGCGGTCCATAGACGGCAGGCGGGCGAATGATTTTTATGGATGTTTCACCTCTGGAAATGTCATGGATCATTTCCTCCATAAGCTTTTTGGACTCACCATACATACTCACCGGATTCAGGCTGCTGTTTTCCGTGAGAGGTTTTCCATTACTCGGGCCAACAGCTGCCAGTGAGGACAGTACAACAATATTCTTAACCTTGTGTTTCTGCGCAATGCGGATGATGTTCTCCGTGGCTTCCACATTGGCCTTGAAAAATTCTTTTTTCGAAGGTGCTTTAACCACGGCCGCTAAATGAAAGATAACATCTGCGCCTTTGATGCCGGCATTCAGTGCACTGATATCGCTCAAATCTCCGTCAATGCGGGTAATACGTTTTCCGGAAAGCCATTTTTCCTTATTCCGGATCAGGCAACGGATGTCTTTGCAGCTTCCAGAGTCAATCAGGTGGTCTACCAGATGACTTCCTATAAATCCTGTACCCCCGGTTACAAAGGCTATCATTAATTGCTATATTCTGCGATTAAAATTTGACCGTCATATTGCATAGCAGACAAAAATACGAATCTGCCCTCTGCTTTTAAACTTTTATGCCGCAACCCAGAGTAGCTCTATTTACAGGCAACTACAATCATGTCCGCGATGGTGTATCACTAACCCTGAACCGGGTGGTTTCTTATCTGGTTGAACAGGGAATTGAAGTCAGGGTCTTCGGGCCTACGATCGAAGAACCGGCCCTTGAGCATGCCGGTGAATTGATTCCAGTGCCGTCTATTCCCATGCCAGGCCGACCTGAATATCGCATTGTGCACAAATTCCCAAATGAGGTTCGTGAACAGATGGAGGCTTTTGATCCGAATATCGTTCACATTGCCACACCTGATTATCTTGGATTGAGAGCACTTATATGGGCCAGAAGAAAAAAACTCCCTGTTGTATCAACCTATCATACCCATTTTGTTTCTTATGCAAATTACTACAATCTGAATGTAGTGATGGAACTGGCCTGGGAATATCTGAAATGGTTTTACAGCCATTGCCGGTATTTGTATGTACCCACGCAGTCTATGGCTGAGGTTCTGGCACATCGGGGTATTGAGAAAGGAATCAAAATATGGGCAAGAGGTGTAGAAACAGATTTATTCAGCCCGGACAAGCGCGACATGCATTGGCGAAGGGAAATAGGCTTCAAGGATGATGAAATTGTAGTTACATTCGTATCCAGGCTGGTATGGGAAAAAGAGCTGGAAACCTTTGCGGATGCAGTTAATATAGTTAAACGCATGAATAGAAGGGTCAGGGCCATGGTAGTGGGGGATGGTCCCGCTCGTGAAAGCCTGGAAGAAATGCTTCCGGAAGCTCATTTTACGGGATTTCTGAAAGGGGAGGAGCTTGCGCGTGCCTATGCGAGCAGTGATGTTTTCTTTTTCCCATCCCATACAGAAACTTTTGGAAATGTAACCCTTGAGGCCATGTCGAGTGGTTTGCCCTGTCTGGTAGCCGACGCAACCGGGAGCCGCTCACTGGTTGAACATAAGGTGAACGGATGTCTTGGAAATAAGCAGGATGTAGATGATTTTGCCCGCAAGCTCGTCATGATCACAGAAAATGATGAGACAAGGTTCCAAATGGGCAAGGTTTCAAGGGAAAAAGCCCTTGAATATCGCTGGGATATCATCAATCAGCAGATGGTAGATTATTACAAAGAAACCCTTCTCGAAGAAGAACAGCTAAGACTGGATCGATAAGTGTTTAATATTCTGTATATCGCACACAACCATCCACCGGTGGATGATCCCCTTCAAAATGTGGGCGGGATGCAGAGAGTGAGTATGCAGCTGGTCGATGCCATACAAAAAATGGATGATGTTGAGATTAAAACGATTATCAATCACACTCCATGGAAAGGTATAGAGTGGAGAACCGCCCTGTTTCTGGGGAAGCTTTACCTGAGCTTGCCCCGATTGGTAAAGAAAGAAAAGCCGGATGTGATATTATTTTCATCCATGGTGACCGCAAGTCTGGCTGGAATGCTGGGTAAAAAGATTGATGTACCCATGGTCACGATTAATCATGGCCATGATGTAAAGATGCAACTGGGTATTTATCAGAAATACCTGCCTAAGGTATTCAGAGAATTGAGTGGCGTAATTTCGGTTTCCAGTGCCACAAGAGAGGAATGCATAAAACGGGGAATGGATCCGGAGAAAGGAGTGGCATTACCAAATGGTTTCGATCTGGAGGAATTCAGTACCACTTTGGGAAAGGCCGAATCACGACAGAAACTGGAAGAGCTTTTTGATATTGATCTGAGCCAGAAAAAACTACTGATTACTGTTGGCAGGCAGGTAAAAAGAAAAGGGCATGCCTGGTTCCTTGAGGAAGTGCTGCCAACAGTTAAAAGTGACTGCATATATCTGGCCGTGGGCGACGGACCTGAATATGAAAAGCTCTGTCAGATAAAAGATGCGCATGCATCTAAAGAAAAAATCATACTTGCCGGCAGGCAGCCGGATGAGGTGCTGGAACTGGCTTATGCAGGTGCTGACCTGTTCATTATGCCCAATATCCCGGTTGAAGGGGATATGGAAGGATTCGGCATTGTATTACTGGAAGCTAACCTGGCCGAAACACCGGCTATTGCCTCTGACCTTGAAGGTATACGAGACGTGATAACGGATGGCGAAAACGGTTTTAAAATCAAAGTAAAAGACGCACCGTCATTTGCGGCAAAAATAGATGAGGTGCTGATCGGGGATGTGGATGAATTTGGAAGGAAAAGCAGGAAATTTGTGCTTAATAAATTTAATTGGAACAAAGTAGCCCGAGAATATATTTCTTATCTTCAAACTGTGAGTAGAATCCCGGGGCCAGCATAAGTTTACAGAGGCTTATCATTAATTTGATACGAGATTAATACTAAGTATATTCAAAGGTTAAAATTTTATTCCGAGGTTGCAGGAATGGCCGATATTAAGACTGACGTGCGCGTTAACGACATATTCACCAAAGCATACAATTTTACAAGGGCCGATGAAGTAAAGGAAATGGGCCTTTATCCCTATTTCAAACCGCTTCAGGACACAAACGGGGAAACCGTTCGCATTGAAGGGCGTGATGTCATCATGGCCGGATCCAATAATTATCTGGGCCTGACAAACGATCCCAGAACCATCGAAGCAGCGAAAAATGTGCTGGATAAATACGGCACCGGCTGTACCGGATCCCGTTATCTGAATGGTACCCTTGATCTCCACCTTGAACTGGAAGAAAAACTGGCCAAATTCCTGAATAAGGAAGCCTGTGTTCTGTTCAGTACCGGCTATCAGACCAATGAGGGATCTATTCAGACCATTGCCGGCCGCAAAGACATTATTTTCTCAGATCGCGACAATCATGCCTGCATTGTAGTTGGGACCCTTTGTTCAAACGCTACCACCGTGCGTTATCAGCACAACGACATGGATCAACTCCGTAAGCTGATGGCTAAAGCGGATCCTGAAGCAGGTAAAATCATTGTCACAGATGGGGTGTTCTCTATGTCAGGTACGCTGGCCAAAGTGCCGGAACTGGTTGAGATTGCCAAGGAATTTGGTGCAAGACTATATCTGGATGACGCCCATGCCATTGGTGTGGTCGGAGATGGTGGCCGTGGATCTGCTTCTGTATTTGGGTTATCCGATGAGGTTGACCTGATTTCCGGTACTTTCTCCAAGTCGTTTGCATCGCTGGGTGGTTTTCTGGTTGGTGATCAACCTGTCATCGACTTTATACGACATCACTCACCGGCTCATATTTTTTCTGCCTCCATGCCACCGGCAAATGTGGCAACGGTACTGAAGGCACTGGAAATACTTCAGGAAGAACCCTGGAGACTGAAGAGACTGGAGGAAATTTCTATATACATGCGCACTGAGCTGCGCAAGCTGGGATTCAATGTTTGGACCAGTGAGACTCCGATCATTCCGGTTGTAATTGGCGAAATGATCAAATGCTTCGAATTCTGGAAAGATCTGTTCGAATTTGGAGTGTATACCAATGCTGTAGTTCCACCAGCGGTTCCTAAGGGGCAATCCCTGATCAGAACCAGCTACATGGCTACTCATACCAATGAGCATCTGGACGATATTCTGGAAATGTTCCGAAAAGCCGGAATCAAGCATGGTATTATTGATCACAATGGTCATTCTCTTCTGGAAAATTAAGAACAAGCACTTTTCTAACGTCTGGCTATGAATACTAATGGGGTGACGGTTGTCGCAGACATTGATGAGCGCAAAAAGTTCATCGAGTTGCCCTATAAGCTGTATAAAGATGACGAAAACTGGGTGCCCCCGCTTCGTATGGATCAGAAAAAACTGATCGATACCCAAAAGAACCCATTTTTCGAAAACGCTGAGATCATCCTGTTTTATGCTGAGAAAAACGGCAAACCTGCAGGACGAATAGCTGCAGTTATTGATCACCGCTACAACAACTTTCATAATTCCAAGACAGGTCATTTCGGGTTTTTTGAATGCATTGACGATAAATCAACCGCCGACCTGCTCTTTAAAGTAGCGGAAGACTGGCTCCGGGATAAGGGAATGGAAAAGGTGATTGGACCTGCCAGTCCGAGTATGATGGACACCATAGGTGTTCTGGTTGATGGCTTTGAGAAAAAACCATACATCCTCATGCCTTACAACAAGAATTACTATCCGAAACTTTTTTCGGATGGTGGTTATGAAAAAGAAATGGGCATGTTCGCCTACGTGGTAAATGATGAAACGGTGTCAATGGACCGCATCAAGAGAGCCGGCGAAATTGTGATGAAGCGCAATCCGGGATTGAAAATACGTCCGGTAAACTTGAAAAAAATGGATGATGAAGCAGATATCATCCTGAATATTTTCAATAAAGCCTGGGCCAAAAACTGGGGTTTTATTCCGCTGAGCAAAGCTGAAATGGATGCTGTGGCTAAAGACCTGAAAATGATTCTGGACCCGGATCTGACGGCCGTTGCTGAAGTAGACGGCGAGCCCATCGCTTTTTCAGTGGCTTTGCCTGATTACAATCAGATTTTTGAAAAGATGAATGGTAATCTGTTTCCTTTCGGAATTATCAGGCTGCTAACAGGTCGCAAAAAGATCAATCGATGCCGTACAGCTCTAATGGGTGTATTGCCTGAATATCAGGGTAAAGGAATTGATGCCCTGCTGCATCAAAGGTCAATTGAGAATGGTCCGAAAAAAGGGATCACGGAATCAGAACTCAGCTGGATTCTGGAAACGAACACCGAAATGATCCGGGTTGCGGAAAAGATCGGTGGAGTCCGGGATAAAACTTACTTCATGTACGGCAAAAAGCTCTGATAATTTACCGGTATCTTCGGTATGGGTTTGGCTCATTTCTTATCTTGTCAGCTGAACCAAAAACTGACTGTGATGAGTGATTACCGAATAGAAAAAGACTCCATGGGAGAGGTTAAAGTCCCAGCCAATGCCCTTTATGCGGCCCAAACACAAAGAGCTTTTGAAAACTTCCCGATCAGCGGAATAACCTTCAGTTCTGCATTTATTAAAGCACTGGGAATTGTTAAAAAGGCTGCCGCGACTGCCAACGCAGAGCTTGATTTACTGGATGCGAAGATTGCGGAAGCAATTGAGGCTGCAGCGCAGGAAGTAATCGATGGCAAGCATGATGCAGAGTTTGTGGTAGACATCTTCCAGACCGGATCAGGTACTTCCTCGAATATGAATGCAAACGAGGTGATCGCCAATCGGGCCAATCAGATTGCTGGCGACATCGAACCGAAAATTCATCCGAATGATCATGTAAACTTCGGTCAGAGCTCCAATGATGTGATTCCTACGGCCATCCGTATTGCTGCCCTGCTCAGCGTAAAGCAGGATCTGATTCCTGCACTTCTGCATCTGCATGATACCTTCCAGTTCAAGGGCAAAGAATTTTCACATGTGGTTAAAACCGGCCGCACCCATCTTATGGACGCAATGCCGGTAACCATCGAACAGGAGTTTGGTGGCTACGCCAGACAGATTGAGCTGGGTATTGAAAGGCTGGAAGGCAGCCTGAAAAGGGTCAGAGAACTGCCTCAGGGTGGAACCGCTGTCGGTACTGGAATCAACACACACCCCCGTTTTGGTAAGCTGTTCGCCGAAAAAGTATCTGAATTGACGGAAGAACGGTTTATAGAAGCTGAAAACCATTTTGAAGCTCAGGCAACGGTGGATGCACCGGTTGAGCTTAGCGGTCAGCTGAAAACCATAGCCGTCAGCCTGATGAAAATTGGCAATGACCTCCGCTGGATGAATTCAGGTCCGAACAGCGGACTGGGCGAAATACAGCTGGCAGCCCTCCAGCCCGGGTCTTCCATCATGCCGGGCAAAGTAAATCCGGTAATTGAGGAATCACTGACCATGGTTTGTGCTCAGGTGATTGGAAATGATGCTTCCGTTACGGTAGGTGGTCAAATGGGTAATTTTGAGCTGAATGTGATGCTGCCTGTGGTGGCGCACAACCTGTTGCAGTCCATCGAACTGCTTGCGAATGCATCCCGAAATCTTGCAGACCGCTCAGTATCCAAAATTGAAGTGCGTGAGGAAGTGATTAAAGAGATGGTCGGCAGAAATCCGATCCTGGTTACTGCCCTTAATCCGATCATCGGGTATGATCTGGCAGCCAAGATCGCAAAAAAGGCCTTTGCTGAAAACAGGGCTGTTCTGGATGTGGCTCTGGAAATGACGGATCTGAGTAAAGAAGAGCTGGAAAGCGCGCTGGATCCCATCAAGATGACCGAGGGCGGATTCACGGAATAGAAAAGCGGTTCCAATACTGTTTTTCCTTGTTTTAAATTACGGTTAGTTCGGTTCGTTTAATTGTGAATGAGCCGATCTAACCGTATTTTCCTGCCCCCGAAATTTCCCCCTGAACCAAGTTTAAAAAGAGGACTTTTTATGGCCACGACCAAGGCAAAGAGCAATAAATCTACCATCAGCGCGGCGAGAAAAAAGGAGATCCTGGAAGATTACCGTCTGGGATGGCTGAGCCGTCATATGTCGCTTATCGGCAGAAAAGAAGTACTGAGCGGCAAAGCCAAGTTTGGCATTTTCGGGGATGGAAAAGAGATACCGCAAATTGCGATGGCCAAGTATTTTAAGGAAGGGGATTTTCGTTCGGGCTATTATCGGGATCAGACATTCATGCTGGCCATCGGGGGGATGGAACCACAGCAGTTTTTTGCTCAGCTATATGCTCATGCGGATGTACAAGCCGATCCGTTCAGCGCCGGCCGGCAGATGAATTCTCACTTTGCCACACGGTTGATTGATGATGAGGGAAAGTGGATTGAGCAAAGTAAATCAAAAAATACCTCATCCGATATCTCTCCAACAGCGGGTCAGATGCCGAGACTTCTCGGGCTGGCGCAGGCTTCAAAAGTGTATCGTAATGTCGAAGAACTGAAAGAATTCAGCAGTTTCTCTAATAAAGGAAATGAAGTTGCATTCGGTACCATCGGGGATGCATCCACCTCTGAAGGAATATTCTGGGAAACCATCAATGCTGCTGGCGTGCTTCAGGTACCTATTGTGATGTCGGTCTGGGATGATGGCTACGGTATATCAGTTGCCAAGAAATATCAGACCACCAAAGAAAGTATTTCAGAAGTACTGGCCGGGTTCCAGCGAACAAAGGACAAAAACGGCTGGGAGATCATCACAGTCAAAGCCTGGGATTACGAAGCCCTGCTGGATACCTATAAAAAAGCAACAGAACTGGCCCGCAAAGAGCATGTGCCCGTACTGGTACACGTGGAGGAAGTTACCCAGCCTCAGGGACATTCGACCTCAGGATCACATGAGCGTTATAAGTCTAAAGAGCGCCTCGAGTGGGAAACTGAGTATTGCTGTCTGGAACAGTTGAAGAAATGGATGCTCTCCAACAAAGTTGCCACCAAGAAGAAGCTGGAAGAGATTGAAAAAGAGGCTGAAGAAGAAGCCAATGAGGCTAAAAATAATGCCTGGAAAGCCTTCATGGATCCTCTGAAGGAGGAAAAAACCCACATTCTTGGCCTGATTCAGAAAATTTCAGATGATCTGGGTAATGATTCACTCAAAGAAATTCACCGAAATCTGAAGAACAACGCCACCGCTATTCGCCGGCATATCCTATCGGCAGCCCGCAGAACATTGGTTGAGGTGAGAGGAACCGAAAATGATACCATCAACGAGCTCAAGTCCTGGCTGAAAGAGCAGGAAGAGCTGAATAAAGACCGGTACAACTCACATCTATACAGTGAAACCCCGAATTCTCCGCTGAATGTGGGAGAAGTAAAACCTGAATATGAAAAACCAAAACGGGTTGACGGCCGGGTTGTTCTTCGGGATAATTTTGAAGTGCTCTTTGAGCGCCATCCGAATACCCTTGTTTTTGGTGAGGATTCGGGTCAGCTGGGTGACGTTAACCTTGGCCTTGAAGGCATGCAGGAGAAATTCGGCGAAATCCGCGTTTCGGATGCCGGTATCCGTGAGGCTACCATTCTGGGGCAGGGAATTGGAATGGCGATGCGCGGACTCCGTCCCATTGCTGAAATCCAGTATCTGGATTACCTGCTTTACTGTTTCCAGGGGCTGAGTGATGATCTGTCCACACTCAGATACCGCACTAAGGGCGGACAGGCAGCTCCGCTGATCGTTCGTACCCGCGGGCACCGTCTTGAAGGCATCTGGCATTCAGGATCACCTATGGGAATGATTATTAATGGGATAAGAGGCGTGCATGTTTGCGTTCCCAGAAACCTGACTACCGCAGCAGGATTCTATAATACCCTGATTCAGGGAGATGATCCAGCTCTGATCATTGAACCATTGAACGGTTACCGGCTGAAGGAAGACCTGCCAACCAACCTGGGAGATTTTACCACTCCGCTGGGTATTCCCGAGATTGTTAGTGAGGGGGATGATGTAACCATCGTTTCCTATGGTTCAACCTTCAATATCATTGAGGGTCTGCTTCCGGCATTTGAGAATGCAGGTATTTCCGTTGAACTGATCGATGTGAGAACACTTCTGCCATTCGACCTGAACCATATGATTGTGGAAAGCCTCAAAAAGACCAACAGAATTGCCTTTGTGGATGAGGACGTGCCGGGCGGTGCCTCAGCATACATGATGGAAAAGGTAATCTATGAGCAGGGTGGTTATTCCTATCTGGACTCCAAGCCACTTTGTATTTCTGCGAAGGATCATCGTCCCGCTTATGCTTCTGATGGTGATTATTTCTCCAAACCATCCGCTGAAGATATCTTTGAGCTGGTGTATGGCATCATGCAGGAATGTGAACCAGCACGTTTTCCAGCGATCTATTAAATCAGTCCTCTGGACTTCAGTTCCAGATATTTGTTGATCGCATTCACGGAGAGTTCTTTGGGCGGAGTGAGGATGGTCTGAATGCCGCGCTGATTCAGGTAGCGAACGATTTCCCTTTTCTCATAGGCAAACTTCTCAGCGATGGTTTTGGTGTAAATCTCCGGCAGGCTTTCGCTTTCCTTCTCGATGAGCTTGGTGAGTTCCGTATTCTCAAAAAAGATGGTGACCAGCAAATGATCTTTGGCAATACGCTGTAAGTAGGGTAGCTGCCGCTGCATGGATGAAAAAGTCTCAAAATTAGTGTAGAGCAGGATCAGGCTGCGCTGACGTACTTTTTGCCGCAGGTTGATGTAAAGGGCTTCAAAATCGGATTCCATGAAGTTGGTATTCACCTTATAAAGAGCTTCCTGAATGCGCTGAATATGGGTTCGTTTCTGGGCAGGTTCCACATAATTCGCATCACGGTTATTAAAAACCATGAGACCGGCTTTATCCTGCTTCAGCAGTGCGATATTCGATAATACCAGGCTGGTGTTGATAGCATAATCAAGCAGGTGAAGCCCCTCAAAAGGCATTTTCATTACACGACCCTTGTCGATCACATTAATAACCTGCTGGGATTTTTCATCCTGATACTGATTTACCATCAGCTCGCCCGAGCGTGCGGTGGCCTTCCAGTTGATGGAACGGATATCATCCCCCTGTACATAATTCCGGATCTGGTCAAACTCCATGGTGTGGCCCAGCCGGCGGATTTTCTTCACACCTATGTCGGTAAGCCGGTTGGAGATTGCATAGAGTTCAAATTTCCGCATCTGTATGAAAGAGGGATATACCGGAATGGTTTCTTTGCAGCTATTTCGCACTTTACGCCGAATCAGCCCGATGGGTGTTTCAACATAGCACAGGATATCTCCGAATTCATATTCACCCCGCTGAACCGGACGCAGTGAATAACTGAGGGTTCGTCGCTCGTTTCCGCTGAACCGCGTCTTTATACTGAAATCACGGATCTGGAACTGATGTGGTATCTCATCGATAATTTCAACATCCACATGATATGGGTAATAGCATTCTGCATTCAGGTAAATAGGATTTTCATCTCCATTGGAGAGCCGCTGTGGGGCGCTCCGGCTAACCCGGACACCATGCTTTACCTGATAGAGCAGCAGCAGATCTGACACTAAAGCCACAGCCAGAGCTACTACCATGAGCAAGGGCAGTATAGAAAGCTGGGGCAGCAGATATGCCAGGATGAATGCCGCTGAGATGGCACCTAAACCCCAGAAAAGCCGGCCTTTCAGATAAAGACTACGGAGAAAGGTCACTATCTGGGCACCTCCACTTTTTCAAGCAGTCGTTCAATGACTTTGTCGGTGGTAACTCCTTCCATTTCCTGTTCCGGTGTGAGCGTAATTCGATGGCGCAGTACCGGCTTGATCACAGCTTTTACATCATCCGGAATAACAAAATCGCGGTCCTGCATAGCGGCCCATGCCTGGGAGGCTTTCATCACAAAAACAGAGGCTCGCGGCGAAGCACCGATGTAAATAGAAGAACTGTTTCGGGTCATTTGGATAATCTCTGCGATGTACTTCATCAGGGATTTTTCCACATGCACGCCCATCACAGTTTTGCGCTGCTCGCTGATTCTTTTACGATCCAGTACTTTTTCCATGCTGCCGGTGGCATCAGCGCCCTGTCGATCGTAGGCACCTGAAATAATTTCGATCTCCTCATCCAGTTTGGGATAAGGAACATCAATTTTGAAGAGGAAGCGATCCAATTGGGCTTCGGGCAGTCGGTAGGTACCTTCGTGTTCGATGGGATTCTGTGTTGCGATTACAAAGAAAGGAGGCTCCAGCTTATAGGTCTGTCCGTCAACGGTTATCTGTTTTTCCTCCATCACTTCAAATAAAGCAGCCTGTGTCTTGGCCGGTGAACGGTTGATTTCATCAATGAGTACAATGTTGGAGAAAACAGGGCCCTGTTTGAATTCGAAATCAGACTTTTTGGGATTAAAGATGGAGGTACCAATAACATCGGCCGGCATCAGATCGGGCGTGAACTGAATACGGGAGAAATCTGCGTCAATAATCTGGGCTAGTAATTTGGTTGTCAGGGTTTTGGCAACTCCCGGTACTCCTTCAATAAGTACATGTCCGTCAGCAAGAAGTGCTGCAATCAGCAGATCCACCATTTCCTGCTGCCCGATGATCACCTTGCCGATTTGTTCCCGAACCGATTCAACAAAAGCATGAATGCCGCTCAGGTCGGTTCGCTGTTCAAATTCCGGATTGGTTTTATTTTCTTCTTTTTTCGGTTCTTCCGTGCTCATCGTAAACTCAATCGGTTAAAGGTTTCCATAATGTTATTTAAAGTCTTTAGCTGTTCAGCCGTGATTTTATCCTGCGATTTTATAAAGTCAATTTGCTTCATCAGTTCCTTTACACGTTCAGAAGGTACCCCGCTTCGTTCGCTGACTATACTGCTGAGCTCATCATCCAGTTCACTGGTATCCACGCCCAGTCTTTGTCTCAGCTGGTCCATAAAAAAACGGATTTTCTTTTCGGCAATGGCCTGGTGCGAGCTTTTTTCCAGATAGAGCTGTGCAATGGTTTGTGCAAATTCGATGCTGCTGTTTTTAGGTGCTTCAATCTCCGGAATGATGCGCTGCACTCGTTTCGACCGAAGAATCAGATAGAGCAGTATAGCGGTTACCGCGGTGATCCAGGCCCATTTTAGGTTTTTCTGTGAAATCACGAAACTCAATGGGGAGCTGGCAACCCGGCGGCCAACTTTATAGTATTCATCCCACATGCTGTCTCTGACCGGCAAATGTGAGAGAACACCAAAAACATACTCTCTGAATTCAGGATTACGGGCGATGTAATTTCCGAACAACTCCGGATTGCTGTGCATATAGATATAGCCATCCCCAAAACGAGTTCGGATAAAGTTCACATCTTTGCCTTCAATATGGCCCAGTATGTCGGAATCGCTGCTGTCGATGGAGCTGAATGAAACGGGGATAAACCGATCATCCATGCTCCAGCTCTCATCACTTGTGCTTAAGCTCACATCCACAAAATGGGTACTGTCGATACCAAGGTCCTGAAAATAGTAGGGCAGGTATTGTGTTGCTATATCAAGGGTATCAGCGAGAATTCCACTAAAATTTCGTGCAGAGAGGAAAGCGGAATTACCTCTGCTCACATGCTGCAGCAGTACCTCTGCCGACTGTCGATCAAATTCCAGGCTCGCATTGATGAATATCCAGTTTTCGCGGAGGGATGAATCTGTTTCGATGGTATCTCTCAATTCAAAAAGGGTGGATGTATTTTCGGTGATTTCTTTGTCTGGGAAGAGAACCGGTAGTTGTTCATGCAGGATGTAGGTGCCCAGTGGAATGGTATCAACGCGGGTGAATGAATCGCTCAGGTCAAGCGGTCGGGGTTTGGTGACTTCCACAAAAATGTATAGCCCGACCAGAATACTGAGCATGATGATGTAGGTCCGCTGTTTCACGCTGTCATCTCCTTTTCAAAGTAGCTGTAGGTGTTGGAGAGGTCCTCGTAATGCCGGCGGGTTACCGGGAAGTCGCCATATTCAGCATATTCGTATATGCGGGTAAGCGTGCGGAAGTGGGTACTGCAGGCATGATTATTCAGCTCAAAGAGATAATCGCGGTTCGTTTTTTCGGTTTTCCAGTCGATAAGCTCCCGCCGGTGAAGTTCATGCAGAGCCTTGTTGTATATCAGGTTGATGGCCTGCCGGTATTGTCCGTTTTCTGCTGCATGCCGGATGGATGTATCATAATCGATGGCCTGCAGACCATTTTCAGTGTAGCGTAGCGTGCCTTTGGAATCTTTACCAGAAGTAAAAAAGGCAGCATTCATTTCCCCACCCATAAACTGCCGGATGAGGGCATAAATCAGAACTACGAAAATGAGGTAGAAGGATATCTTCAGGAAAGTTTGTACACCTTCATTGGTAAAGAATGCATAAATATTCTGGAACAACCATTGCTTGAAACGCTCCCATAGGGAAGCAGCGTCCGGATCAATATCCGCGTACTGGAATCGGCGGTCCGACATATATTCCTGAAATACATTCTCCTCAGGAACCCGGATTTCGTAGCTGCTGCTGTTTTGAGCCGCTTGTTGAAATTCAGATGACGCTGCTTTTTCAGGCAACAGCAGCATCCCAAGAAAAAAATAAATCAGGATCAATCTCACTTCTTCAGATTCTCAACTGTTCTATACGATCGCGCAGACTGCCACCCTCTTTACGCTCACGCAGATTGTAATAATGCAGAGCATTGGTTAACAATGGAATGGCTGTGAAAATGGTGGAAATGGTCAGACTCAGGCTGTAAAGGATTCCGATTATAAAGGACAGGTTTGATCCCCCTTCAGCACCGGCCACACCCATAAAAATGGAAACGATGAGGATGGGTACCGTAAACACACTTGAGATAATATTTGTGATAATGCTCATTACGATCAGTATTCCGAAGGTGAGCCACCAGTGTCCCTCAACCAGATCCCAGGATCGTTTCATGGCTTCTATAATATCAATGTCCTCAATGATGTAAATGGCTGTGCTGAGCGAAAGGCGGATAGCCACATAAATACCAGGGATGATGAAAAAGAGGGAGGCCAGGAATACCAGAATGAAATAGATAAAATTCAGGGCGACCAAACCGACGATTTTAATAAATACATTGGAGATCAGATCACCCGGTTTGATGTCTTCTTTTCCCTGACTCAACAGGCGCACGTGATTGTAGGTGATTACCATCAGCATACCAACCGCAATCAGGGTCAGGATAAGCCCGGCAAAAAATCCAAGACTACTGCTGATTAACTCCGCTTCGCTCTGAGCCATCTGCGGATCTTCAGAAAGGGCAGCCCCGATGATATTGCCATAACTGCTGCCTACAATGATGGAACTCACCAGCAGAAGAGGCACCATGAAGTAGAGTATGCTTAATCCATAACTGCGAATGTGAATACGGATATAACTGAAGGTATCAGTGATGAGGTCACCCATATCACGGACTTTCTGCAATTCAATTTTTTGCTGAGGCATGCCGTCTTTTTCGTTTATAGGTTAGGGGCAGATACACAAAATAATATAATATGAAGCCCAGTGAGGATAAAATGATGAAGAGGCTGAGCCAGACCGGCATTTCGGTATAGCGCGTTACAAAAGATTCCAGAAATCCTGCAAGAATAAAAATCGGGACCAGTCCACTTACCATTTTGACCCCGTCTTTTGCGCCTTTCACGAACGATCGTCGCCGGCTGAGGGTACCCGGAAAGATAAAGGAATTACCGAGCACAATACCCGCTGCACCGGCAATAATAATGGCGGATATTTCAAGGGTTCCGTGAATAAAGACTACGAGTAAGGACTCAATAAGCAGATCGTTGGCCTGAAAAAACTGCATAAAGGAACCCAGCATGATGCCGTTCGATAATAGTACATAGCCGGTGCCAATAATGGTGAAGATGCCCAGAACAAAGGCATTAAATGAAACCAAGATGTTATTAATCGTGATGCGAAGAAACATATCCATCGATTTCATTTTTTTATACACCGCAAGCGGATCATCGTTTTCGATGTTCTCGATGGTCATATTCACATAGGCATCACCCATAATCAGCCGTACAAAACCGCTATCCTGGCTGGCAGAGAAAAAGCCGATAATAAATGCCACAGAGAATACCACAAAGGAAATCAAAAGCTCTTTCTGTTTACTGGCGAAAAGTTCGGGAATTTCACGCGACCAGAAAGTGATGAACCGCCTGTTGTCTTCCTTGCGGTTTTTGTAGAGTTTGTCGTGAACCCTCAGACTCAGTTGATTCAAGTACTCCGTGGTTTTGGAACCGGGATACCGGCTCTGTGCAAAGGCCAGGTCGTTGGTCAGGCTGATATAAAGCTCGGCCAGTTTATCCGGATCTGCCTCTGAACCATTGTCCAGAACCTGTTCAAACTCCTTCCATTTGTCGGAATGGGTTCTCAGAAAAACGATTTCTCTCATCCGGAATGAAGCTTTGGTTTTTGGGTAACAGCCATTTACCTTTTCAGGCCTTGGCAAAAGTAATCATTCAAACGGAAGGAATCTTCTTTAAATGACCCAGTATTATGAGTAGATACGGCGTTGAAACTACTCAACATGTGCAAATCGATTATGATGTGGCCAATGCAGGCTCCAGAATCATGGCTTATGTTATCGATTTTGCCCTGATTATCATGTATTCAGTGGTGGCCGGAGGTATTATGTCCGGAATAGATGATGTACTCGGCGGGCAGCTGGACCAGAATGAATGGATTGGGGTTGCCATTGTTGGATTACCCAGCATTCTTTACAGACTGGTTGCTGAGGTTACCTGGAATGGACAAACTGTGGGTAAATGGGTGCTGGGCATCCGGGTGGTAAAAACGGACGGTACCCGTGCCGGCTTCAGTTCCTATCTACTGCGCTGGATGATCGGCCTCATCGAAATACCGATCTCAAGCGGTGCGGTAGCACTGGTAACGATTCTGATAAACGGTAAGGGACAGCGCCTGGGCGATATCGCGGGCGGAACTTGTGTTATTCAAAAGCGGAAAAAGGTGAAGCTGGATGAAACGCTGTTTGAGGAAGTGGAGCAGAAGTATGAAATCGTTTTTCCCCAGGCTGAAGATCTGAGCGATGAGGATGTGTCAGTAATCAGAGAAGTGCTGAAGGCCAGAAGTGACTATGATGAAAGTACCTGGTTTGTAATGTTGCAGCGCACACGTAAGCTGATCGAGGAAAAACTGGGGCTGCAAAGAGCCGAAATGGATGCAAGAGAGTTCCTGGAAACTCTGATCAAAGATTACAATGCCTTGCACTCATAGGTTTGAGAGCGATCAGAGTATAATCTGATCCAGCACCATCAATACCCAGACCAGTGGAAGGTAGGCGATGGAGGCAAACATCAGCTTTCGGGCATTCGGACGGTTGCGCTCAGCAACGAATCGTATCCCATAAAAAAGGAACATAGCTGCAAGCAGCAGAGAACCGACCAGGAATATTTCCCGGCTCAGGTCAAGTTCGTAGACCATCCAGGTAACCGGGATAAGCAGCAGAATGCAAACAAGAGAATAGAGAGAAGTTCTGATACCACTCAGATCGCCCTTCGGCAGCATTTTAAAACCGGCTTTGGCATAATCATCTTTACAGTTCCAGGCAATGGCCATCACATGGGGAATCTGCCACAGAAATACGATACCGAAGATTAACCAGATCGCAGGGTCCAGGAGAGATCCACCGGCTGCCGCCCAGCCCCCAACCGGAGGTAAAGCGCCGGGTACCGCGCCAATGGCGATGTTAAAAGCAGAATGCCGTTTCATAGGCGTGTAAAACGCCAGATAAATAAGTGTTGTGCTGAGGGATACTACTCCGGCTGTGAAATTCACAACTGAGATCAGGTAAGCAGAGCCAACTACAATCAGCGCTGTTGAAAAAACTTTACTGTGGGCAGGAGCAATGCGACGGTCGGGCAGGGGACGTTTCTCCGTCCGCTTCATGAGTCCGTCCAGATTGCGCTCCATAAACTGATTGTGCGCAGCCGTACCTCCGGCAATGAGGAAGGTACCAATGATGGCATGCAACATGGTTAGCAGGTTGATATCACCTGCAGAGCCTAACATGAAGCCAATCAGCATACTGGCAACCACGGTAAAAGTGATGCCCGGTTTGGTCAGTTGGTAGTAGTCATAAATGACTTTGGCGTTCAGGCCGGAACTATGTGTTTGAGTGGTAGATGAATCCATTAATAAGGGCTGTATCGTATCTCAGACAAGATTCTAAAAATAGCAAAAATTCTGTAAATTTGGACAAATTATCGTTTCCCCAAGTAGCCTTCATAAGCGCTTCAGATGGCATTTAATTCCTTTCAGAAAACAGCAATTGCAACGGTAATTGCAACCCTCTTTTTAATCTTTGTGGGCGGACTTGTGAGAGCGGCGGGAGCCGGACTTGGCTGCCCCGACTGGCCCAAGTGTTTCGGGCTCTGGATTCCGCCTACCTCGCTGGCCGATTTACCCGCCCAGTTCGATCCATCACAGTTCAATGTCTTTAAAACCTGGATTGAATATGTAAATCGCCTGATCGGCGTTCTGATCGGATTGTTCATCATCGCCACAACAGCGCTGTCTTTCCGGTACCGGAAAAGCGATCCAGCTGTGTTCTGGTCCTCCGTAGCAGCCTTTGTGCTGGTGCTTTTTCAGGGCTGGCTTGGCGGTCAGGTCGTGGAAACCGGGTTAAGTGAATGGCTGATTACCATACACATGATGCTGGCCTTCCTGATCGTCAATATCCTGCTCTTTGCCGCCTACAAATCCAATGACTATCGAATTCGGCTGAACCTGGACGAGCCTGTGCGCAGGCAGCTTTTTCAGCTGGGTGTGGTTTTGCTTGGCATTACACTGGTGCAGGTGGTTATCGGAACACAGGTACGAGAAATGGTAGATATGGTAAAAGAGCAGGCGGTGCCCCCGCCAAGAGCCACCTGGCTGGACAATGCCGGACTGATATTTCAGATTCACCGGGTTTTCTCCTGGTTTGTGGTACTGGCCGCCGGGGTGCTCTACATGCTGGCCCGAAAAGAACTCAACGATTCCTTCACCCAAAAAACACTGAATGGAATCATGCTGCTGATTCTGGTGCAGGCCATAGCCGGTATCGGACTAAAGCATCTGGGTATGCCGGCTGTTCTGCAGGTAACCCATCTCACCAGTGTGGCTTTGCTGGTCTGCGCTGAATTCCTCTTTTTGCTGATTCTCTCTTTCTCAGCACGCAAGGAAAAAGTGAATGCGCTAGCTGTCTAAAGCTTATCCAGCATGTTATTCAGGAAGAAACGGATTTCGTGAAGGTCTTTCCTAAGCTCAGCGGGCAGTTCATCCTGAAGGGCTGTGTCACCTTCTTTCAGGATTTTCTTGGCGCCTTCGGTGCTGTATTTCTTCTCCTGCACCAGTTCCTTTATTTTTAGGATGGTGGTGATATCCGATTCCTTGTACACCCGATTCCCGGCCCGGTTCTTTTTGGGCCTGAGTTCATTAAAAACGGTTTCCCAGTAGCGAAGTACGTGGGGTTCCAGTCCGGTAAGTTCGCTCACTTCTCCGATCGAGTAATACAATTTTTTCATAGTGATCTAAACACGTATTTTAGGTGCTCTTCCTAAGTGATTGGAAGTAACACATTTCTGAACTTTTTTTAAAGAAAACTTAGTGGCAGAAAACGACGGATCAGCAAAAATCGATGTAAGTGTGGTTATTCCACTTCTGAATGAGGAAGAATCTCTGCCTGAGCTTACCAAAGGCATTAAACAGGCTCTGCAACAGGATTATAGCTACGAAATTATTTTTGTGGATGATGGTTCTTCCGATGACTCTTGGGAGGTGATCCGGGAACTGAGAGCTGGGGATGATCGGATTCGGGGCATTTCCTTTCGGCGTAATTACGGAAAGAGTGTAGCCCTGCAGGCCGGTTTTGAAGAAACAAGAGGCGACTTCGTGGTAACCATGGATGCCGACCTTCAGGACGATCCGGCTGAGCTGCCTGAGCTGCTGCAGATGCTCAAAGATGGAAATGACCTTGTGAGCGGCTGGAAGAAAGTACGGCATGATCCCATCCAGAAGACCATTCCGTCCCGTTTTTTCAATTTCGTGACGCGTAAAGTTTCCGGCATTCATCTTCATGATTTCAACTGCGGACTCAAAGCCTATCGAAAGGGTGTGGTAAAGTCTGTGTACGTGTATGGGGAGCTGCACCGGTACATACCCATGCTGGCTAAGCGGGAAGGCTTCAGCCGCATCACGGAAAAGGTAGTAACGCATCATGCCCGCAAATACGGAAAAACAAAGTTTGGGCTTAATCGCTTTATTAATGGTTTTCTGGATCTGGTGACCCTGCTTTTTGTGCAGAAATATCTGCAAAAACCCATGCATTTCTTCGGCACCTGGGGTGTGTTTTTTATTCTGATCGGTGGTGGCATTAACCTCTACCTGGCGGTTATGAAAATTTTTTACGGTGCCTCTCTCAGTAACCGCCCCCTCCTTTTCCTGGGTATCTTACTGCTTGTACTCGGTGTTCAGCTTTTTTCCACCGGATTGATTGGTGAACTGATTAACCGTAATCATGTGGAGAGGCAGAAACCGGGAATCCGGGATATAATCTGAATAAAAAAAGCCCTCACACAAAAAGTGTAAGGGCTTGGTGTACCGCGTACGGGATTCGAACCCGTGCTACCGCCGTGAAAGGGCGGCGTCCTGGACCCCTAGACGAACGCGGCCTGAAGATCAGGATAAAAAAAGAGAGGCATTTAATACTGTTGGTAAAAAAATGGGAGCCCGATGGGATTTGAACCCACGGCCTCCAGGGCCACAACCTGGCACTCTAACCGACTGAGCTACGGGCTCCATTTCTTGTACCGCGTACGGGATTCGAACCCGTGCTACCGCCGTGAAAG
>CAYPTY010000016.1:0-66061 GCA_964413935.1 uncultured Balneolaceae bacterium | reverse complement strand
ATGGCAACAAGAGCGAGGGTAGATTTGAGAGATTTCATAAGTACTCCTTAATTTAAAGTGTATATTTTAGGTTAAGAACAAGAGTTTTTTCTTTTTGTATTGTTACACATAAACTTTTGTCTCAAATAAATTTCAAGACATTTTTATCCCTAAGTAAAGAATTATTACTGTCAGATTTGTTACAAAATAATTTCTAAATACATAGAAACTAATAGCATAAAATGTATTAAAAATCACTAATAAAAACTAAAGGATTCATTGAAAGCCGCTATTTAGTTGTAACTTTTATTTTCATAGATGTATCTTGATTACAGATATACTGAAACTTATTACTCCATTGGCTAAAGTTCGCGTCGACTATTCCGAGCTTGTTCACGCACTGCAAAACGGTGATGAACAAAAGGCAAACTCA
The DNA here is from genome assembly GCA_964413935.1 of uncultured Balneolaceae bacterium. Lineage (GTDB taxonomy): Bacteria > Bacteroidota > Rhodothermia > Balneolales > Balneolaceae > CAYPTY01. The sequence goes on along the minus strand of CAYPTY010000016.1, from coordinate 65,649 downwards.
CTTCTTTCCGAAGTAATCCCTCGTTTACAGGATTACCTTGTAGTTGTGATGGGTGCAGAGAGAGGTGCGGCTACTGAATGTGTTCAGCAGGCTTTTCTTGATGTTTTTGAGCAAATCAGGAATGATAAGATCAAAGAAAGCAAATATATCTTCAGCTATCTGATAAAATCCTGCAGGCACGAGTATCTTAGATATGTCAAAAGAGAACACAAGTTTAACTATGATGAAGATGTGATGAGTTATGCCGTTGAACCGGAAGAGCAGTACAAAAAACTTATTGAAAAGGAGCGTAAAGCTCTGTTGAAAGAGTGCTTAAATGAACTTCAGGAAAAAGCCAGAACATTCATAGAATATTTTATTGATAAACCTGACGCAACTACAGAAGAGGCAAGCAAGCACTTCGAATTATCCAGCGCTAATGTGCGAACACGGAAATCAAGGATTGTAAGTAAACTGCACCATTGCTTTAAAAGAAAAGCAAATGAATAGTCATTGAGAGTTTAATTAAGGTGACACATTTTCAGGTATGGGCAACATAGTTTCCGATTATAGGTAATGTAACATCTCAAAATTCAATGACCGTATCCTCAACTATAACAAATTGCCGGGCATTTTTTAAACCTTTCATATTGTGAGATCCGGTAAACTCTCCAAAGGCTGGGATAATAAGTGTGTTATTCAGTAGTATGAATGCAGGTAAACGAACATTTTGGCGGGCTTTTACTGGAACCCTGAGTGAGGGATGTATATGTCCACAGATTTCTATGACCTGATTTGATTCTGTTTCAAATTCTGGTATATGCCGGAAAATAAATGGCTTTGCATAAAGCTCACATTTCACATGCATGTTTCTGTGTTCAAAGATGGTTCGATCTGTGTCATGGTTCCCAAGTGTCAATATGATGTTAAGATCAGCGTATTTATGGGACCATTTGTCAAAATCGATGGTTTCTTTGTTGGGTGAACTGTGATACAAGTCACCAAGAAACATCAATGTTTTGGGTTGCCAGGCTTCAATTAATTTGTCCAGACGCTGCAGATTTTTGTCATGAACCAGATCAGGAACAGGAATACCGTGTTTTCTGAAATGCCCGGCTTTACCAATGTGAACATCCGCTACGACCAATACCTGTTTTTCTTGCCAGAAGAGTGCTCTTTCTGGTAACAATTGTAATGTTTGCCCCGATAATTGTAATGTCTGATGCAATTCTTAAATATGCTTTTCGAGTTGGGATTGCATTCGTTTGATGCGGTCAATGAGTTTTTCTGTACTAAGCCGTTCACGCAGTCGATCAACCATAATCGGAAAAGCATAAGGGGTAAACCGATCAGGATTATTCAGTATAATCTGCTGCTCTGAAATTTTTTTTAAAGCTAGTCGCAATCTGATTTCATCCAGCTGAAAAAACAATACTTCATCATAGGATTGTAGCAACAGAAGATTCTCCGGGTCATATTCTTTAAAAACATCAAAAAGTAAACCAGACGACATCTGCAAATGCTTAGTCTTTCTTTGCTCACCGGGGAAACCATTAAAAATAAGTCCTGCAACCTGTGAAATTGACCAGAATCTGGATTTCGCCAATTCAGTGTGATTTAAACTTGAAGTAATATCCTCAATCAAGTTTTCTGTACTGAATAATTCATTTTCCAGTGCTTTCTCAATAGGTATGTCTTGATCGCTAAGTAACTCAAAACCATAATCATTCATAGCGATAGAAAAAGTAAAAGGCTGAATTTTAGATAGCCGATAAGCAATTAAAGCAGCCATCCCTTCGTGAACATATCTTCCCTCGAATGGAAAAATGAAAAGATGGCATCCTTCTCTTGAATATGTTTTCTCTATCAGTAACTCATCTTTGCCTGGCAAAACTGACCATTGTTTTTGAATATCCAGAATGGGCTCAATTGTTTTTAATTCTACGTCATCCCTTTTACCTGATATATATTCCTGCATTTTTTCACGAAGAATTTTAGTCATATTTGAAGAAAGGGACATCCTGCCGCCCTGCCAACTCGGTGTTTTTGCTTTACCTGGTTTTGCTTTTTTCACATAAGCAATCTGACCGGTTAGTTTCACTAGTTCGAGTGTTCGTCCGGCAAACCAGAATTTTTCACCAATATTAAGTCGGGTAATAAATCGTTCTTCAATCACCCCAATATTAGCTCCACTCATATACTTCACCCTGAACATGCTGTCTGAGCTGATTGTACCAATACTCATTTTATGACGTCGAGCTGTTCTTTTGTCCGTGATAATGTATAATCCGTTTTCCTGAATTACTTTCTTGTACTCGTCATACCGTTTGAGTGAGTCTCCCCCAGTGGTTATAAAATCTAACATCCTTCTCCATTCATGCTTTGTCAGAGTCTGATATGCAAAGGTTTTTGTTACTTCATTGTATAATTCATCCTCCTCAAAACCATTACTCACGGCCAAAGTGACCATATATTGAATCAACACATCATAGGGCTTCAGAATAGGTGGACGAGATTCGAGGTCGGTGGATTTTATGGCTGATTTAAGTGCGGCAGCCTCAATAAGTTCAAGTGCATGTGTGGGTAAAAAGTGAATCACACTGGTTTGCCCAGGTTTATGTCCGCTTCGACCGGCCCTTTGTAAAAATCGGGCCACCCCTTTTGGGGAACCAACCTGAATAACCGTTTCAACCGGACTGAAATCGACACCCAGATCCAGGCTTGAGGTACAAACCACTGCTTTGAGGCTACCTTCACTGAGTGAATTTTCAACCCAGTCCCTAACCTCACGATTTAAGGAACCATGATGAAGGGCAATAACCCCTGCAAGTTCAGGTTTTGCCAGCAAAATTTCCTGAAACCATAATTCAGCCTGGCCTCTTGTATTGGTGAAAATGAGACAACTGCGACTTTCTTCTATAATCGGAAGGACTTTTTGAAGCAGATTGATACCCAGATGACCATACCATGGAAATTTTTCAATTTCATCCGGTAAAATTGAGTGCACTTCAATTTTCTTATCAATAGATGTCTTGATAATTCTGGATTTGATTGAGTGGGATTCGGTCCCTAATAATACCTCAAGTGCCTCTTCCAGATTACCGATAGTAGCAGAAACCCCCCATATGTTCAAATCAGGTTGTATATGTTTCAGCCTGTTTATCGCCAATTCTGTCTGGGTTCCTCTCTTGGTTCCGATCAGCTCATGCCACTCATCAATCACAATTCGCTTCAGATCTTTAAAATGGCGTTCATAATTTTTTTGGGTAAAAAGTACATGCAAACTTTCGGGTGTGATGATGAGTACCTCAGGCATGCGTCTGTTCTGTTTTTGTTTTACAGCATAAGAAACATCGCCTGTTCTTCTACCAACTTCCCAGGGCACTCCCAGATCACTAAGTGTGTCACGAAAAGCTATTTCCAAATCCTTTGCAAGTGCACGTAATGGGGTAACCCAGATCAGTTTAAGGCCGGTGCTTTTCTGTTGCCTGTAATCGTCCGGATGCTGGTCAATCCACTCAATAAGAGTTGGAAACCAGAGTGCAAATGATTTTCCACTACCGGTGGGGGCATTTACTAATCCCTGTTCCCCAGACAAACACGCATTCCAGGTTTGCTCCTGAAAAGGGAATGGTTCGATTCCTTTTCCTGAAAACCACCATTCTATTATTTTATAGCCCTTTGATTTCATTTCAGGAATGGAAGTGGATGTACTTGATTATACAGGAAAAAAGAGACATCATAAGCCATCTTAAATTAATCGAATTGTGCTATGTGGCTGAATATCAAAACTTTTGAAGATTACAATGAACAGGTAAAAGAAAGCGTGGAAGATCCCCTGGAATTCTGGGATCATGAAGCGGGTACTTTTTACTGGCGCAAACGCTGGGATAAAGTTCATTCGGGAAGTTTTGAAAAAGGCGATATCAAATGGTTTGAAGGCGGTAAGTTGAACATCACCGAAAACGCATTGGATCGACATTTAAATTCCATCGGTAATAAGACGGCCTTTATTTTTGAACCAAACCACCCGGATTCTTTCCGCCGTACTATCACTTACAGACAATTATATGAGGATGTGTGCCGGTTTGCCAATGTACTAACCAATATGGGTATCAAAAAAGGTGACCGTGTCTGTATTTATATGGCCATGACTCCAGAACTGGTAATTTCAGCTTTGGCTTGTGCCCGAATCGGAGCTATTCATTCCATCGTTTTTGCTGGTTTTTCAGCTCAATCGCTGGCAGAGCGGATTCAAGATTGTGATGCAAAACTGTTGATTACCAATGATGGCCTTCGTCGCGGAGAAAAGCATGTACCACTTAAAGATATTTCGGACGAAGCTCTTCAAAACTGTCCCTCCGTCGAAAAGGTAGTGGTTTGTCAACGCACCAATAAGGAAATAAACTGGGTAGAAGGTCGTGACGAATGGTGGCACCTTCTTATCCGAAATGCTTCGAAATCTCACACTGCTGTTGAAATGGAAGCAGAGGATCCACTCTTCATACTGTACACCTCCGGTTCAACCGGTAAACCAAAGGGAGTAGTGCATACCTGCGGTGGTTATATGGTGTATACCAGTTATTCTTTTCGAAATGTATTTCAGGTTAAGGAAGACGACGTATACTGGTGTACGGCAGATGCCGGCTGGATTACCGGTCATTCCTATATCATTTACGGACCATTACTGAACGGAGCAACAGGGATCATATTCGAAGGGACTCCCACTTATCCGGATGCAGGGCGTTTTTGGGAAGTGGTTGAAAAGTATAAAGTAACCCATTTTTACACAGCCCCAACGGCGATTCGTGCACTCATGAAATCGAGTCTGGATTACGTCAATAAGTATGATCTGAACTCACTCAAAGTTCTGGGTACCGTAGGCGAACCAATTAATGAAGAAGCCTGGCACTGGTATCATACTCATATTGGCAGCGGAAGATGCCCAATCGTGGATACCTGGTGGCAGACAGAGACCGGTGGCATTATGATTTCTCCGCTGGCTGGAGTTACACCAACCAAGCCTGGTTTTGCTACCCTTCCATTACCCGGAATTTTTCCTGTTCTTCTTGATGAAAATGGTAAAGAGATTGAAGGAAATGCCGTAGAGGGAAACCTGTGCATCCAATTTCCCTGGCCTTCCATTGCAAGAACCATATATGGGGATCATGATCGCTACCTTCAAACATATATGAGTGCTTATAAAGGTTATTATTTCACAGGGGATGGTTGCCGCCGTGATGAAGAAGGCTATTACCGGATTACCGGTCGGGTGGACGATGTTCTGAACATTTCTGGACACAGACTCGGAACAGCTGAAGTAGAAAATGCACTGGATGAACATCCCAAAGTTGTGGAATCAGCGGTGGTGGGATATCCGCATGATATAAAGGGACAGGGAATTTATGCCTTCATGATTTGTGGTGAAGACATTGAAGATGAAGCTGCTTTTAAAAGAGAGTTGCTGGATCTGGTCACAAAAATTATTGGTCCCATCGCAAAACCGGATAAAATGCAGATCGTTGGCGGTCTGCCTAAAACCCGTTCCGGTAAGATCATGAGGCGAATCCTGAGAAAGGTGGCATCCGGTGATGTATCCAATCTTGGGGATACTTCAACATTACTGGATCCCTCTGTGATTGATACCCTTTTGAAGGGAAAAGAACTTTAATTTTATATCGCTGAACTGAGGTAGCCTATCAGAAAAATCCCCAAACTTGATAAGAACATAGTTATTCGGAAACGAGTGGTTACCATCATTCGATGAAAGAGCAGTCCGAAGCTAAGGGGATTATTCTCCAGCCAATCGTAATAATAATCCCGATGTACGGCACCTAAAGCCATGGTTACATGTCCGTGCAGTATCGTGATCATGAATCCAAGGGCAAAAATAAATGAACCCGGGTAGGTGAAAAGGTCTTTAATCCCCAGCAGGCTGCAAGCCTGATAATAAGGCCAGGCAAAAATCACCATCATAGGTACCGTAAGTGCCCAGTTAATATAATTGATGCGTCTGTAGTTTCGCTCAGATAATTCGGACATACTTTGATCAGATCTGGGAAGCAATCAGCATTTCAATATCTCTGTAGGGAAGATTATAGGGTACAGCAAGAGATTTTTTGGTGATGTGCTTTTTGTATACATAGGTCCCGTTTCTCAGGGCGATGTTATTCCAGAGACAATTGGTTATTCCACCTGCATCTCCAATAGCAATCAGATAAGGCACTATGACATTATTAAGGGCATAGGTTGCTGTTCTGGCCACATTTGCGGGAATGTTGGGAACACAGTAGTGGGTGACGTCGTATTTCTTAAAGATTGGGTTTGAGTGTGTTGTAGGTCTACTGGTTGCGATACAACCTCCCTGATCAATGACTGTGTCCACTACAACAGAACCGGGTTTCATTCCGGCAACCATCTCTTCGGTAACCCAGCATGGGGAACGGTCGCCCTCAGCCATAGCTGCACCAATAATCACATCAGCGAATTTAAGGGCCGTAGAAATATATTGTTCATTTGCTACTGCAGTGATAATGCGGCGGTCAAGTGCATTTTCAAGCCTGCGAAGGCTGGTTAAATCGGTATCCATAACAAAAACCTGAGATCCATAACCAAGTGCAGTTCGCGCTGCATATTCACCCGTAATTCCAGCACCTAAAATGACAACGGTAGCCGGAGGAACCCCCGAAATACCACCCAGCATCACGCCCTGTCCGCCATTCCTGTTTTCCAGGTAGTGGGCAGCGATTTGCACCGACATCGAACCGGTGATTTCATGCATCATCCGAACAATCGGAAATTCTTTGTCTGAACCTTTTATAAATTCATAGCCGATACCTGTTACGCCTTGCTGTGTCAGTTTCTTGAAGAAGACTTCATTTGTTGCTCCGAGATGGAGTGCGGAAAGCAAAATCTGATTCGGCTGGAGGTACTGAAGTTCATCCTCTGTAAGAGGAGCGATTTTTGAAATCAATTCTGATTTTTTGAAGAGGTCTTCGGTACTGTACACAATTTCAGCCCCGGCTTCGGCATACTCACGATCTGAGAAACTGGCTCCTTCACCCGCACCTTTTTCCATATAGACATCATGTCCGTTGGCTTTAAGTATGGAAACTCCACCTGGTGTAAGAGATAATCTGAGTTCATCATTTGAGTTCTCTTTGGGCAACCCGATTTTCAGTGATGTACTGTGTTTGGATTTAATCAGGTGTTTTTCAAGGGTCTTGATACCGATTTGTTCGGTTTCGAGCGGGGTGATCTCCATAAGCCTCAGGCATTTAATTACAGCAAGATACGTATCACGTAACTAAAAATATAATAGGTGTATGCAGCTGAATCCATATATTGAGCATTCCCAAATCAACATAGTTTGTCAATAAAAGCCAAAAAAAGCCTGGGTCAGCATTTTCTGACTGACCGCAATATCATTTCGAAAATATATAACAGTATTGATGCAAAACCGGATCAACAGCTGATTGAAATCGGACCGGGTACGGGGGCACTTACAGAGTTTCTCTATAGTAAATATCCTGGACTATCTGTGGTTGAAATTGACAAGCGGGCCATTGAACTGCTGGAGCAAAAATATCCGGGGCTTAACATCGTGGCTGAAGATGTGCTGAAGGTAGACTGGAATACACTCATCGACCTAAAAAAAGGAAAAGGGGTGGTTATTGGAAATCTTCCTTATTACATCAGCAGTCCCATTTTATTTTCAGTACTTGATGAACGTCATCTTTTTGACAAAGCCTACTTCATGATTCAGAAAGAGGTTGCTCAGCGTATTGTGTCGGAGCCAAACACCAAAGATTATGGCATCCTATCGGTGCAGTGCCAGTTGATGAGTGAGCCCCAAATCCTTTTTCATGTCTCACCTCATTCGTTCAGTCCTCCTCCCAAAGTTGAAAGTAGTGTGATCGAATTAACTTTTAAGAACAGGGAATTGGGCTGCAAAATGGCAAACCTTAAAAAGGTGGTCAGAACAGCCTTTAACCAACGAAGAAAAAAACTCTCCAATGCCCTGAAGCCGGTACTTGGAGATCAACAACCTCCAGAATTTGATTTTGACCTGAGGGCTGAAAACTGGTCGCCCGAAGAATATGAAAAGTTGACAGTTCGACTTGAAGAACATGGCATTTTATCCTGATTTCTGTCACTAATTAAAAACGGTTTTGCTTCATTTACAGGACTTAGCCTGTGTTCATTAAAAATAGGCGGGCATTCAAGGTAATAGCAGCTTTTGGTACGGTACTTGCTTATTACGCAGGGAATGATTTTAAACTCAAATCTTAACAAAAACTAAGGAGTCATAATAAATGGCTAGTATTAAACCTCTTGGTGATCGAGTTCTGGTTCAGGCAGATGCTGCCGAAGAAGTAACCAGCTCCGGAATCATCATTCCGGATACAGCAAAAGAAAAACCACAACAAGGAACTGTTGTAGCTGTCGGACCCGGTAAAGTCGAAAACGGTGTAAAAACCGAAATGACGGTTAAAGCGGGGGATCAGGTTCTGTACGGAAAGTACTCCGGTACTGAGGTAACTCTCGATGGAGAAGAATACCTGATTATGAGAGAATCCGATATCATGGGAATCATCTCCTAAGCTCTTCGAAATAAATTCATCAACTAAAAAATAAAAGGAAATAACTATGCCTAAATTAGTTCACTATGATATTGAAGCCCGTGATGCACTGAAACGGGGTGTGGACAAATTAGCGAATGCTGTAAAGGTAACGCTTGGCCCACGCGGTCGTAATGTTGTCATCGAAAAATCGTTTGGCGCACCCACTGTAACCAAAGATGGTGTTACTGTGGCCAAAGAGATTGAACTGGATGACAAAGTAGAGAACATGGGAGCTCAAATGGTTAAAGAAGTTGCTTCCAAGACTTCTGACAATGCCGGCGACGGTACAACTACCGCAACCGTGCTTGCTCAGGCTATTGTGAGCCAGGGACTCAAAAACGTAACTGCTGGTGCCAATCCAATGGATCTGAAGCGGGGAATCGACAAAGCCGTTACGGCTATTGTTGAGGAGCTAAAAAAGCAGTCTAATGACATTCAGGATCGTTCTGAGATTGCGCAGGTTGGTACCATTTCTGCCAATAACGACGAAACCATCGGTAATCTGATTGCAGACGCCATGGAGAAAGTTGGTAAAGATGGTGTAATCACTGTTGAAGAAGCCAAAGGTACCGAAACTAACCTCGAAACGGTTGAAGGTATGCAGTTCGACCGCGGTTACCTTTCTCCATATTTCGTGACCAATTCTGACAACATGACGGCTGATCTTGAGCAGCCGTACATTCTCATCTTCGACAAGAAGATTTCCAACATGAAAGACCTGCTTCCAGTACTGGAAAAAGTAATTCAGACCGGTAAGCCATTGCTTATCCTCGCTGAGGATGTTGAAGGTGAAGCCCTTGCTACCCTGGTAGTCAACAAGCTTCGCGGTTCACTCAAAATTGCAGCTGTTAAAGCCCCAGGCTTTGGCGATCGCAGAAAAGCAATGCTGGAAGATATCGCTATTCTTACTGGCGGTACCGTCATTTCTGAGGAACGCGGTTACAAACTGGAAAACGCAACTCTCGACTTCCTGGGTCAGGCTTCACGTGTGACTATCGACAAAGACAACACCATTATTGTAGATGGTGCCGGTTCTGAGGACGATATCAAAGCGCGTGTAAACCAGATCAAATCTCAGATCGAGAGTACAACTTCTGATTATGACCGTGAAAAACTGCAGGAACGTCTTGCCAAATTAAGTGGCGGCGTTGCCGTTCTTTACATCGGTGCTGCATCTGAAGTTGAAATGAAAGAAAAGAAAGCCCGAGTTGAAGATGCTCTGCATGCAACCCGAGCTGCCGTTGAGGAAGGTATTGTTCCTGGTGGTGGTGTTGCCCTGCTGAGAACAGCTTCTGCCCTTGATGGTCTTGAGGCTGAAAATGAAGATGAAGCCGTTGGTTTCGTTATTATCCGAAGAGCGATTGAAGCTCCATTAAGAACCATTTCTGACAATGCCGGTGTAGAAGGCGCTGTGATTGTTCAAAAAGTTCTGGAAGGAAAAGGCGCGTACGGTTACAATGCCCGAACCGAAGTGTTTGAGGATCTAATCAAAGCCGGTGTCATCGATCCGACTAAAGTAACCCGAACAGCACTTGAAAATGCTGCTTCAGTTGCCGGATTGCTGCTCACCACAGAGGCTGTGGTTTCAGAGAAGCCAGAAGAGAACAATGGTCCCGCTGCTCCGGCCATGCCAGACATGGGCGGAATGGGCGGCATGATGTAATCATTGCCATTGAAACTCATCAAATGACTAAGCCCCGGTTTTGCCGGGGCTTTTTTTATGTCCGGAAGTTTTTATTTAGCCTTTTTCTGAGCCTGACGTTCCTTCCAGTCCAGAATCCAGTTGGCATAAAGAAATTCAATAGCCAGTGCCTCATTCCCTTTCCAGGCACTGATCATTTCCTGAAAATCTTCTTCAGGAGTATGATCCGGATCACCTCCATAACTGCGGATGATCCACTTACGCAGACCCTTTTCTTCTCCTTTTTTGATGTTGGATGGGAAAACAGCATCGGGCCGGTTTCGGAAAATCATCAAATCCTGAGCGGAAGTAGGACCAACTCCTTTTACTTTTGTGATCGTGTTATAAAAGGTGACGGGATCCGTTTTATCCAGAAATTCTATGTCGATGTTGCCTGCTACAATATCACTGGCGAGACCTGCGATACTTTCCCCTTTTCGCTTAGTTGGGCCCAGTTTACGAATATTGGCAGGATCCGCATTCATAATCTGATGTGGTCTTGGCCAGCAGGCAACGGTTTTGCCCTGATAATGCAAGGCAGTTCCGTAAGTCTCTCTCACTCGATACATCATTTTTCGGGCGGTAGGCGCGTGATGGATCTGCATCTGAACAATGCGATTTACAATATCATCAAAAAGAGTAGCGCGGGCCATACGCTTTACACCGTAGGTGTTCATCAGCTTTTCGCCAAGAACAGGATCATCCGATGCCGCTTCATACAGCGGTTTGAGGTCAAGATTCGTACCTAATATTCGTGCGAGAACCCGATTTGCCTGTTCAACTTCTTTATCACTGAGATCTTCCGGACTTTCAATCTGAAACTCGGGATTTTCCGGATCACCATTGAAGAATACTGTAACCAGTATGTCACGGTCCTGAAGAGGAAGGGGCCGGGTATATCCTTCCTCGAAAATTTTCTCCGGTTCATGTTCGTGATCGAAATAGGAGTCTATATCCAGGCAAATGAACCAGTCGTGCGGGGGCACAGACTTTAGTTTCCAGCTGTGCATAGTTCTAATATGATGAGGATTTCAGTTTATGACTTGGCCAATTCCAGATCAGCAGATTTACCGAAAGGATTCCAGCTAACGGCTTTCGCCTTGTCAAGTAACCGATCCATCGTCACATAAACAACCGGAATAAATACCAGTGTAACCAGGGTAGATGCGGTCAGTCCACCAATCACCACTCTGGCCAGAGAGGCTTGAATTTCAGCACCGGCGCCAAGGCCAAAAGAGAGCGGCATCAACCCGAGAATGGTAGTCAGGGTGGTCATCAAAATCGGACGAAGTCTTAGGCGGCCTGCTTCTATTACGGCGTCTACAACCGACATGCCTTTCTCGCGGCGCATCAGATTGATGTAATCCACCAGAACAATGGCATTATTCACCACAATACCGATAAGCATAATCACGCCCATTAAGCTTTGTATGTTGAGGGTGGTTCCGGTCAGTAGCAGGGTTGGAACTACACCGATCACTGCCAGTGGTACGGAAAACATAACCACGATGGGATCAAAGAATCGCTCGAACTGCCCGGCCATTACCATGTAGATGAGAATAATAGCCATGAGAATGGACAGCTGGAAGTCTTTAGCTGCTTCCTGCTGTTCCTGATATTCCCCTGAGAAGACTAGTGAGAAACCCTCGGGGAGAGGGTAATCAGCCAGCTTTTCCTGAATGGATGCAACAGCATCCCCAAGCGGAATACCACTTTCCAGATTTGCAGTTATATTGGTCACACGCTGGCCATTAATACGGCTCACTTGTTCAGGACCACGGCCGAGGTTTTTCTGAATTACGGATGAAACCGGAATCACTTCTCCGCCGGGTGTGCGGATTGAAATGTTATCAAGATCGAGAGAGCTTAGACGGTCTTCCGGACGGAGACGGACCGTGATTGGGAACTCATCCCCACCTACCCGGAATGAACCTGCCCGTGTACCCCCGATATTGGTCTGGAGAATGGATGCTACATCATTCACCGATAGCCCAAGATCGGCAATACGCTCCCGGTCAAAAATAATTTGTTGTTCAGGAGTACCCTCGCTGCGTCCGACACGTGTTCCTGTAATTCCTGGCACTTGTTCAATCTGCAACTTCATTTCCTGAGCAATTTCATAGGCTTTTTCCATATCGTAGCCTCTGAGCTCAAGCTGAATGGCTTCGTTGTCGCTGCTACCACCGAATACACGGCGCAGGATCCATAGTCCGGATTGGGCAGAAACGCGGATGTCAGCCCCGGGGATAACACCTTCTACATTCTTCCGAATCTCATCAGCCAGCTCAGATGTGGACTGACTTCTCATTGAAGCCGGTACCATAGAAATCTCAACCTCAGCGCGTCCATCACGAACATCTGTTGTCAGGTTCTTTACGTTATTCATTGGAACCGTGGCACGAACAATTTCCTCGAGCTCCTTCAGGTAAAGGTTTTGCACGGCAATATTGGTACCGTCGGCCATTATGAGATCAATATCAATTTCATCGGCATCGGTTTGAGGGGCAAGCTCAACCGGAATACTGGGCAGAAGCAGAAAGCAGGCAACCACGGCGGCCGTTACCACTCCGAATACGGTTGCTTTATGACGCAAGATGATGCGGATATAACCGGAGTAGGAGTTTTCCAGATTCTGAAAGAATTTTTGGAAGCGGCTCATTTTGGCTTCGCCACGGTTTGTTGCTTTAACAGACAGAAAACGACTTGAAAGCATGGGTACCAGTGTAAGGGCAACGAGCAGGGAACAAACCAGAGCGAAAACAACCACCAGTGCCAGCTGTTTAAATAGCAGTCCGGATATGGTTTGCATAAACACTACAGGCAGAAAGATCACGGAAGTAGTGAGGGTAGAAGCTATGATGGCTCCGGCAACCTGCTTGGTCCCGATCAGGGCACTTGTTCTAAGGTCTTTACCTTCCTCTTCCCGCATTCGGATGATATTCTCTAGCACCACAATAGCGTTATCTACAATAAGGCCGACACCCAGTGCAAGTCCGCCAAAACTCATCTGATTCAGTGTCAGATTATTGAAATAGAGCAGGGCAAAGGTTGCAATGATGGAAATAGGAATCGAGACTGCGATGATGAAGGTGGATGATCCGTTTCGGAAGAAAACATAGAGAACTACCACTGCCAGCAGTGCACCCCACATTGCCGAGCTTTGAACATTATCTATCGAGCTCTGAATAAATTCACTCTGGTCTGTGGTTACAAAGAGCTGCATATCATTCCGTTCAGTATTGATTCTTTGTACTTCCTGGCGGATTTCCTCAGCCACAGCAACTGTGTTCGCACCGGTTTGTTTACGGATACCAAATCGCACCATCGGTTTCTCATCTATAGTCACAACCCGATCCAGATCCTGATATCCGAAGTAAACTTCAGCCACATCTTTAACCCGAATTGGTTTCTGATCTACCGTAGTAATAACCGTGTTGGCTATTTCATCGATGGTTTTGTATTCACCAAGCGTGCGTACATATAATCTCTGAACACCTGAATTAACATTACCACCGGGAAGGTTGGCATTTTCACTGGCAATAGCCTGCTGAACCTGTGCAGTAGATAGTCCGCTGGCAATCAGGCGGTCCCGGATGATATCTACTTTAACTTCTCGATTAATACCACCCCAGATATCAATAGAGCCAACACCATCAATTTGTTCAAAACGTTTGGTGATTTCCCGATCCAGGACAACCGTCAGGTCAGCCAGATTCATATCGGAGTTAGCCCCAACGATAACAACCGGGAAGTTATTAGGGTCAAATTTCCAGATACGTGGCGGTTCCGCTTCTGGAGGAATTTCATCCCGGACGCGGTCCAGTGCTGCGCGCACATCATTTGCGGCTACATCCACATCCACACCCTGAGCAAATTCAAGCGTTACCCGGCTGCTCCCTTCCTCAGAGTTAGAACGCACACGCTCCACACCAGGTACACCGGCCAGAGCATTTTCAATGCGTTCGGTTATAATTTTTTCAATTTCCTCAGGACCCACATTCGGGTATTCCGTAGCAACGGTGAGCTGTGGATACTCAATTGGTGGAAGCAGATCCACCGGCAGGTAACGAAAGCCGAGAATACCAATAATGACGATGATCAGGAAGACCATCGACGTCGCGATAGGGCGGTCGATTGATTTTTCTGTAATGGGCATGAGCTAATTCCTTAGAGTGTAGTTTGGGGCTGCTGTTCTTTTTTTTCACTCATCACTTCATCCAGAAGATCTTCTCGCTGGAGGCTTTGTAATCTCATGATTTTATCCCAGCTGCTGGTGCGCACACGTGCTTGTTCACGTCCTTCAGAGAGCAAATCCTGGCCGATGGTAACAACCCACTGGCCACTTTCAACTCCTGCAACACCAACCTGCATACGACCTCTTGCGATAATGCTGATCTCTTTGAAGCTGACCGGGGTTGGGGCTGTCAGAGCGGCGGGAGTATCTTCAGAGCCTTCACTCACAGGTTCAATTTCAGTTCCAATTGAGGAAACCACATACACACCTACCTTACCATTCGTTGGATCGGTGAAAATCGCACTTTCGGGGATAAGTGTGGCCTGCTGACTCTCCCCGAAGAAAACGTCAACCGGTACAAACATACCGGGCTTAAGCAGATTGTCTTTATTTTCCAGATCAATTTCAGCTTCGGTGCTTCGGGTAATTTCGTTCAGGAAGGGGGAAATGCGGGAGAGTTCGGCATTGATTCCCCGTTTGATACCGTTTTCATCTTCAACAATGATTTGTGCTCTTTGACCTTTTTTGATTTTGCTGAGCATGCTTTCGGTCAAAACGATTTCAATACGAAGTTTTGAAAGATCACCAAGCATAAAGAGCTGGGTTGTATTATTCACCTGCATCCCTACCTGGGCATTACGTTGACCCACAGTCCCTGAGATGGGAGCCCTAATCACAGTCTGGTCAAGTTGTTCTTTTCGTTCGTTCACCAGCGCCAGCGACTGGTCTAGTTCTGCTTGTGCCAGTTCCACATTCGCCTCAGCTGATTGAAGCTGTGCAGAAAGCTGTTCCAGCTCCAACTGACTACTTAATTCTTTATCTGCCAGTTGTTTGGTTCTTTTATACTGGGCGTCGAGCTCAGCATAGTTCGCTTTAGCTTGCTTTAGTCTGGCTTGAGAAATTCTTAATCCGGCCTCGGCTTGTTGTACTCTCTGTTTCAGCTGGCGATCATCCAGTTCGATGAGTTTCTGACCTTTCTCTACAAATGCACCGTTTTCCACATAAACGGCTTCAACTACCCCATTGATTTCTGGAAAGAGGGGTACCTGATTTTCAGCGCGCACGTTTCCGCTGAATCTTTCAACCAGGGGTAAGGCGCCATATCGAGCTTCGACGGCTTCAACGGCCGGAATAACGGCATTGCCGGTTTGCTGAGGGGTACTCTTCTCGGAATCACCGCAGGATGCAGTGATGAGAAGTATCCCGGCTAAAATGAATGAAGAGCGAACGTTTTTGAGAATCATAGTCAGATTTTATTGTATTAGGCTATCAAAACTATAAAATCGGGACCATCAATCCTCAGAATTGTTAAATACTTTAAAATTGAAGTAATTTGATGTTTAAATAACAAATGATGGGTTATTCATTTGCTTAAGTCTCTGCTGATCCAGCTTTTGTTGATAGAGCTTCTCCACATGTTTTAAATCATCGGCATCGGATGGGGACAGATCCCAGCGAATAGCTTTGAAGCGCGGTAAACGAAGGGTGTATTTGGCTTTGGTTCTTTTGTTAACCTGTATATCATCAAACTCCAGTTCTACCACGATTTCCGGTTTTAGGAGCAAGGTAGGTCCAAATTTCTCAAGCGTAAGATTTTTGATGCGTTTGTTTATTTCAGCCAGTTCTTCGTTGGAATATCCCCCATAAGCTTTTCCGATGGGGATGAATTCCTCCTCGTAGCGTTCATCGTCTTTAACGGAGATGCCCAGAGTAAAATCCGAATAGGTGCCGCCTCGTTTTCCGCTCCCGGCGTGGGCATACAGGATAACGGTATCTATGGAGCCACTGGGTTGCTTTACCTTCAGCCATGATTTCCTGCGCTGTCCGTATTCATAGAGAGAGTCTCTATGCTTGAGCATTAATCCTTCATTTCCATGTTTCAGTGCCAGATCGAAAAGTTGTTCTACCTCATCAGAATCCCTAAGTGACTTTTGTGTGGTGATGGGTATCTGAAATGACTCGCATACCTCTTCCAACAGCTTCCTGCGTTCGGTAAGCGTTTTCTCGAATAAGGTATCACCATCGAAATACAGGATATCATAGGCTATAAATAGGACCGGGTATTCTGTCAGTAATTTATTTGAGGGTTTTTTGACGCCCATTCTCTTTTGCAGGAGCTGGAAGGGCAGAATGGTATCGTCTTTGAAAACACAAATTTCTCCGTCAAAAACTGTAGCAGGGATATTCTTCTTAGTCAGAAATTCAACAACTTCTGGAAAGGAAGAGCTGATATCGTTGAGATCGCGTGAAAATAGTGCAACTTTTTGCCCATCGATATGTGCCTGGCAACGCATCCCATCAAATTTCTCCTCAGCTATATAAGCCTGAATATTTTCAACCGATCTGCTTTCGATAGGGGAGGCCAGCATAAAAGCGACCGGACTGAATAACTGAAACCTGGCATCATCCAATTGATTGATTTTGGCCATACTTGCCGTTTCAGCAAGACTCCCACTGAGCATATGAACAAATCGGACTTCTTCCGGATCATGGTCAAATGCCTTTGAGATGGCACTGACCACACTTTTAGACTCAAATCCAATACGCAAGGATCCCTGCCCAAGGATCCTAATAAAATACTTGACTTCCAGCGGGGTCATGCCTTTCCAGGTATCCAGTAAAATGGACTGCTTTTGTTCACGCTTTGAGCTGAGGTAAAGCTGTTCTGTAATTTTGTCTACATCATCAAGACTGAACTGTTCAGGCTGCATTTTGCTGACAGCTGCTGGTAGATTCCGGAATAGTTTTTCAATGGTCTCAGATGATGAACCTGTTGCTGTACGGCAGGGCCTGAAGACCCGTTCATAGTCAATTTCACAGAATTCAGCAGCCAGCGCGGCAATGGTTCGATGTCCAACCGAAGCCCGCTTACCGGATGCCGTAGAAAAGGCACCCTCACCAAAAAACTGAGCCGCCAGTCCAACATGATGGGCGTTATCCAGTTGTGTAAAATAGTCGGCACAGATCCTGATTTTTGCATTGGTGCCACGTGCCTGCATGATTTGCTGGGCGGTCTCACTGAAATGAAGGAATAAATCAGTCATTCGTTTCTACCTCCAGATCCAGAAAAGTGGATTTAATACCTTCAGCCTGCAGGAAATGTTGTACCACATCCGGGTTGGGGGTATGCGTGACATGCACGAGACCCGGTTTTAACTTCTTGCAGACATCAATCAGTTCAAAAAAATCGAGATGATCAGACAAAGGGATAAGCGAATCAGCGGTAAGCTGGGTTCTCCTCGATTCATGTGCCGCCCAGCCGCTGCAGTAGGCAAAGCGGGTTTTCTTTAGGTTTGAGGCAAAACCATTTCCGATGGCTGAACCGGGAGCGATCAGAATGTTACCCTCACAGGTACTGCGGTTATAGCTTTCATAGTTACCGAGGTCGAAGCCAAATTCCTCATATACACCGCAGAGTTTATAACCGGCTCCGTGAATCTGCATAGGATGATCCAGCTCCTTCAACCAGTACATCAGTTCCTGAGCCTTACCCAGATTATAAGCCTGAAAAATGGGTGTATAACCTTCAGAAAGGGCATCTTCAGCAAAAACAAGCACTTGTTTCTTCAGTTCATCATGGGAAGCCCATTTGTATATGGGTAATGCAAAGGTCGCTTCTGTGATGAAATGATCAATCTGCCCTTTTGGAAGTTCAAATCCCTCAGTTGCAGGTGATGGAGGAGTGCGGTAATCCCCGGTGTAGAGTACATTTCCCTTTTTACTTTCGATAAAGGTGAGTGCAGATCCCAGAATGTGGCCGGCTGGGAAGAAAGTGACTTTGAACTCAGAAGTTTCAAAAGGCTGGCCATAAGGTACTACGGTTACAGGATCATTGAAGCCGCGCAGTTTCATCAGTTTTGCCGTTGGTGCGGTGGCAAATATATTCATGCCTTTTTTGCGGGGCATGTGATCGGTATGTGCATGAGAGATAAAGACGAAATCGGCCCGGGTACCGGAATAATCCAGCCCAATATTCAGCTCGGGAATCAGAATTCCGCTGTATCCGGCTTTGTTGATTGTAAGCATGTGACTAAGGTAGGTATTGAACGTGACAGCTTGTGTCACCATTCATTTTATTCGACCACCATTTCTTCTTCCTGAGTGCGTAATTCTTCAGGAATCGAGGCTGTGATTTCGTCAGCGAAAGCGCGAATCATATGTTGCTTCAGGATTTCACGGGTGTATACCAGTCGGATGCGTCGACTTGGAACCGGACTAATAAATTCCTTCAGCTCTGCAACCGAGCACTGTGTGTCGTGTTCGTTAACTGCAAGGTAGGGCATCAGAGTCATGCCGTATTCCTGCTCGACCAGTCTTTTCAGGGTTTCAAGATTGCCGGATTCAAATGATATCTGAGAATTGCGAAGTTTCTCATTCGATTTTTTACAGATTTTAATCGACTGATCACGGAAACAGTGCCCCTCATTCAGCAGCCATAAATCGGCTGTATCCAGATCGGCAATTTCCAGTTTTTTCTTTTTGGCCAGGGGATGATTAATGGAAACGTATGCCAGAAATGGTTCCAGAAAAAGTTCGATTTCATGAATCTGAGGATTCTGGGGTGGAGTAGCAATGATGCCCGCATCGAAATGGTCTTCATTCAAACCACTGACAATATCGGCAGTAAGTGCCTCTTCAAAGGTCAGCTTTACATTAGGATAGGCATCGGTAAATTTTTTGAGGAAGAGTGGAATCAGATAGGGTGCCACGGTAGGGATTATTCCGATGGTGAAATTGCCCTTTATTTCATCCTGATTCATGGCCACAATATCCTCGATGTGCTTGGCTCCACTGAGGATTACTTTAGCCTGTTCAATAATTTTTTCCCCTATTTGAGTAGGAATAACAGGGGATTTGGAGCGATCGAATATTCGGACTCCAAGTTCATCTTCCAGCTTTTGAATTTGCATACTCAGGGTTGGCTGAGTGATGTAAATCTTCTGAGCAGCCGTAGCAAAGTGGCGGTATTTATCTACCGCCACGATGTATGAAAGCTGGGTTAGGGTCATTCCTTTAGTTAATCAGCTGTTTTCAGAAACGAGATTTTCGTACTGAGCAAGAAACAATTTAGCATCAGCTTCAGACTTCATATTGAGGTCGTTCTGCTTGATAAACTGATCCATTTGTTTCTTGTATTTTTTGTCGATCACTTTCTTCAGGAAATCTTTCTTTTTGAGCTTGATACGCTCCATTTCTCCATCGAAATCCTTAAACACAATGTATTGCTTACTCACATATTTTTTTGTGTTGATACCGGTGTAACTGTTCTTGATCTCGTTAATATAGGTATCATAGTGTTCGTAGAGCTTAATCTTTCCGTCATAAATTACCTTTAGCGGAGTGTTTTGTGTGATCTTAAGATCCGGGTCCACCTCACCGGTTCGGTAGGTTTCCATTACTTCCTGAGTAGTAAGGTCCAGAAATACAAAACCATCGATCTGATTGAAATCCAGTGCCATCAGCTGGCCGTTTTCCATGTAATGAACCTGATTGGTATACACATTATAATCCATCTCGATGACTTCACTGGTGGCGTTCTTCCCAAAGAGCACACGGCCGAGTCTGAAGCGTTCGCTTAAATAGGGGGTGCCAGACAGAACTTCTTTGGGTCGTACCGGGATTACGCCGCCTACATCCCGGATTAGGGTTTCATCGGCCTGAGACCTTTGCGCGTCTTGATTGCTCTGTGCGGTTACTAAAGTTGTTGCGATGACAATTGCAAAAAGAGTAATTAAAAATTTCTTCATTTTGTTGTTGAATGTTTCATGGTTTAGGAGTTTGTTAGTTTACAGCTACCATCTTAGGAATTCAAACTACAGACCTCAGTTTTACACTAATTCATGTATTTAATTTTCGATACGGAAACCACCGGACTTCCCCAAAATTACTCAGCCCCGGTAACCGATCTCGATAACTGGCCCCGTGTGGTTCAGCTGGCCTGGCAGCTGCATGATCATACCGGAAAATACCTGTCCGGTGGGAACTATATAATCCGGCCTGATGGATTCACCATTCCATTTAACGCAGAAAAGGTGCACGGTATTTCAACCCAGCGGGCACTTGATGAAGGGCATTTACTTACAAAAGTCCTTGAGCGATTTAATGAGGATCTGGAGAAAACAACCTTTGTTATTGGCCATAACATCAATTTTGATGAGATGGTGATGGGTGCTGAGTTTATCAGAATGGGGGTTGAGACCCCTCTGATGGATCTCCCGAAAATTGATACCAAAGATGATGCGACAGATTACTGCCAGATACCTGGGGGCAGAGGCGGAGGTTTCAAATGGCCTACACTTACAGAGTTGCATGAAAAACTGTTCGGAGAAGGTTTCGATGATGCTCATGATGCCGCTGCAGATGTGGAGGCAACCACACGGGCTTTTCTGGAGCTGGTTCATATTGGAGTTATAAACGTAACCTTTCCGGCGGATTTTGGGTTGAGCGGCACCTCCGCAAGCTACATCGTACGAGATCACTATATAGATTTTGAATCGCCGACCAGGCTGCATTCTGCAAAGAATGAAACTGAAGATGAGCAAGATACCGGGATAACCAAAAGCAGGAAGCTCAAGACCGATGATGTCGATTTTGTGCACCTTCACAACCATTCAAAATACTCCGTTCTGCAGGCAACCAGCGGAGTTAACGAACTGGTTCAGAAAGCCAAAGATTTCGGCATGGATGCTGTTGCTCTTACTGATCTGGGTAATATGTATGGTGCCTTTGCATTTGTTAGCGCAGCCGAAAAAGCGGGGATAAAACCCATCGTGGGTTGTGAATTTTATGTAGTGGAAGACCGGCATAAGAAGAAATTCACCAAAGACCACAAGGATAAGCGCTATCAGGTACCCTTCCTCGCTAAAAATCTGAATGGCTATAAAAATCTGGCAAAACTGAGCTCTCTGGCCTTCACCGAAGGCTATTATTATAAGTTTCCCCGAATCGACCGGGAGTTGATCGAAAAATATGCTTCTGATTTGATTTGTCTTAGTGGAGGTGTTTTGGGAGAAATTGCTGATCTTGCTCTGAATCGCGGAGAGGAATATGCCGAGGAAGCCCTGCTCTGGTGGAAAGGTATTTTTGGGGATGATTTTTATCTGGAGATTAACAAACACGGTCTGGAAGAGGAAAAGGCAGTAACCGAAATCTTCAAACGCTTCGCTGCCAAGCATGATGTCAAACTTGTTGCCACGAACAATACCTTTTATCTCAATCAGGTGGATGCCGATGCTCATGATGCACTGATATGTATTGACAATGGAGAGCTGGTCGATACCCCGGTGGGTAAGGGCAGAGGATTTCGTTTTGGCTTCCCGAATCAGGAGTTTTATTTCAAGTCGAAAGAAGACATGCTGGCCCTGTTTCCTGATCTGCCGGAAGCATTGAACCACACAATTGAAATTGCTGACAAAATTGAGCCCTACAGTCTGGCAAGGGATGTGATATTGCCCAATTTCGAGTTGCCGGAGGGCTTCAGCACGGAAGACGAGTACCTAAAGTATCTGTCTTTCGAAGGGGCGAAAGAGCGTTACACAATGATCGAAGGCGATGTGGAAGACCGCATCAACCATGAACTGGAAATCATACTATCGATGGGTTTTGCGGGGTACTTCCTGATTGTGCAGGATTTCATCGCCGCTGCCAAAAAAATGGGAGTGTTTGTAGGGCCGGGAAGGGGATCAGCAGCCGGTTCAGTGGTTGCCTACTGCATCGGTATAACCAACATCGATCCGATTAAATATGATCTGCTTTTTGAGCGTTTTCTGAATCCTGAAAGGGTGAGCATGCCCGATATTGATATCGATTTTGATGATGAAGGCCGGCAGAAAGTCATCGATTATGTTGTCGACAAGTATGGTAAAAACCAGGTGGCTCACATTATCACTTTTGGTTCCATGGCTGCACGTTCCTCTGTTCGGGATGTAGCCCGCGTACTCGATCTGCCCCTTCCGGAAGCTGACCGCATCGCGAAACTGGTACCAGAACGTCCGGGTACAACACTGGACCAGGCTTTTGATGAAGTCAAGGAGCTGGTCGAGATTGAAAAGGGAACTGACAAGCAGAGCAATACCCTCAAAATGGCCCGTGTACTGGAGGGTTCAATACGGAATACCGGCATCCATGCGGCCGGTGTGATTATCGCACCGGATGACCTCACCGAATACATTCCTGTATCAACCGCAAAAGACGCGGATCTAGTATCCACCCAGTTCGACGGCTCGGTAATTGAAGATGCCGGCATGCTGAAGATGGATTTTCTGGGCCTGAAAACCTTATCCATCCTCAAAACCACCATTCAGTATGTCAAAGAGATCCACGGGAAGGAGTACAATCTGGACGACATCCCGCTGGATGATGAAAATACCTACAAACTCTATCAGAAGGGCGGAACCATAGGCACATTCCAGTTTGAGAGTGACGGGATGCGGAAGTATCTCAAAGACCTCAAACCAACCAACATCAACGACCTTATTGCCATGAATGCCCTCTACCGGCCGGGTCCGATGCAGTTTATACCGGATTATATTAACCGAAAGCATGGTAAGGAGGAACCGGATTACCCGCATGAGTTGATTCAGGATATTCTTGAACCCACCTTTGGCATTATGATCTATCAGGAACAGATCATGAATGTAGCCCAGAAACTCGCAGGCTATTCGCTCGGCCAAGCGGATTTACTTCGCCGTGCCATGGGTAAGAAAAAGCGTGAGGTAATGGAGGCAGAAAAACCCAAGTTCATTGAAGGGGCTTCTGCTAACGGGGTGGACGAAGAAACAGCCATGAACATTTTCGACAAAATGGAAATGTTTGCCAGCTACGGTTTTAACAAATCGCATTCGGCAGCCTATTCGGTGGTGGCTTATCAAACCATGTATTTCAAAGCCAATTACCCGGCAGAATATATGGCAGCGGTACTCAGCCACAATATGAAAGACATCAAAAAAGTGTCCTTCTTCATTGAGGAAAGCAGCAGGATGGGAATTGCTGTGGATGCTCCCAACGTGAACACCGGCGAAAGCCGGTTTGTGGTAAAGGAAGGACGAATTCAGTATGGACTTGCTGCGATCAAAGGCGTGGGTGAACAGGCTATTGAGGAAATAGCGGAAGCAAGGGAAGAGGGCCATTTCACCAGCATATTTGATTTTGTGAGTAGGGTTGATCCCAAAATTTGCAATAAGAAAACCCTAGAAAGCCTGATGTTTGCAGGGGCTTTCGATTCCATCGACCCGAACAGAGCTCAGCTTGTTGAAAGCATGGATGATATTCTTGCTTATGGTGCCCGTATTGCTGAAGACAAGCGATTGAATCAGGCCAGCTTGTTTGGAGGAGCAAGTGCCGGCGGAAATCTTCAGCAACAGCCTAAACTTCGGCCTGTTCATCCATGGACCACCATCGAAAGACTCAATAAGGAAAGAGAATACATTGGTTTTTACCTGAGTGGTCACCCGCTGGACCGTTATAAAGATGACATCGAACTATTCTCCACACACAAGCTGAACTCAGATAAATTATCTCAACTTGCAGAACGCAGCGATGCACAGTTTGTGGCCATTATTACCGCCGTCCGAAAGGTAACAGACCGTAAGGGCCGGCCCTTTGCATTCATTCAGGCAGAAGACCAGCATGGATCCATCGAGGTAATAGCCTTCAGTGAGATCTATGACCGGCATATGGGTATTCTTCAGGTGGATAATGTTCTGTTGATGAGTGGCTACATCGACAATAAAAGCGGTCAGCCAAAACTCATTGCGAATTCTTTTGACAGAGTTGAAAATCTCAGGGAAAAATTCGCCAATAAGCTGGTTCTGAAATTGAATATCGATACTGCGGCTATATCAAAACCTGAACTGGATCAGATTGCCACCCTTTTTTCAGTGAATAAAGGAGAGACAACCGTGAAATTCAGCATTCACAGTGCTGAGGCCAAGAGACCCTTCAGCATGAATGTGCGCAAGTTTGTGGTTGATCCGAATGATGAGTTGTTAAAGTCGCTCCGCGCTATTCTGGATGAAACTAACGTGCTACTGAGCATGAACTGAAGCCCTGGTTTTTGAGGTAATTGGGATGATAATTAATAGTGATATGATTGTTAGCCAGGCGATTAGTATCATTGATCAGATTTTGAAAAAACTAACCTAAACAAGGAAACAATTATGGGTAAACCAATCGAATTTACCGATTCAAATTTTGAAGCTGAGGTACTTGGATCTGATCATCCGGTACTCGTTGATTTCTGGGCAGAATGGTGTGGTCCATGCCGCATGATCGGCCCAATCGTTGAAGAACTGGCCGGTGAGTATGAAGGTCAGGTAAAAATAGGTAAGGTGAATGTGGACCACAATCCGGAAGTATCCGTGAAGTTTGGTATCCGCAGCATCCCAACCCTGCTGATCTTCAAAAACGGACAGATTGTAGACCAGATTATTGGTGCGGTCCCAAAACCGCAGCTTAAGGCTCAGCTTGATGCCCAACTGGTATAAAACAAAGCTTTATAAAACTGAAAAGGCGATGGAAACATCGCCTTTTTTGTTTATGCTCGTTTAAGCAGCTTTTTCTCTAATAGTCGAAGCGAAGTTTCAGCGTATTTCCTTTATCGGAATACTCCACTTCATCCGCATACTCATTCATCAGAAAAACGCCTCTGCCGCCAGTCTTGAGTAAGTTTTCCTGCGCTAATGGGTCCGGAAGATCTTCCGGCTCAAAGCCATCGCCTTCATCCTGAATAGTAAAACTGATGCCTGCCCCATTAGCAACAGCCTCCACAAATACTTTTTTTGATGCATCCTGCTTATTGCCATGCATAATGCTGTTGGTAACGGCTTCGCTTACCACAAGCATCAGTTTGGCATAATACTCATTGTCGAAGTCGAGTTCTTTCTGAAGGTTATTCAGAAAAGCTTCCAGCTTTTCTACTTCTTCAAATGTTGATTTAAATTCGATCGATTGGGTATAACTCATATCAGGCATAGATCCCGCGAAGCAACAGGGTGTCAGCCACTCTTCGTATAGCGTAAACGTAGGCTGCCTGTCGCAGGGTAATATTATATTCTTCGCTGACTTTAAACATGTTATCAAAAGCTTCCCGCATCATCCGGTTTAACCTGCGGTTAACGCGTTCCTCGGTCCAGAAATAACCTTGCCGGTCTTGCACCCATTCGAAATAGGAAACGGTAACACCGCCGGCATTCGCAAGAATGTCCGGGATAATCATAATACCCTTATCGTCCAGGATTCGATCCGCATTAGCGGTTACCGGGCCGTTGGCACCTTCTGAAATTATTCGGGCTTTGATATTCGCAGCATTCAATTTGCTGATCTGGTCTTCCTTGGCTGCAGGGATAAGCACATCGCACTCCAGTTCCAGCAGTTCTTCATTTGAAATTTGTTGGGCTCCATCAAAACCTTCCAGCGAATTTCCATTGGATACATAATGCTGAATGGCTTTTGGTATGTCGATGCCATCTTTGTTAAAGTAACCACCAGTGATATCACTGATTCCAATAACCTTGGCACCCTGCTCATAAATCAGTTTGGCAGAAATAGATCCCACATTGCCGAATCCCTGGACCACCACCGTCGACTTACTTGGCGATAAACCCAGTTTATTAAGTGCTGCTACAGTTACAGTGATGACGCCCCGTCCGGTAGCTTCACGTCTTCCCTGAGAGCCCCCAAGGATAATGGGCTTACCGGTTACCACCGCTTTTTCCGTCTTCTTATTATGCATACTGTAGGTATCCATAATCCAGGCCATGATCTGCTCATTGGTATTCATATCCGGAGCAGGTATGTCGCGGTCAGGACCAAAAACTTCCAGCATGTTGGAGGTATACCGCCTAGTTAAACGCTCAAGCTCAGTGGCTGAAAGAGATTTCGGATTAACCCGAATACCACCCTTAGCACCCCCAAATGGTACATTCACAATAGCGCACTTCCATGTCATCCAGGCTGCAAGGGCTTTGACTTCATCCAGCGTTACATCCGGAGAATAACGAAGGCCGCCTTTTGATGGACCCAGTACAGAGTCGTGAATAACGCGATATCCCTCAAAAACATTAATTTTTCCGCTATCCATTACTACCGGTACAGAAACCATTACTACTTTTTCAGGACTGGCCAGGTATTGAAACATACCTTCATCAAGTTCCAAAAGTTCTGCAGCAAAACGGAATCTTTCCATCATTGACTGGAAAGGGGATTCCCCTTCAAAATGTGGAGCCGGTTCCTTGTAAAAACCGGTGGTATACATATCACGATTGTAAGGCATAAAGTGATTTTGGTCTTGGATAATTGCGGCAACAAATATAAGGAGTTCGTAAACTAATGCCGTTTTTTATTTAGGGATCCACATTGGTTGCCTGTTGCTTCATAATACTATGTTAACATAGTTTCATTACACTCCACACCAAATAAAAGCCTTGCCTACATCGTATAAATGTCATCTACGGATTCTGAATCACAAACATTCTTAGAACAACTTCTTCCCTCCGCACTCTATAACCTTGTCAGGGAAGAAAGAATATTCATCGGCGCTATTGCTATCTGCTTCTTTGTTGCGGGGGCAACCTTCGAACATGCCCGCATTGCGATGTGGGTTGGTTTTGCACTGGCCGGCTACTCAGCGATCGCAAACGACAGTATTCAGACCATTGGTACTTTCATTGCCTCAAACAGCCATCGTAAATGGTGGTATTTATGGCTGTATATGGGAGGCATTTTTCTGATTACCGTTGGATTCAGCTGGTATACCTATGATGGTGATGTATCCTACCAGCGTCTCACCACCAAGGGTTTTGACCAGAGTCCCACTGAATTTACCTTTCTTCAGGTAGCTGCTCCGATCTTTCTGCTTGTACTCACACGGATGAGGATGCCGGTATCCACCACCTTTTTGCTGCTGAGTTCATTTTCTGCCAGCTCCGGCGCCATTGGCGATGTTTTACAGAAAAGTTTATCCGGTTACTTTGTAGCCTTCATTTCTGCTGTGATCGTGTGGATCGCACTTTCCGGTATTTTCAGAAAGTTCTTTAAAGGCGAGGCGCATCCCATCTGGGTGGTTTTTCAGTGGATTACTTCAGGTGCACTTTGGGCGGCATGGCTCATGCAGGATGCGGCTAATATTGCGGTTTATCTGCCACGGTCCCTCTCATTTGCTGAATTTGCCGGTTTTGCACTGTACATCTTTTTCGGTCTGGGTTTACTCTTTTATCTGAAGGGCGATCGAATACAATCTATTGTAACCGAAAAATCAATGGTTACCGAGGTACGGTCTGCTACCGTCATTGATTTTGTGTATGCACTCATCCTCTATTATTTCAAATTCCAGAGTGCCATACCAATGAGTACTACCTGGGTATTTATTGGGCTGCTGGGAGGTAGGGAACTGGCCAGAAGTATCACGGATGGAAGTGGAAAAGGCGATAGTTCAGGCAATACAACTACTACAGCTTTTCGTTTCATTATAAAGGATGCGAGTTATGCTTTAATAGGTTTGATCGTATCTATTATCCTGGCAGTTTCCATCAATCCTGAAATCGGGTCAGACTTTCTGAAAATCTTCGACATTTGAATTTAAAGTTTAAAAATAACATAATGTGTGGTGCCTGTTTTTGGTGCACACCGATGTTTATTTTCAATCTAATTGATTCTGCAAGTATCTCCGCCGAAAGAAGGTATATAACCTTAACGATCACTACAGGAAAACAGCTATGACCGCACAAGTATTGGTGTTAAACCAAGACTACCAGCCCCTTAGCATTTGCTCGGTGCAGAGATCTATTAAATTGATTTTTCTTGAGAAGGCTGAGATGCTGCATGACCATCCCAGGTTGAAACTGCATACCATCTCTCAGGAATATGCATACCCATCCGTAATCAGGCTCAGAAAGTATATTCGGCTGCCTTATACTAAAATTGTTCTGTCCCGACGGAATATCATGAGGAGGGATAACTTTACCTGTCAATACTGCGGTTCAAAATCTGACCTGACCATTGACCATGTGCTTCCAAAAAGCAGAAATGGTAAAGATACCTGGGAAAACCTCACCACTGCTTGCAATAAGTGCAACGTGAAAAAGGGAAATAAAACACCTGATGAGGCCCGAATGCCTCTCAGAAAAAAGCCTTATCGCCCAATTCCGATTACCTTCTTCCGTGATGTCATGGGAGGCATTCAGGATCACTGGAAGCCTTATCTCTACATGACCTGATCATTGGCACAATAATTCTTCCCGAAAAGCTTTATCTTTCCATGCTCAGAACTTTGAGTAATTATTAGCTGTTTTCCCCGCATGAGTAAAAAAGGAAGAGTTTTAGTAGCCATGAGTGGCGGTGTTGATTCATCCGTTGCTGCTGTGATGCTTCATGAGCAAGGTTATGAAGTAATCGGCATTACTATGAAAACATGGGACTACCACCGAAGTGGCGGTAACTCCGGCAAAGAAACCGGGTGCTGCACTGTTGAGTCCATGAACGATGCTAGGGAAATAGCCGTAAAACACGGCTTTAAGCATTTTATCGTTGATATTCGGGATGAATTTGGCGATTGGGTTATCGATCGTTTTGTAGGCGACTACCTTGACGGGCGCACCCCAAATCCCTGCGTACTTTGCAATACCCACATCAAATGGGCAGCCTTATTGAGAAGAGCGGACAACCTGGGCTGTGATTACATTGCCACCGGCCACTATGCCAACATAAGAGAAGAAAACGGCCGTTATGTAATTTCAAGAGGACGCGACAAGAAAAAAGACCAGTCATATGCCTTGTGGGGAGTGAAACAGGAACATTTAGCCCGTACCATTTTTCCACTCGGTTCCTACCGGAAAACAGAAATCCGGGCTTTTGCTGAAGAATATGGCTTGTTAAATGTGGCGAATAAGCCCGATTCCTATGAAATCTGCTTTGTGCCGGATGATAATTACCGAAGATTTATTAAAGACCGGGTTGAGGGACTGGAAGACAGGCTGAAAGGCGGTACCTTTGTTGATAAAGACGGGAACATACTTGGCGAACACGAAGGCTACCCATTCTTTACCATCGGGCAACGACGTGGCCTGAATCTGGCAATGGGCGAACCCGTTTATGTGACGCATATTGATCCGATCCGCAATAAGGTCACCGTTGGCACCAAAGAAGATCTGATCAGTACAACCCTGAGGGCTAAGGAAATTAATCTCTCCAAATATGAGCGTATTCCGGAAGGGGAAATGGAGATTGTAGGTGCTATCCGCTATAACGACGAGGGCGCCTATGGTACCATTCGTCAACTCGGAGATGATGAAATTGAAGTACATTTTCCGGCCGGCCGGGAAGCCATAACCCCGGGACAGGCGGTAGTGTGTTATGAAGGCAATGATCTTGTAGCCGGGGGATGGATCCACAAAGTGAATGTGGAAGTTGAAGACTTGGTAGGATAATTCCCGTAACAAGGGGAGAAGTCAACCGTTTACTCTTGGAATATCAGAACATCAATGATCAATTATGAAGCTACTTAAATATACATTCACGATTTGTCTGCTTGTTATCACATCCATGCAGGCCAAAGCTCAGTTCCAGGGACAGATTACCATGAAAGTTTATTCGGAGGATGGAGGTAAGGTTGAGGAAAATCTGGTAAACATGTATGTAACTCCCCAGCGCATCATGCTGCAGGGAGATAATCAGGTAAATCTGGCCTCTTCAATGAATGCTGAGGGATTACTGATCCGCAACGACAAAAAGGACTTCATTCTGCTTACGGGCGAATCCTCTGCACTGCAGGTTACCAAGCAGGACATTCAAAACCTGATCAGTATGGCCGAACAGTTTGAGTCGAAAGAAAAATCCACATCGGATGCATCATCAGTTGATTATCGCTTCACCGATCGTACACGTACAATTTTAGGTATGGAGACTACAGAACTGATTGTAGAGGATGATGAGAGCGATAATTATCTGGCCATCTGGCTAACCCCAAACGTAGATATTAACTGGGGCATCCTCACCGATTCCTGGAGTGGTTTGGACCCCAATATGGATCGCGCCTTCAGAACATCACAGGAAACCATATTCAAGGGCAAATCTTTTCCGCTGCTGATTGAAGCATACGATGCAAAAAAGAAACAACGAAATGTGGTGATGGAGGTGATGAACCTTCAGGAAAGCAGTGTTGCAAAGGCAATGGTTGAAATCCCGCAAGGTGTAAACATTATGGGTTTCAGCGATTTTATGTTCCAGCTGATGATGCAGAAAAACTGATCAGCCTGAAATCTGATCCAGAATACGGCTGAAATCAGCACTTGTATTTACCGGATGTTTGCATGAAAAATCTTCACATACAAAAGCCGTGGTTTGGTTATTCCGCGGCTTTTTCTGTTTTATGAAGTCGGAGAATTCGTAAATGAGATCATAACCTTCTGCAGGGTGCCTCATTACAATGGCATTGGGCAGGTATCGTTTCCGGATCTCATCCACAAAAGCCTTGATATCCTCACCTTTATCCGCTTCAGCCAAAACAATTTCCTGCGAAGGCCTGAGAGAAAACTGAAGAGCCTGCATAGCCTGTGCATGATGTGAGCCGTGTTTACTGAGGTTTGAACCAAACAGCTTTATCATCTCATCCGCCCGGTTGGCGTAGTCTGCATTGCCGGTAAATTTATGAAGCTTCAGTAGGTTCAGCATGGCCACAGAATTGGCGGAGGGAATAGCCCCATCATAGATCAGTTTCTGTGAACCCATAGAATCTGAATCTGTAACCCGGCTGAAGAAGAAAGCACCCTCATCTTCATCCCAGAGTTGTTTTATGAATTCGTTTTTCCAGAATATGGCCTTCGTCAGATATTCGCTTTCGAAAGTACTCTCATAACATTCTATGAGTGCCTGGATCAGGAAGGCGTAGTCATCCGCAAAGGCTTGAATTCCGGCCTCACCATTGCGGTAGCGATGCAGTAACCTTGAATTGGATACCAGATGGTTCTCAATAAAGGATATTCCTTTGCGGGCCAATTTCAGAAAACTATCGTCATCAAACACGAAGGCAGCACGCGCATAGGCGGAAATCATCAAGGCATTCCAGTCGGTCAGGATTTTATCATCCAGCAGGGGACGAACCCTGTTTCCCCTGTGCTTTTGCAGCTTCTCCCGGATTTCAAGTAGCCGTGGATCCATGAGGAAATCGGGTGATTTCAGGTAAAGGATATTTGTACCATTCAATTTACGGGTTGATTCATCCTTGAAGTTTCCTTCCTTTCGGATGTGGTATTCATCCATGAAAATGGCGAACTCAGCGGGACTCAAAATTTCCTTCAGTTCCTCATAAGTCCAGGTGTAAAATTTACCTTCAACACCTTCACTGTCAGCATCCTCTGCAGAGTAATAGCCTCCATCCCCATTATAAAGATCCCGTTGAACGTATTCGGAGATTTCGTAAACGGTCTGCTTAAACAGTAATTCTCCGGTGTATTGATAGGCATCAGTGTATGCCCGCATCAGTAATGCCTGGTCATACAGCATTTTTTCGAAGTGAGGTAAAATCCATTCCTGATCAGTGGAATAGCGATGAAAACCATAGCCAATCTGATCAAAAAGCCCACCAAAACGCATCATTTTGAGTGTTTTGGTCACCATATGGAGGGTTTCCTCATCCTTGTTCAAAAAAGCGTGGCGAAGCAGAAAGCTGAGATTATGAGGAGTCGGGAATTTAGGAGCACTTCCGAAGCCACCGTATTCCTCATCATAATGGGTGCGAAAATCATCAACCGCTCTGTTGATAACCTCAGAACCCAATTGATCTGTTTTGACAAACTGCTGCTGGAGTTTGTATCCCTCGCTTATACTTTCTACCGCTTTTTCAATACTGCTGTATTCATTTTTCCAGTGGTGTTCAATAGCCGGGATCAGTTGTCGCATCCCAATACGCTCAAAGTGGGAATCCTTAGGGATGTAGGTGGCTGCAAAAAAGGGTTTTTTATCTGGCGTCATGATGATGGTTAAGGGCCATCCCCCGTGCCCGGTTACCATCTGGCATACCGTCATGTAGGTGTTGTCAATATCCGGCCGTTCTTCACGGTCCACCTTGATATTGACAAAGGCATCGTTCATCAGGCCCGCGATCTCTTCGTCTTCAAAACTTTCATGCGCCATCACATGGCACCAATGGCAGGTAGCATAGCCTATGGACAGAAAAACGGGCTTATTCTCATTTTTTGCCTTTTGAAAAGCTTCCTCATTCCAGGCATGCCAGTGCACGGGGTTCTCAGCATGCTGTAGCAGATAAGGGCTTTGCTCTTTATGCAGCAGGTTTTGATTCA
The DNA here is from genome assembly GCA_964413935.1 of uncultured Balneolaceae bacterium. Lineage (GTDB taxonomy): Bacteria > Bacteroidota > Rhodothermia > Balneolales > Balneolaceae > CAYPTY01. The sequence goes on along the minus strand of CAYPTY010000016.1, from coordinate 32,838 downwards.
AACCAGTTTCACCAGTATAGATTGTATGGGGTAATTTTTGGGTGTTCACCTGTCCGGATTCTTTCTGTTATTATCGCAGGTATCCGGAGGGTTTTAACTGCCTGAAGTATAGAAGTTTTAAAGCATAGTATCAGCGCTTCAACGGCCAACCCGGAGATGGGAATCAAATCACGAGCCGCAGCTTGGTTTTTTCCAGTCGGATTTGCCGGATAGGGAACTCATCGTCTTTGAAACCCTTGAGGCTGGCATTGGTTTCTTTAACGAAGAGTTTGTCATTATTTGAATTCAGAAATCTTCTGACCTCAGGATGCGAGTAAACATCTTCTGAAACTACAATTTCCCTTTCTGAGGCATAATCAACCAGTCGGGAGGCAATGTTCACCGTAGTTCCGAAATAATCTACCCGGTTATTCAGGTTTACGGCTGTGCAGTCTCCGATGTGTATACCTGCTTTGAGTTTGAAAGATTCCCCGAGTGAAGTTGAATTACTCAGTATATCCTGTATACGCTGCACGGCTTTCACCGCATTCATCGGATTTCGGAATACCGCCATCACAGAATCACCAATGGTTTTTATAATGGATCCGCGCTCTTCTGCTACAATCTGCTGTATGATTTTAAAATGACTCATCACATGACCGATGGCCAGCTCTTCACCATGTTCCTTGTAAATACTGGTCGAGTCCATCAGGTCTGTGAACAAAATGGTGAGGTTGCCGGCTTTGAAATTCTGGCCTTCTTTGAATATCTCTTCGTTATACAAACTCTTGAAATCATGCTGAGATACAATTTCAGAAGCATGAATCATGCGTGATTGCCAGCCTGAGCGCTCAATACTGAGCACTACCGGTTCATGGGTTTTATTGGTTACGGTGATGTTGGGATCTTCTGTAACCGTTATTTCCTCATCATCGGAAATCTCATCTGTCAATATCACATTAATGGTATCAACGCCTCCGTTTTCGACGTGCATCGTAACAATCTGGTCACTGTCTGAACGCCGAATGAGGTAGCTTCCCTCTTCGAGGTAAACTTTCAGATATTTTACATCCCCTATATTCAGGAACTGCTGAACAAGTACATCCCGCTTACTCTGGGGATCAGCAACGGCAAATACTTTTTCAATGGGTTTGCGGATGAGTGGATGCGGGCGAAATACCAGATGTACATTATCATTGAAATCCACATCCAGCTCTCGCTTGCACTCTTTGCAGTAGACGGGTGAATGAAGATCACTCAGTTTATGAATGTGCTGTTGCAGGTTTTTGCAGCGAGGGCATTTGATATCCCAGCCAAAATCCAGCAGTTCAAGTTTCGCAGCATTCAGAAATACATTGAGTACAGCGTATTTGTTCTCGCCCCAGACTTCAGCCAGTTCATACGGATGAATGGCATAGAGCTGCCAATTTTCGGCCTTAGTGATGAACTCAATCAGCTTTTTAACAGCCCTTGGGCGCCGTGTTCTTTTGATCAGTTCATCCTGAATTTCACTGATCCGGTTTTTACTGCCGGCCGGTAAGTTTTTTGGTTTGTTGCCGCTGTAGGGTTCTACACCATGCTGCAGACTCTTGTCGAAATGCTCTATAGTCTTGCGAAGCTTATGGCGGAGGATATTCGTCATGTAAAACCCGACTAAATGTTTTGAGAACGAGTTACGGGCGTTTCCCAGTATCTTTAGCTGTATTATCGACCCCTGCTCAAAATTGGTTAAATCCATTCGAAATTTCAGATCCCTGAAAATGCCGATTTTATATGATCGGGAAGTTCCCAGCCGGACCGGATACTCCCAGTGATAGGGCAGCTCTTCCCAGACCACATAATTCAGAAAGCCCTTTGTGGTGAGTTGTTTTACTTTCGAAATTTGGTCGCGATTCGGAGAAGTGGGTTTCACCGGAGCGAAGCCAAGTGATTTGAAGAGGAGATTCAGATTCGATAGAAGTGGCCACAGATTTTCAGCTCTCGACTGAGTCGGAAATTGCCAGCTGAAGTTGATTGGGTATCCTTCCATAGTCTTTATGAAGCGGAAAAGAGGGCAAAGCAAATGGGTTATTGAGCAGTGTTTGCCTTATCTTTATCGTCTGTTTTTAAGAGAAACCTAAAACTTATTGTTACAAAAATATCGAAGATTAATGGCAATTGAAAGAACACTAACCATCCTGAAACCAGACTGTGTACGTAAAGAACTCATCGGTGAAGTTACCCGCAGAATTCAGGAGGCAGGCTTCAAAATTCTGGCTATGAAAATGACCCGGCTCACCATGGAAACGGCTGGAGGTTTTTATGAAGTTCACAAAGAGCGTCCATTCTACGGCGAACTCTGCGAATTCATGAGCAGCGGACCTTGCGTGCCCATGATTCTGGAAAAGGAAAATGCTATTGCAGATTTCCGATCTCTCATTGGAGCCACAAATCCAGCTGAGGCAGAAAAGGGTACCATTCGTGCTGATTTTGCTGACAGTGTTGGTGAAAACATCATCCATGGATCAGATTCAGTGGAAAACGGTAAAATTGAAGCCGCCTATTTCTTCCCCGAGTCTGAAGTGGTGGCCAATCAATCCTGATTGAAAGAAAAGCCGCATTTACTATTTTGGGATATGATTAAACGATCATATCCCATTTTTTTTGCGCTCAGTTATCTCATCCTGAGCTTCAGTGCCTGCGTTGCCGGGCAAAGGCAGCAACCGGTCAGAACCGGTGCAGAAATACTCATCGAACAATACCTGCCAGAACTCAAGGGAAAGCGTATCGGACTGGCGATGAATCCAACCGCACGAATCGGGGATACTCACATGCTGGATACGCTGATGTCCCTTGATATCAATGTGACCGCACTCTTTGCAGCTGAACATGGATTCAGGGGAGAAAGCAGCGATGGGGCTATCATAAAGGATGGTGTGGAGCCGGAGTATGAATTACCTGTGTATTCCCTTTACGGGCAAACTAAAACTCCCACAGCAGAGATGCTGAACGAAGTCGATCTAATCATTTTTGATATGCAGGATGTCGGAGCCCGGTTTTATACCTTCTATCAAAGCCTATTCAGGATTCTGGAGTCGGCCGAGGATAATGGGAAAACGGTCTGGGTACTGGACCGACCCAATCCAGCAGGCGGAGAGTATATGGATGGCTGGATTATGGAACCACAGTTTCATTCGTTTATTGGTGCTCAGCCACTTCCCATAGCCCACGGGATGACCATTGGTGAACTGGCCAGCATGGCCATTGGAGAAGAGTGGATAAAAGTTCGGAATCCGGCCACTTTAAAAGTTATCCCAATGGAAGGATGGAAGCGAAGCATGATGTGGACCGATACCGGTCTGGACTGGTATCCCCCCTCCCCAAACCTGCCCACAGCTGAACATGCATACATTTACCTGGGTACTGCACTTTTTGAAGGCACATCCGTTTCAGAAGGCAGAGGCACAGCCAATCCTTTCCTGCAATTCGGTTCGCCATCAGTACAAAATAAAGAAGCAGAGTTGGACCGTATCATGCGTAAACACAACCTGAACTATGAGTGGGTTAATGCTGAACCTGAAGAAATTCCTGGTAAAGCTTTGAATCCAAAGTTTGAGGGAGTGCAATTCCGGATGATAAAAATTGAATCAATCAGTTCTGGGGATACACGTCCGGTGGAACTGGGGCTGGATCTGCTGATATATTTTTCAAAATATGACAGCACCTTTACATCCCGTGAATATCTGAACAATCTGGCCGGCACAGATTTGCGAAGCATGCTCGAAAGGGGAAGGATAATTTGGCCTGAAGCTACTGCTCTCCAGGCTTTCCGAAAGACAAGAATGCCCTATCTGCTCTATTGATGGTGTTTCATCCACTCATAAAGCAGAATACCAGCGCTTACGGAGGCATTCAGTGATTCAACATCATTTCTCATGGGCAGGCTTAAGAATCCATCGATGTGTTTGGCATGTTCTTTCCGGATTCCTTCTCCCTCATTGCCCAGTAAAAAAACCAGCGGACGTTTGTAGTCAAAATTCCAGGCCTGCTCCTCACTGCTTTCATCCAGGCCGGCTATAAAAAACCCCGCGGCTTTAAGGTCAGTGAGTGCATTGTCGATGGTGTTGGCTCGTATAATGGGAATACGCCCAACGGTTCCGGCCGATGTTTTATGAACGACCGGACTTACGGGTGCCTGTCCCTGCTTGGGCACAAGGATACCATTGATTCCGGCTGCAGTTGCTGTACGGATTATGGCTCCGAAATTGTGAGGGTCTTCGATTCCATCCAGCGCGAGCAAACAGGGCTGTTGTTCAAGATCCTGTTCATAGAGCCAGTCCAGCAACTCCAGATATTCCACTGAACTCACGTTTGCAACAATTCCCTGATCGTTCACTCTTCCAACCAAACGGTTGATCTTTTCAACAGGAACCTTGGATACAGGCACCCTGTTTTTATCAGCCAGTTCTTTGATCTTTAGAAATCCGGAGTAGGCACTGTCACGTATAAATATTTTTTCCAGTTTTCCCGGATCATTCCTCAGCATTTCTTCCACAGGTTTGCGGCCATAGATGTAAATTTTTTCGCTACTCATGCTTTTTAACTTGTATTGATGCCGGGGATTCTTATAATAAAATTAGACCTAAAAAACGGTCAGATAAATAGTAAGGACATGTACGACGAACACAAAGAAAAAAGTCAATTTCTGCAAGAATTACATCTCAGCCAAGCTTCAGCAGAGCGAAAATCTGTTTCCGGTTTTATGGAGGGAATCCACTCGGTCAACAGCCTGCATCTGGTATCTGCAATGAGTCAGATTTTTCTTGGTAGTTTTGTGGTAGCGCTTTCCATTCTAGGAATTATTAAACCCATCTGGATTTCAACCCTGATGACCATACTGGGTTCCATATCTTCCGTGATTGGACTCTTCTTCGCTTATCACATACTGTCAGAAGCCGATACATTCAATTCGCTTTTACACCGGGCCATCAAGCGGGTTATCAGTTCACAGAATTAGACTTTAGTTACTTATCATACTCCTCACATTTTGCAGCAATCATGCAAAACAGGTATCACTTTGCCTTGTTAAAATTAGGGTAACATAGAAGCCGCATATTTCTCCCGTTCAATACTCCAATAAACAAATTATACATGCCTTCGACATCTGTTACTTTCATTCTGCTGATCCTTTCAATTATGACACTTACCGCCTGTGAGAAATCCGGCCTTCAGCATGAACTTCACCGTCCCCGTATTCTGAATGATGATGGCGACAGTTTTACTGTAATCGCCCATCGTGGCGCCAGCGCTTATGCTCCCGAGAATACCATCGCAGCTTTTCAGAAGGCCATCGGCATGGAGGCTGATATGATTGAGCTGGATGTGATGATGACGCATGACTCAGTTCTGGTTGTGTTTCATGATGCTGAACTGGATAAACTGACCGATAGTACCGGCCTTTTCAGTACTCTTAGCCTGGAAGAAGTTCGTGCTCTAGAAGCCGGAAGCTGGTTTGGTGATGAATATGCAGGTGAACCCATTCCCACCCTGGAGGAAGCCCTTGAATTCCTCAGCGGAAAAATTTCAGTCAACATCGAAATTAAGACGGAGGGAGTTACAGATGAGGTAAGGGGAGGAGTAGAAGAAAAAGCTCTTAAACTGGTCAACCGTTTTGGGATGGAAGACCAGGTAATATTTTCCAGTTTTGATTACCGGGCTGTTCGCCATTTAAAAGAACTGGCACCTGAAATGCCGGTGGCTGTACTTTATGAATCCAGCCAGTCCGGAAATAAGTCACCCCTCGAAATCGTCAATGAACTGAGAGCCGACGCCTTTAATTGCTCCCATCGGCAGTTGAGTGATGCCTGGCTTAAGGAACTTACAGAGGCTGGAGTACCGATAAACGTGTACACGGTAAATGATGAAGAACTAATGAGAGATCTGATTCAGAAAGGAGTATCAGGAATTTTTTCTGACAAGCCGGATGTGCTGAAAAAAATGGCTGCTGAATTCTGAGCGGGTCAATAATATAGCCCTTTAATTTCTAATCATCATCATTGAATTCAGGAGGCTTTAGCTTTAGATTCATTATCCATCAATCTATAGCAAAAGCTGCATGTCTACGAAATACATTTTTGTTACCGGAGGGGTAACATCGTCATTAGGTAAGGGGATAATCTGTGCATCACTGGGCCGTTTGCTGGTTGCCCGCGGACTCAAAGTAACCATTCAGAAACTGGATCCTTACATCAATGTGGATCCTGGAACCATGAACCCATACGAACATGGTGAAGTGTACGTAACGGATGATGGGGCTGAAACCGATCTGGATCTCGGGCATTATGAACGCTTTCTGGATATCAATACCTCCCAAACCAACAATGTGACCACCGGAAGAATTTATTACGATGTGATCACCAAAGAACGTCAGGGTGCCTATCTGGGCCGAACGGTTCAGGTGATCCCGCACATCACCGATGAGATAAAATCACACGTGGTAAAATTGGGCGAGTCTAAGAATTACGATGTGGTGATTATTGAGATTGGCGGTACCGTTGGTGACATCGAAAGTTTACCCTACATCGAAGCCGTAAGGCAGCTGCGTTTCGATGTGGGCCGAAAGAATACCCTTTCTATTCACCTCACCCTCATTCCTTACCTTTCGGCAGCGGGTGAGCTGAAAACCAAACCCACCCAGCACTCGGTCAAAATGCTTTCTGAGAGCGGAATGCAGCCCGATATTCTGGTATGCCGAACTGAGCACTCCCTGGATGAATCCATCCGCAAGAAAGTAGCGCTCTTCTGTAATGTGGAACTGGAAGATGTGATTGAATCCATTGATGCGGAAAGTATTTACGAAGTCCCCCTGCTGATGCGACAGGAAGGGCTGGATTCACGTGTTATCTCCAAACTGGGTCTAGAAACCGGTGAGCCGGTTCTGGACAACTGGATGGGTTTTGTGGATGCGGTATTAAATCCCTCAAAGAGTATTAAAATTGCGCTGGTCGGTAAATACGTAGAGCATCATGACTCCTACAAATCCATTGCTGAGGCATTTGTGCATGCAGGAGCTGTGAACGACTGTAAAGTGGAAATAAAGTGGGTTCAGAGCGATAGCCTTGATGCGGCCGACATCCCCGAAGTATTCAAAGATGTTTCCGGCATTTTGGTGGCACCAGGATTCGGGGGCAGAGGCATTGAAGGTAAAATTGCTGCCATCCGCTATGCCAGAGAAAATAAGATTCCATTTTTTGGAATCTGCCTGGGTATGCAGTGTGCAGTAATTGAATATGCGCGCAATGTATGTGGATGGGATGAGGCTCATAGCACGGAATTTGATGAAGAAGCCGAATATCCTATTATCGACCTGATGCCCGATCAGAAAGACATAGAAAACATGGGCGGTACCATGCGACTGGGTAAATATGCCTGTAAAATTGAAGAGGGATCAAAGGCACACAAGGCCTACGGCAGTAATAACATCGAAGAACGGCATCGCCATCGCTATGAGGTAAATAATAACCTCCGCTATAAACTCACCGAAAATGGTATGCATCTCACTGGTCTGAATCCGGACCGGGATCTGGTTGAGATCGTTGAAATACCGGAGCATCCCTGGTTTGTGGGTGTGCAATTTCATCCTGAACTGAAAAGCACAGTGAGTAATCCTCAGCCGCTCTTCGTGGATTTTGTAAAAGCGGGTGTGGATTTTGCCCGTGAAAACAATCTCAGTATATCTCTCAAGCAAAATCGAAAACAGGAAGTGGATGGCTGATGAGCCTTAAAGCTTATCAGAACAAAATAAGGATTCGGGTTTGCGGATTACTGATTGAGGATGATCAGATTTTGCTGGTCAAGCTGCTCTCACCTCTGAGCAATGAGCTGATCTGGATACCCCCGGGTGGGGGAGTAGACTTCGGGGAGCGCCGTGAAGAAGCCCTGCAAAGAGAGTTTCTGGAAGAAACAGGTTTGCACATTGAAACCGGGGAGCATCTCTTTACCAATGAAGTGATCCATCCTCCTTACCATGCCATCGAATTTTACTACAAAGTTAAACGTAGCGGCGGCAAACTCAGTCTGGGCAGTGATCCTGAACATGATGAACAAACACAGATCATCCGGGATCTAAGGTTTATAAGCATTACAGAACTTTCATCTTTTAATGTGAAACCGGAACAGCTTTTCGACTTTCTTTAGCCGTAAAACAAGGCTTATTCGCTGATTTTTAATGCTTGGGTGTATCCTTATATTTCAGGCTTAAAATCAAATGATCATACTTATGCGAATAAACTATTTCTTGCTCTTCATCATAGCAGCGCTAATCTCAGCCTGCTCTTCAAAGGAATTCTATCCATCCTATATTTATACCAATGTAAACGGTTACACCATCGAAGCCGATACCCTTCGGCAGTTTGATACCTTTGTGGTATCGGATGGGAAATTTTTTGAAATCGGAGGAGAGGAACTCCTCGAAAGACATATGGGAATGGAGGTAATTGACGGGGAAGGCAAAACCCTGCTTCCGGGACTCATTGACGCACACGGTCATGTAATGGGATTGGGATATCAGCAGATTCAGGTGGATCTGATGGGCATTGAATCCCTCGAAGAAACACTGGAAGAAGTGGAAGAATATGCTGAAGAAAACCCTGAACTGAACTGGGTGCTTGGGCGTGGCTGGAATCAGGTGCTCTGGGATGAAGGCGAATTTCCAACAGCTGAGGATCTGGACAAGGTGGTTTCTGACCGACCTGTTTGGTTGCGCCGGGTAGACGGACATGCGGCCTGGGCTAATACAAAAGCGATGGAGCTGGCAAATATAACCCGTGAAACCGCGGATCCGGTGGGTGGAAAGATTCTTCGCGATGAAAATGGTGATGCAACCGGTGTGTTCATCGATAAGGCCATGGCCTATATCTCAGAAGTTGTGCCCGAGCCTAATGAGGCTGAACAGCGACTTGCGCTGGAAAAAGCTCTGGAAAAAATGGCTGAAATGGGCATTACCTCTGTTCATGATGCTGGTGTAAGCATTAGCGACTGGAATCTGTACAAGGAATTCGCAGACAATGAAAAAATGACTACCCGTATTTATGCCATGATCAGTGGTGCAGGTGAGACCTTTGATGCTTTGTCCAAAGAGGGTCCGATTGAAAGCTATGCGGATGATAAACTGGCACTTCTAAGTGTAAAACTCTATTCCGATGGAGCCCTGGGTAGTCGCGGAGCAGCCATGATCGAAGAATACACCGATGATCCTGGAAATTATGGACTGCTTTTTTCCAGCCAGGAAGAAATGAACGGTTTTATAATGAAAACAGCTGGCCAAGGTTTTCAGACAAATGTCCACGCCATTGGTGACAACGGTAACCGACAGGTACTGGATGCCTTTGAAAATGCGCAGAATGAACTGGGTGATAAAGGCTTAAGACATCGTATCGAACACTCACAAATTGTCTCTCTTGATGATATTCCAAGATTCAAGGAGTTGAATTTAATTGCATCCATGCAGCCCACGCATGCCACAAGCGATAAGAATATGGCAGAAGACCGGGTTGGTCCTGAGCGTATTAAAGGAGGATATGCCTGGCAGCGATTCCTTCAGCAGGGTACGGTGGTTGCTTCCGGGTCTGACTTCCCGGTTGAAGATTCCAATCCTTTCTTCGGATTGTATTCCGCGGTTACCAGACAGGATCATGATGGCGAACCTGTGGATGGATGGTACCCTGATCAGGCTATGAGCCGACTGGAAGCATTGAGATCCTTTACTCTGGATGCAGCTTACGCAGCTCATCAGGAAAAAGTACTGGGAAGCATTGAAAAGGGAAAATGGGCTGACTTTATACTCATTGACCAGGATTACTTCGAAACGGAGGCATCCAATATCTGGCAAATCGAGGTACTGGAGACCCGAGTTGCAGGTAGGAAAGTGTTTGAAGATTAACTCCAATCGAGATTAGGAAAAGCTAAAGCCGGGTATCGGAAGGCCGATAATTAAGGCAGGGTTAAATCTTGTTAATATTCGGTTTTTTTGAGGCTTAAAGGAAACTTTTTTGCCTCATAAACGTCTTTGTTGCACGTAGCTTAAATAACCCGGCTCGCCTCCTAGTTTTGTAGCTTTTTAAACATAGTCAGTCTTTCAAAATAACAGATGAGCCGGGCATTTTTTTATCCCATCTTCATAAAGCTAACGTACCTTCACTAATTTCATAAACAGAATTATTTATTTATGGCAGCAATACCATCCACCATGTTAGAATTAGGCAGCAAAGCACCCGATTTTCGCTTGCCTGATTATGATGGACATATACATGCACTAGAGGATCATTTAGGAGAGGAAGGAACCCTCATTATATTCATCTGCAATCATTGCCCGTATGTACTGCATATGATTGACAAATTCAGTGAGCTCAGCTCTAAATACATTGAATCCGGTATCAATGTGATTGCTATTTCTTCCAATGATGTAGACGCTTATCCGGAGGATGCTCCCCCGGAGATGAAGAAATTTGCGGAAAAACATAATTTTGATTTTCCCTACCTATTTGATCAGAAGCAGGATGTAGCAAAAAATTATCATGCTGCCTGCACTCCTGATATTTATCTTTTCGATGACAGCCGGAAACTGGTATACCGGGGTCAGTTCGATGAAAGTCGCCCAAAAAGTGAAACCCCGGTTACCGGAAATGATCTGGACAAAGCAGTTCATGCATTGCTTAAAGGGGAAGAAATCAACCCGGACCAAAAGCCCAGCCTGGGTTGCAATATCAAATGGAAAAAGGGCAACGAACCTGAATATTTCGGATAAATGAATAAAGAACAGCTTCAGGCAATTAGAACGGATTACAGCAGGCATAGTCTTTCTGAAGAGGATGTGCATAGTGAACCCATCGAACAATTTCGCCAATGGCTTGGTGAGGCCGTCAAGTCAGAAGTAGACGAACCCAATTCAATGACACTTTCTACCGTTGATTCACAGGGACGTCCAAAGTCAAGGATAGTCCTGATCAAGGGTATAGAGGAAGGTGGTATCGTTTTCTATACCAATTATGACAGCGATAAAGGAAAAGAAATCGCAGCTAACCCGAATGTGTCTATTTGTTTTTTCTGGACAGAACTGGAGCGACAGGTTCGCATCGAAGGGATTGCAGAAAAAGTAAGCCGTGAAGAAAGTAAAGCCTACTTCGAAAGCCGCCCTTTGATGAGTCAGATTGGAGCCTGGACATCTAATCAGTCCAATCGTATTGAAAGCCGTGAGGTACTGGAAAAACGTTTCGAAGACTTAAAAGAACGTTTTGCTGAAGGAAATGTACCACTCCCGGATAACTGGGGTGGTTATTTTGTTAAGCCGGATTACTTTGAGTTCTGGCAGGGAAGGCCTGGCCGGCTGCATGATCGTATTTGTTATCAAAAGGACGGAGACTCCTGGGATATATTCCGGCTGGAACCCTGATTTATGGCCAAAAACAAACTGCGCAAGTTTGAGGATATCAGGCAGTTTGCAAACGTGATAGAGTTTGTACCCCCGCTGCCCGCCCATTTTGAACAAAAAGGGAGATGGAAGCATGGTGTCTTTGGCAATGAGAATGATCTGCTTCTGGAACTGGCCTGCGGCAAAGGGGATTATGCCGTTGCTCTCGGAAAGATGTTTCCCGATAAGAACTTCATCGGCATCGACATAAAAGGAAGTCGTATCTGGAATGGTGCAAAAAAGGCTATTGATCAAGAACTGGAAAATGTTCGATTTGTGCGGATGTACATTGATCATATCGCTCAGGTTTTTGCGCCCGGTGAAGTGAATGATATATGGATTACCTTCCCCGATCCCTACCTCAGGGAAAGCGATGAAAAGAAGAGGCTCACTTCACCCAAATTTCTTGAGCTCTACCGTGAAATTTCGGAAACGGACTGCAGAGTGCACCTCAAGACAGATGATCCCACTTTACATGCATTCACTCTGGATGTGATCAAAGAAGAGGGACTTGAAATGCTGCATCATATCCCGGATGTATACGCTTCAGATAAAGCCGGGCCTGAACTTACCTCTATTCAAACCTACTACGAAAAAAAGCACATCAAAGCCGGCAGAACCATACGCTACCTTTGTTTCCGATTATTTAAGACTTCATAATTCAAGGTTGACATTCAATCTGTATTGATTAAATTCGGTTAGTTAACAGTGTTAACCTGATCGAATAATGTCCAAATTAGAACAGAATTTAAAAAAGCGCATCCTGGAGCAAAGTAAACTGATGCTTCTGGAACAAGGCTTCAAGGCCTTGTCAATGCGGAAAATTGCCCGTGAGAGCGGAGTAACGGCAACCAGTATCTACCTTCATTTTGAAAGCAAGGATCATCTGCTGCATACCCTGATGGAGCAGTCGATTGAGCATCTGAGCCTGAGCCTTGAGGAAGCCGCCGCTGAAGTTGATTCGCCTGTAGATAAAATTGACCGCATCGTAAGGGCCTATGTGCAGTTTGCTTCTGAGCACCCGATGGAATATCAGGTCATTTATCTGGTTCGAACGGAAGAAATGGCCAGATATCCGAAAGAGAAATTCAGAAAAGCCAGAAGAGGCTATGAATTGCTTGCCACAGTGATTCAAGAAGGAGTTAAGCAGGGTGATCTCGAGGTAGACGATCCGCTTATTGCCGCATACAGCATCTGGGCACAGCTTCATGGTATTACTACAGTTGTGATGAATAATCGCCTGGACAAGCGAATTCATACACAGGAATTTATCAACAGTTCAATAGACCACATCCTGCAGGGTTTTCTGCTGAGAACTGCTGTCAGCGAATTTAAATAACCAACAGAGAGGAACACATGGAAATGCTTCAATCTATTATGGGATATATGAGCGATTTGCCCCTTTGGGTCAGCATTGCTTCAATTGTAATTGTCACATTTGGTTTCGCCTACACCGGAGCTCCCTTATGGCTGTGGGCTATAGCCGGTTATGCTTTATTGCTCGGTTTTGAACCCGCAAACTGGTTGCTCATTAGCTACACCGCACTGGTTTTACTCTTTAATGTGAAGCCCCTGAGAGCGGTACTTATCAGCGGGCCAATCATGAGCCTGATGAAAGCCCTGAATTTTCTGCCCAAGATTTCTGAAACAGAACAAACAGCAATTGATGCAGGTACGGTATGGGTAGACGGGGAGCTGTTTTCAGGCAAACCCAATTTTAAACGCATTCTGAATGAAGACTATCCTGACCTGACCGCTGATGAAAAAGCTTTTATGGATGGGCCGGTTGAAGAATTGTGCTCTTTAGTTAATGACTGGGATGTAACCGTAAACAAAGATTTCTCCAAAGAAGCATGGGAGTACATGAAAAAGGAAGGTTTCTTTGGGTTGATTATCCCCAAAGCCTACGGTGGACATGAATTCTCAGCAACTGCTCACAGTGCTATTGTAGGGAAACTGGCATCCAGAAGCGGACCACTTGCAACAACGGTGATGGTTCCCAATTCTCTGGGTCCGGCTGAATTGCTCATGCATTACGGTACTGAAGATCAAAAAAACTATTACCTGCCTCGCCTCGCAAGCGGTGAAGAAATGCCCTGTTTTGCGCTTACAGAACCCTTTGCAGGATCGGATGCCGGCTCTATGCGTTCAACCGGTGAAGTATTCAAAGGGGGAGATGGTAAATTATATCTGCGATTGAACTGGGATAAACGCTACATCACATTAGCCGCCATCTCAACCGTAGTTGGTTTGGCTTTCAAGCTTAAGGATCCTGAAAACCTGCTTGGCAAAGGGGAAGATCTGGGCATTACCTGTGCTCTTGTGCCTTCTGATACGGAGGGAGTGGAACTGGGCAAACGGCATGACCCTCTTGGTGTTCCTTTTTATAATTGTCCGACCCGGGGTGAAGATGTAATCGTACCGATTGATTCGATTATAGGAGGAAAAGAGGGTGCAGGGCAAGGCTGGCGCATGCTCATGGAATCACTGGCTGTTGGGCGAGGTATTTCGCTTCCGGCTCAAAGCACAGGAGGAGCCAAATTGGCAACTCGCGCCACCGGCGCCTATGCTGCCATCCGTCGGCAGTTTGGCCTGAATATCGGTCGTTTTGAAGGAATAGAAGAGCCAATGGCCAAGATCGGAGGCTACACCTACCTGATGGAAGCAGCGCGAAAATACACCACCGGTGGATTAGATAAAGGAGCCAAGCCGGCTGTGATCACGGCTATTATGAAGTATAATTTCACCGAGCTGTTCCGTGAAATTATAAATGGTACAATGGATATCGTCGGGGGTGCGGGCATTTCGCGCGGACCGCGAAACATCTTCGCCCAGGGTTATATAGCTTCACCTATCGCCATAACCGTGGAAGGTGCCAATATCCTGACCCGAACTCTGATGATCTTCGGTCAGGGTGCCATCCGCTGCCATCCTTATGCACTGAAGGAAATTGAGGCACTCACTAATAACGATAAAAAAGCCTTTGATAAAGCCTTCTTCAATCATATCGGACACATTGTAAGAAACAAGAACCGCACGATACTACTCTTTCTTACCCGCGGTCTGCTGGCGGGCTCACCTGTTTCAGGGCCATCAGCTAAATACTTCAGAAGGCTGTCCTGGATGTCGGCCACATTCGCATTTCTGGCTGATATTGCTTTAGGTTCGTACGGTGGAGCGTTGAAGCTGAAGGAAAAGCTGGCCGGCCGTTATGCGGATATTCTCAGCTGGATGTATCTGGCATCAGCAACGCTGAAGCGATTCGAAAGTGAGGGGCGCCGTCCTGAAGATCGAATCTATTTTGAATGGGCCATGCAGCATGCTTTTTACCGAATGCAATTTGCACTGGAAGGTATTTTGTCTGAAATCAAAGTACCCGGTCTGAGCTGGTCTTTCCGGTTGCTGGGTAAAATGTTTAGGCTGAATCCTATTGGAAAAATGCCATCCGATAAACTGGGGCACAAGGTAGCTCAGGCTATGCAGATCAAAGGTGATGCCCGTAATCATGTAACTCATGGCATCTATATCAAAGATGATAAGGAAGACGCACTGGGACGTTATGAATATACACTGGATCTTGTAACGGAAGCAGCACCGCTGTACAAAAAGCTCTATAAAGCAGTCAAGAGCAGAGAGCTGCCTAAAAACAGTCCTGATCTGCTTATCGACCTGGCTCATGAAAAAGGGATACTTACATCTGATGAAGCTGAATTCCTCAGAAAAACAGAAGATGCCCGATTCGATACCATACAGGTTGATGAGTACACCCTTGACGAATATGATAACAAGCTACCGGGAGCTCCGCTCAGAACTGCTTCACGACCCGGAAAATCAGCCGTGAAAGCCTGATTGTTTTTTGCATTGTGACGTATACTTAGGTTGCGGGGCTGATCCCCTCGCAGCCTTTTTTTATGGTCTTTACCAGCCGCCGCTGGCACCTCCGCCACCAGAGGAGAAACCACCGCCTCCCCCAAAACCACCGAAGCCACCTCCGCCTCCGGAAAATCCACCGCCTCCGCTTCCTCTGCCGAAGCCACTTCCACCCCAGTAAATAAATCCTCCAGGGCCATAAGATCGGCGCCTGCGACCCCGACGAGTGAAAAGCAGAATACCTATAATGATGAGAATAATAATGGGGAATGGGTCAAAGTCGTCTTCTCTTCGTTCTCTGGTGAGATTTCCTTCATATTCACCGGAAGCAAGCTGCATCATGATATCCGTTGCTCTATCAATGCCTTCATAGTAGTCTTCAGAACGAAATTTTGGAGTAATTACCTCATTGATGATTCTTCCGGCGATTATGTCAGGAATGGCACCTTCAAGGCCATAACCTACTTCTATACGCAATTTGCGATCATCGCGTGAAACCAGCAGCAATACCCCGTTTGAACGGTTTTCATACTGTATATCCCATTTATTGAACAGGTTGGTTGCCACTTCTTCAATCGGATAACCCTGCAGGCTTTCTATAGTAGCCACAACTATAGCGTTGGTAGTTGTATCGCGGTAGTTGCTGAGTTTACTTTCGAGTTGGCGTACCTGAGTGGAGTTCAGCATGTTGGCATAATCATTAACAAATCCGCCCGGCTGATCCGGCAGGAAATCCTGAGCTTTAACCGGATTCGAAATACACGCTATAAGTAAAAATAGGCTAATCAGTTTACGCATCTTTATCCCCCTCTCCATAGCTGATATCATCACTTAATTCGTTTACATCCCCATCCTTATAAGGGAAAAATTCTTTCAGCTTATCGCCGATATCACCGATACATTCGATAATCCCTATTGCATAGTGGCCATCTTTAAAGCTGCTGACCAGTTTTTCAAGCTCATCATCCCAGAAGTTCTGTCCAACTTTAGAGTGAATGCCTTCATCCCCCCAGATCACCACTTTATGATCCTCGGTGGCAACATACAGGATTACTCCGTTTTTCTGTTCGGTTTCGAACATTTTTAGCTTAACAAAAACCTGTTTGGCTCTTTCGATGGGATCAATTTTACAGTGTTTCTCCAGATGCAGCCGAATTTCTCCGGATGTTGTTTTTTCAGCTTGCTCTATAGCCGATATAATATCTTTCTCTTCTTCTTTGGAAAATAATTTGGTACTCATTGTGGATGGGATTAAAAAGAAAGGGTGACATGCACCCTTTCAAGATTTAAATCAATATCAATTACCGAAATCAACGGTTGGCGCTTCTTCCGCACCGGATTCAGCCTGGAAGTAGGCTTTTTGCTCAAAACCCAGAAGTCCAGCAAAAATACTGGCCGGGAACTTGCGAACACTGGTATTGTAATTTCTCGCAATATCATTAAAGCGCATTCTTTCGGTTGAAATACGATTCTCCGTGCCTTCCAGCTGAGTCTGAAGGTCTCTGAAATTCTGGTTCGCCTTCAGTTCGGGATAGCGCTCAACTGTTACCAGCAGTCGGGATAAAGCTCCGCTGAGCTGACTTTGGGCTTGCTGGAATTGAGCAAATTTCTGCGGGTTATTAAGATCATCGGCAGAAATCTGAACTGAAGTTGCCTTTGATCGGGCCTCAATTACACTGGTCAGTGTTTCCTGCTCAAAGTCGGCCGCACCTTTTACGGTATTAACCAGGTTTGGAATGAGGTCAGCTCTGCGCTGATATTGATTTTCGACCTGTGCCCAGGCGCCGTTAACCGCTTCTTCTTTCTCTACCAGTCGGTTATTGGTACTTATTCCGGAAAATATGAGTAATACAACCACTCCGATAACTACAAAATAAAATGCTTTCATTTTTTGTGATGTCTTTTGATTAGTTTGGTGCCCCCAATACGACACGCGGGTCTGTTTGTTCAGCCCAAAATATACCAAAAATTGTACCAGTGAGGATAAATAAGCCAAAATTCATCTACTTTGACTTAGACGATACCCTGCTTGATCACAAAAAGGCAGAAGAAAATGGGTTAAAGGACGTGCATTCCCATTTTGAAGAAGTCAGAAAAGTTAATCTGGATGAACTTACCTCTGTTTATCACCGCATCAACCGTGGGCTTTGGGAAGAATATGGAGCGGGCCTCATCGACCGAAAAATCCTGCATCGCTTCAGATTTGAGGAAACCTTTGCCGAGCTGGAGATTCCGACTGATTTGTATGCAGAGGCAGGACAGGTGTATATGAACTATTATCGCAATCACTGGGAATGGGTCTCTGGAGCAAAGGAAGCATTTTTACATATTCGTGCCAACTTTGAAACCGGCCTGATCACCAATGGATTTGCCGAAACCCAGTGGATGAAGATCAATCAGTTCGGATTTAAAGAACAGGTGAAGCATATCGTTATATCTGAAGAAGTGGGAATCATGAAACCTAATCCCGGTATTTTTGATCATGCAACTGATCTGGCCAAAGTGGACAGAGAGGATATCCTCTACATAGGTGATTCTTTCAATTCAGATATAAAAGGAGGAAAGTCAGCCGGCTGGCAGGTGGCCTGGTTTACGAAAGAAAAGGAGCAGGAAAAAACACAGATAGCAGATCTGGTTTTCAGCGATTTCCGCGAGTTAACCGATCAATTGTCCTGAGGCGGGTAGGTACACATTTGCGGTTCGTGATCGTCAGCCCCAAGTAGCATATGCGCCGGATGAACGGGTAGTGGCCTCAGCAAAATGAGTACCCCGATGAGCAGTGAAAATATAGGGATTAAGGCATTCATCCGGGTTCGCATATTCAGGCTCAGCATGGTAGGCGCCAGATAAAGGGTAATCATCACCGGAATGGTGCCCAGCCCAAAGAAAAACATGTAAGAAACAGACTGGGCGATACCTCCTGAAACCAGTGAAGCTGCCAGTGCAACATAAACAAATCCACAGGGGAGAAGGCCATTCAGGAAACCCAGCAGAAAACGTGATTCTGCCCGATTGTGCCGCATCAGTTTTGAAATAGCCTTGCGCAGAGGTTCAGGAGCCTGAATCTGAAGCCATTTTCGGCTGTGGTGCCGGCTGATAAAAATGATGGATGTAATTATCAGTGTACCTCCCAAAAAGTAAGAAAGCACATTTTGAAGTCCCATCATGTTCAGCTGAAAGCCAAGCAAGCCGGAGACCAATCCAAAAAGGGAGTAGGTGGTAACCCGTCCGAAATTATACAATAGGCCTTCAAATGTATCCCGGTAAATATGCTTGCCTGATTTTGGTATGGCCATAGCCAGCGGACCGCACATCGCTGCGCAGTGAAAACTGCCGAGAAGACCAAGTGTAAATGCTGTCCAGATAGCCATACCAATCTATAATTAAAGAAGCAGGTTTTTCTCGTCCGAATAATCCAGACTGTCGGTGGTCCATTTCAGTTTCATGATCCACTTTCCCTGTTCCAGTTCAGCCGCATTAATCCACTGTACTCCCTGCTGATCCAGATTAAGACTGATGTCCACATCCATATCTGAATTATTGGGGCGGTAAAGTTTGATCATGCCTTCATTATTTCTGCCGGCCAGTTCGGGCGGGAATACAAGCTTGAGAGCAGCTTTTTTCTCATCATAAAAAACCACCACCGGTTGTGATAAAGACTTGGCGCGGTCTTTACTGTCAATGGTTTCCTGATATTCTACCGCATCGGAATAATGGTCGTTTGAGACCATGTAGAAATCCAGGCTGATAAGGTAGCTGACCACACTAAGCACCAGAATAACAAATACTGTAACGGTGATGAATATTCCTTTTCCCCAGTTCATAGATTTATTATTTGGATGGGCCCAGGAAGGCCGTTTTAACGGTTTCAATTTGTTCACCATTTATAAATACACCAAAGGTGAGGTCGGTTTGCAATCCGGTAAGGCTGGATTCCGGAAGCTGAATGAGGAAGCGTCCCTCTGCTGAAGACTGAGGAGCCACGCTGTTTACAGCACCCAGTGAAACCATTTCACCCTCAGGTTGAAGCAGGCGGATTTCATAGCTGGTTTCGTCAAAGGTTTTGTTGATCACCCGCAGCTGGTAGATGTTACTGTACACATCGTTAGGCAGTTCCTGATAAAGGGTGCCAGGCTGGCGGAATACAGTGGTCTCAAGTACGGGCCGGGTAACGAGTAGGGTGATAAAAACAGTGAGAAGTACAGCCAGAACACCAAAGTACCCAATGGTTCTGGGATTAAAGAATTTTCTGGAAAGTCCTCTGATATGGTTTTCGGACGTGTAACGAATAAGTCCGCGCGGCTTGTCGATCTTATCCATCACAGTATCACAGGCATCTATGCAGGCAGTGCAGTGTACACATTCCAGCTGAGTGCCATTTCGGATGTCAATACCCATCGGGCAGACCTTAACGCACTGGAAGCAGTCGATGCAATCTCCGAATTCGGCAGATTCTGAGAAGCCAAGGTCAGCAAGTGTGGCTTTACCGGTTTCCACTTTATTTCGATCTCCGATCTTAGCTCTTGATTCACCCCGGTTGTAATCGTACATCACATTGATGGAGTTGTTGTCCAGCATAACGGATTGCATACGGCCGTAAGGGCAAACAAAGTGGCATACCTGTTCCCGCATAAATGCAAACACTCCATAGAATACACCACTGAATATGATCATGGCTGAAAGTCCGCCAATATGCTCCGATGGGGGATCCGTAACGATTTCCCATAACTGTTCTATACCGATCACATAGGCAAGGAAGAGATTGGAAATGAGGAAGGAGAGTCCGTAAAAAATGCTGTGCTTGGTGGTCTTTTTCCAGATTTTATCCCATTTCCATGGGGCTTTTTTCAGACGCATCTGATCAACAGCATCACCTTCAATCAGGTATTCGATTTTCCGAAATACCATTTCCATAAAAATAGTCTGCGGACAGGCCCAGCCGCAGAAAAGACGGCCAAAAATGGCGGTGAAGAGTACCACAAAAATAATGAAGGAAAGCATTCCAAAAACCAGTATGTGCAGATCCTGCGGCCAGAATGCGACCCCGAAAATCACAAATTTGCGTTCGAGGATATTAACCAGTAAGAGAGGCTGCCCGTTAATTTTAATGAAGGGCCCGGCAAAGAAGAAAGCCAGAAGCAGCCATGAAAAATAAGTACGGGCATTGTAAAAACGCCCGCTTACCTTCTTAGGATAAATCCAGTTTCGTCTCCCATCTTCACTAACCGTTGCAAGGTGATCACGGTAGTTGTCCTGATCTATGCGGCGTTCGACTTCAATTGACATAATAGAATTCCATCAAATTTATTAAAGAAAAGAATCCGGGTATGTATCACCATACCCGGACACAAGGGCTTATTTATTCGTCGCTAATTACGCATTCTGTTGCGCGTTCTGTGTCAACAGGCTTTGCATTGGCCGGCTCAGTACCCTGAAGGGAGGCTATAAAGCTGATAACGTCGTTTACCTGTTCGTTGGTAAGCGGCGCCCCGCTTCCATAGGCAATCATGCCTTTGAGCGGGAATCCTTCAATGATACTTGTTGCTACTTCGCCTGACTTACAACCATGGATCCATTGATTGTCGGTCAGGTTAGGGCCAACCAGTCCTTCACCTGCACTTCCATGGCAGGTAAAGCAGAGATTGTTTGTGCTCATATAAATTTCCTGTCCCTTGGAAATGGCTTCGGGATCGTCGGAAATGGTATAGACAAAAGCCTGATCGCCGTCGCTTCCCTGCTGATCCAGTCCGAATTTTGCATTGGCTTCCGCCACTTGGTTTTCGTACTGCTCATGCTGGTCTGGAGCGATGTCCATTAACTGATACCACACAAGGTATCCGGCACCCCATACAATGGTGAAGAAAAACAGCCACAGCCACCAAACCGGCATATGATTATTCAATTCACCGATCCCGTCATATTCATGATCGAGTAGTTTATCCTTTTCGTCGTCGAATACTTTCATTCTTACACCTCGTTTGTAGCTGTGTTAGTAAATACCTTGCTGTCGTCCAGCGGAATGCTGGCTGCATTTTCCCAGTGTGGTTTCCCTTTTCTGATCACATACACAATTACAAAAGTGAAGAGTGCCAGAAATATGAGCAGCGAAATGCTGGGGAAAAGCCCGATTCCATCGATTGATCTGAGTACTTCTTTATACATGCTGATTCCTCCCTTATTCTTCTATTTGGGTGATTTGCATTTTGGAAGGCAGATTCTCGAAAGGATCTCTTTCACCCTTGATATCGATACCCACTCGCTGCAGGTAAGCAATCAGGGCGATAATCTGCTTATCTGAGGTAATCTGAACCTCTTCGATTTCAGCAAAGCCATTAGCGGCCAGGTCATCATATATCATGCTGGCCTGCGCTTCCAGATCGGCCATTGCCAGGTCTTCGTATCCCTCAGGATAAGGTACTCCCACCGTTCTCAGAGCATTGATTTTCTTGGCGATGGTTTCCTTATCCATGTCCTTTTTGTGCATCCAGGGATAGGCCGGCATGATGGATCCAGGTGAAGTGGTGTAAGGATCGTACATATGGCGCAGATGCCATGAGTTAGGATACTTACCTCCAATTCTGTGCAGATCCGGTCCGGTACGTTTTGATCCCCAGAGGAATGGGTGATCATAGACAAACTCACCGGCTTTGGAATATTCCCCATAGCGCTCGGTTTCAGAGCGGAAAGGGCGAATCATCTGAGAGTGACAGTTATTACAACCCTCAGAGATATAAATATCCCTTCCTACCACTTCCAGCGGGGTGTAAGGTTTCACACTGCTGATGGTCGGCACATTGGAATCAATCAAAGCGGTGGGTACATACTCGACTACCCCACCAATCAGGATGGCTACCAGAATCCATACAGAGAACTGAACCGGACGGGCTTCCAGCCATCGGTGCCAGTATACCTTTTCGGTAGTTTTCTTCACCACCAGAGGTGCAGCCTGTGCTTCTTCCTCAGGCTGGAAAGTTGCCATCTGGGCTGTTTTCCATAAATTATAAGCACCCACACAGGCACCCACGATAAACAGGGTTCCACCAAATGCTCTCAACGCATACATCGGCATAATCTGGTTTACCGTTTCCAGGAAGTTTGGATAAGCCAGAAGACCAGTATCGGCGAATTCTTTCCACATCAGTGACTGGGTAATACCGCCCCAGTACATCGGGATTACGTAGAAAATGGCTCCTAGCGTGGCGAACCAGAAATGGACATTAGCCAGCTTGACGGAATATAGTTTAGGAGATAGATACTCTGCTGCACCCGTACCTCCATCTTCTCCACCAATTGCACCAGCAGCTTTTCTAATTCTATAA
This sequence comes from uncultured Balneolaceae bacterium, assembly GCA_964413935.1. Classification (GTDB taxonomy): domain Bacteria; phylum Bacteroidota; class Rhodothermia; order Balneolales; family Balneolaceae; genus CAYPTY01. The sequence continues at coordinate 10,224 of CAYPTY010000016.1, read as the reverse complement.
ATCCGCGGTGTGATGTAATACAGCATACCGAAGGCAAGACCACCATTCCAGAGCAGGGCACCGTTATGCACGTGACCAATGATGTAATCGGAATAGTGTGCAATTGCATTCACGTTAGCGATGGACAGCATCGGACCTTCAAAGGTTACCATACCATAAGCGGTTACACCAACAACCAGGAATTTAAGTACAGGATCTTCCCGAACCCGGTCCCAGGCACCTCGAAGGGTAAGTAAACCGTTCAGCATACCACCCCAGGATGGTGCAATCAGCATAATACTGAAAACCGTACCCAATGCCTGTGCCCAGCCCGGCAGAGCAGTATACAGCAGGTGATGCGGACCAGCCCAGATATAAATGAAAATCAGAGCCCAGAAATGGACAATAGAAAGCCGGTATGAGAAAATCGGGCGGTTGGCTGCTTTCGGGATGAAGTAGTACATAATACCCAGGAAAGGCGTGGTGAGGAAGAAAGCCACGGCGTTGTGACCATACCACCACTGAACCAGCGCATCCTGAACCCCGGCATAAAGGGAGTAGCTTTTGAATAAGGTAGCCGGCATTTCAAAAGAGTTCACCACGTGCAGTACCGCAACAGTGATGAATGTGGCCAGATAAAACCAGATGGCTACATAAATGTGCTTCTCGCGACGCTTGAGTATCGTCATGATCATATTGGCTCCGAAGGCTACCCAGATCAGGGTAATGGCGATGTCAATCGGCCATTCCAGTTCTGCATATTCTTTGGAGGTGGTGATACCGAAGGGCAGAGTAAGCACAGCCGACAAAATAATTGCCTGCCAGCCCCAGAAGTGAATGCGACTCAAAGTCTCATTCCACATTGGTGCCTTGCACAGCCTTGGTAGCGAGTAATACACCCCATAAAAAATGGCATTACCTGCAAATGCGAAGATTACGGCATTGGTGTGGAGCGGCCGTAAACGGCCGAATGATAACTCTGGTACAAATCCAAGGAATTCCGGAAAGATGAACTTTAAAGCAACGATCAATCCTACCACAAATCCAATGATACCCCATGCAAGGGTTGCTATACCAAAGTCACGAACAATTCTATTATCATATTGAAATGTATCCATAGTTATTGTCCATCCCTGTTTGTGTTGTTGGTTTTTGAATTTTTAGAATCAAAAAGAATGCGCATGGCCGGCGTCTCGGAATCGTCATATTGTCCCGATTTAACCGCCCAGAAAAAGAGGTATAGAAAGGTGAGAGCTACCAGAAGACTGAAGCCGATCAGCAGAAAAATTACTTCCATAACATTAACCCCTTCTTTTTTGCCACAAGCGTAGTTGCGGTGTAAGTGAAAATCATGATGGTAACAGAACTTAGCGGCATCAGTATAGCCGCTACCAGTGGAGTCAGTTTTCCGGAAACAGCAAAACCAAGTCCAGTTACATTGTAAATGAGGGATATCACAAAACTTGCAATGATGATCTGAATAGCTTTTTCAGAAAAATTCAGCATGGTCTGCAGTTTGGAAAGTGATTCCCCTTCGAAGATGGCGTCGCAGGCCGGAGAGAAAGAATTGATGTCATCATTTACGGCAATTCCAAAGTCGGCCTGCTTCAGGGCACCGGCATCATTAATACCATCACCGACCATACAAACATGATGGCCGTTCTGCTGCAGGTTTCGGATAAAATCCAGTTTATCCTGCGGTTTTTTGTGAAAGAGCAGCTCTGCGGCATTTTTAAAATACTTTCGGAAGAGCTCAAAATGCTTCTGGTCGTCTCCGGAAAGCAGGAAGGTGCGGAATGATTGCTTCAGGCCGTTCAATACCTCAGTAACCCCACTGCGGATACTGTTCTCGAGCAGGTAATAGCCTTTTACTTCATCATTGATGGCCAGAAATATGGCGGTACCGAAGTCATCGGGCTGTTTTACCTCAAAGCCCATTTCTTCAAAATATTCCATCGTTCCGATACATACTTGGTTTCCTTCGAAAACACCACAGCCTCCCCTGTTCAGGCTCTCATCGAAAGATTCCAGCTCAATCGTGTCAATGCCGGTAAATCCGGAGGCAATTTTATCACTCACCGGATTGGAGGAGTAAGAGCAAATACTTTTAACCAATACTTTTTCTGCGTCAGAGAGCTCTATGCCTTCATACACAACGCGGGCCTCACGGGCATTGGTAATGGTTCCGGTCTTGTCAAATACGATAGTATCCGTTTTAGAAAGTCGTTCAACGACCTGGGTGTTGCGCAAATAAATCCCGTTTTGACCCAAAATATTGCTGACTGCATTCAGCGTGAAAGGGGTAGAAAGTGCCAGTGCACAGGGACAGGCAATGATCAGAACCGCAGTGAATACAGATACGGCTGTGGAAACATCAAAAAAGCTCCAGACTATGGCAGATACAATGGCAACCGTCAGAACGGTAACCGTAAAATAAGGACTGATGCGATCTGCAAAGGTGGTAACCGTAGCATCTTTATTCCTTTCAAAAGCTTCATTTTGCCAGAGCTCGGTCAGGTGACTCTGGTCTACCTCTTTATAAACCAGCATATGTGCTTTGGCGCCTACAATCCGGCCGCCGGCATAGACCACATCTCCCTTTTTCAGGCTTACCGGTTCAGACTCCCCACTCAGGAAGCTGTAATCTACCATCACCTGATTGGTTTTAAGGATGGAATCAACCGGGACCAGTTCCTGATTGCGAACCAGAATTTCCTGTCCGATTTCCAGTTTTTCTATGGCGATGCTGCTTTCTTTCCCCTCCTCATCCACCGTTAAAACCGAAATGGGTAAATAGGCTTTATAATCATTGTCAAAAGAAAGCTGGGCAAAGGTTTTTCGTTGTACCCATTTTCCGATCAGGAGAAAGAAAATCAGTCCGGTAAAAGAATCGAAATATCCTTCTCCGGTCATGGAGAGCACTTCATAGGTGCTGCGGCTAAACAAGGCGATTATCCCCAGTGATATGGGAACATCCAGGTTGATACCTTTTCTCAGAATGGCAGCCCAGGCTGATTTCAGATAATCACTGGCACTATATAACAGAACAGGGATAGAAAGGACAATATTCAGCAGACCGAAAATAAGGCCGTACTGAATACCGATCAGTGTTTCATCACCGGAGAGATAAGCCGGAAAACTGAAGAGCATGATATTACCGAAGGCAAAACCGGCAAGCCCAAGCTTTAGCAGCAGCCTGTAATCCTTTTTCTCTTCTTTTTCACCGCTCAAATTCTTCAGGGAAAGGGAAGGTTCATATCCCATGCTGGTGAGCAGCTCAACCAGATCCCGGACACTCACTTCATTCTTACGAAGGGTAACAGTCAGATCCTTCTTCATGAAGTTGACGCGCGACTCAATGATGCCTTCGTAGTTTTCATTCAGCTGTTCCAGCATCCAGACGCAGGAGGTGCACTGAATATTCGGGATGGCTAAACGGACCTGAAGGAGTTCCTGGTCTTCGAATTCGGTGAGTTTGGTAACCACACTTTCATCCTCAAGGTAATCGAATCGGGCTCTGTGGCTGATCTGCAAGCTACTGTTCAGAGCGGCCTGAGAGGGGCAGCTGCCGTTTCCGTTGGTAGCGGCATCCTGAGTAATACTGAAAACACCTGCACAGCCGCTGCAGCAGAAAGGGTTCCCATCCACCATCACCGGTTCACTGCTGCAAACGGCCCCGCAGTGCATGCATTTAATTTCTTCGGTCTGGATTGCATCTTTTTTCATGAGCCGGGCATCCCTCGTGTAAACTGCAAGGTTTGTTCGAACCAATCCTGTGTCATGGACTTATCCACCTGCTCAAAGGAGGTAGATCGCAGCCATTCCTCTATATTGGTTCGCTTTGTTGCCCAGAATTCATGAAAAGGGCAGGGCTCAATATGCCCGCATCCTTCAATTCCCAGAAAACACTGGGTAAAAAACTGAGTGCCGTCAATGGCCTCAATCACATCGAATAGTACAATCTCATTAAGAGGCTTAGCCAGATAAACTCCGCCTTTGAGCCCGCGCATAGATATTATAATTCCAGGCTCCTTTAATTTGGCCAGAATCTGAGACAGATAAGCAGCCGGACAGTTTAATGTCTTGGCCAGTTCTGACGCTGATATCGCATTCCCATCGGTTGACTTAGACAGAGCGATAATAGCGCTAATAGCGTATTGTGCACCTTGTGATAGCAGTCGCATAAACCCTTTGATGTAATCAAATATTCATATTCGAATATTGGTATTCAATTTAAGAAGTCTGCTTTATTTTTGTCAAGAAAAAAACCCAATCAAATGCATTTTTATTGGGTAGTCGCTTTTTGCAAATAATCGTACCTTTTAGGCCGATTGTCCCAATAAATATTTAATCTGATTTCATGCCCTCACAGCCTTTGAAGGAACCTGAAGTAAACCTTGAACTAGCCCTCGACCACGGACTCACCGAAGAAGAATACCAGATGATTGTGGATCGGCTTGGCCGCACTCCAACATTTACCGAACTAGGCGTGTATTCCGTGATGTGGTCAGAGCACTGCTCCTACAAAAACTCCATTCTGGAATTGAAGAAACTGCCGAGGAGTGGCCCTCAAATGCTGGTAGGTGCAGGGGAAGAAAATGCAGGCCTGGTAGATATCGGTGATGGCATGGGCTGTGCTTTTAAAATTGAAAGTCATAACCATCCAAGTGCCATTGAACCCTATCAGGGTGCGGCAACAGGGGTTGGTGGCATTCACAGAGATATTTTCACCATGGGTGCCCGTCCGGTGGCCAGTCTGAATTCACTGCGTTTCGGTAAACTGGACAATCCAAGGGTAAGATACCTGCTGGATGGGGTTGTGCGGGGTATCGGTGATTACGGAAACTCCTTTGGGATTCCCGTGATTGGGGGTGAAGTTTTCTTCGATGAAAGCTATGAAGGTAATCCGCTGGTGAATGCCATGAGTATCGGAATAGTGAAGGCGGATGAAACCGTATCCGCAATTGCCAAAGGAATTGGCAACCCTGTACTTATTGTGGGTTCGAGTACCGGTAGGGATGGTATCCACGGAGCAACCTTTGCCTCTGAAGAAATTTCCGAAGAAAGTGAGGCCAAACGTCCGAGTGTGCAGGTAGGTGACCCTTTCACCGAAAAACTGTTACTTGAAGCCAGCCTGGAAGCACTCAGAACCGGAGCCATTTTGGGTATGCAGGATATGGGAGCAGCCGGTATTGCATGCTCCACCAGTGAAATGACCGACAAGGGCGGCCAGGGCATGAAGATAGATCTCGATAAAGTGCCCGCTCGTGAAGAGGGTATGACGGCATATGAGCTGCTTCTCTCCGAGTCCCAGGAGCGTATGCTGGTGGTCGTGGAGAAAGGTCGTGAGCAGGAAGTCATCGATGTATACGAAAAATGGGATCTGCATGCGGTGCACATTGGAGAAGTAGTGGAAGGTGATAAGGTCACCTACTGGAAAGACGGAGAAATCAAGGCGGAAATTCCGGCTGAACATCTGGTTCTCGGCGGAGGAGCGCCCCAGTATGTGCGTGAAGCAACCAAACCTGCATATCTGGATGAGGTACAAAAGTTCGATGTGAAATCACTGGATCACCCAGCTGATTATTTGGAAACCCTGAAATCCGTTCTCGCTTCTCCAAACATTGCATCCAAACGGTGGGTGCACGAACAATATGACACAACCGTGAGAACCAACACGGTGAATGCTCCTGGAGCTACCAATTCAGGGGTAATTCGCCTTAAGGATATGAAACAGGGACTGGTAGCCAAAACGGACTGCAACGGTCGCTATGTATATCTGAACCCTCGCAGAGGCGGGCAGATCGCGGTTGTGGAGTCAGCCAGAAATGTGGTTTGCTCGGGCGGCCGGCCGCTGGCCATCACCAACTGCCTGAACTTCGGTAATCCATACAAACCGGAAGTCTACTGGACCTTCAAAGAAGCCCTTGGCGGAATGGGGGATGCCTGCCGCAAGCTGAATACTCCAGTAACCGGCGGTAACGTGAGTTTCTACAATGAGAATCCAAACAGTGCCATTTTCCCGACTCCGATCATTGGTATGCTTGGACTCATCGAGGATGTGGAAAATCATCTGATGACTCCCGGTTATAAAGAAGAGGGAGAACAGGTTCTCTATATCGGTGCTGAGCGCAAGGGGCTGGGCGCAAGTCAGTACCTCAAAACTATTTTTAATCTCACAACCGGTGATGCTCCTGAGCTGGATCTGGATTTTGAACTCAACCTGCAGGAATCACTGCTGAAAGCTATTCAGGATGGTTTGATTACCGCAGCGCATGATTGTTCTGACGGCGGACTCGCAATTACTCTGGCTGAAATGAGTATTTTTTCAGGCATCGGTGCAGAACTCAAACTACCGGATGTTGATGACCCGAATGAATACCTCTTTTCTGAAGCACAATCCGGGGTGGTAATCACGGTCAGCTCAGAAAAGCTTGATGAGGTAACAAACCACTTCGAAAAATCGGGTATTCCGGTCACGGAGCTGGGTGCAACCAGCGGTGATCTGTTGAATATTCAGGGGATTGGTTCAATAAAAGTAAGTGAGTTAAGCGCTCTGTATGAAAACACCATCCCGTCAGCTATGACGGCCTGATGAACGGAACGAACATCGCTTAAAATATTTTTCATAGGGGCAAATCAAATCTAAAGGAGCCCCATGAAAGATAAAGTAGTACTCATCGTTGGCGGTACCGGTGGTATTGGAAGTGCCACGGCCCGACTCTTCTCAAAAGCAGGATGCAAAGTGGTTATCGCAGGCCGCGACAAATCCAAAGCAGACGAAATCGCTAAAAATATCAATGATGATGGAGGCGAGGCTTTTTCCATTCAGGTGGATGTAACCGATCACGCATCCGTTTCCGACATGGCCCGAGAGATCCAGCAGAATCTGGGATCCATCGACATTCTTGTAAATGCTTTCGGACAAGGACTCATCCAGCCCATCCTGGATATCAATCCGGTAGACGCAAAAGAAATTATTGATGTAAATGTATACGGAAGCTTCCTGGTTACCCAGACGGTAATGCGCTATATGACTGAGCAGAAAAGCGGCGCCATCGTGATGTTCCCGGGTACCATGGGGAAATACATCATGAAAAACTCATCGGTTTATGCGGCCACAAAGTTTGCACTCACCGGTTTTACCAAAGCCCTCACAGAAGAAGCCAAGCGCACCGGCATCAAATTCTCATTACTGCACCTGGGCGGAGTGAACACACCATTCTGGGACGATGAGCGCGTAAACATGCGTGTAAAGAAAGAAGCTATGCTGGATACCGAGGAAGTTGCCAAGGCCGTTTACTATGCCGTAAATCAGCCTGAAGGTTCGGTATTGAACGAGGTAGTGATTCAGCCTGAAAGTCACCAGCTGGTATAAAACAACTAGCCTCTAGTGGACAACAGGGCATCTTTCAATGCCGCTTTTATAACTCTTTTCCAGGATTTCCAGTCCCTCGTCAATGTGAGCTCGCTCAATAGTTAACGGGGGGCGGAATCGAACGGTCTGGGTACCACAAGACAGAATCATCAAGCCATTTTTCACGCATTCCTGAATCACCGCATCTCTGGAATGCTTATCCGGCAGGTCGATGGAGCAGAACAGACCTAAACCCCTTGGATTCGTGATATATTCATGCTCCTCTGCCAGTCTGTTCAGCTGTTCAAGCAGATAGGATCCAACTTCAGCGGCATTATGGACCAGATTCTCTTCTTCAATAACCGTGAGAATGCGTTCAAAGCGAACCATGTCGACCAGGTTACCGCCCCAGGTTGAATTTATACGGGAGGATACCTTGAACACATTATCCTCAACATCGTCAATTCTGGGGCCGGCAAGGATACCGCAGACCTGAGCCTTCTTGCCAAAAGCGATGATATCAGGTTCTACAAAATATTCGTGAGCCCAGAATTTACCGGTCATACCAATACCGGTTTGCACTTCATCGTAAATTAAAAGTGCATCATACTCATCCGCCAGATTCCTTAATGCCTGGTGAAATTCTTTTCGGAAATGTCGGTCGCCACCTTCTCCCTGAATAGTTTCAATAAGGATACAGGCGATATCATCTTTGTGCTGCTCAAAGTACATCCGCATCTGCTTCACGGCCAGCTCTTCATGTTCTTTTACCTCTGCGATGTGTTCTTTGGTAGCGGGAAATTTCATGGCGGGAGAGATTACTCTGGGCCAGTCGAACTTCGGAAAATACTTGACCTTATTTGGATCCGTGTTGGTGACCGACATGGTATACCCGGAGCGCCCGTGAAAAGCCCGTTCAAAATGCAAAACCTTGTGACCCTTTTCCTCCCGGTAACCTTTTTCGAAGTTCTTCTGCACCTTCCAGTCAAAGGCCACTTTCATGGCATTTTCCACAGCCAGTGCTCCGCCTGAAATAAAGAATGATTTGTTCAGGTAATCCGGAATTCCAACCCGGCTGAAGGTTTCCATAAAAAGGGCGAGTTCTTCCGTGTAAACATCAGAATTGGAAGGTTTATTGATGGCTACTTTTCCGAGTTTCTGTATAAAATCTTTATCCGCAGCCATTCTGGGGTGATTCATCCCCAGGGGATTTGAAGCGAAAAAGGTGAAGAAATCCAGATAATTCCGGCCACTTTTAGCATCATGCAGGTACGGTCCACTGCTCTTATCCAGATCAAGCACCATATCATACCCATCCGTGAGGATGTGTTTGGACAGAATTTTGTGGACTTCTTTTGGATCAATAGCTGTACTGACAGACATAGAATTATCCCCGGATTATGGATTAATACTTACCCGAAAATATTCTACACTTTAACTTAGGATGCAAACTCCGTTAGCGTTTTTTCGATGATTTTCAGGCATGCTTCCAGTTGCTCTTCTGTCATGATCAGCGGAGGCGCAAAACGAATGATATTGCCGTGTGTGGGCTTAGCCAGCAGGCCGTTGTTTTTAAGTGCCACGCAGAAATCCCAGGCGGTGGTACTCTCCGGGCTGTCGTTGATCACTACAGCATTGAGTAAACCCCGACCGCGAACCATCACGAACAGGTCGTGTTCATCGCAGAGCTGCTGCATACGTTTTCGGAATAGAATACCCAGTTTACGGGCATTTTGAGCCAGTTTTTCATTGCGTACCACTTCCAGCGCTGCCATGGCTACTTTAGCACCCAGTGGATTGCCACCGAAGGTAGAACCATGCTGCCCCGGCTGAATAACCTCCATCACTTCATCATCGGCGAGAACGGCGCTGACCGGGTATACACCGCCGGAAATGGCCTTGCCCAGAATCAACACATCCGGGCGGGTGTAGCTCGATTGTCGCTCGCAATGGCCCTGACAGCTGCAGTCTCCGCAAACAGCCAGCAGGCTTCCGGTTCGGGCTATGCCCGTCTGAATTTCATCAGCCATCAGCAAAACATCATACTTCTTACACAGTTCTGCAGCTTTGCGAATAAAATCCTCGGAGGGAACGACCACACCCGCTTCTCCCTGAATAGGTTCAATCAGAAAACCGGCTACATTATCCGCCTGCAGGGCTTTTTCAAGCTGTTCAAGATCATCATAGGCCACGTTGATAAACCCAGGAGTGTAGGGACCAAATTTTTGTTTGGATCCGGGATCAGTGGAAAAGGAAATGATGGTGGTAGTACGCCCGTGAAAGTTATTATCGCATACCACAATCCGGGCCGCGTCTTCTTCAACGCCTTTCTTTTCATAGGCCCATTTCCGGCATATTTTGATGGCTGTTTCCACCGCCTCAGCACCGGTATTCATAGGAAGTACCCGGTCAAAACCAAAATAATCGGAAAGGTACTGCTCGTACTCACCAAGTACATTGTTATAAAAGGCCCTGGATGTTAAGGTGAGGGTTTCAGCCTGAGTTATCAAAGCTTCAACGATATCCGGATGGCAATGCCCCTGGTTTACAGCCGAATAAGCAGAGAGAAAATCGTAATATTGATTGCCTTCAGGATCCCAGAGAAAAACACCCTCGCCCCGTGATAACACCACCGGCAACGGATGGTAGTTGTGGGCACCGTGTTTATCTTCAAGTGCAATCGCTTCTTTTGATGAAATCATATAAAATATTTTTGGGGTTAAGCCGTCATAAGATACGTAAGCAACAATAAAATTTTGAGTCAGAAATCATCACTAAGGCTTAATTATAAGTTGACATGGAGGTCGGTTAAGCCTTATATTTGACGTTCATTCATCGCGGGGTGGAGCAGCTGGTAGCTCGTCGGGCTCATAACCCGAAGGTCGCAG